>CAZQIQ010000060.1:0-20477 GCA_964593835.1 uncultured Chitinophagaceae bacterium
CACCAAAATTTAATTTTGCCATTTTTTATTTGTATTTGTGTTTTAAGAACTGATTTTATAATTATAGTAAATGATTTGTATTGAATTACATAGTGAACACTTCTTCTTTCTTATCCAGAAAATCATTTTCAACAACTTCAGGAGCAGGGGTAGATCTGCTAAATTCCTTAAGCGTTTCATGAAACCCTTTACTGGCTTTAGTAATAGTCACTCTGGCACTACGCACAAATTCTATTAAACCATATGGTTCGAAGAATTTAACAAGTCTTTCTGTTTCTTCTCTATGTCCCGACACTTCGAATATGATGTAATCCTTCCTTATCACTACTGCCCTGGCTCCATACTCACGCAATAGTCTTTCTACTTTTATCTTTTCTGTTATTTCATCGGTTGAAACTTTATAAAGAGCCAACTCCTGATAAACAATCTCATCGTTAGTATTATAGCGGGCTTTTAATACTTCTACTTGCTTTTCAATTTGTCTTACCAGTTTGATAACAACGTCTTCAGATTCATTGATTACAATAGTGAATCTATGTATGCCAGGCACTTCTGAAGGTGAAGTGTTCAAACTTTCAATATTTATTTTTCTTCTGGAAAATATAATGGCAATACGGTTAAGCAAACCAATATGATTTTCGGTATGAACTGTTATGGTATACTCCTGTTTCATCCCTTTATTTTTTGTCTTTATTTAATGGCTGTATGGAATTTATCATAAAAAAATCACCATATTTCTAATAGTCTTTTTCACAAAGAAATTCCATTGCTTAAATATTATTTTAATCTTATTTCTGCAACGCTACATCCTTGTGGCACCATTGGAAACACATTATTCTCTTTTCCTACCATTACTTCTAACAAATAAGATCCTTTATAATTAACCATTTCCGTTAGTGCAGCTTTCAGATCTTTTCTTTCAGCAATCTTTTTTCCTGCTATTCCGTATCCCTTCGCAACAGTTACAAAATCAGGACTGGTAATGTTAACAAAAGAATAGCGTCTGTCATGAAATAGTTGCTGCCACTGTCTTACCATTCCTAAAAACTCATTATTCAGTATAAGAATTTTTACGTCCACCTCACTTTGCATAATAGTTCCTAACTCCTGAATAGTCATTTGAAATCCACCATCACCAATAACCGCTACTACTGTTCTTTCTGGAGCACCGAATTTTGCCCCAATTGCAGCAGGAAGAGCAAACCCCATTGTGCCTAACCCACCAGAAGTGATATTACTTTTTGATTGATTGAATTTAGCGTAGCGACAGGCAACCATCTGATGCTGTCCCACATCTGTCACTATTATTGCATCGCCTTTAGTTATACCATTAAGTTCTTTAATTACTTCACCCATTGTGAGAATATCACCTGTAGGATTTAATTCTTCATTAATGACTGTATCAATTTCCTGTTGCATACAATCTTTGAATTTTTCAATCCATTTACTATTATCTTTCTTCGCAACGAGTTTAGTCAGCAAGGGTAGCGTTTCTTTACAATCACCCCAAACTGGAACTGTTGATTTTACATTCTTATCTATTTCTGCAGGATCTATATCAAGATGTATCACTTTAGCCTGCTTCGCGTATTTATCAAGACGACCTGTTACGCGATCATCAAAACGCATTCCTATTGCAATTAATACATCACATTCATTAGTCAGAAGATTAGGACCATAGTTTCCATGCATTCCTAACATTCCAACATTCAACGGATGATCAGAAGGTATAGCACTGGCGCCCATGATAGTCCACGCAGCTGGGATACTCGACTTTTCTATAAAGTTTTTGAATTCATTTTCAGCTTTACCGAGAATAACTCCCTGACCCCATATTACAAATGGACGTTCGGCGCTGTTAATAAGCGCTGCGGCCTGCTCTATGTATTCTTTACGTACAATAGGTTTGGGCCGGTAACTACGGATATAATCACAGGCCTGATACTGCTCTACATTTATCTTTTGAAGCTGCGCATTTTTAGTAATATCAATCAAGACAGGTCCTGGTCGACCGCTTTTCGCTATATAAAATGCTTTTGCTAATACAGAAGAAATTTCGGAAGCATCAGTAACCTGATAATTCCATTTAGTAACAGGAGTGGTTATATTAATAACATCTGTTTCCTGGAAAGCATCTGTTCCCAACAAGTGGGCAAAAACCTGACCTGTGATACATACTAACGGGGTGCTATCTATTTGAGCATCCGCCAGTCCCGTTACCAGATTCGTTGCACCTGGTCCGCTGGTAGCAAATACTACCCCAACCCTCCCTGATGCCCGGGCATAGCCCTGTGCAGCATGTATTCCACCCTGTTCATGGCGAACAAGAATATGTTTAAGATCATTCTGATAATCATACAAAGCATCGTAAATAGGCATAATAGCACCACCTGGATATCCGAAAACAACGTCAACTCCTTCTGCGAGTAGTGCATTCAACACAGTCTCCGAACCTGTTACCATCTTGTGTTTTTCTTCGGTTTGTGCAGGTAAAACTGCAGTATCTTGTTGTGTACTCATATTATTATATTTTTTATTCACACTATTCAGTGTAAACAGGAAATTTAGCTTTCGTCCGTAACACAACCTTCAGCGGCTGTTTTTACGGTACGGGCGTATTTGTATAAAACTCCTTTAGTTGCTTTTAATGCAGGTTGTTCCCAACCATTTTTCCGCTTCGCTATTTCTTCATCACTAACGTGAAGAACTATACGATTATTAACGGCGTCAATGGTAATGCGATCATTATCATTCACAAAAGCGATCAATCCGCCTTCAAATGCTTCGGGAGTGATATGCCCCACAACAAAACCATGTGTTCCTCCGCTAAACCTTCCGTCAGTAATAAGCGCAACAGATTTTCCTAATCCTGCACCTATAATAGCAGATGTCGGCTTCAACATTTCTGGCATACCGGGAGCTCCCTTAGGACCAACCTGCCTGATGACGACGACATCCCCTTTTTGAACTCTTCCGGAACTGATCCCTTTAATCAATTCAAATTCACCGTCAAATACTCTTGCCGGACCTTCGAATGTTTCACCTTCTTTGCCGGTTATTTTAGCAACGCTTCCACCCTCGGCCAGATTACCATAAAGTATTTGCAGATGCCCTGTTTTTTTCAATGGTGTTTCGAGAGGGAGAATGATTTTTTGCTTTTCAAAATCAATGGAAGGTACATCTGCCAGATTTTCTGCCAGCGTTTTGCCGGTCACTGTTAAACAATCACCATGCAATAAACCATTTTGCAATAAATATTTCATTACTGCAGGCACACCACCATATTGATGTAAATCCTGCATAAGGTATTTACCACTTGGCTTAAAATCGGCCAGCATAGGAATTCTATCACTTACACTCTGGAAATCATCCTGGGTTAACTGAACTCCCACACTTTTGGCAATAGCAATAAAATGCAATACAGCATTTGTACTTCCGCCTAACACCATGATAGTAACCATAGCATTTTCAAATGCATTTCTGGTCATAATATCAGAGGGTTTAATATCTTTCTCCATCAGGTTTCTGATAGCTTTACCTGCGGCCAGACATTCTTTTCTTTTATCTTCACTGAGAGCCGGATTAGAGGAAGAATAAGGAAGACTCATTCCCAAAGCTTCAATTCCTGCAGCCATAGTATTTGCCGTATACATACCTCCGCATGCTCCAGCACTTGGACAGGAGTTTTTTACAATATTCTTAAAGTCTTCTTCATTCAACTGCCCAGCAATCTTTTGTCCCAATGCCTCAAAAGCAGATATAATATTCAAATCCTGTCCCTTATAATGGCCGGGAGCAATAGTTCCTCCATAAACCATAATAGCAGGCCTGTTTAACCTGCCCATAGCTATTAATGATCCAGGCATATTTTTATCACAACCAGGTAATGCTATAACAGCATCATAATATTGTGCGCCGCAAACTGTTTCTATGGAATCGGCAATAATATCACGACTTACTAAAGAATAACGCATTCCTTCAGTACCGTTACTAATACCATCACTTACTCCAATTGTATTAAAGATCAAACCTACTAAGTCGTTATCCCATACGCCCTGCTTAACGATCTTTGCCAGCTCGTTCAAATGCATATTACATGTGTTACCATCGTAACCCATACTAACAACCCCTACCTGTGCTTTTTTAAGATCTTCATCTGTTAAACCAATTCCGTAAAGCATGGCCTGTGCTGCAGGTTGAGTCTGGTCCTGAGTAATCGTCTTAGAATATTTGTTCAGTTCGTTTGGCATTTTTTCTTCTTTTATTTTCTCGGCTTATCCCTTCTGATGTATATTTTCCTCACAAGGAAACAAGCATTATTATTTTGTTCTATAGTCTGGCATTAAAAAACCCGCCTTTTTGGAGGCGGGTATTATTTCGTTTATTGATTTTATAAATCTATAATCCACCTCCATGCAAAGCAGGAATAATAATCACGACCACAATAATAACTATTGTGCTAATGGTGTTTATTATATTTGATCCTTTGCTTAACAAGTAGATTCGATTATGAATACGAATATACTGCCGCCTTTTTAAAAAACAAAGAACTTTTTTATGGCAGGAGGATATTATGATTTTAAAGGAGCAGGATTTTTACCTACTCTATCAGATTATTGTCGATTTATTCAAAGATGAATTATTCTTACCCATATTTGAAGGTGCTCCATTTTCAATAAAATCACGCACCAGATCGCCAATTGTAGAAGTTGAATAACTATTAACAGGATCAATATCCTTACTCACAAAACCATTCGTAAGCGTCCATTCTACAGCCTTGCGCACCAGCTCTGCTTCTTCAAACAATTGGAAATGATCCAACATCATAGCCGCTGAAAGAATTGATCCTAACGGATTGGCAATATCCTTGCCTGCCGCCTGAGGATAAGATCCGTGAATAGGTTCAAAAAGTGCAGAAGAATTGCCCACAGATGCAGAAGGTAATAATCCCAGCGAACCGCTGATTACACTAGCTTCATCGCTAATAATATCTCCAAACATATTTTCAGTTAATACAACGTCAAATTGTTTTGGATTTACTATGATTTGCATAGCAGCATTGTCAACAAACATATAGTCGACTTTCACCTCCGGATATTGAGAAGAAAGCTCCTGCACTACTTTTCTCCATAAGCGTGAAGTTTCAAGCACATTTGCTTTATCTACCAATGTGAGCTTTTTCTTCCGGTTAAGAGCATACTTAAACGCAAGGTTAGTAACTCTTTCGATTTCCTCACGGGAATATGTACACTCGTCAACAGCCTGCGTTTTATCAGCATTTATTTCTTTCTTACCAAAATAAATACCGCCAGTCAGCTCACGGAATATGATAAAATCAACTCCTTCAAGTTGTTTGTTTTTTAGTGGGGATAAATGATGCAATGAAGAATAAGTTGAAACGGGACGAATATTAGCAAACAATCCTAATGATTTTCTTAATTTCAACAGCCCCTGTTCAGGACGAACTTTTGCAGTAGGATCATTATCATATTTTGGATGCCCTATCGCTCCAAATAAGATAGCATCGCTTTCCAGACAAATTTTTACTGTCTCATCCGGAAGAGGATTGCCTGTTTTATCGATGGCATCTGCACCCATTAACGCATAGCTGTAATTAAACTGATGTCCAAATTGCTGCGCAAGGGCATCAAGTATCTTAATAGATTGCTGGGTTACTTCCGGTCCTATTCCGTCACCTAATATGACTGCTATATTCTTTTGCATTGCTTTTATATTTCCTCTTTCATTTGTTTTTTATCTGGACTGCTCATAGGCTTCGATATCTGCTTTAATACTTAACAGATAATCGATATCATCGTAGCCATTTAACAGGCATGTTTTTTTATAATCATTAATATCAAACTTTTCAGTTCGTCCGTTTGCGTCAATTGTGATAGTTTGGTCCTTTAAACTGATGGTCAACGTTGATTCATTTCCCTGATTAAAGATTTCCTGTAAAAAGTTTTCAGAAACCTGTACAGGTAACACACCGTTATTGAGAGCGTTATTTTTAAAAATATCCGCGAAGAAACTGGATACAACTACCCGTAAACCATAATCAAGAATAGACCAGGCCGCATGTTCTCTGGAAGATCCGCAACCGAAATTTTTCCCTGCTACCAGTATCTCGCCGGAATATTTTGGTTGATTGAGTACAAAATCCGACTTAGGCTGATTTTCATCGTCATTATTATAACGCCAGTCACGAAAAAGATTTTTCCCAAAACCGTCTCTGGTAGTAGCTTTTAGGAAGCGTGCCGGAATGATCTGATCCGTATCGACATTTTCGATGGGCAGCGGAACAAATCTTGATGTAACTATAGTAAATGCTTTCATTAATCTTCTTTTATTTTCTATTTATCTGCCTAAGGCTTCCAACGTATATCGTAAACTTACCAAACAAGAAACCCCATAATCCTGTATAGCTGATGAAAAGCGCTACAAGATGATTCAATTATTTTAACTTATTGTAAGTCTCTCACGTCAGTAACTACCCCTGTTATTGCTGATGCAGCGGCCGTTAGAGGACTGGCCAGCAAAGTTCTGGCTCCGGCACCCTGACGCCCTTCAAAGTTTCTGTTTGATGTAGAAATACAATATTCGCCTGCAGGAATTTTATCTTCATTCATACCCAGGCAGGCACTGCATCCAGGCTGTCTGATTTGAAAACCTGCAGCTTCAAATATTTTATCCAATCCTTCTTCTTTCACCTGTGCAGCTACCTGTTGCGAACCAGGAACAATCATCACTTCAACATTACCAGATTTTCTTCTTCCTTTTATAACAGAAGCTACCATACGAAGATCTTCAATACGTGAGTTTGTACAGCTACCTATAAATATGTGCTGTACCGGCATTCCTAATAAAGATTTTCCCGCCTGAAGACCCATATATTCCAACGCTTTTGCTATATTTTTTCTCTCTCTTTCATCTGGAATTGTATCTGTTTGCGGAATAGCTCCTGTAATAGCAATACCTAACCCCGGGTTGGTACCATAAGTAATCATCGGCTCTATTTCAGCCGCGTCAATATTAATTTCAATATCAAATTTTGCATCAGCATCGCTGTATAATTGTTTCCAATCCGCCAGCTTCCTTTCCCATTCATCACCTTTTGGTGCAAACAACCGGCCCTTTACATAATCGAAAGTTGTATCGTCAGGAGCAATCATACCTCCACGCGCTCCCATCTCTATACTCATATTGCAGATGGTCATCCTGGCTTCCATACTCAGGGATCTTACAGCAGATCCTGCATATTCAACAAAGTAACCGGTAGCACCACTCGCAGATATTTTCGCTATTATATACAAAATGATATCTTTCGATACCACTCCTTTGTTTAATTCTCCATCAATATTAATACGCATCTGCTTAGGTTTACTTTGCAGTAAACACTGGCTGGCAAATACCATTTCTACTTCACTGGTACCAATTCCGAAAGCAATAGATCCGAATGCACCGTGTGTTGAAGTATGACTGTCACCACAAACCATTGTCATTCCGGGTTGAGTAATTCCCAGTTCAGGTCCTATTACATGTACGATACCCTGGAAAGGATGACCTAATCCGTATAATTCTACGTTATGATTTTTACAATTTTCCACCAGTTTACTCACCTGATTTCTCGAAAGCTCATCGCGGATAGGTAAATGCTGATTAATAGTAGGCACGTTATGGTCAGCAGTAGCTACAATTTGCAGAGGTCTGAATAGTGAAATATTTCTATTTTCTATTCCTTTAAACGCCTGAGGACTGGTCACTTCATGAATCAGGTGTTTATCTATATATAATACAGAAGGTCCGTTGGGAATAGTTTTAACTACATGTTTCTCCCAAATCTTATCAAATAATGTTTTAGCCATAATAAATTAAACTGTTACAGTTACGTAAGCCTTGGCCAACTTATGCAGATCATCTTCCATTACCTCTTTTTTCTGATCGGCAACGTTTAAGAATTGTTGGTACAGTACGTCTATGTCGTTTCGGTTAAATGAATATCCAATTTTTTGCAAACGATGAGCGAGTGCGCTTCTTCCGCTGCGGGCAGTAAGAACTATCCGTGAAGCTTCTGCGCCTACTTCTTCAGGGTTTATAATTTCATATGTGATAGCGTCTTTTAAGAATCCATCCTGATGAATGCCCGAAGAATGGGAAAAAGCATTAGCGCCCACAATCGCCTTATTAGGCTGCACAGGCATACGCATTGTCTCACTTACCACTCTGCTCATCGGATTAAGAAGCTTAGCATTAATATCTGTATAGAAACCCAGACTGGGGTGTTGTTTAATGATCATTACCACTTCTTCTAAAGAAGTGTTACCGGCGCGTTCTCCTAATCCGTTAATCGTACACTCTATTTGTCGTGCGCCATTCATAATTCCGGCTATAGAATTGGCAGTAGCTAATCCGAGATCATTATGGCAATGGCATGAAATTACAGCCTTGTCAATATTAGGCACATTGTTTCTGAGGTAGGCTATTTTTTCACCGTATTGGTGAGGAAGACAATAGCCTGTAGTATCAGGAATATTAACTGTAGTCGCTCCAGCCGCAATGACAGCTTCTACTACCCGGGCGAGATATTCATTATCCGCTCTTCCGGCATCTTCACCATAAAACTCTACATCATCGGTATAATTTCTGGCCCATTTTACACACTGCACTGCTCGTGCTAAAATCTCGTCGCGGGTCGAATTAAACTTGCTTTTTATATGGTAATCGGAGGTTCCGATTCCGGTGTGTATCCGGGGGCGTTTGGCTTTTTTAAGAGCCTCTCCGGCTACTTCTATGTCTTTCTGCACAGCTCTGGTCAGACCACAAACAGTGGCTTTGGTAATAACCTTTGAAATTTCTTCCACCGATTGAAAATCACCGGGGCTGGAAACAGGAAAACCTGCTTCAAGAATGTCAACGCCCAGCTCTTCGAGTTGGAGCGCCAGTTCAAGTTTTTCCTTGGTATTCAATTTACAGCCTGGCACCTGTTCGCCGTCGCGAAGGGTGGTGTCGAAAATATAAATTTTATTATCTGCCATAGTTTGCTAAAATTATCCTGATTAAATTTTGCCTGGAAATCAATTTTGTAGGTATTTTACATTACATAACCATTACCGATCGGCCCCAAATGCAGTACAGGTAAGGGTTTAAAGATTTTTAACTACGATGCCCAACAGATCTACAGATGCGCTTTTTCAATTAGTCAAATCCTTGCAGAAGGCCGAGAAACGGAATTTTAAACTTTATATCAAGAGGAATTCAGGGGATGAGGACTTGAAAATCGTTCAACTATTTGATGCACTGGAAAAAATGAACGAATATGATGAAAATCAACTACTTAAAAACAAAAGTCTTAGAAAACAACAGCTTTCTAACATAAAATCTCACTTATATAGAGAGATTTTAGCCAGTCTGCGCATCCTCAAAGCTGCCGATAATATCGATTTACAACTGCAGGAACAGATAGCTTATGCCAGAATTCTATATAATAAAGGGCTCTACCTGCAGGCTTTGAAACAATTGGATAAAATGAAGGAGATGGCTCGTTCCAATCACCAGTTCACTTATCTGATGCAAGCTCTTTTCTTCGAAAAAAAGATTGAATCGCTGCATATTACCAGAAGTATGCAGGATAGGGCTGATGTATTAACCCGTGAATCCGAAATGGCCAATCAGCGTGTTGTCAGAATCAGCAGACTTTCGAACCTATCTCTTCAATTATATAGCTGGTATATTAAAAATGGACATGCCCGTAATGCCGAAGAAATTGAAGCTATAGAAAAGTTTTTCGAAGATCATCTACCCAAAACTGCCGGAAGCCTGCAAGGATTTTATGAAAAGCTCTATCTCTATCAATGTTACTGCTGGTATACATTTATTAGACAGGACTGGTTACTCTACTACAGATATACCAATAAATGGGTTGAGCTGTTTAGAAAAGAACCACAAATGCTTCCCGTTGAAACGGCCAGCTATATCAAGGGAATACACAATTTACTCAATGCACATTTCGGTCTGAGAAATTATCAAAAATTCAATGAAACACTGGATGAGTTTCTGGTTTTTTCGGAATCAGACCTCGTAAAATATAACGACAACAATAGAATACAAACATTTGTTTATCTCAATATTTCTCTTATTAACAAGCATTTTTTAGAAGGGACCTTTACCGAAGGATTACACCTTGCTGAGTATATTAATGAGATGTTGGGAGAATATAGTTTATACCTGGACAGGCATCGCATTCTTGTATTCCATTATAAGATCGCCTCATTATATTTTGGAAGCGGTAATGCTGAAAAAGCGATTGATCACCTTAATAAAATAATTAACTGGAAAGTTGACCTCAGAACAGACCTCCAATGCTACTCTCGTTTATTGCATCTTATTTCGCATTACGAATTAGGCAACTACCAACTCGTGGAGTACCTGGCAAAATCGGTTTATCGTTTCATGGCAAAAATGGAACATTTAAGTATTGTTGAAAAAGAGATATTGGAATTTTTAAGAGTGTCTCTCAGAATTTCTCCTTCACAATTAAAAGATGTGTTTAAAAAACTGCTGGAAAAATTAAAACATCATGAAGAAGACCCTCTGGAAGCCAGAGCCTTCGGCTATCTCGATATTATTTCATGGTTGGAAAGTAAAATTTCCGGCGTACCGGTTCAGACAGTTATTAGAAAAAAATACAAAGATAGAATAGCCATTGATTAATCTTCGTTATTTAGATGTATGGCACCAGGCTGTCTATCATACATAATGGAAGAATATGTTCTACTTTTGTAATGAATGTTAACTTTAAAAAAATCACTTGGACAGCATTTTTTGAAAGATGAAAGTGTATCACAAAGAATTGTGGAATCACTTACAGATTCACCTGTCAGCAATTTACTGGAAATCGGCCCTGGTGGCGGAGCCCTTACTAAATACCTGATCAAGGTACCCTCCATTAATCTGAAATGTATAGAAATCGACACTGAAAAGGTCGATTATCTTAAAAAAACATATCCATCCTTATTCATCATCCACGAAGACATATTAAAAGCTTCCTTACCATTTAGTGAATCATTCACCATAGTAGGAAACTTCCCCTATAATATATCAACACAGATCATATTTAAAACACTGGAATGGAAAAATTATGTCGAATCAATGACAGGAATGTTTCAGAAAGAGGTAGCTCAAAGAATAGCTGCAAAAGAAGGCAGCAAGATATATGGTGTTACGAGTGTGCTGGTACAAGCTTTTTATAAGGTTGACTATTTATTTGAAATAGATGAAGACGCTTTTACTCCTCCGCCTAAAGTTAAAAGTGCTGTTATTAAACTGACAATTTTAAAAGAGCCTGTAGAAATATTTAGTGAACGTTCGTTATTTGTATTAGTAAAAACAGCATTTAGCCAAAGAAGAAAAACATTGAGAAATTCAGTTCGCTCTTTATTCACTGCCGAATATTTGCAACAGGATATTTTCAATAAAAGACCAGAACAATTAAGTGTGAATGAATTTGCAGCATTAACTTTTAAAATGAACAGATCATAACTGATCAACAGAATATGGATAACATTATAATTAATCCGGCTCCTAAAGCCATCATCACTGCGAAAGTGCATGACTATTTGCCTGCTCAACTAGAAAGAAAAGGATATGAGGTTTCTTACAATCAAACAATTACTTATGATGAATTATTTAACGTCATAGGTGATTTTGAAGGTTTAATTGTTACAACCAGACTTAAAATTGATCGCCCACTGCTTGAAAAAGCTAAAAAACTAAAATGGATAGGGCGACTAGGTAGCGGTATGGAATTAATAGATACGGATTATGCTAAAGAAAAGGGCATTCTTTGTGTAAGTAGTCCTGAAGGCAATCGCAATGCTGTTGCTGAACATGTATTAGGTATGTTGCTTAGCTTACTTAATAAATTAGGCAGCAGCATGAATGAGATCAAAGACCATAAATGGTTGCGCGATAGTAATAGAGGTACAGAATTAACCGGCAAAACAGTTGGTATTATAGGATTCGGAAATACAGGCAGTACTTTTGCAGGATTATTGGCTCCTTTTAATGTAAACGTTCTTGCTTATGATAAATATCGTCGAGATTTTAGCAATGGCTACATTAAAGAAGCAAGTATAGATCAAATAGCAAGATATGCAGATGTCATAAGCTTGCATGTACCCTTAACAGATGAAACCAGGCATATGGCTAACGATATGTTTTTTAATATGCTTGATAAGTGTCCTGTTTTTATTAATGCATGCAGAGGAAAAGTACATGATACCGCTGCAATAATCAGGGCATTGGAAAAAAAATTAATTTCAGCTGCAGGACTTGATGTGCTGGAAAATGAAAAACTTGATACCTATAATACCGAAGAAAGGTCTCAGCTCAATTGGCTATTAGCACAATCTAATGTACTTATTACACCCCATATAGCCGGATATAGTCACGAAGCATTTTATAAAATGTCAAAGGTTATTCTTGATAAGCTTGGGTTAAGTTAATAAAAACCCTTAGTTTTGCCTCACATAATACTTGCAACGCTTCAGCTAAAGCTGGGGCGTTGTTCTTTTTGCTGTTACTCTATATAATGTAATGCATTTTACAGGGTAGCGGCAATTTTTTTCCAAACCTATTAAAGTGGTTATGTCATGACAGATGTAATTTATGTTTCAAAAGAAACGCTTGAGCAATTAAAAGAAGAATTGCACCGTATGCGAACAGTAGATCGTCCCGCAGCAGCGCATGCTATTGCTGAGGCACGTGAGAAAGGAGACTTAAAAGAAAACGCGGAATATGATGCAGCTAAAGAGGCTCAGGGGATTCTTGAAGCCAAAATTAAAAGGCTAGAATCTGACCTTGCAAGCGCTCGTGTTTTAAGTGTAGAAGATGTAGACACAAGCAAAGTATCTATTTTAACAAAAGTGACACTAACCAATCTCAATACTAAAAAACAGATCACTTATAAAATCGTTTCAGAAAAGGAAGCTGATCTTAAAGCAGGAAAAATATCTGTTACTTCTCCCATTGGTAAAGGGATAATAGGTAAAACAAAAGGAGAAATTACAGAAGTGCAGGTACCGGCAGGTATTATTAAATTAAAAATTGACGAGATTACTATTTAATAATGACCATCTTCTCAAAAATTATTAAAGGAGAAATTCCTTCTTATAGAGTGGCGGAGAACGACAAATTCTTCGCCTTTCTTGACATATCTCCTATTCAAAAAGGACATACGCTTATCATACCTAAAATTGAGATTGATAGATTTTTCGACCTCCCTGGTGAGTATCTTTCAGAGATGTTATTATTTGCCCAACCTATTGCAAAAGCCATAGAAGCAAGTTTTAATTGCAACAGGTGCGGATTTATTGTTATGGGGTTAGAAGTACCACATGCACATTTACACCTGGTACCTATTAATTCCGCTGATGATCTTAATTTTACCCGTGAAAAACTTTCTCTGAGTAAAGAGGAATTCATTGCTATACAAAAAACATTGATTGACAAATTGTAGTCTGTCAGATTATCTTACTTTACCAGGATTTATATTAATAAACTCTTTCCAGCTTTTTACTTTAGCAGGTGTTTTTACTTTAACTGCATTTCCCTGAAAATGATGGCACACAGCAACTGCGAGCGCGTCGGAAGCATCTAAATAAGCCGTGGTTGACTCCTGCAACTTTAGTATATGTTGTAACATTTTCCAAACCTGTTCCTTCTCCGCATTACCATTTCCTGTTATTGATTGTTTGATCTTTCTTGGGGAATATTCACATACTTCCAGACCGGCAGCTATAGCAGCAGCAATAGCCACTCCCTGTGCTCTCCCCAACTTAAGCATGCTTTGTACATTCTTACCGAAAAAAGGCGCTTCAATAGCAAAACAGTCGGGCTGATACTGTTTAATCAAATCATTAACTTTTTCAAATATACTGTGCAGCCTACTGTAATTATCCTGAGTTGATTTCAACTTAAGTACATTCATTTCCAGCATTTGTAAAGCACTCCCATTGACGCTGAGAATGCCATACCCCATTACTATTGTACCGGGATCTATACCAAGAATTATTTTGGGAGACTTTTCCAAACAACTATTTTGCAAATTCAAATTGCCAATACAGAACAAAAATATCAAATTAATCATCAACTATGTTGTCGGACCACTGGTGTTTTGTTTGCTCTGTACAGCTATCTATCTGCAAATTAAAAAACAAGAAAACTGGCAAGGTTCACTTCAGCATATCATTTACACAACAAGCATTTGGAGTATTTGTCCAGTCGTGGCATTAATGTTTATTAACTGGGGAATAGAAGCGCTAAAATGGAAAATCGCACTTGCCCCTTCTACCAAACTTACATTTACTACAGCATTTAAAGGAGTTTTATCAGGAACTACTATGGCTTTTTTCACCCCTAACCGGATTGGAGAATACATGGGAAGAATGATCCATCTGGAAAAAAAGGATCGAATTAACTCGATTTCCTTAACTGTTCTAAGCAGCATATCTCAACTACTTATTACCATGACAGCTGGTACTATAGGTCTGATAGTGCTTAGAAAAGATATTAGCAACCATTATTCAGCTCCAAATGTTATTTTTTGGATAAACTTGGTTATATATATCCTATCTATTGCAACATTAACCTTAACAATATTTTATTTTCGTTTGAGGTCAATCGTAAAATGGATAGATAAGGTGCCGAAAATAAGCAAGTGGATAAGACATATCCGTGTGCTGGAAGACTTTAACGCAACTATCTTGTTCAGATTACTGTCTTTATCAGCAGCCAGATACTTTATTTTTATTATGCAATATTTTTTATTGTTTAATGTTTTTGGAATAGAGTTGAACTGGTGGCAAAGTTTTTGGTCTGTGAGTGTTGTTTTTGTAATAATAGCTATTGTGCCGTCTGTAGCTGTTTTAACAGAATTGGGAATAAGATGGAGTACCAGTATTGAGGTTTTTCACTTATTCAGTTCAAATACAGCTGCGATTCTTGCAGTTTCCTTAACTATCTGGATCATCAACCTGGTGATTCCGGCGCTTATTGGAAGCTTGCTGATTCCCAGCTTTAAACTTTTAAAGACTAAATGAAAATCATTCGTTTTTTATCCTTACTGATGCTATCATTTATCAGTTTCCCACTGAAAGCGGTTAATGATTTTTGTACTATTAGAAATACCGCATTCACAGTAGGAGAATCGCTCACCTTTAAGGTTTTTTATACGGTGGCCGGAGTATATGTTGGTGCAGGAGAAGCAGTTTTTAATTCGACACTTGAAACGCTCAATAATCAGCCAGTTTATCATATTACTGGAGATGGAAGAACGTATAGTTTCTATGATAATTTTTTTAAGGTGCGCGATAAATACGAATCATTTATAGATACCACAACCTTACAACCTTATAAGTTTATCAGAAACGTTTACGAAGGCGGATACAAAAAATACGAAAACGTTACTTTTAATAAGGTTACCAATACTGCTATTACAAATGACGGTGTGTATAAAGTGCCGGCATGCGTGCAAGACGTTTTAAGTGCCATTTATTATTCACGCAATATTGATTTTGATAAATACAAGCCAGAAGATAAAATTCCTTTTACCCTATTCCTTGATAAAGAAGTTTTTCCTATGTATATAAGATATCTGGGTAAGGAAACTATAAAAACCAAATACGGAAAGTTTAAAGCCATCAAGTTTAAACCCTTATTGATTAAAGGAACGATTTTCGAAGGTGGAGAAAAAATGACTGTATGGGTGTCCGATGATGCTAACAAAATCCCAATACGTATTGAAAGCCCTATTAGTGTTGGTAGTATTAAAGTTGATATGATGAGTTATAGAAACCTTCGCCATAAACTCACTTCCTTAATAAGTGTGCGATGATCTCCCTATTATGCACAGGTCAAAACTCTTTGTTAGTAGTTATTATTGATGACCCTCTCCCCATTACCAGATATTTCTAAAGTGGATTTTAAAGCTTTCTATTTTCCCCCTATCAACAGGCATTTGTAAAGTAGATTTTTCTGGCTTTTGGCAGTTATCCGTATGATAATCGACTCTTATTATAAGAGCAGCAAATTTTATCTCTTTATTACACCTATAACCTTCTGTAGCGCCATGTTTTGCAATCTAAGGAAGTAGGTTCCGGCAGGTAGCCCATCCTGATTAATATTTAAAGTATATGTTCCGGGTGAATAATTCTGATGCGCATGCACTCTCACCACTCTTCCCATACCATCTATTTGCTGAATCATAGTAAACCCTCCAAGAGTAGAAAACTGTAGAGTTGCTGAACTTGTATATGGGTTAGGCCACATCTTTAAGATTAATTGTTCCGACTTATCATTATTATCCTCTATATCATCTTCAATACCGCAGGGGCCTCCATTAATAACAGGAAGTGACTGATAGTTTTTTAACAATAAACTATCCAGCAATGGTTGCTGAACACAAAACCAACGCTCCAGCACTGAAGCATAAATACTTCTGAAATCGTACTGAAAAGGAAGATTATCTACAACGCTAACGTCAGATGAAATTTCAGGGCTCTTCCCTAAAACACCTGCTTTTACATGTTTTCCAAACATAATCAGCGGCGCCGCCGTTCCATGATCTGTTCCTAAACTGGCATTTGATTTTATTCTTCGACCAAACTCTGAAAATGTCATTCCTACTACTCTATCCTCCTGTCCCATTAGCTCAATATCTTTCTGGAAAGCTGCAATAGAAGAAGAAAGATCTTTCATTAACTGAGCATGAACGCCTGTTGTTGTATCACTTGTATTGACTTGTTGTTTGTGAGTATCAAACCCCTCTAAGGACACACAAAACACTCTTGTTTTTAATCCACCATTAATTAAACGCGCTACAATTTTCAATTGCCTCGCCAAATTGTTTTCGGGGTATTCTGTTAAATTGTTGGATTTATTATATGCAGCACTGATAATTTCTGAATAGGTTTTAGTTTTTTCAGAGATGATACGCAGATATCTCAGTTCTTTATTAGCCGCTGCATTATCAAGCGCATAATCATTAAACGGATTATTAAAAGAATAAACCCTGGTAGGATCTGTTATATTTAAGCCCATAGATAACATTGGCCCCTGCACAGCAACCGTTGACATGCTATTAATCTGTATAGCCAGCGGATCAGGCATATTACCGGAAGGGTATGCTTCCGGATAACCAGGATATTCGGTTTCCAGATATCGGCCTAACCATCCTGTTTTTTCTCTTAAATATCTTTCACGTGTATTATCACCAGTCATCCAGATATCTGTAGCCCTGAAATGTGAAAAATTGGGATTTTCATAACCTACAGATTGCATCACTGACACTTTACCATCATTGTACATGTTCTGCAGTTGCGTCATCGCAGGATGAAATCCTGATTTATCCGTTCCGTTTAATCGAAGCACTTTACTTTGCGGGATGGCTACATTTGTACGGGCATTATAATAATTCGCATACATATCTAACGGTATCACCATGTTAAGGCCATCATTTCCACCCACCAGTTGTACTAATACTAAAACATGATCGTTTGACGCTGCTGTATGCAGTAAGGAATTTAATGCATCACCAGGTTTTGCACCAAAAGCACTAAAAGAAAAACCATTTAATAACCCCGGTAAAGTAATAGCCGCAGGAATGGTATTATTTAAAAATTTTCTTCTGTTCATAATAGGATTTTGTCAGAGTCAATGGATTTAACACAAATGATATTCAGGTAAATTAAGGAGAAACTTTATCAGCTTCTTTATTGATGGTATTGTTGTATCCGGCAACACATTATCTTTTATATAAGCTTTTGAACGATCCGTTAACGGATACCTCAACAACCATTTACTGAGCTCATCAATAATAATATCTCTGTCAGCAGGATTTGATACCTGCGCAACAAAAGTCTGCACATCAACAATATCCTGATCAATTAATTCATCAGTAAACAGGGATCTTCTCGGCAAAGAATTACTATTTACCCATAGTTCATAAAAAACAGGTTCCTGATAATAGGAAGGCCACCCGGATACATCAGGTGGCTGAAAAAGCTCCTGCTGCATTTCCGCAGCCTTACGAAAAACAGAATAATATAAAGGATATCCGTTTACATAATCAGTGTAATCGTAAAAATTCACATTGAATTCGCGGAGCGTACCAACGATAAAATCATAAGGACTTTTAATATAGCATGCCTGATTTGTAAGATCAAAAAAATGTTCACTGGTTAGCAATGCTTTGAGCACCGGCAATATCTCATAATTATTATTACGCAGTATTTCCGCAAGTGGATTAATAACATTAATTTCTACAGCATCATCAATCTTATAATAAACAAACCATTTATATAATTTTCTACAAATAAACCTGCTGCATTCAACAGTATTAAATATCATATCAATTAACCGGTCAACTTCCTCTCTTCCATTTGTACTACCACTGATTATAGTATTATTATAAAACGAAGAAAAGGTTTTTGTGCCTGTATCATGATTATTTTCATCAAGATAAGGAACAAGTGTTTCAGGATGAATCCTCCATCCGGTCAGTACACGTGCTGCTTCACGAACATCTTCTTCCGTATAAAGGGAATCATCGCCTTTTCCTACAGTAAACAATTCCTGTAATTCTCTCGCATAGTTTTCGTCTGGCGCTCTTTTAGCATTAAGATGACCATTTAAATGCACAAGCATTGCCGCATCAACAGTTACTAATTTGGTCAACTCTTTTACATTTCCCAGAACATTATCTCTTAATAATTGATGATGTCTGTATAAATAAGTGGCGTTATTTACCTCGTGACGCTGAACAGAAAAATGATGATGCCAGAAAAGCACCATTTTTTCTTCAATTGATCTTTGCTGATTAATAATTAAGCCTACCCACCATTTTTGTAAACTCTCAATTCTATTAGCATTTATAACGGACCGGACGTTAACATCCTGAATAATTTTATTAAAATCATTTACCCATGTTTGTCCTATTGCTACTCCGGGATCATCAACAGGACCAGTTACATCACTCACACTACCATAATCCCTTAAAGGAGGTTGAACTGTTCTTCTATTATTTAATAGTTCATCTATCGCATCTTCTACAGAAAGATTCAGCAAATAATCAACATCTTGTTTTCTGGCACCAAACATTGTTCTTTTCAACAAATGCGCAGCTTCGTTATAAGTCCATGGACCACTATAAGTGGCTAATCCACTATTAGTATTAAGGACACCTGAAGTTGGCGCAGTTTGTTTTATAGTTTTTGTCAGAAATTCTCTTCGGTTCATCGGTATGGATTTAACGGATCAGTTGAAATGTTCCTTTTTTGTATTGCACTTGTTTATTATGATCTGTATATCTGATAGCGTAAATAAATGTTCCGCTTTGCTGCATTTGCCCTCTGAAACGGCCATCCCATTTTTGCTGAATGGACGCACTCTGAAAAATCATCTGACCGTATCGGTTAAATATTTGCATAAAATAATCTGACACAAACTTTCCTGCCGCTCCAAATTCATCATTTACACCATCATTATTCGGTGTAAAAGCATTTGGTATTCTTATTTGCTGAAAAACATATCTTTCTTCCATAGTGGGTGGCCGGCATACAACAATCACTGAATCATAACCACACTTGTCATATAAGGTGTCCGGCAACACATTTTCTGATGTACAAACAATCGTATCATAATTAGGAAGCTTCAGTTTAATTATACCAAAATCGGGTGAAGTTTGAGATGCGGAAAAATCTCCATCAACCGAAGCAGCATCACCGGCAAGATAAATTTCATTAAGATTTGTATTGAACGCTATCGAATGCAGATGGTCTGTATTTCTTCCACCATAATTTTGTTGCCATTGTAGTTGCCCATTAGCATTCAGTTTTAATACCCAGTAATCTCCTTTATCCCTTTGGTCATCAACGTCACCATCTTCTGAATAACTGATTCCTCCTACAATATAACCTCCGTCATTATCTGCCGCAATTGCATTGGCATATTCTACTTCACTTCCTCCCGCAACAAGTTGCCAATTTAAAACACCGGTAGGAGATATATTTAATATCCAGAAGTCCTGATCGCCTTTAGCTCCGCTTACATCCCCATCATCAGATGTTGTATATCCTGCCAAAGTCAATGTACCATTGGCGCCGAGGGCCATGCTGTAAGCCACATCATTTTGCGAACCACCATATACATTACTAAATGATTTCACTCCTTCCAGATCAGTACATAAAAGCCATACATCATAATTTTTTTGAGTGGATGGTATATCTCCGTCAATTGAATTTGTATACCCAGCCACATATATTTTATTATTTATGACCTGGATAGAAAACAACTCATCATTCATACTTCCGCCATAACATTTACTCCAGATCAGGTCTCCGGCAGGACTAATTTTTAATAAAACTCCATCAGTATACCCACTCCCATGATTTCCTGAGATATCTCCGTCATTAGAAGAAGTT
>CAZQIQ010000061.1:0-16363 GCA_964593835.1 uncultured Chitinophagaceae bacterium
AGCAAAGCAGTCTCTTCAGAGATTTTTGTGACCAGCGTTTCCAAACCCAATCTTCAATAAAACTTAGCCGGGCAGACGTATTTGAGGCGACAAGTCAGAGTTTTTCGGACGGGTTGTTTACCACTATCCTTTGGGGATATCCCAGGAATATGAGAGGAAATAGAGTACAGGAAATATTGGAATCTGAAAGGTTTAAGAGAATTCAGGAAACTTTTGCTGGAGATAAAAATATATCTAAGGAAGACTTTCAAAATTTCCGTAAGCAATTAAGCGGCACAGGAATAGGATTGAGTACGCTTACAAAACTTCTTTATTTCTTTCAATATAAACTGGAAGAGATGCCTTGTCTGATCTTCGACAGAAGAATCATAGAGGTTTGTAATGATAAAGCTTTCTCAGAGCTTGAGGCCTTGACAAAAATTCACGATCAGAACAAATATGATAAGTATTTCGAGTATTTGAAGATATTAATCGCTTTGGCAGAAGCCAATGACTATAAACCCGATCAACTCGAACTATTCCTTTTCCAGTTTGGCAACAGCTTAAAACCTGTTAATGTATCAGCAACGACTGTCTGATGTGGCAACCTTTTTGGATGAAGCTGAAATAACGCTTTATGAAGCTATGCTCAACCTGATGATGGATGGGGAGCTTAAGGATTGGAACTCACTATGTCCAGTAAACGATGTGATTAACGTGGAAGATTCCCTTTTTGATGCCAGTGAGGATGCAAATGTTCAGGTATTGCTGAAACTGAGCCGGCAAATCAGGTTAGCCAGTCAAAGTCTTCAAAAAAGCGAATAATTCTTTCGGAAAAACTCACAAAATAATAGCGGTTCTCCGTTGACTAACAGGCTCACTGTTAGGAAGTTTAGGTTATAAAAACACAAATCAAAAGGTTATGAAAAAAGTATTACTTATCACCCTCAGCATTGTACTTGTGTCAGTTGTAACCGGGCAAACTATAACCGTAAAAGAAGCGATGAGCCTTATTGGTCAGAGCAAGGATATATTGTTCAAGAAAGTTCGGGCTAAGGGATACATCTACAAGGGCATGGATCTGGATTTTCATAACTTTTCGAAGAACGAGCTGTATGCCGTTTCGGAGTTAACTGTTGGGCTAAGAAACAACGCATGCAATGTCATTAGTTGGAGCGTTTCGGTACTACATGCATCTAATACGATGGGTGATGTATTAAATGCTGGCTTTCAACTTAACGAAGAAGCCAGTTCTGGATTCATTCAAGCATTTGAGCACATGGGTAAGGGAATTGTTCTGACCTTGATTGACAAATCATCCTACAACAATATGATTGTTGTTAGCATAGGCAGGATGGCATCGAGTGAGCAAAGGCGTCAAATGCCCACATCAAATTCCGGTCGGTCAGCGGCTCCTAAAGCAGTATTTTCTAGCCGTGCCCCAGAAGCCATCCAACAAAGAAAACGTGAGGACGAAGAGCATCTTAGGCAGATGAAAGAGGAAAACGAATTTAAAACAACATGGTACGATCTTAGAAAGTATGATACCGCAGCTTACAACGAATTCGTTGAGAGTATAAAGTTTCAAATAAATCGTTACCTAGATAAGGAACTACCAAACTTTATTTCTTTGAGGTATCGTATGAAATACAACGGTAGTATAGAATTTAATAATTCCTATCATATGTCATATAAGCTCGAAGACAGAAGTACAAAATCGGAAATAAGAGGGAACACTATAATAACCGGATCTAACAAAATAGTTACTAATTATTCTTGTACATTAATTAACGGAAGCGATTCGGGTTGTATAGTTGCAAGAAACTTTCAGGTAGGGCTTCCTATGGTAAAAATTAATGGTAAGAAATGGTTATCTCGAGTTGTCGTTGATACGGTTAGTATTAAGTTTATTAGAGGTATAACTGAAATGAAGTGTGGCAAAAAGGGTTATGAGTTTACCAGATTTGAACCGAAGAACCACTTCATTAAAGATAAGATTATATCTATGGCTTCAGGTAAAAAAGGTCAGTTCATCGTTGAATATGAAATAAGGGATATTTGGGGTGATATAGTAGATAATATTACTTTTAAGCCATACGAAAGGCTATAATGCTTCATTGTACTTCCATCAAAGATTAATTATAAAAATAGTGTGCGATAGACTGTTAGAGAGAATAATAAATAGCGTTATCGTTTCCAATGCATCACCGGAATATATGTGGTATCGGTTTATATTTGAGGATAATTGGTCGCCTGTAATAAACAAATGGGGGTGAGATTACAACGAATTTGACGAATGTCAATGATTTAAGGGGTCTAGTCTTAAAAAGACCGTAATTCTACGGGTCATAAAGTCTAAAAAAAATCATTTATTTGCTTTTTAACCCTGATTTTTGCTTAACCCTAAATTGACATTATGGGAAGTACTGGCAGTGGATCATTTACTGACTATTCTCAATATAAGCCTACTGGATCATCTGGTAATGGAGGAGGGAGCGGAGAAGATATCTGTGGTAAGGCCTTTAGTACACATCTACAAGAAGTAAGTCGGTGTTTTTATTACCTGAATTATAATACTATTCCTCCCTTGGGAACTGACGTTAAGGTTCGTTTTAATGGATTGCGTCTTTCGGTCGAAACTTTAAGCGGTGAGGAAATAGGATATCTTCCAACTAGGTATAACTATCTTAAGAACTGTTTAGCGGATAATTTTACTTACTCGGGGAAAGTAACTTCTTCAACCGAAACTCCAGTTCCATCCGTTCATGTTGACATTGTTCCTGTCTGATGCAGCATCCTAAAATATGTTTAATAGGAGATATTGTAGTTGATGTAACACTTAAAAGTAAACATCATGATACAAAATTACGTTTAGGAGGTATAACTCATGCTGCACGTGCGTTGTGGGCTATGAACGTACCATTCGACATCGCATATTTTGCACCAGCGTACCTTGACAAGCAAATAAATACTTATTTTAATCATTTAGGTTGTATTAACATTAGAAAACTTGGAAATGTTTCGGGGTCCCCAAATGTGTTTTTAATCGGAGAAGCCAAAGAAATAGGTTCTCAGGAATATGAGCTTTTGTTAAGAGATGAAATAACGGCAACACTGGACGAAAATATTTTGATGACTTTAATTGGCGGTAACTATTCTGATTATATTATCTTTTCAGGGAATTATGATTGGCATAGATTAATAAATGAACTGCCCCAGCGAATTCATTTTGATCTTACAAATAATGTCAAGGACTTAATTGATCCTTCATTGCTGACTAAAAAGATTGAAACTCTTTTTCTATCAACATCTTCTGATTTTTTTCATAAATACTATCAAGGATCTTTTGATTCTTTTGTTAAGTTATTTAGTTCATTTACGGAGTTGGTTATCTTAAAAGAAAATAGAGGTGGGAGCAGAGCATATTTATTTAATGAAAAAAGAGTTGTTTCAATAGGTTCTCAACCCCGCCAAATTATGCACTCGGTTGGAGTTGGCGATGTTTATAATGCAATATTTATCTCAACATTGGAAAGTTCAGCTGTTTTGGATGAAAGGTTAACTTGGGCCTCATGGATTGCTGCTGAATATGCTGCAACATCCTTTCCAGATGATTTTAAAAAAGGAGCTTCACGAGTGCGATTATCCAATGTGGAAGATCTTATGAAAATGTCTGGTATTTTGTTGCCTTGGGAAAAGAGAAATAAACATTCTATATATATTGCTGCTCCGGATTTTTCTTTTATTAACACCGAATGTATAGATCAACTGGAGTCGGCTCTCCTTTATCATAATTTTAAACCGCGAAGACCTATAAAAGAAAATGGTGAAATGGAGGAAAGCGCATCTAAACATCGTCGACAACAATTGTTTTCTAAGGATATAGCGCTCTTAAAGCAATGTTCTCTATTAATTGCTGTTTTGCTCAACGATGACGCAGGGACAATGATTGAGTTAGGCTATGCTGCGGCAAATGGAATACCTGTTATTGTTTTTGATCCCTTTAATAGAGCCTTTAACTGTATACTTACAGAATTGCCTGATTTATTAACATCTGATATGGAGGAAGTGATAACTGAAGTATTCGCTCAAATTGCCAAGATATGAAAGACGTTAATCAAAATAGTGTTCTGCTTGCTTCTGGTGGACTTGATTCGACTACAATGGCTTATTGGCTCATAAAACAAGGGATTGACTTTATTCCGCTATTTATAAATTATGGCCAACATTGTGCGGCAACTGAATTTAACACATTATCAAAGGTGCTTCCTGAATCATATTCTGAAAAGATAGAATGTGTGGATATTTCTGCTGTATACAAATATTCAAGCTCTAAATTTATAAAGGCTGCTAATCTATGGGAGGAACAAATTGTTGCAGATGATCTATATATACCCTATAGAAATGTTCTACTTTTAAGTGTAGCAGCGGCCTTTTCTCAAACGATTGGTCGATGTCACGTATATTCGGCTTTTATTAACAGTAATCATGCTAAAGAGATCGATTGTTCGAATGATTTTTTTAATAGAATAGAAACTTTATTGCTAGGGTATGGTACAGTAAAAATTCATATGCCATTTCGCTATTATTCAAAATATGAAGTTGCCAAGATAGGAATTGAGCTAGGTGCGCCAATCGGAAGTACTTTTTCTTGTCAAGCATCTTCTCTAATTCCATGCGGAGCCTGTCCTAATTGCGTTGATCGATTAGAGGCTATTCGAATGATTGAAAAACAAACAACTTAGCAGTATGAGTTGCGTTGAAAAAGCTAGACGGCTAGCAAATTATATTGAAAACATTCCGGATTTTCCTTACGATAACGAACTGGATAGCGGTTTTGCATATTGTCATATCGGAGCACTCCTCGCCGATATTATATTACAGGCAGGGGTTAACTATACTTCGGTTGTGAGGCCAAGAGTGCAACGTATACTTATGAATTATCCAGACGCTAACACAATAGAAAAATTTCTAGTGATCGTTAATCGGGAGGGCTTACCAAAAGTTATAGACTGGAGGCATCCAGATAAGATTAATAGATTGCAAACTATTTTGATATTCTGCAAAGAGCATAATATAAATAATTGCTCAGACCTTAAGCGCTTTCTTTGCGAACCTAAAAATCATGATGTGCTTCTGGAAATTAAGGGAATAGGCTACAAGACACTCGACTATCTTATGAAGTTATTAAATATTGATAGTGTTGCAGTTGATCGTCATATTTACTCATTTGTAAAGTTAGCAGATGTTCAAACGAAGGGTTATCAAGAAACCAAGAGAGTGGTAGAGTTTGCTGCTGATTTTTTAAATGTATCAAGAAAGGTGATTGATAAAGGTATTTGGAACTATATGTCACAGAAGCGGTTTTTAATATCCAATTCCAGGCATCAATTTTCGTTTGTATTTCCGGAGTAGCACTATTAGTAGTGTATTAGTTTAGATATCTTGGGTAACTAAATTAAGTGGGAAACTTGCTCTATCTCGCAACTTCTGCAAGAAGTTACATTTTGTATTGGAAAGTAGGCGATGTTATAAATGTTTACTTATATTCGTATATAGTTGGTAGTGAACCTCCCCGGTTTGTAGATGTTGCCTTATTCTATCCTTTGTTAATACCAATTGTGTTACTGGTTTGTTACTGGAAGTGGAAAATGTGTTACCGAGTAACATTTTGAGTGGTCGTGTGTCATGACAGGGCGTGGCAACAAAATATATTCGAAATTTTTAAATAATTGCCATAATGAATAGAAAAAACGATATTGAAGCGCTCTTAAAAAGAGCTGACGCTGAAGCGCCGAAAATAACAGAAGAATACAATCAGTCACTTCACGCGAAAGAAATTTCTGCAGATTTAAGAATAGATATTAAGGATTTCTTTGGCAACTTACGCTCAATCCTTGATTATATCGCTCATGATATTGTCGATGCTTATTGTCCGAATGCTAATAGAAACAATAATGTGTATTTTCCGATCAGATCTGACCAGAATCAATTTGATATTGAAATTAATAGGTCTTATCCCGACTTGCAAACCAATAAACCTACAATCTATCAAGTTTTAAATAATCTGCAACCGTTTAAGCATGATGATAATAAGTGGCTTTCTTTCTTCAATAGATTAAATAATGAAAATAAGCATGAACGACTTGTTGCTCAAACAAGAACAGAAACGAAAAGGGTAACGGTTACTGGACATGGAGGTGGCTCTGTTTCATGGGGGCCAGGTGTTACTTTTGGCGGTGGAGTCAGTGTTATGGGGGTTCCTATAGATCCGAATACTCAATTACCTGTCCCCAACAATATAGTTAAAACCGAAATAGTTACATGGGTTGATTTTCAGTTCGATGGTATAAATATTTCTGCAATTTGGTTAATGAAAGAAAGTTTAAATAAGATCAGGCAATTATTTTCTGATTTGCAAGGTGATTTATATTGAATCAATTGTTTTAAGTCTATTTCGCTGCTTATTAACATCAATAAATGAATAAAACCCCTAATCGAATTATGTTATATTCTCAAATCCTCATGTTAGTCGGTGGAATTTTACTGGCAATAGGCGGGTTTAGTTATTATTACTTTTCAAGTAAGGATGGAGATCAAAAACATCAACAGCTTGTCACCAATGGGAATGAAAATAAAACCACTTCAGAAGAAATTTTAAATCAACTTACTGGAGGACAAACTATGCTAAGGGTCGATTTTAGCACGATGTTCAATCACAATAAGACGACTGAAGGATTCGAATGGTTCTTGCAGGCGATTTTACATAATCCGGGTCCATACAAAGTGCAGGATATTCATCTATTTTTGAAGGAGCGATTTAAAACTATGGGAAAGGAGGATGTCGTGCTCGTTGATGGACGTCTTGATCATGCTTTAATTGCAAGCTTCTTACCTTACATTCCTTCAGAAATGAAATACTTTGATGGTTCTAACGCCGTTGGATTGTTCCAAAGGCCAATTAATGATACTGCCACTGCCTTATATTTTAGAGCTACTATACGTCATGCCAGTGGAGTAATAGAACAAACCACTATTCTTAAGAAAGTGTTGGAAGAACCAGCAATACGAGGCTATTTTTGGGAAATTGCCACTTCCCTTCAAGGAACTTTTAAGATAAAAGGTGAAATCGTTAAAAAGGATACTACAGAAATTTCTCAGAGGTTTCCGCTGGAAAAGGATGGGTCAGTTAATTGGGATACTGGTTGGGAGAACTAATATCGATTATGAGATTATAAATAACTTTAACAATGACTGCTTCTGATAATAATCACGTTCTTAAAGATAAAGGATACAAGCGACCGTTAATAGTAATTCTTTGGATACTTGTTGTTCCATAGCTATTCTAGCAACTGTATTATGTATCCGAGCATTAACCGGTTCAAATATTAATCTTTGGGGACTAACAATTTCCCAATGTGAACCAGATATTAGAATAACTGAAATTCCAGTATCTCAAAAAACTATGGATTCATTGGAAAAATCAATTGAACAAAAAGTAAAGGAGGAATATTTGAAAACTTACACTGAAAAAACCAATTCAAAAAATACAAGTTCCCCATCAACAAAAGTTATTAATAAAGGAGATGTCAAAAATCAGAATAACGGAATAAATTATGGACAAGTTGGGGACAATATCTTCGAACGCGCGTTAGATCAAAAACAAAAAGAGAATCTTTTAACTTTAACAAGAAATATTAAAGCATCATTTCCTAGCATCACTTCTGCAACTATTTTTCCTTATCCTGGGGCACCTCAAAAGGTTATAGCTCAAATATCTGAACTGTTGCGTAATGAAGGATATCAAACTAATAGTGGAATGAAATTTTTAGGACCGGGTGAAAAAATGATTCATGGTGTTGAGGTCGAGCATGATGGAACTCAATTTTTTATTTATATTGGCGATTTTTTTATTGAATGATCTGCTTCTATGAAAATATGCTGTCAGTAGTACGATTTAGAATTTAATAAAAATGGAGTAGGATTAATAAACTTGTGTTATAAGAATTATCATTAATAAGATTAATAGATATTCGAACTAATTACGACGGTACTTTCCCCACCATTTCTTAAACCACCACTTATGGTGTTTCTCCCGCCAGTCAGAATAGACATCAATCATATGACTATCATTACTAGGAAAAAGCATACCCACGGCATCCATCTCTTTGAATATCTTCTGTAAGTCTTCGGAAGTATAATAATCCTGCCCGTACTTGTGTTCTAAAAAGTACTCAATCAATTTTTCCTTAGCTTGATCTCTACCGTCTCGTTTCCAACTGCCGCAGGAAAGGTTATCTATGAAGTCAAGAAGAAGTTGTCGAGGTGGTACTTCAATTAATTTACATAGCAGCAGAAACTGATAGGGCAGGGTAAAATGAAAATCCTGCGTTCTGGAATATTCATTTATCTGCCATTTCATATCCGGTTTCACGATGATTTTCTTTTTCATGTTTGGGTTAGTCTTTCGATAAATCTACGGGAGCGACTGTATTCGCAAGCGCATTTTCGGTCGATTTATTTTTGTGAAGTAGATGCGGAAAAAGCTGATTTAATAGACTTCGTTATCTAACCCATCTTTCTGTTCAATCTTCATGCTCTATTCGGAAAAGTATATTATCCCACCCTTATAGTTCCGGCGGAAAATTAAGCATCTATCAAGCATTAGACGCTGAAAAGGCGGATATGAAGTAATAGAACCGGGAAAAGATATTTATTTATGGTAGATGCAGAGAAGGCCGTCTTTACTAGATATGGTAAGTAATTTCAACTGGTTCATAGCAAATCGGATTTATATCATAAGTGCAGAAAAGGCCGATTTTATCTAATTGCTATATAGGTTGAATACCACTGAGAAGACGGACTTTTTCTATGACGGGGAAACTTTAAGGGACGCAGAAAAAGCAGATTTTGCTAGAAGGGGATGATTTTCCATAGATGAAATTCCGGGGATTACAAATTCTTCTATACAGTTATACTTTTAAATCTACAGGGTATTTTCGGAATGGTATATTATTATATCTTTTTAATCCAACCCTGAAAATCCGCTTCTATCGGTCATATACTACCCTCTTTACCCTTAATACTGAAATCTTGTTGATTATGGATCGTTTTACTACACCGTTCTGATCTACCTGATACTTTTTCAATCTTCTATATCTCGAATTGAGATTTGGGATAGATTTATCGCAAGTATAAATCTTCCGATGTATGAGTAGTAACTTGGAGTTTCTGAAAAAATGTATCTATTGTAGTACAGATTACATTGCAAAAACGCGTGTTACAAAATACTGCTCCCACAGGTGTAATCAGAAACATTACAAGCAAGTAAAACGACAGGAAAAAAGTAAACTACACACGATTATTTCTCCTTTAGCTGATGAGCGAAATAACGCAGATGATTTTTTAACGATAACCAAATCTGCCATTCTTCTTGGTGTTACCGATCGCATCATCTTTAGATTAATTGCCCGAAAAATTATTACTCCTGTAAAAAGAGGTAGGAAGGTAGAAATACCAAAGAATCAATTATTCAAAACAACCGTATATGACAATATAGATTCGTAAGAAAAAACAGTTAAGGGATATCATGTCTACTTTGACTATAACACACCTCATAACCGTTATGAATTTCTGAAGTTATACTTATTAGATGAAAAAATACTTGGGAGAAAACTTACTGTTGAGGAACGAGAGAGGAATAAGGAGACTGAAAAAAGGGTATATTTGTACCAACCTAAAAACCCTCCTAATGAAATGGAAATTCAGAAAAGATTTTCAAGCAATTCCCGGTGTTAAGCTGAAATATGGAAACAGTGGCATTTCAACCCAGATTTCTATTGCTAACTCCTCTAAGGATTCTGAACTTGCAAAATTAAAATTGCAGCATCAACTATTTAAACCTTTTGAAGCAGGTCATGAAATTAAAAGTGCTGCTATTCAGAGCATGACTTCAGATAACTTGCAAGAACTAAAGCTACTATTATCTACCTCATCTAACGCATTTGAGGAAACAACTACATTGATAAAACAAAAACAACAATCTGCTGACTTATTATTCAAAAAATTAAATAAAATAAGTAACAGTTTATTCAGTTTTCTTTTTAAAAAAAAGATAGTCAGATTACAAGCAGAAATGAATTTAGCAAATGAAGAGTTGCATGAATTAAAACAACAACTGGATCAATGCATAATTCATTTAGAAATAGATACTGAAGACGTATATTTCGATATGTTCCGTAATATCCGTAAATCATTTGAACTGTTAAAGTCGTCTCATAAAAAGTGGGATGTCACTAGTTCTCGTGAAACTAATAGAATTTCGGAAAGAACATCAGCAACTTCAACTATAACTAGGACTACAATAAATCTTTCAGAGAATACCTTGCCTATTCTGCAAACAAATGATATGTGTCCCTGTATTCATAATATTAACGGAGGTGATCTTTATCTGTACCCTGGATTTATGATTGTATATGATTCTAAAAGCGAATTTGCACTTATTGACTACGCTGATATAACAATTAATTATTCTTCAATACGCTTCATTGAAGTAGAAGAAGTTCCGAAAGATAGTATGGTTGTTGGGCAAACATGGTATAAGGTTAACAAAGATGGTACTCCTGATAGAAGATTCACTTCTAACTATCAAATACCAATTGTTGAATATGGAGAAGTTTTTTTAAAATCCATTTCTGGACTTCTTGAAGGTTATTATTTCAGTAACGCTGATTATGCCAAGCTATTTTGTAAAGCAGTAACTGATTATTCTGATGCTCTCAAGCAATCAAAGGCGCTGCTCAAACAGTTCCAGTAAATAAGAATAATTTCTGATTTATAAATAACATTTGCATTAGTAAATCTTCTAAATATTGTATTAGATGGGTTTGCTATTCCAATAATTGACAATTAAAGGCATAGATATTTCTACTGAAACATTATGAATAATTGAACTGATTTTTGATATTTGCTGCGTTCTAAATTATGATTTTGTGAAATCAAAATTCAAAAATTCTCGTGGATGAATATCTAACGTTTTAGATAAAGCTGGAAGGGTCGAAATCGTCGGGTTATTTACGCCCTTTTCAATCCTATAAACTATCTGGTAATCAACATCAGCTTCAAGTGCAAGGTTTTCTTGTGAAATGCCACTTTTGTTCCTAAGTTCTTTGAAGTGCTTGCCAAATGCAATAAGATATGATGGATTTAAGGATGTTGAGGTAAGTGAAAATATGATAAAAGGCCAGTCATATGATCCAACAAATCAATCAAACAAATGGATCGGCTTCACCTATAATATAGATAAACAATTATTAGTAGGTAGCAGCTATTCTGGCTATTTCAGTTAACTTTATTGTTGTGATACTACAAAGATTTGATTGTCCTTGCTGTGGTTATAAAACGTTCAATCATAAGCCTGATGGCTCTTATGACATCTGTGCTGTTTGCTTTTGGGAAGATGATCCCATTCAGTTAAGTGATCCCGACTACGAAGGCGGAGCTAATAGAGTTTCTTTAAAACAAGGTCAAAGGAATTTTGCGGAGTTTGGTGCGTGTGAAAAGGAAATGGTTCAAAATGTTCGACAACCTACAGATGATGAACAGAGGGATAAAGATTGGAAGCCATTGTATTTGTGAGGCATATTTTCTGCGTGTTATGCGGCTTTCTGAGAAATGTTAGTTGCCTTTTTTATGCCTTTAGTCAGCTTTTTTTGTCACTATTTGGTCAGTAGGTTTGGGATTAGTGACCCTTTAAATAAAAGTATCTATTTTAGTGAGATACACAGCTTGCAATGAAATTAGAGTTCTTGTCTGATATCAGTGATGGAGGAAGATTCAAAAGTGTTGTCAGTGATAATCTAATTAGGCTCTTTGATTTTAACGAAAGCGAGGCTATTGCTTTAAGTGATTTTATTCAGTCAACAATTATCAATAATAAGCTAGAGCTAAGCCTTTCTTCACTTGATTTTATTGAGCCAGTAAATTGTGACGTGACTTTCAGAATATCAGGTAAAGATATTGGCCTCACTTCTTTAGATATGGTTAATTTCTTTTGTGATTTAACTATCGACTCTTATAAAGAGATAATATATCTTTTAGAGCCTTTTTGTATAGAGGCGAATGGCTATCAATGGCTTTACGATTTAGAAAATGAAATTGATTTATTATTTTCACCTGACGGAACGTGGTAAAAAATCTGATGCAAGGCACGAACTATTTCATTACAAGATATAACTACCCTGTCCTTTTCATTAGGATAATCATGCTGTTGATTATTCTTGCTATGTTCATTTTTTTTATCTGGTTAATAAGCCAACGAATGAAAAGAGCCATAGAGAAACCCTTCGGTGTATACGTATGGATAATACTAGGACTTACGTTAATTCCCTGGCTTTTTCTCAGATATTTCGTAGCTGTGAGTGACCAGAGACACGTACTAACGATCGGATTGCATCAAATTAAGGCACGCATTATTGGATCAAGTAAAAGAGAAAATCTGATACTTTCACAGATTGAAGGATATCTAATCTCAGATTATCCAATGCGCTTCTGGACTTTTAAGTGTCTCGGTCTTTATTTTAAAACAGGTGAGCGTTGGGAGTTGCCACAATTCCTTTATTGGAATTTTGGAGATATAGGGCCGATGCTAGAGGAAGCAGGTATTGATTATTTAGGTAGCGAAAAATATCGGTTTAGGTGGTGGCCTTTGTAGGTGGATTTTTCTGCGAGTTATATAGGTTTCTGAGAAGTACTAGTCGCTTTTTTAGTGGTTATTTTACCATTAGTAGGCAATTTTTCGTCACGATTTGCTCTGTAGGTTTGGGATTAGCGACCAGCAATATATAATTTATTATAAATAAAGTATGAGCGATACAAGTATAAGTATTGTACCTAGGCTGTCTACTTTTCCAAATAAAGAGTTGAAAGCAGCTGAAATTTTAGATTGGCTAGTTTCTATTAATGTGGTGAAACCGCAGCAATCTGATTGTGTTCTCGGTTCTGAATACGGATATCAAATTTCGGATGGAGCTAAAGAAATTACAAATGAGCCTAGATTACTACCTTTTAGTTTGATTACAAATGGCCTTGAAATAGTAACTCAACGGCAAATGTTTCATACTGGACAAAACGAAATAGAAAAATTACTTTGCCCTAGTTGCAAACAGGATATTTCAAGAGAAGATTTGGAGTTTATCAATGAATGGGATGAGGAGGGAAGTAATAACATAACTTGTCCATTATGTAACTCAGCAAATGATATACACACGTACTCGTTCAGTCCGAGGTGGGGATTTAGCGATCTTGGATTTACTTTTTGGAATTGGCCTAATCTATCTGAGAATTTTATTGATATGTTTAAACAACGATTAAATTCTGAGATTAATATTGTATATGCCAGACTATAAGAGCTGATACGAGTTTCTTTTTGCTACCCTCTTTTGTGATTATTTTCACAAAGCTTATAAGCTTGAAGAACGAAAATCTCATGGCTTAATTCGGCGATACTTGCCAAACCACTTCTTAAACCAGTAAATATGATGCTTCTCTCGCCATTGAGCATAGGTATCAATCATCTCATTATCATTACACAGAAGAATAGACTGACAGCATTCATTAACCGACAAAGCATTTGTTGATCGTTGTTGGTCTCTAAAATTTCTCTCAGTCAATATTTCATAAGATTTGTACGAAATAAAGAATCAAAGAAGCAATTAACTTTTTTCGCAGTCATGTTTACGTTGTTAATAGACCAACTCCTCTTTGACCTTAGCACAACAAAATGGAGGAAATACCTTCCAAAGAAATATGTGCAGGTGATGTTTGGCTAACATATATAAATGCTTTAATCAGTATAAATTTCAATAATTTACCTATTAATTCATATTTTAGGATATGCATACGAATGGGCTTTCTCCTAAACCTTCTCTTATTGGTCAATGGCTAATTCCTTTCTTCATTATTGCACTACTTGTTTACACATGGTTCACGTTTTTTAGGAGTGTACAAAAACCTTTATGGCAACATTGGATCGGATTAATAAGTTTTATTATAATCATAATTAGCAATATAATAAAGGCTCGTATTGGCGTATTAATGACCGCCGTTTATTTGTTGTTGGCTATTTTTGGTCTGGTTGCTTTGTTTCCTGCACTTAGTATAAGCTACCTGCGAATAGGTGCCTTATCCATTCCTTTGGGTCAACTCATTGCCTGGCCGTTTCTCATTATTCATGTATGTATAAATTTTAATCCGCTAGCGGATTATTATCTAGACTGGAAGGAGCCTCGAGAAGTTTAGTAGCTTATGTTTAATCCAAGCAATAGGAAGGTTCTCGGAGTAATACACAGTACGCAGATAAAAGACTGTGTTTGTACTTTGTATATGTCCACTTTGAATTGCAACAAACGGTGCTAATTAGTATTTCTGTTCAGCGTATACGACTTATATGTTTCTTTAATTATTAATTTTTCTCCGTTTTCTTCGAATGAAAACATAAAGCCCATTGGTCTAAAAATAAATGTATTTAATGCTACAGGTTCTATGGGAATCTGGTGATCCTTCATAGAAAGGATTAGTCCACCCTGACCTTTTGTAACGGTGATATCGAGGGGTAGTTGCTTTTCAAGATAGTCCCCGACATACTTTTCGTATACGCTGTCAGGCAATTCTATTTTATCAAAAGATGGAATCTCGACATGTTGGTTAAGACATATTTTAGTAATAATGTCTACAATTTCGTTTTTTGGGTAGACTTCTGCGTTTGTGCAATATGCAATGGAAAGTTTTGCTGAAGGATAATAATTGAGCGATGATCTAAAACCTTCAATGTGGCCAGCGTGGCCAAAGCCTGTAATCGTACCGCATGCCGCTGGCATAGCGCCCATACCAAAATTATTTTCCCATTTAATCATTTGCTCGATGCCGGATAGCTTAAGCAATTTTCCGGAGTATAAGGCTTCAATAAAATGAGTCAGGTCTGATGGCGTGGATGCTAGCAAACCTGCACCCTGATGTATACTTGTGTCGGTTTGTTTTTGCAGATGCCATTGACTATTAGACCAGCTATATGATACTGCCTGATTGCGATTTTTTTCAAAAGGCCGTGCATAATGTGTATGTGTCAGGCTAATTCTTTTAATGATTCTATTTTCCACCGACTTAGCATAGGGTATTCGATCCAAATGCTCAATAATATATGATAGAATCAAATAATTGGAATTGCAGTAGGCTGTTTTTGTTTTTGGAGGAAACATCGCATTTTTATTTGCAATTAGTCGAACCATGTCCTGACGGGTTTTAGCAAGATCCATCCATGATTCAAATTCAGCAAACGGTTCAGTATATTCTGGCAAACCACTCTGATGATACAACATATCCCGAATGGTTATGCTATCTGCATTAGGCATGATAGAGAAATATTTAGCTAAACGATCTTCTAATTTCAATTTTCCTTCTTCTACAAGTTGTAATATCATTACAGCGGTGAACATTTTTGTCGTGGAACCAATTCGGTAAACTGTCAAAGAATCTGCTTTGAAATTCTCCTGAACTCCCTTATTCCGGTCGCCAATGCTCCGCTGGTATTTAATGTTGCCATTAATGGAGATTGCAACGGAACCCATCGCCATTTTATGCGTTTCTAAAATGTCGAATAGTGAGTCTAGCTTTTCTTTATTTAACGCCTGAGAGTAGCAGTTAGCAATGTATAGGATTAAAAGGCAGAAAAGGACTGAGATTTTCATTTCAAATTTTGGTTATGACGACATTAAATATACATAGGTTACACTAAAATCTAATTTTCCAATACTTACACGGCTTTTAATTCGATATGCAGTAGAATGACTACAAACTATTTCTTCTTCCTTCAGTATATACGCCATAGGTTCGGGGGTAGTAGCCAACTCTATTCTTACTGCAACGCCTGCAAGTTTGATCAAAGTCAATTACAACAAAAAATCAGGGAATGAATCAATAACTTATGTATGTTTTCGATATATTAGCGACCTGTTGAAAAAGAACCTCTCCGGTTTGTAGATGTAAGCCTTATCCATTCCTTTGTTAAATACCAGTTTAGTTATTCAGTTGTTACCAGAAGCTGAAATTGTGTTGCCGAGTAATATTTTAGGGGTAGTGTGTGTCATGACGGGGTTTGACTGTATGTGGCATCAGCAATTAAATTTCGGATATCAAATCGATAGGATGCTCGTGGAAATTCGCGTTGATATGGACAGAGCTGATTAACGAAGTATAAAACATAGATATGAATAGAAATAACCTTATTGCACTTGTTATATCATTGATGGTTACTCCGATGTCATTATTTGCATGTACAATATTTAGTGCAATTTCATCAGACGGGCAGGTATGGAATGCCAACAATGAA
>CAZQIQ010000061.1:16373-20176 GCA_964593835.1 uncultured Chitinophagaceae bacterium
GGGTTGCCAACTTTATCAACGTTTTTCCAAAATCGCAGAGCGTTAAATATGGATACTTCACGCTGTCGTATTTATCTCCCAAATTGGGTGAAAATGGAAATATACAAGGGGGTATGAATGAAGCTGGATTAACTTTTGATTTCAACTCGATTCCTACTGTAAAGAATTTTGATCCCAAAAGTAAAAAAGCTTTTCACTTAGGGGATGCTGAGATTTTACCGACTATTCTAGGACAAATGAGTACAGTTGAAGAAGTTGTTCGCTTTTTTGAAACATACTGGTTTCAAAATGGTTTCTTGAGTGCACAAATGCATGTTGCTGACAGGCACGGAAGGTTTGCACTTATTAGCGCTTCGGGAATTAAGGTAGTAGAGAGGGGGCAGTTTCTTGTTTCCACAAATTTTGACATCTGTGGCAAAGAAGATAGTACGTCATGTTGGAGATATCCAATTGCCACCTCAAAATTAGCAACGGAAAGCGCTAGTTTGTCCACAATGATTTCTATTTGTAAAGAAACAGCACAAAACACTCCATATGCTAGTACTCTTTATTCGAATGTTCAAAATCTTACAACAGGTGACATATGGTTCTTTTCCAAACATGATGCTGCAAATGCCGTTAAAACGAATATGAAAGAGATGCTAGAAAAGGGGCGTCGGTCGTATACATTCAGTGATTTAAGATCACTCACTGAGAAGAGACCGATTCGTCAAGTAGTTCAACCAGCTAGAATAAATTTGAAGAATGACGTTATGAAAATCTACGCAGGCACATTTCAGAATGAATTTGTAGGAAATGTTATTGTTCAAGTTGAAGAAAATGGTATTTCTATCAGTTATTCAAACGGAAGCCTCGATAAATTTCAGCCTACTTCTCAAAATAGCTTTTTTATACCCGGTGAAGATGTAAGAGTAGAGTTTACCGAAGACCCCGAACAGAAAAAATTAAAAGCGAGTTTTTATCAAGATGGTTTTTGGAGGTTTGATGCCTGGAAATCGGATGAGAATTGATGAATGATGAGATTTCTTAGTTTGCAGCAACCAGTTTCTAAATGCCTTTTGTTAATACCCATCCTGTTGCAGGAAGTTGAAAATGTGTTGCCGAATAAAATTTTCGTATCATGTGTTTCATTATATGCTATGGCAAGGTGTTACATTGGAATGAAACAAATAACATGCGCAAAACGAATAATTACTGTGATAAAACAGCATCTGATTTTAAATTATGTGCATTGTGTAACTGAATAAAACGTTTACATCAGTTACGCAATTATAAAGATATGGTCGTAGCTAGTTAGATTAAAACATCTTATAATTACGTGTCTTTGAAAGTTGGTGAAAAGTTTAAGACCACACCGTAGCATGAAACTGAATAAAGACACATTAATTTTTGATAGTTCCTAAATGGAATTTGTATTATTGATCCCAAAATGAAGGATTGACTCCATTCAAAAAAAGGGGGAGACATTGAAAAGTCATACGAATACGATAACTTAAAATTAAAAAAGCAAAAATGGATTCACAAAAAGTTGACATGTTCATTTTGTCAAACGGTAAATTTTTCGAAAGTCATCAAATCAATGTAATCAGAGACAGACTACTTGCGATTGACGATTCAAAGTGGGTAATATTATCAACCACTCAATTTAAAGACCCAACAACTAGTCTTATTGTTTCGATCTTGGCAGGTAGTTTTGGTATAGACCGATTTATGATTGGAGATACCGGTCTTGGGATTGGTAAACTTCTTACGTGTGGCGGTTTTGGCATTTGGGCTATAATTGATTGGTTCATGATTCAAACAGCAACACGAGAAAAAAACATGGAAAAAATTCAACAACTTTTGTATTAATGGCACTCGAAAGAAACAAGCTGTATTCACTAGTATTTATAGCCTGTTTAGCAGGATATGTTTGGCTTTACTTTGGTATTTCAAAAAACTTAACTGAAAACAAATCTGTTGAAGTTTGTTTAGTAAAGCATGCTACAAATATACCCTGCCCTTCCTGTGGTTCAACGAGAGCAATTATTTCATTGACTAAAGGCGATGTTGTTGAAGCATTAAGTATTAACCCAATGGGCTTTATAGTTGCCATTATTATGCTCCTTGCCCCCCTTTGGATTATCACAGACATAGCGAATAGGAGCAACTCTTTGTTTGTTTTTTATCAAAAAACAGAGGCGTTTCTGAAGAGACCAAAATATGCAATACCATTAGTATTGCTCGTAATCATCAATTGGATTTGGAATATTGCAAAAGGACTATGATACACGTAAAAAAATTCGATTATAATCCAGGTGAACATGAAGCAGAAACTGCATCAAGTAGTTATTTGATGTCTTTAATTGCAATTATAGTTGGACTGCCATTGCCAATAATAAATCTTATTGCTACTCTCATTTTTTATTTAGGGAATCGAAATTCAACGTATTTTGTTCGTTGGCATTGCACACAAGCGTTACTGTCACAACTGTCCATGCTTTTCATAAATAGTTTCGGTTTTTGGTGGACTGTTTCTATAATTTTTACTGAAGAAACAATTACGAGCAAATACATTGCATACATCATTACGGCAATAATTTTCAACCTGACTGAATTTGTGGTAACCATTTATACCGCCATTCAGACAAGAAAGGGGATTCATGTGGAATGGTGGTTTTATGGTACACTGACAAACTTAATTTGCAAATCAAGAGCATGAAAAATACCATTTTTCAGGGAGCTTTAATAATTCTGCTGTTTTTCGGAATATGGTTGGCCCTGACGAAAATAGACTGGGTTAGGATTTTTAAAATTCAGAAAGTAACTGACAAAACAGAACAAAAATTAGGTGAACTCATTTGGGAAATATTTCAAAAAACAGAAAAGGAAAACAAAAATGTACATGTAATAAATTCAATAGATAGTATTGTTGCTCATATTTGTAAGGCAAATGAAATTGACAGAGAGGTACTAAAAGTGCATGTTCTCAATAAAGATGACATTAATGCTTTTGCATTACCGAACGGGCACTTAATCGTTTATAGCGGTCTAATCTTAAACTCAGACAATCAAGAAGAATTGACTGCAGTAATATGTCACGAAATTGCACACATTGAACTAAATCATGTAATGAAAAAGTTAGTCAAAGAAATTGGACTTTCGGTTTTAATTTCAATGACAACAGGTAACGGCGGAACAGAGGTTGTCAAAGAGACGGCGAAAATGCTTTCTTCATCGGCTTTTGACAGAAGCTTAGAGAAGGATGCAGACATTCAAGCGGTTGATTATTTAATAAAAGCAAAAGTTAACCCTGAACCATTTGCAAATTTTCTCTACAAGTTATCGGCCGAAGAGAATGAAGCGACAGAATATTTGACATGGATTAGCACACACCCCGACTCAAAAGAAAGAGCAGAATATATTGTTGAGTATAGCAAAAACAAGACAACAGATTTCGAGCAAATTTTATCGGACCAAACATGGCAAAAATTAAAAGAAGCATTGAAAGACTGAAAAGAAAATTATCCGCAACATCGTATTGGGAATAGACGGGGCGATTGGCTTCGTATCTACGGAAGTGCAAATTCAGCTTCCGTTTTTTGTATGAGCTGTCAGTGCTAAAAAATAAGCTTATCGCCACTTATCACAGCAAAAAAGACAATGATGAAGGTAGGCCTTGAATTATTCTCTATATATTAAAACCACCGCATAGATACGGTGGTTTTAAGTTGAGAAATCAGGTAAAAGAGCTTCGATTTTTATCTGATCTTATCGATAGCGTCTCATATATCATAAGTGGTAGAAGCTGTATCTCCACCACG
>CAZQIQ010000062.1:0-19898 GCA_964593835.1 uncultured Chitinophagaceae bacterium
CCTAGCCACTCGGCCACAGGACCTTTCTTTTTTTATATTAACTTACACGGCAGAGGTTGCCGCAGCAAGGCTGCAAAAGTAAGGATATTTTAAGTGAATGGAAAAGCATTAATGCATGTTTTATTATTTGTAATTACTGGATTATGAATAAAATAGCCGAATCTGAACTGATCATCAACGAAAGAGGCGCTGTTTACCACCTCGATCTGCGACCGGAAGAAATCGCCACGACAGTTTTTACCGTCGGCGACCCCCATCGCGTACCACTGGTGAGTAAACATTTTGACAGAATAGAGCACCAATCAGTGCACCGCGAATTCATTACACATACCGGCTATATAGGTAATAAACGGCTGAGTGTGCTGTCCTCAGGAATCGGAACAGATAACATTGATATTGTGCTGAATGAACTGGACGCACTGGTGAATATCGATTTTGAAACCCGACAAATAAAACAGGAACTGACCAGTCTGAAAATAATCCGCCTCGGTACCTGCGGTTCATTACAAGAGGATATTCCCACCGATGCGCTCGTGGCCTCTACGCATGGATTGGGAATTGATAATCTTCTTCATTTTTACCGGCACGAACAAAACGAAGAAGATAAACTGATTTTACAGGCTTTCATTTCTCAAACACAATTTCTTCAACCTTATATAAGCAGCGGCTCAGCTGCACTGCTGAAACATTTTGTCAAAGGTTTCGCTCACGGAATTACTGTTTCCTGTCCCGGATTTTACGGACCTCAGGGACGAACATTGCGTATCGGGTTATCAATGCCCGATTTAGTGAATAGACTACAGCAATTTTCATTGGGCAGCTACCGCATCTGCAATTTCGAGATGGAAACCTCAGCGATTTACGGATTAGGTAAAATACTGGGACACCAATGTTTGTCGTTAAATGCAGTTGTAGCCAACAGAGTAAGTCGTCAATTCAGTAAAAATCCCGCAAATACTGTTGATAAACTGATCAAAACTGCTCTGGAAGCAACCATTTTATTTTAATTCGATGTCTTAGTTTTGCGGAGATATTAATATGAACATCCATTTTTATAAGTACCAGGGTACAGGCAACGACTTCGTTATCCTGGATAACAGAAAAGGTGAATTCTCTAACCTTAGTACAAAAGAGATCAATTTTATTTGTGACAGAAGATTTGGCATTGGAGCCGATGGTTTTATGCTGCTCAACGAAAAGTCCGGCTACGATTTCGCCATGAAATATTATAATGCCGACGGACGAGAAGGCACAATGTGCGGAAATGGCGGCCGGTGCCTGGTGAAGTTTGCCTATCACATGGGTATTCATAAAAACACCTATCTGTTTTCGGCTATTGATGGAGATCATGAAGCAGAAATCGACCTCGACGGAACAGTAAGTCTTAAAATGAAAGACGTTAATGAAGTAAAAAGTGTGAACGGAGGCGATTTTGTTCTCAATACCGGCTCACCACATTATATTAAAATGGTCAGCAAACTGGATACACTGGACGTTTTTAATTTAGGTAAGCTGATCAGAAACAGTCCTAAGTTTGTTACTGAAGGCATTAATGTAAATTTTGTTGAAACTACAGGTGATGATGAAATAGCCGTAAGAACTTATGAACGGGGTGTGGAAGATGAAACCTACTCCTGCGGCACCGGTGTAACCGCCGCAGCCTTAGCCTGTTATCATAACGAAAATGGTTTTAATGAAGTAACAGTGCACACAAAAGGAGGTAAACTAAGTGTTGAATATGATCGGACAGGCGATGATAATTATAAAAACATCTGGTTATCCGGACCTGCCGAAAAAGTTTATGAGGGGAATGTAGAGATCGACTAAATATAACGTTGATTGTCGCGCACCCCACCTATCTTTGCGCGCCCATGATACAGTATTTTAAAAATATTAACCATCAGACCATTGCTGTAAGCAAACCTGAAAACGGTGTGTGGGTAAATATTATTCCTCCCTTAAAACAGGAGGAGTTCTCAGAATTATCTGTATCGCTGGATATTCCTCTCGACTTTCTGACCGACTCACTGGATATTGACGAAAGAAGCCGTTTTGAAGAGGAAGACAATGTAAAGCTGATCGTCATTAAAACTCCCACAGAGAATAATTCTTTTAATGAAAGCGATGCTTATTATATAACCATTCCTATCTGTATTATTTTAACGCACAACCAGATTGTAACGGTTAACTCTTTTGATAACGGAGCTATCAAAAAGTTTCTGGATACTTTTCAAAATCGTCATCCTGATAAGAAGAATATGATGGCATTGAAGATTTTTGAAAAAGTTATCCATACTTATATGGATACACTAAAAGTGATCAACGTAAAAAGAAATCTGATCGAGCAAAAACTTTATGCATCTAATAGAAATGAGCAATTACTTCAATTGATGCGTATTCAGAAAAGCCTTGTTTATTTTGTTACAGCCCTTCGTTCGAACGAAATGTTATTGATGAAAATTGACAGGACTAATTTTCTTGGTCTGAATGAAGATGAAAAAGAAATTCTTCGTGATCTTATCGTAGATAATTCTCAGGCATTGGAAATGGCCAATATCTATACAAACATTCTTAGTAGTACACTCGATGCATTCGCCAGTATTATTGCCAATAATCAGAATGAAGTTTTAAAAAGATTATCAGTAATCACTATAGTTTTAACCTTTCCTGTGCTTGTCGCCAGCATTTATGGGATGAACGTGCCTATCCCCTATGCCACTTCTCCCTATGCTTTCTATATTCCCATATCCCTTTCCTTAGTTATTTCTCTGATAGTAGGCTGGTCTTTTCTTAGAAAAAAAATGTTTTAAAATATGTTTAATATCAGGGTGTATGGTATTCTTATCAACGATCAACGACAAATTCTTGTGAGTGATGAATATATCAGGGGTAATTATTACACTAAGTTTCCCGGAGGTGGTATGGAGTCAGGCGAAGGAACCAGGGATTGTCTGAAAAGAGAATTTAAAGAAGAAATGGATCTGGCCGTTGAAGTAGAAGAGCATATTTATACTACTGATATTTTTCTTAAAAGTGCTTTTCATCCCGATCACCAGATTATAGCTATCTATTATTACGTCAGAGCACTTGAACCCATAACAGCGCCATTAAGATCCAAAGAATTTGACTTTGATGAAAAACAATTGAACGCCTATGCTCAAACAGGTGAAACTGAAACGTTCCGTTTTATCGATCTGGATAAATTTTCTCCTGATACTGTTACCCTTCCCCTCGATAAAAAAGTAGCAGAAATACTCAAGAATAAGCATTAAACACCCATTATCAAAGATAATAGCCAGATGACCAGCATCGACACTGATCCCATCAGGAATGTGGCTACGGTATATACTTTTAACATAGTGGGCATCTCCAGTCCGGAGAATCGGGCGATTACCCAGAAATAGGCATCATTAGCGTGTGACAACATCATGGAACCTGCACCCATCGATAATACGGCCAGCAATCGGGCATTATCACTCTCCAGTCCTAAAGCAGATATAACAGGCAATGTTATGGCAGCAGTAGTCATAATAGCTACTGTTGAAGAGCCCTGAGCTGTTTTTAAAAGGAAAGCCACCAGAAAAGGGAAAAACAAACCCAGACTACCTAATGGTAATGTTTGGCTCAAATGATCACCAATATTAGCTGCAGCCAGAATAGCTCCAAAAGCGCCTCCTGCCCCAATGATCACGAGTATACTTCCCGCTTTTTCCGCACCTTCCATTAAAAAATCTCCTACTTGTTTCTTCTTGCCTTTCCGAACACCAGATAATGCTAGCAATAACCCAACTGACAGAGCAATAGCAGGCTCTCCCAGAAATTGAAACATTTCCTGCCACCAGCTTTTTTCTAATTGTTTATTGAGTAATAATGAGGAGCCGGCAATCAATAATATAGGCACGATTACAGGCAAAAATGCCATGAACGGCCCAGGTCTGCTATCTTCATAATTATCCTGTTTTTCTTCTTCCTGCTCAGGTGCGACTGATTCACCAGCGAAACGTCGGCCCGCATAACTTGCCCATATATATCCCACAGCTGCCGCTGGTATAGCAATTGCCACTCCTACTAACATTAATATTCCATAATCCACACCTATAATGCCTGCTGCCGCACTGGCCCCGGGATGAGGAGGTATCAGACAATGAACAGCATACAAACCGGTTGCGAGAGAAACTGCCATTACCGCTACAGGTACTGCCGTTCTTCTGGCTATTGAATTATTAAGTCCGCTCATCACTATATACCCGGAATCGCAGAACAAAGGCATTCCAACGATAAATCCTGTTATACTCATTGCTAACGGAGCATTCTTCTTACCTGTCTTCCTTAAAATAACATCTGCCATTACCTGTGTACTTCCTATTCGTTCCAATACCACACCTAATGTCGTCCCGAGTACAATAATTAATCCTAAAGATTGCATAATATGCCCAAAACCTTCTTTAGAAATATTAAGTATATCTATCATTGGCAGTCCGGTTCCGACACCTACAATAAAGCAGGCAATGAGCAGGGCAAAAAAAGCATGTACTCTGAATTTTGCAGTGAGAACCACAATCAATCCAATGGCAATGGCAAGGCTAATAATAATCTGCGTGAAAGAAACAGTATTCATCTATTAATAAAGATTACGCTGAATAATTAGTTTTATACACAATCGTTGAAACCTAATGCTTAAACGTTTCAGTGCTCACTATTTCCTATATCAATTAATGAACGGGCAGAAAAAACTGTTCCTATTGTATTTTGCACATTTATAGGCTTAATGGTATCTTTGCCGCTTAATAAAATAAAATATTCATGTCTATAACCGCCAAAGTAAACATTGATTTTAAACTACCTAATAAAGTTGCTGATATAAAATTATCCGAATGGGGTCGCAAAGAAATTCGTTTGGCTGAAGCAGAAATGCCGGGACTAATGGCCCTGCGCAGTGAATACGGACCTAGTCAGCCATTAAAAGGCGCTCGTATTGCCGGATGTCTGCACATGACTATTCAGACTGCTGTACTGATAGAAACACTTGTGGCTTTGGGAGCAGAAGTTAAATGGAGCTCCTGCAATATTTTTTCTACACAGGATCATGCAGCAGCAGCAATAGCAGCAGCTGGTATTGGTGTATTTGCCTGGAAAGGACAAACCAATGAAGAAGCAGAGTGGTGCATAGAACAAACATTATTTTTTGGAAGCCCTGATCGTCCGTTGAATATGATTCTCGATGATGGTGGTGATTTGACTAATATAGTATTGGATAAATACCCTGAACTTGTTCAGCACGTAAAAGGTATTTCAGAAGAAACTACTACCGGTGTGCATCGTTTATATGAAAGAGTAGTTAAAGGCACTCTTCCTGTTCCTGCTATTAACGTAAACGATTCTGTTACCAAATCTAAATTCGACAATAAATACGGGTGTAAAGAATCGCTGGTTGACGCTATTCGTCGTGCTACTGATGTAATGCTGGCAGGGAAAATTGCAGTTGTAGGTGGATATGGAGACGTTGGAAAAGGTTCAGCTGCTTCATTAGCAGGAGCTGGTTGCCGTGTTATTGTAACGGAAATAGATCCTATTTGCGCTCTTCAGGCAGCTATGGATGGTTTTGAAGTGAAGAAAATGGTAGATGCAGTAAAAGAAGCAGATATTGTCGTTACCGCTTCTGGTTGCCGTGACCTGATTACTGAAAAACATTTTAGATTAATGAAAGACAAAGCGATCGTGTGCAACATCGGTCACTTTGATATCGAAATTGATATTGAATGGATTAATAAAAATTACGGTCAGACTAAAGACACTATTAAACCACAGGTTGATATTTATAATATCGAAGGCAAAGACATTATTATTCTTGCCGAAGGACGTTTAGTTAATCTGGGTTGCGCTACCGGTCATCCAAGTTTTGTAATGAGTAACTCATTCACTAACCAGACACTTGCTCAGATTGAACTGTGGACCAACCACTCACAATATGAAAACAAAGTGTATGTTCTTCCAAAACATCTTGATGAAAAAGTTGCTCGTCTGCATCTTTCTAAAATAGGTGTTGAACTGGATGAATTGACTACTGAGCAGGCCGATTATCTGGGTATTCCTAAAGAAGGTCCGTTTAAATCAGATGCTTACAGATATTAATCAAGTAGTAAATTTATAAAAACAGGGTGTGTCAAAGTCTGACACACCCTGTTTTTATGTAGACACTTCACAGAGCAAATTTTTAATTGCACCATTCTAAAGTTTTTTAAAATATTTTTAGCAACTCCTCTTTTTCCTGAGATATTATCCTCTCAACTGAACATATAAATTGTAGCATAGTAATATAACATCTTAGCTAACTGTAAAACAGGTCACAAAAATTAAAAGACTAGAAGTATTCCCTGCCAAAACAACTGCATTAAGGTTTATTATTATGTAATTTTAAAACAGTTAATAACATTACAAATCATTTGCAGCAGATTACATAACAAAAGCATCTGGACGGAATTCTTTGTTATTAGGAGACTATTTCATTTGTTAGGCGTGTAAAAATCCTCTCACTAAATTTTTAGCATGTAAATTGCAGTCTTAAATAATGTGTATCCAGTTGACAAAATGTAAAGGATGAAAACTATGCAAATCCGATTTATAAAAAATATTCAGTTTACCAAACTTATAAAGGCTGAAGGCAGAGTACGGGAATTTAATTTTCGCAAACCTAATGGCCTTGAAGAATCGCTCACTACCGTTGATGTTAGCGATGATCGTGGTCTGAGAATCATTTTCCATATGAAAAAAGAGGCCTCGGCATGGAAAATTGTAACGCAAAATATTCCTCAATGGGTATTACAATTAGAAGAAAAATTCAATGAACTTATCGAAGAAGAGTTGAAAATGTATCAGTAATCTTACACACTGTAGCTATATTTTTTACAGCATTTAAATTGTACCTGCCAGGTGTTGACCATTTCTTGAGGATAGTATTATTTGTATATTACAGATAAAACTACTCACCCATGCCCTCCTTAGTTTCTAAGGCTCTACCCTTTTTATTATTTATTTGTGCCTGCTCAGGCCATTCCAGGCTTTCTCATTTATACACATTTGAGGACAAAACCGTTTTTGAGCTCATCGAAAGGCTTAATAAAAATCCTTCGGATGGTGAAGCAATGGCTGTATTGCCCAGAGCATACAAAGAAGCCGCAAACAAAAGAAAAGAAATTAATCAGGCCAATATTCAAGGTGGATCAATTGGCGACAGATACATGAATGTATACGAAGAGTTATTGGTGATGAAAGAAATGTATACTACTATAAAAGCATCGCCTGCGGCGAGCAAAGCCGTTCCTAATCCCTGGGATCCTCAATCTGCAATAAACAATACACTTGAAAAAGCGGCTAAGGAGTATTATGCTCAGGGTATTGAATACCTCAATTATAATAACAGGCAATATGCACAATCAGCTTATGATTTATTCAGGAAAGCTGATAATGCCTATCCGGGATACAGAGATGTGCGTGCATTAATGAATGAAGCTCAGGAAAAAGCTACGTTAAAAGTAGTAGTGAGTCCTGTAAATTATTATCGAAATAATTGGAGCTATTGGGGTTTTAACGAAGACTTTCTCCAACTACAAATGGTGCGTGACCTGAATGTAGGATCATTTAATGATGTCCGGTTTTTTACAGATAGGGATGCCTCCTTAAAAAGAATAAATGCGGACAGATATGTTGATATGAATGTAACCGACCTGTTTATAGGCACACAGGCTATCGATCGGTATACCGTAAGAAGAAGTACCCGTATACAAACAGGCACAACTAAATCATTACCTGCAAAACCAGTATTTACAACCGTATATGCAACTGTATATGTGAACAGAAGTTTGCTAAGAAGTCATGCTACATTGGAATGTAGAATATATGATCTTGCCAACAACAGAAATATTCTTTACGACCGGTTCCCTGACAATTATGTCTGGGAAGAAAAAACAGCTACATATACCGGAGATTCAAGAGCATTAACGCAGGAAGACCTGGTCATGATCAATAACAGAACCAGTCGTCCACCTACTCGCAATGAAATAGCCAACCGCTTAATAAAAAACTGTTATCATCAATTGATCGGCAGAATACGGAATAATGTCAATTTTTTTTAATCACCCACATGCCTGTCAGCATAATACTTAAGATCTATCAGATCTGAGGGTAGCAGTTGGGGATTCCAATGTTTATGAATAGCCAGGGCAGCACCCATCGCGGTGGCCTGAGCAACAGAAGCGGCATAAACTTCGATATCAGGAAATGCCAAAGCAAGTAGATTCATATAAATTGGATTTTTACCAAAGCCGCCATCAACGAAAATGCGATTTACAGGAGTCCCTTTCATCACCAATAAAGTTGACCCCACCTGAAGATGCATAATATCCATTAAGAACTGATGATAAGCTTCATCATAGTTTTTAAAATCATTTAAGTCTCTGCTGGCAAAGATGGAAGCACCCGGAACAAATTCAGGACGATCATCCTGCTTCACAGTCTTTTTTAATTTCTCTACTATATCGTTATCAAACTCTACTTTTTCGTAATAGTTTACAGCTGTATTGAAATGGCTGGCTAATCTTTTTACCTGCTCTTCATGTTCGTAACCGGCAAATAATCTTGATGCTTTTACTTGTCTGCGTTGAAAAGTGAGGTATTTCAGACAATCTTTTTCCAACTCATATTCAGTAAGCGGATCTTCGCTGAAGGGATTCAGACTAATGCACCATGTGCCTGTAGATATTAATACAAATGGCTGATGAAAGCTGGATAAGTAAGGTATCAGCGCAGAAGAGCTATCGTGTAACCCTATTCCTGCATAAAATTCTTTCCAGTGAGCTCTCGATCTGATCACCTCATCAGAAGGAAAAATGGGGGCAAGTCTTTTATCAATGCCTTCCTTTTTTACCCAATCGTGATAATCATTATTATCATAATTCCATAACATGGTGTGACAGCCAATACTGGTAATATCAGAATATACTTTTCCAGTTATCAGAAAACTTAAATATTGCGGCAGATGTAAGGAATAACCGGAAATATCAGTTAATCCTTTCTGATATTTTAAACGGTACAACTGCAACCCTGAATTCAAACTATCCAGTACGGGTGATGCAGTTTGTTTTGAAATCAATTTTTCTCCGCCATAAGAAGAAAAAAATTGTTTTTTCAGCTCTTCAGGATATGGTTTCAGATAATTATACAGAGGCAATATAGGATGACCATTTTCATCCGTATGAACAAAACTTGCTCCATAAGAAGAAAAATTAATCGCCCTTATATCAAAATCTTTCAAATCATTCAAACTCCTAAAAGATTCTCTTCCCCATCTTGTTAATTCATCAAGATTTTCGCAGGACTGACCATCTTCATCTTTGGTTTCCTGGAATTTATTCGTTTGCTCGAAAACAATTTTATAATCTTCATCAAAAAGAAAAAGCTTTTTATTTGTTTTACCTACATCAAATACTGCTATTACTGGAATTGCACTCATAATCCTGTTGCTACTGTTTTTATACCTCTTTGTTGAATGAGTTGTTGTCTGATTTTTTGTTCACGATAAACTGTTACTGGCTCTAACGCACCGCCACTTCTTTTCCTGGCTTCCGCAACAATAGCGCGAACATCTGTACGAAAAGCATCCTGCAATACTTCCTGGGCAGCTACAGTATCATTTGATAATTGTGCAGCTTCCAGTTTCTTTCTATCTACTAACAGCGCCTGTGCATAACTGATCATGATAGCTTCAACAGATTGCAATAAATCTTCCAGAGGATCTTTAATATTGTGAGAAGCATCAATCATCCAACCCAAATCAGTAGCGTGAACCATCCCTTTTGCATCCATACCTTCTATCAACTCATTAAATATTAAAAACAACTGGTAGGGTTTAATACTTCCAACGGTTAAATCATCATCGCCATATTTTGAATCATTAAAATGAAATCCACCCAGCTTTCCTTCCATTAATAAGAGAGAAACTATCTGTTCAATATTTGCATTGGGCAGATGATGACCAAGATCTACCAGGGTATAAGCCTGCTTTCCTAATTTGTTTGCATATAATAATGACTGTCCCCAGTCACCTACGGTTGTAGAGTAAAAATTGGGTTCGAAAGCTTTATACTCAACAAATATTTTCCAGTCGGATGGTAATGCCTCATATACAAGTTGTAAACTTTCTAAGGTATTTTGAAAAGCGCGACGAAAATTAAGCTGCCCTGGAAAACAGGATCCATCAGCCAGCCAGACGGTTAACGATTTTGACCCCAGTTCAACACCATGTTTAATGACTTCTATATTATGATCAACAGCCTGTTGACGAACTTTTTTATCTACATGTTGAAATGAACCGAATTTGTAACTATGCTCCTGCCCCTGCTGATCCTGAAAGGTGTTCGAATTCATTGCATCAAACAACAAACCATGCTGAGCAGCTAATGTTTTTGTACTCTTATAATCTGATGGTATATCCCAGGGAATATGCAGTGATATTGCACCACTTGATTGGTTAAGCCTATGCAGCAATCCTATATCTTCAATTTTTTCTTCAAGATTTGAAGGTTCACCCCCAATGGAAAATCTGCCAAAACGGGTTCCACCACTCCCTAATGCCCAACTGGGAATAGCTACCTGAAAATCAATCAGCTTCTGAATGATATCTTCAACATTTTTTATTGACTCTGCAGAGTATTGAAACTTATTTTCATGCGCTTTTAACTTTGATGAATTATGATCATCAATCATTTTTTTATCCAACACCATACTTTAATTTTTTATTGAATTACCAAGTCCGACGAGAAGAATAGATACTACTATCGTGAGAATTCCTATTGTTATTGTTTGTATTGTTTTCTTACCTGTTCCTTTCCATTCTTTCAGTATAATACCCCAAAAATTGGCGACAAGAATAATAAACGACATGTGCAGTATCCATGAGCTTGGGCCATTACCCAGTTTACTTTCTCCCATCCCATAAAAGAAGAATTGCAGAAACCATGTTGTACCTGCGAGTGCACAGAAAATATAATTGGCCAAGAGTGGCGTTTTACTGTTCGTGTAATCGGGATATGTTTTGTTTTTAAGATTGAGCATCACGCACCATATCAGATTGGTGGTTAACCCTCCCCATAAAATAACTATGTAAATAACATTATTACGGTAAAGAAATTCTCCTTCACCGGGATGTGCAGCTTTCCATACATCGTTAGCGGCTATAGATAATGCAGAGCCGGCTTCAATGCCAAAAGAAAAACAGGCACTAAGCACACCAGAAATAATTGATACTAATAAACCCAATCCAAACTTATATTCAGTGGCTATTTGTACACCATGAGGGTCAGTAGCAGGTACACCGGAAAGTTGTTTTTCTTTCATTACCCCGGCTTTCCCACAAATGATGATTCCAATCACACACACAAATAACCCACCCAAAACGGTCAGTCCCCAGGTTGTACCCGTGAGCATACTGATCGTTTCTTTCTCTTCATTAGCAACAATCTCATAATATATAGAAGGAATAATGGCGCCGAAGACCATACATAGTCCAAGAATAATGCTACTTCCGAGACTCACTCCCAGATACCTTACTCCCAGCCCATAGGTTAATCCGCCGATTCCCCATAACAATCCAAAAACGAAAGTGGAGAAGAGCACACTACTATCAGCATTACGAATGATTTCTGCAAATCCGGGAACAGTAAGATATGCAGCGAGAGGGGGAACTACTAACCAGGAAAACAACCCACCAACCAGCCAGTAGCTTTCCCAGGCCCATCCTTTTACTTTTTTATAAGGCAAATAAAAACTTCCTGAAGCAAATCCACCTATTGCATGAAAAATAACCCCGAGTATGGCCTGCATGTTAGTTCTATTTTATATGGCAAAACGAATATTTCCCAAAATAAAGCCTTCGGGGTAACGGGCTGTCATGCACTGTCATGTATCAGGCAGGATTTAGCTCCATTTTTGTCATTTCATAGAAATGATTCTGCAACTGATGTACACTGATAGGATTCATCAGTTCTCTTCTATCCTCCCGATACCATATTTCAGGAGCGCTAAAATCTCCTTCCCTCGGAATCCTTAAGCGAAAAGCATCTTTGATATACTTTACCCCTGATTCTACCTCCGCCTTTTGAAATCCAAGATGAAGCATCTGCTGATCAGATAAAGGAATAGGATAAAGATGATCAGTGCTAAACCAGAAATCCTGTACCTGTGTTTCCACACATACTATCTTTTCTTCGCGGTCTAATTCTTTTACGGTTCCCATCCACTGCTGACCTTCATGTTCAGCAATTACAAGGTCACCCGGCTGCAATTCGTTAAACTTAATCATAGAAAGATTTTTTAATATCTGAATATACAAATTTTCTGCCGCAAGAAGCAGACAGACCTGAAAGTCTATTCAATACACTATCACCCCATTACAGGGAAAGGAAAGTTTTATGGTCACTCTAAAAAGAAGTACTTGTTTCCAGTGTGACGTTATAAGTCCCATATTTTACAACCTGGCTATATATTTTCAGAACGAACTTAATCTAACCGACCCCCGGTTTTCTCTTATTACATCACAACATTTTTTAAAAACCTTAAAGGCATTTTGCTCAGTGGGCATAAATTATATTGCATAAAAAGATGTAGCATCGGATAATAACATCAACAATTTTTATGATTACAATTTGCATCATTAAGAGAATCGCTGCCTGCTAATGATGGATCATTGATTAATAAAAAACCGCCTTATTGCACTATTAGGGATCTGCTTTAAAAATCCATTAAAAAATGACAAATACAAAGCCCATTAATAATAAAGGATGTATCAATACTATTTTGAAGAGCCAGAAAATCACATACACCAAAACTTTTTCCATTAGCCACCCTAACAAAAAGATGTATATCGCATTTTTGATACAGCTTTTATTCTGCCCAGCTCATAGTATAATCAGCGTTTTCAATTTTAAGCGCTTCTTTAGTGAGTTGTAAAGGATGAAAAGTATCGACCATTACAGCCAGCTCTTTTGTTTCTTTTGCTCCTATGCTCTTTTCTACAGCTCCGGGATGCGGTCCGTGAGGAATTCCACCCGGATGGAGGGTAATCATTCCGCGCGTAACATTCTTTCTACTCATAAAATCGCCGTCAACATAATACAACAGCTCATCGCTGTCAATATTGCTATGGTTATACGGAGCAGGTACGGCCTGTGGATGGTAATCGTAAAGTCTGGGACAAAAAGAACAGACCACAAAATTATGTCCCTCAAAAGTCTGGTGTACCGGAGGTGGCTGATGCACTCTTCCGGTGATAGGTTCAAAATCATGTATACTAAATGCAAACGGATAGCAGCATCCGTCCCACCCAATCACATCAAAAGGATGATGACCGTAATGTATTCCATAGATATTGCCTTTTTTCTTCGTCTTTATGAGAAAATCTCCTTTTACTTCAAATGTCTGTAGCTCTGCAGGAGGTCTGATATCTCTCTCACAAAATGGAGAATGTTCCAGCAACTGACCATATTTACTAAGGTATCGCGAGGGAAAACGCAGAGGACTAAACGACTCTACAATAAGAAGACGGTTATTCTCTCCATTAAATGTGATCTGATAAATAGTGCCTCTGGGAATCACAAGGTAATCGCCGTATGAAAATTCAATAAGGCCATACATTGTATGAAGTGTTCCACTTCCCTCATGGATAAAAATCAATTCATCTGCATCTGCATTTTTGTAGAAATATTCAGTCATACCAGCGGAAGGAGCTGCTAATACAACATGACAATCACTGTTTACAAGTATTGCTTTTCTACTATTCAGATAATCTTTTTCAGGCTGAATATTAAACCCTTCAAAACTTCTGTGCCTCAACATTTTTTCTTCCGCTATTTCAGGTTGAATACTGTAAGGATCGTCTGTTTTTATGATATCTGTAGGAGCAAACGCATGATACAATAAAGAATAATCATTCGAAAACCCTTCGGTTGAGAACAGTTGTTCTGCATACAATGAACCGTCTTCTTTTCTGAACTGGGTGTGACGTTTATGAGGAATTTTTCCTAAACGATGATAATATGGCATTGTCAATCTTTTGATGGTTAAATAATGAAAACATATCTGTAGTCGATCAGACAGTCTTATTATTTAGACATCGACAATGACACCAGCAGGAAATAGTATTTCCAGTTGCGTTTATCTATTGAATAGGTAAAGTTTCTGAGAAAAAGCATACGCTCTCAAGTTACAAAATCCTATGCACCCGGAAAAAGTGGTCTTGCTGCATCTCTGCCTGGCCAAGGAATAGATGCGAGGATAAATAACAAGGCGATAATAAAGAACCAGAAAATCTTTTTATGTTTTTGAACATCGGGTATAGATTTCTTGGAAAAACCTCTGCCAATAGTGATCAGCACAGTCGCTATTAGCATTCCGGCTATATGTTCTACTGCCCAAAAACGAAAAACCGGATCTTTCATCACCACTCCCATACCTGAATTAGTGATATTCTGTAACCCGAACGGACGCGTAAACCATAGATAAAGCCCTATCAGTAACTGGATATGTACGCTAATCATAAGGAAAAGATCTGTTTTCTTATCCTTACTACTATATGGTTTATTAGGGTTACCCATACCGGTCAAATGGCGGTATAAAGCCACTACCAGCAAAATCAAAACAACCCAGCGCAATACGTTATGCAGATGTACAAGACCCTGTTCCATAGCTATTCATTTCTGCAAAGAAAGGCATTTTATCAAAAGCTTAAATTAAAATCGGCTAGTTTTGAAAAATGAACAGGATACTGACAGTGTTTTCCACGGTTTTTCTGGCAATAAGTGTTTTTTCCTGTAACTCAGAAAACGATAATATATCTGAGGATACTGTAAAAATGCTGGAGGAAAAACCATTTGACGGCATTACCGACAGCATTGAGCAACAACCTCAGGATGCAATGCTGAGACTGAGAAGAGCTGGTTTGCTTTCCCAAAACAACATTCACGAGTTAGCCACCAATGATTATAAAAAAGCCTGGGAATTAGTGCAGGATGAGAATACTGCGTTGATGTATGTCTCCAATCTTTTATTAACCGATGCAGTAAAACATGCTGAAAAACTATTGGAAGAATGTTCAAAAAAATTTCCCGACAATACAGAATTCGACAGAAGGTTGGGAGAAATTCACGTTCAGAAAGGTGAGTACAATAAAGCGCTGGAAAGTTTTAATAAAATCTTGTCGAGAGATTCAGGAAATTTTGAAGCGTGGTACGATAAAGGAAGTTTGCTGATCAAAATGAAAGACACACTTGGCGCTATCGAATCACTGGAAGCCTCTTTTTCACAAATGCCTATCAATTATTCCGGTATGTTGCTGGCCAATCTATATATTTCCCAAAAAGATTCGCGTGCACTTGACATATGTGATTTTCTGCTTTCAAAAGATTCGAGCGAAACACAGCTGGAACCTTTGTTCACAAAAGGAGTATATTATGTGGAAACTAAGGAATACGATAAAGCATTGCGTTTATTTGATGAGTGCATCCGCCGTGATTGGAAAATGACTGATGCCTATATTGAGAAGGGTATTATTCTTTTCGAAAGAAAGAAAATCAATGAGGCGCTTAAAGTATTTAATATGGCTACTACCGTATCAAATACTGACCCAGATGCCTATTACTGGCTGGGCCGGTGCTATGAAATGTCGGGCAACCGCTCAGAAGCTATAATAAATTATCAGCGCGCCTTTTCTCTCGACGATACTTTTAATGAAGCCAAAGCTGCTCTTCAAAGGCTTAATGGCTAATATTTATATATTTGTACATGCCTATTATTGCACCTTCCCTACTCGCTGCCAACTTTCTGCATCTTGAAAAAGAAGTACAAATGGTGAACGATAGTGCTGCCGGATGGCTTCATCTTGATGTGATGGACGGCAGATTTGTTCCCAATATTAGTTTTGGTGTACCTGTTATACAACAGGTAACAACAATCAGTAAAAAGGTGAACGATGTACACCTGATGATCTGGGAGCCTGAAAAATATGTTGATATATTTCACAAAGCTGGCGCAAATAATATTACCGTTCATTATGAAGCCTGTACTCATCTGCACCGCAACATTGAACAAATTAAATCGCTGGGCATGAAAGCCGGTGTAGCATTAAATCCGCATACACCAGTATCGTTATTACGTGATGTGCTTCACTATATAGATATTGTTTGTATAATGAGTGTTAATCCGGGATTTGGTGGACAACGTTTTATTGAACATACTTACACGAAAATCCGAGAGTTAAAACAATTAATTAATGAAAAAGGATATGAAGTATTGATAGAAGTGGATGGCGGCGTGACGGTTAAAAACGCCAGTGCTCTTTTTGCAGCCGGGGCCGACGTGTTGGTTGCAGGCAATACTGTATTCTCTGCCAAAGATCCTAAAGCAACAATTCATGAGTTGTTGAATGCTAAATAATCCTAAATTCGGAATAAAACTGCAACGGTGAAGATTTACCGCCTAATACTCCTGATATCCTTTGTAATTATCTCTTTTCACTCACTTGGACAACAAGAGCCTGGTCAGTTAGACACCGTTACTGTTACAGACAAACAACGAAAAAGAGCTGAAGCCGGACTTATCTCTATAGACTCCGAAAACGCCATCAACTTACCCAGTCCTGTACAAGGCATTGAAAGTTTAATTAAAATTTTTGTCGGCTCTAATAATGAGATGACATCTCAATATTCAGTACGTGGAGGCAACTACGATGAAAACCTTATTTATGTTAATGATTTTGAAGTTTTTCGTCCCTATCTCGTACGAAGTGGTCAACAGGAAGGACTTAGTTTTATCAACCCTGAACTTGTCAGAAACGTAAACTTTTATAATGGAGGTTTCCAAACCCGCTATGGAGATAAAATGTCGTCGGTACTGGATGTGCAGTACAAAAGACCTTCAAATTTTGGAGGTTCGGCCTATATAAGTTTACTGGAACAGGGCGTTCATCTTGAAGGATCTTCAAAAAACAAAAAACTTACATTCATAACAGGGTTACGCAACCGAAGTAACAGAAACTTTTTACAATCGCAGGAAACCCAGGGGAATTACATTCCCTCATCTGCCGATTTACAGGCTTACCTGACGTATAAAATCAGTGAACATTCTCTTTTTGAATTCACAGGAAATATTTCCAGAACCAAATTCAAGCTGCAACCTCAGTTTAGTCAGTTAACATCTTCAGTCTTCTCTCCTTTTTTTAGCGCCAACCTGGGTGTTGATATATATTTCAGCGGACGTGAAGAGGATCGTTATGCTACTAATATGGCAGGACTTTCATTTTCTCATAAACCTTCAAAGAATCTGAGATTAAAATGGATGGTGAATGCATTTAATAATAACGAACAGGAATCGCTGGACATTATGGGTGCATACTTATTTGGATCCAGAGAGTTTGATAAATCAAAACCAGACTTTGGATTAATTAATAATCCGCTTGGCGCAGGACTCTATCAAAATTTTGCGCGCAATCGCCTTAATATTAACTTATATAATTTCACTCATAAAGGTTTTCTTAATAAAGAAAGGCATTATATACAATGGGGACAATCTGTAGAATGGCATTCTATAAAAGATAAATTACATGAATGGGAATATCAGGATTCAGCAGGATACAACCTTCCATATAATCCTGAACAGTTAAATATCAGCAGATATGTTAGTACAAGAGCCAACCTTGATGTATTACGTTTATCTGGTTACATACAAGATAATTTTTTGATCAGCCCTTCTTTTAGTCTTCAGGGTGGACTAAGATATAATTACAATAATCTTAATAAAGAATTCTTAATTTCTCCCCGTTTAAATTTTTCCTGGACACCTCAAGACTGGACTACAGATATTGTATTCAGAGGTGCTGTTGGCGCCTATCACCAACCACCCTTTTACAGAGAATTAAGAAGATATGATGGTACGGTAAATGAGTCTTTAAAGGCTCAAAAAAGTTATCAGGCAGTTTTGGGATTTGATTACAACTTTAAATCCGGCAAAAAACCCTATCGATTAACTACCGAAGCCTACTATAAATCGATGAGAGATATTGTTCCCTATGATATAGACAATGTACGATTAAGATATTTTGGTGAAAATAATGCAAGAGCTTATGCAGCAGGTTTAGAGTTGCGATTGTTTACCGAACTGGCTAAAGATGCAGAAAGCTGGATTAGTCTTGGTTTTATGCGTACAAAAGAAAATATCAACAACGACTTTTATTATAATTATACACTTGATTCATTGAATAATCCTGTTGACAGTTCATTACAACAAGGAGGATGGTTCAGGAGACCAACCGACAGACTGGTAACGTTTGGATTGTTTTTACAGGATTATCTTGCCACTAATAAAAACTTTAAAGTGTATCTCAACCTTTTATATGGCAGTAATCTTCCTTATAATATAGCAGGTAGTGTTAAATATCGCAATGCTTTAAAGATAGAACCATATATGCGTGTAGATATAGGGTTTAGCGCCCTGCTGCTGGATATGAATAAAAAAAGCAGAATCAGACCGGAAAGCCCTTTCCGACATTTTAAAAGCATCTGGGCTACATTAGAAGTATTTAATTTAATAGATAGAGACAATACTATTTCCTACTTATTGATTAAGGATTTTTCCAATACTGTATTTGCCCTTCCCAATCGTCTTACACCAAGACTGCTCAATCTCAAGTTAGTTACCCGTTTCTGATTAGTTTTCTCTCATTATGAATATAACAATCCCATAAAGGGAATACTTGGGACTGTTAAAACATCACAAACAAATGATTATCAATCATTTGAATTTATGGCATTCGTTTCGCAAACATTGGTCCAGAAGTCAGCAACCAACTTCAAAAGATTATGAGCAAAACAAGTGTTTCAAGATCAGATTTGTTTAGAAGGATTTTATCCTCAGAGGAAACAACAGAAGTTGGATCTCAAACCTTACCTACTAAAACTTACCCCATGATTACAAAAGTAACAGTACGGCCTAACCCGTTCAACACTGTTCTGACAATTGATGTAACATGTGAGACAAACAAAAACATCATTGTTAGAATGTTTAATGAAGAAGGTCGGATTGTTAAGATGTTCAGCTGGTACCTGGTTAAAGGAACGAACGTTACAACTATTAATGAACTGCAGCATTTACAAACAGGTTCATTTATAGTAGACATTATCGATAATGAGGGAGTCGTTCTTTTTACCACAAAACTTAATAAGGAATAACAAGTTATACCGCGACCTTAACAACAAAATGGACTATTAAAAAGGAGCTATTGGCCGGCTCCTTTTTTGTTATTTTACACAGCTCATAAAGTATAAGAACTTCCACAGTAAGATTGCTATTGGCTAGCTGTACTTGCATCCCACACACTCAATAAGAATAGAGGGCTTCTCTGAAGTATTTTGAAAGACCTGATAACCGCATAAACAGAACAACTCTTCCGTCAGGCAACCGGAATAAAAAGATAGATAGGACTTTAGATATACGCACCGCTTCTGTAGAAGGAATAATATCATTTATATAATTTTTGCATCATTATTAAACAATACCAAAACCGATAGCGGACCTATCGTCCTGCTTTAATCTTTTATTCAGGTACAACCCGTTATTACAAACCGATTGCATTTGAAGAATGGTATTTTTATAACCCGGATATAACGCTTCTGGAATAAGTACTTACACGTAAAAGTTGGAATAATCTCCTATAAGAATCTTTGTAAAAACATGTTAGTGGGTAGTACGCTGTCTTTGATATTGCTAAATCGTATTTTCATAACCCGGATATAACGCATCGGCAGCAAACGATTATCCATAAAGATTAAAACAAACCAGCAATCAACAATTTGTAA
>CAZQIQ010000063.1:0-19813 GCA_964593835.1 uncultured Chitinophagaceae bacterium
GCTGTAAGCACTAAATACATCATGTTGATCATCTTCTGCCGGGGCTCTTTCGGTAAAGCCATGGGGATGTTGGTTTTTCTTGTTTAAACAAATTCTAGATCATCAGTTATAGGGTACAGCCTGGCGTTAGCTCTGGCTGACGAAGTCATGTATTCTGCCACAATCTATTATCATAAGACGGCGACTGGGTGCGACAGCGATTACTGTCTTCCCTGCATAGCTCCAAGCATATTACCATAAATGGTATTCAGACTGCTCAGGTTGCCGGCGAGCTTAGCAATTTGTTCATGTGCTTTTTTCGCATCGTCAACGCTATTCTGCATAGTTTGAGATGCAGCAGCCATATTACCATAGAAATTATTCATCGCTTTCAGATGATTGTTGGTATCCTGCAGCTCTATTTCATATATAGCATTCAGAGAACCCAGATTTTTTGTTAACGACTGCACTTGCTCATGAAACTGTTTTGTTCCGTCGGCTGCGGCGTTAAAATGAGATATACTTGTAGTCGCACCCTGGTAAGCTGTTTTCATGGCATCCAGTGCAACAGCAGCTTCTTTGGTTTTAGCTGAATAGTCGCTGGTACTTTTTACAACATCGGAAACGTCAGCAATTTTATCTACCTGAGTTCCTAATTTTTTGAATCCTTCGCTAAGACGTGAAAGACTATCGGGGGTAATATCTGCCTCCTGAAGCATTTTATCCATTTTAGCAACAGCGGGATTCCCTGCACTGGAGTTGCTAGCCATTTTAGGAAGCGCTTCAGCAATTGCATGCATTTCTGAGCCCGGAGGGGGAAGAAAAGCATACACCACAAAAATTACTGCTTCAGTTATCAAACCTGCTGTAAGGAAAAAATCTGCCAGCGGCTGGTGAGTAATTTTTTGCCAGGCCCCGAATATTACGATAGCGGCCCCCATACACACGATCACATTTACAATTCTTTCTGTGGATTTTGAAACTCCAGCCATAATTAATAGTTTTTTTAGGTTTGAGAACGGATTTTAAAGGGATATAATTAAATACTTGATTATAAATTAATTTACTTTTTCTTTTGTGTTGGTGGTAAATCGATCACACAACGGAAACCAATATAGGACTTTGTTGTATCCTGATATTCATAAGAACGTGTGCTGGTTTGCAAATAATATCCTACATCTTTCCAGCTTCCACCGCGTATTACTTTACGTTTCATTCTGGGGGGATCTGAATCCTTAGCCGTATAGCGTATATCCGGATTCATATCATGCTGAAAGTTATAAGCACCTTCATAATATAAAGAGGAAGTCCATTCTGCTACGTTTCCAGCCATACAATACAAACCGAAATCATTGGGCCAGTATGCATCAGCACGCACAGTGTAAAAACCACCATCTTCAGGATAGTTACCCCGGCCAGGTTTAAAGTTGGCCAACAGGCAGCCTTTTTTATTTCTTAAATAATAGTTACCCCATGGGAACATTGATTGAGAACGTCCACCGCGTGCAGCATATTCCCATTCAGCTTCTGTAGGTAGTCTGAAATCAGATTCTGTAGCTTTTTTCTTTGATTCAAGGAAAGAATTAAGATAGTGTGTTCTCCATTCGCAGAATGCAGAAGCCTGTTTCCAGCTAACACCTACAACAGGGTAGTTTCCAAAAGCAGGATGAGAAAAATATCTTTTAGTTGCCGGTTCATTATATGAATAACTGAAATCACGAATCCATACAAGTGTATCAGGATAAATCTTCTCATCACGTTTAATGATAAACATAGAACGTGGCTTTCCTGCATTTTCTCTCTTGGAAGCTTCTTTCAGATCAAATGTTTCTGAGTGATATACTAATTTGGAAGGGTCTATATCTTTTTTACCGAAAATCCTGTTTTCAGGAGAGAGAATCATCTGATCAACTTTTTCAACAGTTGACTTATCAGACCATTTGATCGTTTGAGCTTTTTTCCAATCAATAACAAATCTTCCATCTACTTCTTTACCTAGCTGCATCAACTGAGCAGCTGTAGAATCACGCACCCAATAAACAAACTGGCGATACTGATTATTTGTAATTTCTGTAGCATCCATCCAAAAGCCATTGATAGATATCTGTTTGTTACGTGCAGTATAAGCGTAATTAACATCCTCATCGCTAGGGCCCATGTGAAATGTTCCAGGTGGCACATACACCATTCCGGGTGGTTTAGATAAGTTATAGCTGCTTCCAGGCGCCACGCCGTGAAGTTGACCGTCGTTAGGTGTTCCCTTCGACGACTTTTTTAATTTACCGCAACTTACGGCAACCATCGCCACTGCGAGGATTACAAGAGCAGACCGGTTTTTCATAATCATAATATTAGTTACCAACGTCGTCACAAGTTTAGAATTTTAATTTAAAACTGCAAATTCAGTATCAGCCTTAGCTTTAAACGGATATGGAAATAAAAAATTGTATCTGTGTTATTATAAAAACTCAATCATTTTTTGGTCATCTCTTCCAGCTTTTCCTGCAACACAGCTACTTCATTTACAGGGGGTTGACAGGAATAGTCTTTACATAGGTAGATCATAGGAATGGAAGAATACGTTTTTCCTTCAAGTAAAGGGAAACCATTAGTTTTCACCGGTGAAGATTGAAGTACGCGAAAAGGGATAAATATATGCAGTAGTTGCTTCAATATGCTGTCATGATTCCCTCCGGTCAATACAATTTCCGGAACTCCCTTCATTAATGTCAGGCTGGTAGAAGCCCAAACACCAAAAGAACCGGGATACCTGATCAACATTTGTTTTAATCCGGAACACATTTTTTCAGCCCTTTCTTTCCACTCACCATTATCAAAAACCATCCCACAATAATATAAATTCCAGGCCATCAATGCGTTTCCGGAAGCAACAGCACCATCATACACCTCTTTTTTCCTTAGCACAACATCCTTCTGCTCAACATTCGTGAAATAAAAATAACCCGTTTCTTCTTCACTAAAATGATTGATACACCATTTTAATAAAGTTTTTGCCTTTTCCAGATAAATCTGTTGGGAACTGATCTCCTGCAGATGTATCAGCGCCTGTATCAACTCCCCATAATCATCCAAAAAAGCAGGAAACCGTGCCATGCCGTTTTTCCAGGTATGATGAAGATAGCCGGTATCATCTACGGAAAAATTATCCAATAGGAAGTTCATATTTCTTTTAGCCAGTTCCCTGTATTTTTCATTCCCGGTAGCTGCAAAAGCTTTTGAATAAGCCGTATTCATCATTGCGTTCCAACTCAGAATAATTTTATCATCGGTCAATGGTCTCACTTTTTTTCCTCTCGCCAGCAAAAGTTTATGTTTAGCCCTTGTAATAATAGCTTCAGCAGCAGTGAGGTCAATTTCGAGTTGACCAGCCACTTCTTTAACAGAAGCAGTAACATGGAGAATATTACTATGCTCCCAGTTTCCTGTCTCTGTTACATTATACAGCCTGGAAAAAACAAGGGAATCATCTTTTCCCAGTATTTCATCGATCTCTTGCTGGCTCCATACATAAAATTTACCCTCTACTCCTTCGCTATCAGCATCCAAGGCTGAGTAAAATCCTCCTTCAGGCGACATTAGTTCTCGTTCTACAAAATTGAGGGTATCGTCTATAGCCAATTTGTACTTCTCATTGCGCGTTACTTGAAAAGCTTCAGCCAATGCCATCACAATAAGAGCATTGTCATATAACATTTTTTCAAAATGTGGCACCAGCCATGCTTCGTCAGTAGAATATCTTGCAAAACCGCCGCCGAGTTGATCATTAATGCCTCCGTCAATCATTTTATCCAGACTCAGGCATGCCTGTTTAATAGCTTTATGATCACCGCTGAAGTAGTAATACTTCAATAACCAACGTATGGTAAATGTTTGCGGAAACTTTGGTGCACGACCAAATCCGCCATGATGTGTATCCGCAGACTTCATCACATTTGCAAACATTTCCTGTATTTCTTCTTCTGATAAATTATCAGATTCCTGCACAGAGCCAGTTAGATTACCAGCAGAAGTGATATGCTGAAGCAAATAATTGGCCTGAGCATCTATTTCCTCTCTTTTTTCCCTGAATGAACTCGCAATACTTAATAAAACCTGTTTCCAAGACGCGCGATTATACAATGGTTCAGGAGGGAAATAAGTTCCACCATAAAATGGTTTTCTTTCAGGTGTAAGAAAAACATTCAGAGGCCATCCCCCACTACCTGTCATTGCCTGAACAGCATCCATATATATATGATCAATATCCGGTCTCTCCTCTCTGTCAATCTTTATGTTTACGAACATTTCGTTCATGATAGCAGCCGTCTCTTCGTCCTCAAAGCTTTCTCTTTCCATTACATGGCACCAATGGCAGGCGGCATATCCTATACTGATAAGAATAGGTTTGTCTTCCTGCTTTGCTTTGTTCAACGCCTCTTCACCCCATGGATACCAGTCAACCGGATTATTCGCATGCTGTAACAGATAGGGGCTGGATTCATTCATTAATTTATTAGGCATAAAAATATTTTAGCGTGTCATCAATCTGACCTACTCAAACAATTCATGCAAAAGTTCTTCCTGATTTAGGAAGGAAAGGAAAAACAAATTGCGGGAAAAAATTACTTCTTTTTTGTATTAGCAGACAAATATTGTTCTAGCGCAGCTACCATAGAAGGTGTTTGCGGCTGGGGAGCAATAATATCAAGATGGAGTCCTGCTTGTTCTATTGCTTTGGAAGTATTACTCCCAAAAGCACCCAGCCTGGTATTGACACCATTCTGATTAAATTCGGGGTAACTATCAAGAAGACTTCTTACACCACTGGGCGTGAAGAAACAAATAATATCATATTTTTTACTATCCAGAATTTCTTTAACATCATTACTGATAGTTCTATACATAAATGGCGTAGCAAATTCACAATTATTAGCCTTTAGCCAACCCACAATTTCATTATCCTGCTGATTTTCTGAGCAAGGGTAAAGAAACCGCTCATTTTCTTTGTGTTTATTGATGGCATCAAACATGGATTTATTTGTTCCATCAGAACCATAAAAAACCTTTCTTTTTCTGTATAAAATGAATTTTTGCAGATATAGAGCTACAGCTTCCGTTATGCAGAAATATTTAGTATCCTGAGAAACCGAAAACTTTAATTCCTCACACATACGAAAAAAATGATCAATTGCATTACGACTTGTAAATATCACCGCTGTGTAGCTGGAAATTTCGATTTTTTGTTTCCTGAATTCTTTAGCTGAAATACCTTCAACCCTTATAAAGGGATGAAAATCAAGCGCAACATCGTATTTTCTCGCCAGCTCAAAGTAAGGAGACTTGTCAGATTCAGGCCTAGGTTGAGTAATAAGAATGTTTTTGATTTTTGTTGCAGACACGCCAGTTTTAACCCCGTTATTAACCATATTTTTGAAGTATGGATTTAATTATTTATAAACTACTATCTCTCAAATACCATCAACACCTTGTAAATCAGCAACAGAGGTGCTATTTCGAAGGCGCAAAGGTACAGAAAAAAATGTAACCGGCTGAGTTTTATTTCACTTCTCAAAGGGAGATAAGAAATAAAGAAGCGGTATATAAACATTCCGGCAACAAGAATATAAGATAAAGTCAGTACAGTTATTTCTATCTGAGGGGCGGGAAAAGCAAGCAATATTACAAAACCTAGGAGAAATATTGACATCATCTTATTCACGAGAAAAACAAGAAACACATAAGCCTCCCTTGCAGTTTTAATACCCAATATCCATCCAACAATATTTAAGATGATAAATTTAACTATATAGATACAAGCAATTAATGCAATGCCCAATGATAAGGTTTGCCAAAAATTCTCCGCAAAAGAAACTCCGTAATATCTCGTCAACAGCGTACAATAAGTAGCAAATACTATTACAAAAAAAATATTCATGAGCAGAGCTGGCAATTTTGCCTGTAACATTTGCTCGCGCAGCTGCTGTTGGCGAAGAGAAGCACGAAAAAACAAAGTAAACATCGTACTCATGTATTTTGTAAAGATGAGTCGCATGAGCGCCAGATATAGTACCAATGAAACAATAAAATAAAAAATACTTTCTTCGTAATCTACCGAACGTTCATCCATTACCAGTTTTTCAACCTCTCCGTCAAAATTAAAATAGGGATGTGAATGAATAAGCTGCCACACGTCTTTATTAACGACAGAATCTACACTATGCTGAGCATTTGAGCTAATAGAAATAAACAAAAAAGCTAATAAACAATAATATCTCATATTCTGCTGTCGTATCAAATTATCTACCCGAAGGTAATATAGCGTTTAAAAATAATTCACGTACCCTAAATGTATTTTTGACTGTCTTAAATTAAATTTCTGATCATCTCTTTTTCCCGCTGCATAAGAAATATTAAAAATACCTGCTTTGGTTTCAAAAGCCATCCCTACACCTACACCAAGAAACTTATTGTTCATGTTTACAGTGGTAGTTTTATTAGCAGATAGTCCATAATCAATGAACGCAGATAAAAACGAATTCTGACCCATAAGATATCTGTATTCGGCAGTTGCCACGCCATAAGAGGAAGCAAATATACTTTCTTCATCAAAGCCCCTTAATAACTTATAACCACCCACCTGAAACAACTCATTACGAAAAGTATTTGGGCTTTGAAACCATCCGGCATTTACCGCAGCTTTGAGAACAGATGCTTTGCCTAAAGGGATATAACGTGCAGCTTTCAGCTGCATGCGAAACTGATAGGATTTCAATTGAAAAGTATCATATAAGCGATTAAAATCAAAAGACGGGTCTCCTGAATCATACAATTGAATGATTACATTATTCTTTCGGATGTTTTTAGTACCGGCAGATGCCATCAAATGTAATTCGTTGCCCTTACGCGGATTAAATCGGTAATCTGTGGTGAACAAATCATATACAATACCCATATTTACGGCATTGACATCTGCTTCCTGTGGCAATACTTTTGTACTCTTTATTCTGTTTGTATCAACAGTTAATACGTTTGTAGTAAATCGTTGTAAAAATACTGTTCCCGACTGACGAGCGCTTACCGCATAACTTGCTCCTATCTGCATATTAATATTTACATAAGAGGAATCTTTTTTCAGCAGATCGAAATTAAAGTTGAGTCCGAACGGTGAACCAAATAAATAAGGCTGCTGAAACAACACATTAAGTCTGGGAGATTTCACCTGTATCTGCTGCCAATTAACACCAATTACTTCTCCTCCCCCAAGCGCATTTTTTAAATTAATATTTGCCTCACCTGTAATTAGCATTTTGTTATCAGATAGCTGCTCATTAGCAGGTAAAACGCCGACCAGCACATTTATTTCATTACTTTTTTTTGTATCCAGATACATATTGAGGATTGATCCCGTACCTAACAATGTCATATCCCACGACTGTTTTTCCTGTAAGTAGGGAAGTTCTCTGATCTTACTGCTAATATCCTCCAGTTTTTCTTTACGATAAATACTTCCGTTTTTGATCCCTAAATATTGTTGTAGAAAACCACTGCTGATAGAACCGCTTCCAAGATTACGTATACTGTCGATTTTATACAGAGGGCCTTTGTCAATTTTGATCATCGCTCTCATGGTATCCTGAAGAAACTCAATACTGTCTGTATGTACAGCAGCAAAAGGATATCCGTTATTTTCAAGATGTGTGATAATTTTTTCCTGAAGCTGTGTAAACTGCGTAAAATCGGAAAACCTTTTTTTTCGCCAGCCTATGGCACCAAGCATAGTTGGCTCTATTGAGTCGGTCTGTAAATCGACAACCTTTAGCAGCTCACCGATATATAAACTGCATATCGCAAAACTACTATCATAGTGAACGCTATCAACAGAAGCAGCGGCATATCCTTTTGAACGAAGCAACTCCGGAATACTGTTAATATACGCTTTGCCTGAACTGGAATCAGCAAATAGAGGTTTTAATTTCAATGTGTCATTTATAAAACCAGCCGACACATCAATGCCTTCGTATTTCACGGAGTATTGTGCCATCAGCAATTGACTTACGAACAGCAAGGCAAGCATCAGACCAGTAATCTTACAATATACATTTACCTTTGCCATTCATTAATATTAGCTAAATACTCTCTTAGGATGGCCGGCATTTATATTCATATTCCATTTTGTAAACGTGCCTGCCACTACTGCAATTTCCACTTTTCTACTTCATTGAAGCTTAAAAACGATTTTTTTAAGGCTTTATTGAAGGAAATTTCTATTCGAAAAAATTATCTTGGAAAAGAAATAATTGACACCATCTATTTTGGCGGAGGCACCCCTTCCATATTATCTCATGAAGAGGTTTATCTGATCATGGAATCGATCAACAAGCATTTTTTGGTAAATCCTCTGGCAGAAATCACTTTAGAAGCTAATCCGGATAACATAACTAGAGAAACACTGAAAGAATGGAAAGGCAACCATATTAACAGATTAAGTATCGGCGTACAATCCTTTTCAGAAGATGATCTTAAATGGATGAACAGGGCGCATAATGCACAGCAGGCTATAGAATGCATTGATGACGCTCATGAAGAAGGCTTTAATAATATAAGTATTGACCTCATCTACGGAACACCTCATCTCACGGATAAAAAATGGGTCGAACATCTTGAAAAAGCCACAAACCTGCATATTCCCCATTTATCTTGTTACGCACTAACGGTAGAACCTGGAACGGCCTTGGAAGTAATGACACGACAAAAAAAAATATCACCCATAAACAACGAGGATCAGGCGAGACAGTTTTTAATTATGACAGATTATCTATCTGGCGCCGGATACGAACATTATGAAATATCTAACCTGGCCCTCCCAGGTAAAAAAAGTCAGCATAACAGCGCTTACTGGAGCGGTGCTAAATATCTGGGGCTGGGTCCTTCAGCACATTCTTTTAATGGAAATAGTCGTCAGTGGAATGTTGCCAATAATGCTCTTTACATCCAGTCTCTTGTTAAAAACGAAATTCCGTATGAACTGGAACAGCTTAGTGAAAAACAAAAATATAACGAATATATCATGACCTCCCTGCGCACACAGGAAGGAATTGACTTAAATAAAGCGGGTGAATCAACAGATCTGTTATTAAAAGCTATTGAGCCTTACATCAATAAAAATTGGGTGATAATAGAGAACAATAGTATTTGTCTCACGAGAGAGGGAAAACTCTTTGCTGATGGCATAGCCGCCGATCTGTTTATAGTTTAAACGATTTCGCTATTATCATGTTTCCCTATCAGACAATACCTGTAAACGAAAGGGTCACACCAACACTTCTTCAATTTTTTTAAACCCATCTTCAGGCTCCAGTTGTTTCCATAGCATTTCATAAATAGTGCCTGCTATAGGCATATCCGCACCCACGCGCTCGTTGATAGTATACACACATTTACTGGCATAATATCCTTCTGCTACCATATTCAACTCCAGTTTTGCCGCATGCACAGAATATCCTTTACCTATCATATTACCAAATGTGCGGTTACGGCTGAACAATGAATAACAGGTGACGAGTAAATCACCAAGATACACGGAAGCTGCATAGTTGGGGCTATTACGATGATCTTTTGTATTATGTTTTCCTACATCAATATGATCTATTCCTGTCTTTTGTAAAAATCCTGCCATCTCATCTGCACAATTAGCAATAAATACACTTAAAAAATTGTCACCATATTCCAAACCATGAGCAATGCCCGCTCCAAGTGCATATATGTTTTTAAGTATTGCAGCAAACTGAACACCAATTACATCATTATTGATGATCGTATTTAAATAATGAGTAGTAAAATAAGTCGCTACATCTTTAGTGGTTTCCACATCCTTACCGGAAAAAGTCAGATAAGACAATTTTTCTGCCGCAACTTCTTCAGCGTGGCAAGGTCCCATTATTGTAAAGTAATCCGTAATGTTTAAGGAGTATTCCTTTTCCAGAAATTCATTTAATAATAAATTATTCTGCGGAAGAATACCTTTGATTGCAGAGATGATTTTTTTTCCCGGAAACAATTGTTTATCTGCCTGCGATAATACCTCAATTGCATAAGCAGAAGGAATAGCAATAACTATTGCATCGGCATTTTTTAATACACTATTCACATCAGTATATAATTCTAATTGCCGGCTATCAAAATGTACAGAACTCAGATAGTTAGGGTTATGGTTTCTTTTTCGAATATGCTGAACGATCTTTTCATTTCTTACGCACCAATGAAGAGATTGACGGTTATCTGTAAGTATTTTAGCGAGTGCTGTTGCCCAGCTACCGCTTCCTATTAAGCCAAATTGCATCGTTGATGATTAATAATTAATTCGCTTTATTTCTCTGGAACCAGTAATTGATCTTTTGGAACTATTTTCACTTTCATTCCATCTTTTAATACTTTACTGATTACGTTATAAGGAGCAGATACAACTTCTATACTGTCCTGAATACCAGAAGTAATTTCAATATAGTTAAAATCCTGTATGCCGGATTTTACAATAAGTTTTTTAACGGTTCCGTCTTTTTGCACAGCAAAAACTACTTCATCAAGCGATGAGGATGTTGTGTTTTTCACATCTTCCTGCAAACCTTCAGCGGTGGTAGGTGTTCCTTCATTTTTTTCACCTGTCACCTTATCGGTACCTGCTTCGCGTGTAGTTACGGCATTAATAGGAACGGCCTGAATATCAGATTTTGTGGTTGTTTGTATATCAGCGCTGGCACTCATTCCGGGTCTGAATGGGAACTTTCGTGGCTGCGATGGATCAATAAGATCTTCGTAGGAAGAAGGTAATAAGCGGATATATACTTTATAATTGGTCACATCAGTAGATGTTACAGCAGCAGTTGTAGTTTGAGATGCAGAAGTGCTACTACTTGAAATTTGTGTAACAATACCTTTAAATTTTCTATTGTTATAAGCATCCACTTCTACAAGAGCAGAATCACCAAGGGCTACCTTAGGAATGTCGTTTTCGCCTACGTCCACACGGACTTCAATCTTACTCATATCCGCTATTCTCATCATTTCAGTACCAGCCATCATTGTGTTACCTACCACACGCTCACCTTTCTTAACAGTTAACAGACTAATAATTCCATCCATAGGCGCTATAATAGAAGTGCGGCTGAGATCTTTATCCGCTTTTTCCAGACTGGCACGCGCACTGGCTACACCAGCTTGTCCGCCGCGCACAGTTTCAAGCGCTGAGCTATAATCAGACTGAGCTCGCTGATAATTATTCTGCGCCTGTTCAAACTCTGATCTGGAAATTACCTTTTCATCTAACAATTGCTTTTGCCTTTCATAGTTTGCTTTAGCAAAATCAAGAGCTGCCTGTAAACCAGGTAGCTGGGCACGGCTATTCTCGACTCTAGCTCTTTCCTGATTAACAACGGCAGATGCCTGATCGCGTTGTGTAGTGTAAATATCAGCATAGATTCTAGCCAACACAGTTCCCTTATTCACACTATCTCCTTCAATGACATTCAGTTCTACTATTTCTCCTGAAATATCAGGACTAACTTTTACTTCAATTTCAGGATACACTTTTCCGCTGGCATTGACTGTTTCAATAATTGTTCTTCTGGAAACTTTCTCAACAGCCACTTTCACAGCTTCTTCCTGACCTATAACACCTGTTGCTTTCAGTGTGACCAGTAAAATGATCAATAGAACTAACCCTATTATTATTTTCCAAATCCAGCTCATGATGCAAATGTATTAGATTAATCACTCAACCATTATCCCTTTACCTTTATAAAATTCAAGCAGCTTTAATTTAAACACATAATCCACGTGTGCCTGCGCCAGCTCTACCCTTGCTCTGTTTAAATTATTTTGATTAGTGAGTAAATCAATTGTAGTTAATAAACCCAGATCATATCTTTTTTGAGCAAAACCATAGGCTTTTTCTGCAGTCTGTACGCTTTTTTGTCCGGCCCAGTATCTCTGCAAAGCAGTAGCTGCATCATTATAGGATTTATAAATATCCTGTTTTAGTGTCAGCATATCCTGATCTTTTTGCAGTTGCAGTGAGATAACATTCAACTTACTCCTTTCCCAACCCGTACGTGCAACACCATTGTTAAACAATGGAACATTCATTTGCAAACCTACATTCTGGCGAAAGTTATTGCTGATTTGCGTGGTATAAGGAATTCTGTTCGCTGTAATAACAGTATTATACTGTGGACTTAATACATTATACAGCGCTCCTCCAACCTGTACAATTGCAGGAGTAGTATCAAATTTACCTGTCGGTGTTTGCACCATTTCAGGAACTTTATTATTTGCATAGTTGGAGCCTAATCCGGCGAATAAAGAAAAAGACGGATACATCTGAGCTCTGGCTGATTTGACATATTTTTCAGCAGCACTAATTCGTAAATCGTTGACTTTTTGCTGAGGTAGATTTTTAACAGCATCCTCATATACAGATTCTGGTTGTAACTCAGAGAGCGGCAATACTGGTATATTTTCTAATGGTGGCGATGCTAATGTAAACTGAGATCCTGCATCCATATTCAGAACAGCTTTCAACTGAAGAATGTTTTGCCTTACCTGATTATCAGCATTAATTAAAGCCGAACTATCCAGTGCAAGCTGAGCCTCAAGTTCAGCCTGGTTAAGCTCAGGCAATGAACCAGCTTCAACTCTTTTGCGGGTATTGTCAAGATTCTGCAATGTTTGCTCTACTGCTACTTTGGCAATATTCGCCTGCTCTTCAGATACTAATACTAACAGATAGGCAGTAGCTACATTGATGGCTACATCATTTTTAACCCTTTCAACATTAAATCTGGCTGCTTCATTATCCAAACGATTACCCTCGATAGTATTTTTAATACTGAAGAAATTAAATACAGTCATTGCAGAAGAAAGACTAAAACCAGAATTAAGCAATTGCGTATTGGTAAACTGGTTGGTTGTAGGATCAATAGAACGACCGGCATTTAATCCCACACTAGTCGATATTGCAGCAGTGGGAATTTGCAATAATCTGTTTTGCTTTAAAGTAAGCGCTGCCAATCTTGCGTCTACATCTGCTCGTTTTACAGAAATATTATTGTCCAGTGCATATTCTACTGCACGTTTTAAAGTCCAGATATCCTGGGCTGCCAGATGGAAACAGAAGAACAGGAAAGGTAAGGTCAGCACAATTTTTCTCATCTTCATAAAACAAAAGTAACAGGAAATTAAAAAAGGAACCCGTTAATTTATATAAATGGCAAATAGTATTTTGGGTCATTAAAAAAATCAGCTCGCTTCCCTGCAAAAAGTTTACTCCTATTGAGCCTATCTTTACCAAAACTGATAGTGAATATGAGGGTTTCGGCATCTGTACTGATATGCATAATTTGTTTTTGTTTCAACACGGCAAGCATAGGACAAAACCTGCAGGATTCTACACAAATACTTGAACAGGTGGAAGTTAAAGCCTATGATAACTATCGGACACTTGCAGAAGTACCTGTAGCCGTTTCGGTCATCAATAAATCACAGATTGAAAGGTTTAATAATACCAGCCTGGTAAATGTTATGAACACTAATCCGGGTGTTAGAATGGAAGAAAGATCACCAGGCAGCTACCGTTTAAATATAAGAGGCAGCTCTTTGCGATCCCCGTTTGGTGTGCGAAATGTAAAGGTCTATTACAATGATATCCCTTACACAGACCCGGGCGGTAATACATTTCTGAATCAGTTAGGTCTCTTCAACATAGGAAGAATGGAAATAATCAAGGGTCCGGGTGGAAGTTTATATGGCGCGGGCACTGGTGGAGTTTTACTCATCAACAACGACCTTGACGATGTTGAAAGAGGTGGAATAATAGATTATACAGGAGGATCTTTCGGCACAAACTCATTCCATGCCAATCTAAGAGGAGGCGAGAAAGGTAAATTATACAACTCGTTTCATTACCAATACCAAAATACAAACGGGTACAGAAGTCATACTTCAATGGAAAGAAAAATGACTTCCTGGGATGGAGTAGCTAAAGTGGGTGAAAAAGGCACTTTGCGAGCACACTTTATGCAGGGTAATCTTTTTTATGAAACACCAGGCGCACTTACATTAAATGAATATAATACACAACCCAAAGCTGCTCGACCAGGAGCAGAAGGGGCACATGCTTCTATTGAGCAGCGACTGTTTCTGGCAGGGTTGAACTACAGCATAAAATGGAATAAACATTTTGAAAGTTCTACGTCTATGTATGGCGCCTATTCACGACTTATCAACCCGACCGTCCGCAATTACGAAAGAAGAACCGAACCTCATTTTGGTACAAGAAATGTAATCAGGTTTAAAGACAGCATAGGAAAGTCTGCATTGACGCTTCATGGAGGGATTGAAATACAACAGGGCATCGGGTCATCAAAAGTATATACGAATAATAATGGATCGGCTGGTGATATTCAAACCGATGATGAAATCACCAATAAAACCAACTTAGTTTTTTTGCAGGCCATGTTTGAAATACCTAAGGGATGGATAATAACGGGAGGGGCAAGCTATAACATGATGAACGTTGAAATTTTACGATTATCCACTCCCTCTTCATTACAAAAGAGAAATTATAATAATGAAGTAGCTCCCCGACTAGCAATATTGAAAAAAATAAATCCTACAATATCTGTATACGGAAGTATTTCAAAAGGATTTTCACCTCCCACGACTGCTGAAATATTACCCTCAACGGGAATTATTAACACTGCCCTCAATGCAGAAGATGGTGTAAATACAGAAATAGGCACAAAAGGACATATTCTAAAAGGCAGATTATACTTCGATATTAATACCTTTTATTTTCAATTGCAGAACACTATTGCACAACGCAGAGACGAATACGGAGCAGATTATTTTGTAAATGCAGGAGGCACAAGGCAGTATGGAGTAGAAACATTTATTTCTTATAAAATACCCGGAAATGACTTTCTTGTTTTTGACCAGGCCAATATCTGGCTGAGCCATACATTGAATAATTTTCGCTACAGAAATTTCCAAAAAGTGGGAGAAGAAACAGAAGATTATTCCGGCAAAAAACTTCCGGGTACTCCTAATCATTTTGTTTCTGCTGGAGCAGATTTTTCACTCAAAAAAATGCTCTACCTAAATATTACCTATTTTTATTCAGATCCTATTGCACTGAATGATGCTAATACAGACAAAGCGAGCTCTTACAATCTTCTGGATGCAAGATTTGGATATAGAAGAGGATTATTTAAAAATGCCTTCATTGAATTATTCGTGGCCGCGAATAATATTTTTAATGTTAAATACAGTCTCGGTAACGATATAAATGCATTAGGTGGAAGATATTTTAATACAGCGCCTGGAGCCAATTTCTCTGCTGGTATTAAACTAAAATATAACTGGTAATGGTAAATCCATCTTTTTCGCCGGCTTACGCAACTTTATCAGACAAGCCTACTGCAAAAGCTTTTATGAACTGGAGTGGCGGAAAGGATTCCGCACTCGCATTGTACAAGGTACTGGAGGAAAAAATATATACAGTAGACACATTACTGACAACTATCAATGCTACCTTCAACCGTATATCCATGCATGGTGTACGAAGAGAACTGCTCAAAAAACAGGTTGAAGCCATAGGGATTCCACTCACTACCGTTGAACTACCTGAAAATCCCGGTATGGATCAATACGAATCGCTGATGCAGGAAAAACTGTCTGCATTAAAGCATAACAACAATATTGTGAGCATCTTTGGTGACATATCACTTGAAGATCTTAAACAATATCGTGAACAACAATTGTGTGCACTTGGCATTAACGCTTTATTTCCCTTATGGAAAAAACACCCTCATGAATTAGTAGAGGAATTTATTGATAAAGGATTTAGAGCCGTTGTAGTTTGTGTTAATGAACAATATCTGCATAAAGATTTCTGCGGAAGAATATTAGATCGAGACTTCATCAAAGATCTCCCACCGAATGTAGATCCCTGCGGAGAGAATGGAGAGTATCATACTTTTGTTTTCGACGGACCTATTTTTAAGCACCCCGTACCCTTTTTGAAAGGAGAAATAATCAATAAATCTTATCCTGCACCAGCTAATAGCGATCGGGAATGCTACCGGGATCAATCCTTAAATAACCATTCATTTTATTTCTGCGACCTTCTTCCGGAAATATGAAAGTCCATATTACCTTTATAATATGGACTGGAACCTCGATGACCTCATCACCATTACGTTTACCTTATTTGCCATTATAGATATAGTAGGATCTATACCCCTCCTTATTTCTATGAAACAAAAAATGGGAGGAATAGACGAAGCAAAAGCCACTTTGGTTTCGGGGGCGCTAATGATTCTATTCTTGTTTATAGGTGAGAAATTTTTACAAATGATGGGGCTTGACGTAAAATCATTTGCTGTTGGTGGTGCTATTGTTATTTTTATCCTTGGACTAGAGATGGTACTGGGTATTGAATTATTTAAAGCCGACCCTAACACCAAAGGTGGAACGCTTGTTCCCATAGCCTTTCCGCTTATTGCCGGATCCGGTACGCTTACTACTATTATTTCTCTGGGCGCCAACTATAGCAGAACGCCTATTTTACTAGCTATTCTTATTAATCTCATTATTGTATTTATCGTACTGAAATTATTAAACCGTATAGCAAGAATTCTGGGTCCGGCAGGATCATTAGCCGTTAGAAAATTCTTTGGCGTTATTCTGCTAGCAATTGCTGTTAAAATATTTACTTCTAATGTGGGTGGATTATTAAATACTTAATAAGTATAATAAAAAAACCAACATACCGTTATTTCGGCATTTTATATAGAATGTATGTTTTACCAGTCATTGATAATTAGAACCAATAGTGCGACAGACTCAGCATGCACTTCATTCTCTCATTTAGAAGATATTCCTCCTTCAATAAATATCGTTTAGTATTTGAATATTACACTATTGTAGTATTGCAACTAACAGTCCAGTATATTACTTTTAAATCCTTATTTATTAATAATCAAATATTTTATGCAACGACTTTTTATGTTTATGCTAATGTCAGCTACTTTGTCTATGGTTTCCTGCAAAAAAGGAGATACCGGTCCGGAGGGAGCCCAGGGTGTGCAAGGATCGCAAGGATCACAAGGACCACAAGGACCACAGGGTGTGGAAGGACCACAGGGTCCTATTGGCAATGCCAATATTATTATCAGCGATTGGATATCTATCAGTGGTACACTAAGAGACTCCTCCCTTGATAATTCTGCATTAAAAGTTATGCATTATATTGCTCCGGAACTCACTGATGATATATTGAATAGAGGTGCAATACTAGTGTATATGCGGTTTGGAAGTTACCAATGGACGTTACCTTATACTTCTTATGCAGGTGGGAAAGTAAGCACTATAAGTTTTATACCCGCCAGAAATGTTATTTTCATCACACGTTTTGCGCATGATAATAGCGGGTCTGTGACTATTAATAGCAGTGCACGACTGAAATATATTCTTATACCTGCAGATTCACCAGAAGTAGGATATGCTGGCGGAGAAGAAAAGCTGATATCTCACAATAGTCAGCTATACAGCGCCGAAGCGTTAAAAGCACTGCCTTATGAAGAGGTTTGTGCTATCCTGGGTATAGAAGAATAAGACAGTTTTAAAGTATTAATATTATTTATGGAGATGGCATTGCTTACAACATATACTCAGGTATATTATTTAAAGTTTATGTGTGATAAGATGCACTCTTCACTTACAAATGTAATGTGCTCGGACAGTGAAATTTAATATTTCTATAGCTTACTGCTAGCAGAAGTAATGTATTATCCTCATATAAAAAGGGGCATCAATTAATTGGAGCCCCTTTTTTATTTGCCTAATACATTCTTTATGTAAATGAGTTGCTAATGTGAGAACAGGGTTATTACAAATTTCAATAACTTGCAGTCCCTGTATCGGTATCAATTACTTCCCAGTGATAAACCTGTATTGGCCTCGTAGTACAATGGATAGTATAAGAGTTTCCGAAGCTCCAGATCCAGGTTCGATTCCTGGCGAGGCCACTTATCTACAAAACATCACAGTGTGGAACTCAACATAATTTTTAACATCTTTCATTTAAGAGTGGCATACTCTTAAATAAGCCCCTTTTACTATTAAGAACTTTACCGTTACAACTATAGTTTAGTTGCTCTGGTGTCATCTGGTTCCGGAAATATTGGATAGGAAGCGTACCGAGGTATCCATCTTGTACTATATACTTTAGTATCCTTTGACAATTCAATAGGGGAAAAACAATAGGCCTTTGCATCATAATCCACTTCCTCAAAATACCAGTTAAAACAGGCCTTGTTATCAACAAATTGCAACCTCCATTTCACTATAAGAGTTGAGGTATAGAATTGAGTGTTTAACACCTCATCTCCACAGGTTTCGGTACTTGTCGTACCTGTACATAAAATTTTACCGGAACCATAATACGATTTTGATTGTTGTTCATAAATTCCGTCTCTGTAGATTTCCAATAAAAAATAAAAATGTTCCTGCGTATTTAACAACTCATATTTCCATTTACCTCCGATGTTGTGTTCAGCGAATGGCTTCAAAAAGGCCTGCTCTTCAGTCAATTTAGTTTTAGAGCAACAACAAAAAGAGGGGAAGAATAAGGTATCTAACTGTCATATAAGATTGCCAATAAATTATCCAGCATAATTAGCATATTTATCTGAGTATTTTAACTTATTACAGTTATATGCTTTTATCTGATAGTAGTTGGAGTGAGAAAACAACTTAAGAACATTAATAGAGTCCACCATGCTTCTAAACGATCTAAAAGATTTTAAGCTCGCCTTGCCCGCCTTTAAAAAGCTATGCTATTTTGACCCATTATATATTACAAAGTCGTAAATATAACTTACGCTGCCACATTATTCTGAAGCACAAATTTTCTATTGCCGCAAACTTCATTCAGGCAATAAACATGGAAGGTTGAGAATATGTCTGCGACAATGACGGGCCACGATTCTGTTATCAAAAATAATAATGCTATATTTTAAATCGTACCATCATGATTTTGACTAAAACAGTCAAAGAGCACTATTCCGACTGTACTTTTCCAGATCAATAGTCAATACCGCTCTTACTTAATTAAGGGAAATTATGCTGCCATCAAACTCATCAGTTACCCACTAAAAATTTTTATTCTTTTGACTGGTGATCATATTTTTTACAAATACTATCCTATTTTAGTCATTGATCTCTTCAGTCCAAAAAAACATTAAGCCATTAGATGAACGATTCATGCCGACTGTAAAAAGAAATAAACCTTCCATCCAGAACATAAAACAATAAATTAAACGCTGATGTACAAGTTAATCGTAGTTGTTATACTGTATCTGATTCCGGCATTTGCAAATGCCCAGTCAAATGGTCCCTATGTGTTAAATCCCGCTTCTTTTAAACATTATATCGACTCTTTTAATACGAACGACAACGAATTGTATAAAGGATATTATCCCAATGACAAAAGCTGGGAGTTTCTGGAGAAAAATATTCCCCTGCTGGATTGCCCTGACAAAACAATTGAACAAACCTATTTTTTCAGATGGTGGACATATAGAAAACATATCAAAAAGACTCCTGAAGGATTTATCATTTCAGAATTTCATCCGGATGTGCCATGGGCGGGCAAATACAATGCTATCAGTTGCCCGGCAGGTTTTCATTTTGCTGAAGGCAGATGGTTACATGACCAGCAATATCTGAATGCTTACATCGATTACTGGTTCAGAGGTGGGGGTTCAATACGTTCATA
>CAZQIQ010000064.1:0-19759 GCA_964593835.1 uncultured Chitinophagaceae bacterium
ATTAGGTTCCAGACGCACATTCAGCACATTACCTGCTCTCGGTTTTAGCCGCGCATCCAAATACCCAACATAAGAGAAGACAACAGAATCGCGGCTATCCGACAATCGTATGGAATAGTCACCTTTCCCGTTTGTAACAACTGTATTCCCCGAGCCCGGTATACTTACTGTTACTCCGTCCATGGGCTCTCCTTTTTCATTGGTGACCTTGCCAACTATAATCGTATCCAGAGCATAGATGCTCATATAGGACGTTTTAATTTGCTCGGGCACGCGCTCCTTTAACGTTACCAGCTTGTGGCCTACTATTTCGTAGGTAGTTTTCTGGCCTTTAAACACCATCGTAAGCACCTCGTCCAAAGAGGCATTTTGAACGCGAACATTTACCGGAAGACTTTCTTTCAAAAGATCTTCATCGTAGAAGAAAGCCACCTGACTTTGCTTACTGATTTTTTTTAAGACGCTTTTTAAAGGCGCATTCTTTTCAGAAAGGGAAATGTTTTGTGCGAGTGTGTTAGCGGTGATCTGCAGGCAACCTGCAAAAAAGAGAATCAATGTTAATCTCATAATAAGCAGCATTTTCGCAATAGAATTGCCTTGCTCTACAGACAGATGCCGTAGAGCTTTGTGGCAAGCAATAAATTCCATACTTTTGGCAAGTTTTGGTTTACAATAAATAAGTCTCCACGACTTTTATTTTATTGATGCCAGGCTTTAGCGGAAGTGTCATTACCACTTCCGTTTTTTGGCACCTTTCTGTTAAATATTAAGGCATAACAGTCATCTTTTTATGTTCCGCGTCTATTACAAAATGAATATTGTTCACTTTAAACAGATTCAATAATTCAGAAAGTTTAGCTGTTCTCGGAATGTCTCCGGTAAATTTTCTCGAACTAATATTCCCTTTATATACTACTTCCACATCGTACCAGCGCGTCACCTGCCGCATAATAGCTTTTAGGTCGGTATTATTAAATGAAAATCTTTCGTTTTTCCAGGCCATTACTTCCTCGGTATTGATGTTATCGGTCACCGTTATATTGTTTGTTACCTGTGCCTGCTGGCCTGAGGTCAATATTTTGGATTGAGCTGTTTGGGTAACCTTTACCGAGCCTTCAAGCAGTGTGATCTTCTGATTTTCTTCATTGGTATATGAGTTGATGTTGAAATGTGTGCCGAGGACCTCAACAGATGCTGAATTATTTAATTCTACGATAAATGGCTGGGATTTGTTTTTGGCGACCTCGAAATAGACTTCACCATTTATGGAAACCTTTCTGTTTTGTTCAACAAAAGCTGTAGGATAAGTAATGCTGCTAGCGGCGTTCAGCCACACTTTTGTGCCATCCGGCAATGCCACCTGGTACTGCCCACCACGTGGGGTGGACAATGTATTATAGGCAACAGTCGCATCCTTTGCTACATTGTAAAGAATATGATCGTCCTGTTTTATGATCTGGCTGCCTGCCTGTTCAGCCAGCTGACCGTTAGTAGCACTATCAAGCACGATAGTCCTGCCGTCAGCGAGCGTCAGCACAGCTCTGTTACCGCCGGGCAAAATGTCTTGTAGCGGAACAGGTGTTGCCGTGACCGAATCATTCGATTTTCCAGGAAAAAAATTCAAAAAGTATACTAGAGAGCCTAATAGTAGTATGACGATGGCCGCTGTGTAGCGGAACCAAGCGGTTTTTAAGAAATGGACACGGTGAACGTCCTTAGAATACAGAGATGGAATATCCGCGGACTGAAGATCCGCGGATATTGGTTGGGATGCCTGGTGTATATGATCTTTGTGGTATATCTTATTGGAATTACTAATTGAAAAAATAAGATTTGAAATTTGAGCAGCATTTTCATTCCGCATGACCATCTCTTCAGGATAAGTTGCAAACTTTTCCTCGAGCAGTGATTTTAAAAGTTGTTCATGCTCTCCCCGGCTAAAAAGTTCCATCAATTGTACCTGCTCCTCGGGTGAGCATTTACCGAAGAAATAGCGGTCAAATAAATCTTTGATAGATGTTTCGTCCATTAGTTAAAAATTATAAACAGGTAACTGATACATGAAGACGCTATAAATTCAAGGTGGGGTTAGTTCGTAAAAAAATAATTAATTGATAAAAGATCGTCATTTTTGATGGTGTAATTTTAATAGGGTTGGTGGTACGATTCTTAGTCGTGCAATAAATAACAAAATTGCAATGTTAAGCTTCCAAAGGACTATTTTCATAGAATACCTTGTTCTCAAATTTCTTATTATACTTCGAAGCAGATCAAATAAAATTCAATGTGAATGCCTAAATCAGACAATCTGTCTTGTGTATGTTATTATCAAATCCATCATTTTCCACTATTGGCTACAAGGGGATATTTATGAACGCGAGAGATTTTCTAAGTGATTTAAATAAATAAGATCAGAATGCCTATTATATATTGTATTTATATTTCTGATCACACTCTATCATCTGTATTGTGTGACATTTACTTATGTTAACAGGAGTCAACTTATAAAATTCATAAAAAAAATAGCAATCCAAGGAAATCGGGCAAAATAATAGGCTCTGATGAATTTCATAGCCTGAGCCATATGCGCTTTAACCGTTTCTGGTGAAAGTTGAAGCTGATTAGCAATTTCTTCTCTCTTTAGACCATGCTCCTTACCTAATAAATAGACTTCACGTTGACGATCCGGAAGCCGGTCAATAGCCTCCTGCAGGATACTGTTGAACTCTTTTTCAAGTAAATCTGAATCCGAAGTGTATATTCCTATCGGTATAAAGCTTTCCATCTTTGAACCTCGAAGTTGCCGACGGGCAAGGCTTCTCATGTAGCTATATGCCTCATTCCTCGCCATAATAAATAGAAAAGAGGAAAAATCTGTTATTTCCCTGATCTTACTCTTTTTAAGCCAGAGTTTTAAAAAGACATCCTGAACAATTTCCTCCGCAAGCTCCGCTGAACTTGTAAGTTTAAAGGCGACAGTGAATATACGGTTTCGGTATTTATGGAAAATTGCAGAGAATGATTCTTCATCCCCTTCTGATATACGAAAAAGCAGCTCTTTTTCATTGTATAAATTTTCTTCTGGCAAAATCGAAGTTTCGGTTTAATTCTGTTTGCAAACTATCGTAAAAAAACGAAATCAGTGATCATTTCAAATTTTCTCAGTTATTTAATAGCATTATAAATTTTTAATTGACAGTTTACAAAAATGATATTTTTGCCGGGAATTGTCCAGGTTGGTACGAAAACCTGGAATGACTAAATTCTACTCTAAGGTCATTAATATCTCGTATAAATCAAATGAAAAAGGTCAGCGCGAGGATGTGAAAATGATGCGCAACAAAATCAGCGATCTAAATCATGCAATTGCCAAATCCCGGAGAAAAAATTCTGAATAATTCGGAAGGGAAAGATTTCTACGGATTTAAAAAAGGCTAGGGAAGGGGAATGTATTGAAACAGAATTAATGACGATTGCGTCCAAAATAATTAAGATTTATGGGTTGTTGCAAAAGCTATTGAAAAGCTATCTAATATCCGGAATCTTTTTACAGAAGCGGACGTTTAGGGAAAAGAAAAATAATTAATTCGATAATCTCCTGAAAAATTCATTTTTGACGGATTTAATTATCTAATCCGTCGTATGAATAAAGCAGCCGAGCGTATATTCAATGTAGGTAAGGTTTCCCATAAACTAAAAACTGAACAAACCGAAGAGAGTCTCGACTTGTACAGTTCAGTGCCCGTTAGGTGTATGCTATTTTGAAATTTGTTTACAAGCCACAATAGCTGAAAGTCACTCTGGTAAAGGACAATCAGGGCTTTGTGGCAATCACTAATAAAGCAACGACTTAAAATTAATTAACAGCAAGAAATTTTGCTCTGAATGCGGAGGGCGTTTCACCTGATTTCTGTACAAATAGCCTGCTGAAATAGGCGGGATCATCGTATCCCAATTCATAGCCGATTTCTTTTGCCGTCAGGTTGGTGTGGACAAGTAATCGTTTTGCCTCTAGTACAATCCTGTTTTTAATCACATCATTAGGTTGTGGGAGATGGAGCCTTTTAAATTTATGGGTAATCGTTTTGGGAGCTATAAACAGTAATTCGGCATAATCGGCAACCTGGTGTTTTTTCTTATAGTGATTTTCTACCAACAAGGTGAATTTTCTAAAAAACTCCAGGTCACTGTTTTGTTCAGTAACTTTTTTATCCAGATTTTGTTTCTTCCACAAACGGGCGGATTTGATGAACAATTGTTTAAGGTAGGTACGAAGCATCTCTTCCAGCGATGTATCGTTTAAATTGAACTCATCTACCATCTGTTTGAAAACATAGGTAAAGAATGGTATTTCTCCTTTATCTAATACCACTATAGGCATATTATGAATATTATTGAATAGCAGACCGTCACAGGCTACTTCTTCATCATGAATTTGGATACAGTAAAAGTCACGGTTATAAAAAATAAAATATCCATCTTCTGTTCCCTGCTTTTTTACATGCAGGTGCTGATTGGGGCTTACAAAAAACAGAGAAGGCTGTTTCACGGTATATTCAGCCAGATCCACCTGTAATTCATATCCCTTTGGAAGGAATAAAACCTTTATGTATTGCTTATAGTTTTCGCTGTTAATAGAATCAGCACTTTCTTCATGTAGCGACAGAAGCCCTATGCTTTTCAGGTCGCTCCGGAATACTTTTTCACTTGCCATAGGGGTAAAATAATAAGGGTAAAAATATGATTTTCAATTTAGACAGAAACCAGTTCTATTCACTTAAAGAAATAAAGATTAAGGAGAGCAAACCTCTTCGTCCTCCTTAATTCTAAACAATTATTATTTCGCGAATTTTTCCAGCTCTGTATTGAACTTTTCCATTTCTTCTACAAACAGGGCATGTCCGCTGTTTTCAAACCGGATAAGCGTTGCATTTTTTATGCCTTTTTGTAATTGTTCAGCCCAAACGAGTGGGCAGTTTTTATCATATACTCCCTGAAATATGGTAACAGGGATATTAATTTTTGAAAGCTGGGGACGCAAGTCCAGGTCTCTAAGTGCAGTAATAGATTCTGTAATTGCATAAGGAAAAGCCTCCAGGTTGATATTCTCCAGCCATTTCTCCACGTTTTTAGATATGTTACCTTCTTTCGCCGGAAATCCTGCACCAAAACTGGCTATCAGATCCTGTCTTTGCGTCTTAGTCGCGTTTATTAATCCTTCTACAACCGCATCGGGTAATCCGTCAGGAAAACCTTCTCGCTGTTTCCAAGACGGTGCGGCTGCCCCAAATAAAGCCAGCTTGCTAACGTGGGCAGAATTGTATTTTGTTACATAATGAATCACTACAGCACCTCCCATAGAAAAACCTCCAAGTGTGGCATTTTGGATGCTCAGTTTTTCCAAAACAACCTTTATATCGTCTGAAAAAACGTCGAAATCATACCTTCCGTAAGGTTTGTCGGATTTACCAAAACCACGAAGTGTAATGCCAATCACCCTGAAGCCTTTGCGGGACAGATATTGGTACTGGTACTCATACATCTCGTCGCTTAATGGCCAGCCATGGATTAATACGATAGGTTTGCCTTCACCAAGGTCGGTTATGTGGAGCTTTACCCCTTTTTCTACTTCGATGTATTCTGCTCTCCCTACAGAGGCTGGTACTCTTTTCCCTTGGGCAAAAAGAGAAGTGCTGAACAAAATTATAACTATACTGATGGTTGCAATAATTGCTTTCATTTTTTATTACTTAAACTGTTATTGTTAATTTGATACTATTAGTTGGTGCCTTCAAAAGGCAACGCCTTTATTGAAAGGATATTTCCTTATTATTTTGTATTAAGAATTGATAAAATTCAAAATATCATTGTTGATTGTTTCCGCTTCGGTGGTAGGCATTCCATGTGAAAAATCGGGATAGATAATCAATTTGCCGTTCTTTAAAAGTTTATGAGCTTTGACAGCGGTAGTTTTATAGGGAACTATCTGGTCATCGTCACCATGTAACACCAGAACTGGAACATCTACTGTTTTTAAATCATCTGTAAAATCTGTTTCTGAAAATATCCTGATACAGTCATAGTGGGCTTTAATACCACCCATCATTCCTTGTCTCCACCAGTTGTCCTGAACGCCCTTTTTTATATCGGCACCTTCTCTGTTATAGCCGTAAAAGGGTATAGTGATATCCTGATAAAACTGCTGTCTGTTATGCTGTGTGTTATACCGAATCTCATCAAAAACAGCTAAAGGCACACCATCCGGATTTCTTTCATTTTGAATCATGTATGGTGTGATAGCACTTATTAACACCACTTTTTCTACCCGATCTTTTCCATATTTTGCTGCATATCTAATGGCTTCGCCTCCTCCCGTGGAATGTCCTACGTGAACGACATTTTTAAGGTCTAAGAATTTCACAATTTCTGCTACATCGGCAGCATAAGTGTTCATGTCGTTTCCCTGAAAGGTCTGGGTAGAGCGCCCATGACCACGTCTGTCATGGGCAATTACTCTAAAACCTTTTTCTAAGAAAAACATCATTTGGGCATCCCAATCGTCTGATGATAAAGGCCACCCGTGATGAAAGAAGATAGGTTGTCCTGTTCCTAAATCTTTGAAATAAATTTCTGTTCCGTCTTTTACTGTTATTTTTTTCATTTTGCTGTTATTTAAATTGTTATTACTAATTTGATAATGCAAAGATGAGGTGAGAACAGTCCATAAAGAATGGATAATGGTGGATGCTGATTGTACATTTTTCCCTAAATGATAATTTGAGGCCTTTCCATCCAGGATATTCAAAGTATTGGAGCTTATTGACTAAGACTTTTCAAAAAGATACCGGAAGTTTGGATCGTTATTGATGCGTTCCAGTTCACTTTCTAAACATAAACGATGTCTGATTTGTCTGATTTTATCTGGCGATAGTTTTTTCTATTTCCCGGTTCATATTGTCTGTGCCATTTTCGTCCACAAAGGATAAGATTTCGGTATCTTATGACAAGCGTTAATTTAGGAAGCTACTTTATCATTATACACAACCATTTCATCATGAAATATCTTTTGCTCGATACGTTCGTCAAAGTTATCGGAAACAGCACCCCCAAAACTCACTCATGTAAGTGTGGAAAATTTAGATGCAGATATCGAACTGTCTAACTGAGTGGAAATAGAGGTGGATTTATCATTGGGGTTAAATGGTTGCGTATTCCGGTCAATTTACCTCGGAATAGACAGCGATGTATAAAGAACTTGTAGAAAAACCAATAGAGAGGTGTATTATGATGATACTTACTGCTCTCGTAAAAACCATAATATTGGCTAAGCCTTTTAAATTGTCTTTTCCCTGAATTATTTTAATTTTTAATGTCGTGCGTGAATTTAAAGGCTGTTGAGAATAACTATAAAAAATTGGCAGTCGCTGGTTGTGAGAGGTGTATTTGGCTTATTTTACATAGTTCTGCCTGAAACAAAATACGAGACAAAATCTTATAATTTGTGTAAAAACTAAGTAAATATTAAATGATTAAAATTCTCATAGCATTATATTTTTATCATTTATAGGATATCCAAGCTGCTCGTAAATGGTAGTTGTCTTTGTTTTTGTTAATACTGTTGAATAAATTTTATCAAACAAAAAATTCGGTGTCATTGCGAAACCAATTTTTATTATTTTGTCAATTGTCTTATTTTTTTGATGTAATAATTGTCCGAATACCCAAGATTGACGAACAACTGCGTTTACTTTTTTAGTTCTTAATTGCTGGAATTTTTGAAAATCAAGATTGTTTTTTTCTAAAAATAGTACTACTAAATAAGCATCTTCTATTGCTAAACAGCCACCATTTGCCATATTTGGAGTTGTTGGATGAATCGAATCTCCAATAAGTAAGGTTTTGCTTTTGTACCAATTCAAATTTTTACGTTGTTTTGGTGCAATATCTTTAATTTCAGTGAAGTAAATTTTGTCTGATTTCTGAATGATTTCTTGTACAATTGGATCATAATTTTGAAATATTTTTTTTAAATCATCTCTTGAATAATTGTCAATTTCGTTTTTCCTCTTTTGCTTGATAATATACCAACTGTAGAAATCATTACCTGTGTCTATAATGGCAAATCTCAAATTGTTTCCAACAAAATCGTGGTACGCATTTTTAAATTTTTCGCCCAATCTGATTTTTGTAATTCCTCGCCACAAAATTTGTTTTGAATCTCTTTTTTTTAAATTGGGGTACCATTTTTTTCTTGTTTTTGAGTCAATACCTTCTGCTGCAATAACGATTTCGGTTTCATTAAATTCCTCAACACTTTTTTCTGTATTTAAAAAGATTTTATCTGTTTTAAGTTGGTTAAGAAATAATTGATAAAAGTCTTTTCGATTGACAGAAAGATCAGGTTCGTTAATAGAAAAACTTTTTATGTATTTGAGTTTTTCGTCAACAAAGTGAAAGTTTTTAATTTTTGCTCCTAGTTTTTCTGTTGCTGATAAAATATTTAATTCTTCAAGAATCGGAAAAATGTTTGCACTAATTCCGAGTCCAACATTTTCGTAAGTTATTTGTGCGTTTTTTTCAAAAAGTCGAAAATCAATACCTTTATTTTGTAGAGCAAGAGCAGTTGTTAAACCAGCAATTCCAGCACCAATAATATTTACTTGTTTTTTTGTTGTCATTTGTTCGGATGCTTCGGTTCTATAATTACCACTCACGGTTCGGGGCTTGATGATAGTGGCAGAACAGAAAGACGTAATTTTAAATTTAGCGCTACAGTAGTATAAGCCATTTTCTATTTGCTAAATTACAAAAAAGGAAATAAAAATGGATTATGTGGAGGTAGAATTGCAGGTTTGAGTTTTGCGTTTAACTCACCATTTGGCCAAACCCTTAGCAGCCGGGCTTATGATTTTTAGTCGTCCAATCCTTTATTGTCAAGGATTTGGGGAATACATTTTTCAACTCTTTCCATTCTTGTTTTAGATTGTTTTGCAGAAGAAAAATAGAGTAAATATCCTCTTTGTCTGCCCGGTGTTAGTTTAGAGAAAGCAGTTTTTAGTTCGGGCATCTCTTTTAAGGCAACTTGAAATTCTTCGGGTATTTCATATTCGGTTGTAGTTTTCATTTCAACTTTCAAACCTGCTTTATCGTTTTTAATGGCTTCTTTGATGTATACCTTAATAATTGATTTATTTATAAAAATTTCTTCGATATCAGTAAAACGGATTTGTCTTGCGGATTGAACATTTGCCGTTTTTTGTACTAAAATTTTCTTTGGGTCTTTCAGTAAAGCACCTTGCATAAACAGCAATGCACAATAGTCTTTGAAGCCATGTATTAAAACAATGTTGCTCTTTTGGTTGGTGTAACAAGGGCACCCCCATTTTAATTCTTCTGTCAAACCGCAATCAAGCACTATTTCTCGTAATTCTTGATAGGCTTCCTGCCACTTCCCCGATTTATTGAAAAACCATTCTACGTCTGGATTTGTCATACTGATTTGTTTTCAATGGTTATTTTTCTGTTGGCAGGTCTGAAATACCAAGATAGAACAGTTACAACTAATAATACTAATGCAGGAACTGCTTCAACGAATGGCTGTCCGACTGCTAAATGCGAAATAAAAGCACCCGACATTACAAAGAAAAAACCCGCATAAGCCCATTCTTTAAGTAGTGGCAATTTCGGAATGAGAATAGCGATAACTCCCAGGATTTTCCAAACTCCGATAATGCTTAAAAGATACAACGGATAACCAAGATTGGTAACGATTTCGCTATAACCAACTATTTGAAGCATTTGTTGTGTTCCTCCTGCCACCATTCCGATTGAAAGGAATAGGGTTGCTGTCCAATAGATAATTCCGATTTTATTTAACTTCGTTGAGTTCGCAGGGGTTGTTCTCTTCGTCATATTGCGTTATTTTAATTGGATTGCGATTTCTTGTAGTTTGTTGTGCGCGCTATTGATGCCCTGTGCAAATGGCATTTTCATTAGTTGGTTTCGGAACGCTGCGGATTTAAATACAATGTGCATCGTGAGTTTGCTTGTAGCGTCTGTTAGTTTTTCAAACTCCAAAAATTCAAGCTGAACAGGAAATGGTGTATTATCCATTTCAAATGTTCGTGTAATTTTTTGGTTAGGGATAAATTCGTGTATAGTTCCGTTTGCCTGAAAAACTACATTTCCGTTTCGTGAAGTTTCAAATGCATAAGAACCGTGTTTTCTGTTTTCCATTTTAAGTACTTTCGTTTCCATCCATTGCTCAAAAAGTTCCGGTTCTTCGTATGCTTTAAAAAGCAATTCCAATGGCAAATCAAATTCCCTTGTAATTACGATTTCTTGTGTACCTTCTTCGGCATTTACTTCTGTTTTATATTCCATTTTAAGTTTTATTTTTTTGATTTATAATTCTTCATTACAGTTTCCAACTTATTAAATCTGTTGTCCCACATTTGTCGGAATGGCTCAATAAAATCAGCAATTTCTTTCATTTTTTTTGCGTTGATGTGATAATACATTTCTCTACCGCTTTGTTCTTGTTTGAGCAATTCACACTCAGTAAGAATTTGTAAATGTTTTGAAACGGTTGGTCTTGCTGTATCAAAGTTTGAAGCGATAGCACCTGCTGTCATAGATTGAGTAGCTACCAATACAAGTATAGTTCGTCTTGTTGGGTCTGCAATGGCTTGAAATACGTCTCGTCTTAAATTCATCAGTTTATTTTTTTTATATGTAGTCTGATGGAACTTCGTTTTGTTATGAAGTTATTTGGCTACAAATATAAATGTAGCTATTTGACTACGCAAATTTTTCGTATATTTTTTAGTCAGTTGCAAAAAATGGGATTTTTACGAGGTGTTTGGGTAGCATTGCTGCTAACAGTTCGGGGCTTGGCGATAGTGGAGGAAAGAAGCACAAAATTTCAATTTTGCACTTAACTCGCCCTTTTTGATAAATAAACTTTTTGGTCTAATTGCGCTTCTGTCCAATTCGGTATAATGGTTTGTAATGCCGAGTTTGACGTATAGTTTTTGATTGTCGGCTTTTCCTTTTTAGAGAATAACCGTTTCATTATAAGTAATAAAGCAGTAAACATTTTTTTGAAACTAATTTTAAGGATTATCTGCTTAAAGAATGTTAGTAATTTGGTCTTTGAGCAATCAATTCCGTAGGTGTATAACCAAACTGTTTTTTAAATGCAAAAGAAAAATGCGATAAGTTTTCAAAGCCTGTTTCGTAACAAACCTCAATGGGTTTATTCTTTCGTTCGGCAAGTTGATAATGTGCTAATTCCAATCGCTTTTGAGTAAGCCACCTTTGCGGTGTAATGTTAAACGCTTTCATAAAATCACGTTTGAAAGTAGTAAGGCTTCTTCCTGTTAGGTAACTAAACTTTTCCAATGGCATATTAAACATATAGTTCTTTTCCATAAAGCTGATTAAATTCACTTTATGTGGGTCGTCAAAGTTTGCCAACACACTGTCAATCTCCATATCGATTGCCCTTAGAATACTTATGGCTTCCGTAATTTTTAACAATGCCAGATTTTCGGGAAAAGGTTCTTCCATATCAAAGTAGGGGATTAAAGAAGCAAGACAACTTTCAAGCAAAGGGTGATTGCTGAAGCAGTGAATTTTCGGAACAGGTATAACCTTTGTTTTTACTTGTATGTTACTGTAAAAGTTTCGTAGAATTTTTTCGGTTAAAAGCATTACCACCGTTTTATGTGGTAAACCGTCCTTTGGGTAATTGATGATTGTTGCGGGTTTATTTCTCGGAATAAGAAAAATATCGCCTGTCTTAAATGTATGCGTTGTTTCTGACTGTACAATTTTGGTTTCTCCCGAAATGAACCAAATAAGCATATGCTGGTCAAACACTATCTCTGTTCTTGAAAATTTATCCTCGTAACAAGACAGTTTTATTTCGGGTATTATATGTTTTGATATGTGTTCCATCGTATTGCCGATTTTACTTCCATTTACTGGCTGATATAACTAAATCAGCCACTTTTTTAGGTTGAGTGATAAAGACACTATGGCTGGCACCATCCACTTCTACTGTTTTTATTGCATTTGCTCTTTTGGCATAAAACCTTTCTAAATCGGGATTGATAATCCTGTCTGCATTTGCCACCATATACCATACAGGTTTGGTTTTCCAGGCGGGATTATCAATAGTAGCCCTAAAACACACATCAGCGGTAGGAACTTGCGAAACAGCCATAAATTCAGCTTTTTCTAAAGGAACATCTGCGGCAAAATCTTGCGGAAATTTTTCGATATTGATATAATCAAATCCGTCTTCTCCTTTTATCAGGGATGAATAAGCTGGCGGATACTTTTTAAACAATTCTGCTCTTGCCTCCTTTGCTTCAGGAACGTGTGCCGCAATGTAAACCAGCCTGGCTACTTTTGAATTGTTTCCTGCAACACTGATGATCACACCTCCATAACTGTGACCTACCAAAATTACGGAACCGTCTTGTTGGTCTATTATCCTGTTTACTGCTGCCACGTCTCCTTCTAAAGACAAAAGTGAATGTTGTGAAACAGTTACATGGTAGCCTTTTTGGGTTAGTATTTTATAAACGTTTTCCCAACCGGAGCCATCGACAAAAGCTCCGTGCACCAAAATGATATTCTTTATACCTGTTTTTTCCTGAGCTCGAACAGCAATAGAGGTAATCATTATTATATTGATGAATAGCAACGACACCATTTTTGAATATGCATTTTTCATAATCACGAATTTTAAAATTTATAATAATAAAATTATATTTTTCTGACAATATGAATACTTGGTTTGCGCATTGATTGACCACTATCAACCCCAAAAAATGCATCAATAATAAATATTGTTTTCTTTTTTATAGAATCAGATAATATTGAATGTCACTGCTGCCATTATATTTTTCATTATCTGTGATGGTTTGACAATGGTAATATTCTTTTGAATATTACCGCTTATTTATTTGCCGTTACAGGAATTGCAATTGTTTTTATTTCAAGATACTCTTCAAATCCTGCTACACCATTTTCACGCCCGATACCTGATTGCTTGTAACCACCGAACGGAGCATTGGCAGAAAAGAAGAAAGCTCCGTTGACATTCATCGTACCAGTACGAACACTACGGGCTACGTGCATAGCACGTTCAAACGATGCTGATACAACCGAACCCGAAAGACCGTAGATGGAATCATTGGCGATACGGATTGCATCTTTATCATCGTCAAATGGAATGACAACCAAAACAGGACCAAAAATTTCCTCCTGGGCTATTGTCATTTTGTTATCAACGTCCGCAAAAAGTGTTGGCTCAATGAAGAAACCTTTTGTACGGTCTTTCGGTATACCACCACCCACAACTAAACGTGCACCCTCTGCCTTACCTTTCTCAATATAACTCAACACGTTTTTCCGTTGGGTTGCACTAATCATCGGACCCATAATGTTGTTTGTATCATTCGGGTCGCCATAAGGTATGTTGCGATAGATTGTTTCAAGGATAGCAATAGCTTCATCGTAACGTGAACGTGGGATGAGCAATCGTGTGTTCAAAATACACCCCTGTCCAGCATTGGAACAAACAAAGCTGGCAGCAGGCAGGGCTTGTGCGAAATCTGCATCATCAAGCACTATCATTGCCGATTTACCACCAAGCTCCAACAGTGTTTTCTTGATTGTTTTGGCGGCGTTTTCCATTACACGGCTACCTGTGGTGGTAGAACCTGTGAACGAAACAACATCCACACGTGGGTCGGAAGTAAGTATAGAACCAATGTTGGCATTTGGACTTGAAGTCAGTACATTAAGTGCACCTGCAGGAAAGTCAGGACACAGTGAAGCCACACGACCAATCATCGTTGCTGCCCAAGGTGTGTTATTGGCTGCTTTAAGTACTACCGTACAACCTGCCGCCAAAGCCGGAATAATTTTTTGTAAATTAGTTTGAACTGGTGCATTCCAAGGCGTGATAGCCACGACGACACCTGCTGCCTCTTTACGTACTATGCTTCTTGCGGGACCACCCATTGGCGAACCCAAATCCTCAATTTCCTCCTCAAATTGATAACTGTTAAGCAGGTTCAACGAGTAGTCTATATCTGATACAGAGCTGTTGAGCATCGGACCATAAGTGAAAGCAAGCGGAACGCCACTTTCTGCCACAAGTTGGTGTCGCCATTCATCAGCAACAGCTAATAAGCCATCACGCAACTGAGCCAATGCCCTTGCACGTTTTTCAGTATTGGTTGCCCAATCTGTTTCGTCAAAACAACGTCTTGCAGCAGCCAAAGCAAGGTCTGCATCAGCTGCGTTAGCGGCAGCCACTTTTCCTGTAACTTCTTCGGTTGTCGGGTTAATTACATCGTAAGTTTCTCCACTTACTGATTGTGTGAGTTTACCGTTAATGAATAACAGCTCTTCGGGATTTAAATTTTTTATATTTTCCATTTTACTTTCGATTTTAATTGTGATTAAATGATTTGAAATTTTAAGCCTGTCATATTTTCGCTTAATTCCCACAAACGTTTTGCGCTAGTTTCGTCCAGCGAATAAGGTTTTACGCCACTTGCTGACACGTCTTGTCCCAATGACAATTCGGCGATATCGGTATCTTCACAAAACACACCGCCAATGTTGTTTAGTAGCGGACTGGTAGCACACCATATTGTTGTAGATGCTCCTTGTGGAATTGTTTTAAGTGAAGCGGCAACTTCAGGCAACATATTTCCTTTTTCATCGCAAAAGCCCATCTGTACAAACAATGCCAAAGGTGCTTCTCTTGCTAATTCTGTCCCTGCAATAGAGCCGGGATGCAATGAATATGCTCTTACGTCAAACTCTTTTGCTCGGTTGTCCAATTCAAGTGAAAACAGATTGACAGCCGTTTTTGATTGTCCGTAACCCTGTAAGGTTTCGTATTCCCGATGTTCAAAATTCGGGTCGTCAAAGTTGAAAGGTGCAAATTGATGTCCTTGAGAAGATACATTTACAACTCTTGCACCGTTGGCTTTTTTAAGTGCAGTCCAAAGTTTTGCGGTTAATTGAAATGGTGCCAAATAATTAACAGCTAATTGAGATTCAATTCTACGATTGTCTCTGCGTAGCGGTACCCACATAATGCCCGCATTGTTGATGAGCAAATGCAACGGTCTGCCTGAAGCCAAAAACTTTTCGGCAAATGCGTCAATAGAATCCGGATTCATTAAATCCATTGCTTCTATTTCTACATTGTCAATTCCTTGTAGATTTTTCTTTGCTTTTTCAATGTCTCTTGCAAGAACAATGACTATTGCACCTGCATTTACAAGCGTTTTGGTTGTTTCCAAACCAATGCCAGTGTTACCGCCTGTTACAATGGCGATTTTACCTGTAAGGTCAATACCTTTGATTACTTCTGTTGAAGTTGAATTAGCATTGAAGCCAGAACCAATTGGTTGCTGTAATGCTCCGTTGTAATTTGTTTGTCCCATTTTTTTTAACTTTTAATTGTTATTTGATGGGACAAAAGTAGAGAGCATTTCATCAGGTAACTTTGTTTAAAAGTCCAACTTTGCTTTGTTTAAAAGCTCAGTAATTTTACCAGTGGTGTGCTGATTTATTAGAGAAAAAAATATGGAATCTATTAACTGATCAGCGTGAAATACAATTAAAGAATACGCTGTTTAAACGTAACCAGTTTGCCGACTGGAATGCCAGTATTAATAAATTAAACGAATTCTATAACAATCAGCTTGAACTATCAGCGAAATAATAAGATTTATGAACAGGATATTTTTGATTTTAACCTTATTCTATTTTACTTCAACATTTGCACAAACACCATCAGCTGAAAAATATGCTGAAGAATCTGCAGCATTAAGGAAAAGTATATGGGGATGAAACAAACCTGAGTTTGCAGAGCGTAATATTCCTGAGGAATTTAAAACTGCATCTAAAGTAGTTATAGCCCGGCATTTTGAAGTTAATGCCGATACAAAAAAGAAAGTGGCCGTAAGCTTTGGTGTAAGCACCTATCGTCAGTTGATGCTTACAGAAATAGCACGTGAGGTCGTAAAAATAAACGATAAATCATCAGTAGATGAATATTCAGAAATAAGCTACACACAGCTTGAAAAGAAAAGCAGTTATTTGAGAGATAAAACCACGACTGTGTATGTTGGTATTAAAATTATTAAACCAGATGGTAAGGTGCGCGAAATAAACGCGGATGATGTTGTGCTGACCAAAGATGAAAAAGAACCAAAGAAGCCAAAATAGCTGTACCTGATTTGCAGCCCGGTGATATTATCGATTATTTTATTGCCTAGCAAACCAACATGACACAACTGGAAGCCGTTCCTCCATATACTTTTTTATTTTATGATGATGTGCCGGTAATGCATTGTTCTATGCATATTGAGACCGGGAAAAAATATGCAATAGAATATCGTTCTTATAACGGCGCACCGGAATTTAAAATAACTAAGGGTGATGACGATGATAATATTCTCGATGTTGTTAAAAAGAATATACCGGCTGTAGCGGGTAGTAATTTATGGACTTCTGCTTACCGCCAGTTGCCTCTGATTCGTTTAAATATTATTGTTGGCTATAACGGTATGTTTGCCAAAAGACTTAATGCGCACAAACCGGGAGAAGTTTATAAGAACCAGGAATCTGATGAATATCTCGAAGATAAGTTAAGATATATTACCTCTTACCGCACGATGAACAGGTTGACATTTGGACTTGGTAAAATATCAGGCGATTACCTGAAGACGGTTACCAGGAACAAAAAGAATATATCAACTGACAGCCTTTCCCGTGAATTGTTTTATGCGTTTCGATTCAGTACTTTTCTTGAACAAGTCGCTGATAAATCGATCGACAGGCTCCTGGCTCTTCCTTCTATAGATCTTGACGAAAACAGGGTGACTTTTTATTTAGGTGAATTTATGAAGGCTTATGATGTTGATAATTCAATGTTATATGCAACTTCTAACCGTGGTCCGAGATTAAAAGAAATATTAAGTACTGATGATCTGAATAATATAATTATGCTCCGCGATGCTGATAAACCCTATTATGGTTTTCAGAATATTTTTACTGTTCAAGGTTATGTGCCAGATTACTTTGAAAACACCAAAAATGCAATAACAGTTGATACCCGGGGACAGCGAGAGACCAATATCAAAAATTTTGCCCATGGAACTACAAATATCCCTGGCTCAGATGCTGCTGCTAATACGAGGATTGAAAAAATGGATGTGTCAATTTCTACAGAAACCAGCATGCTCAATGTAAAACGTAAAAGTATTGTTCGTGGGCATTATAAAACATCAGAATAACAACATCTCGTATTGTTTGAAGATTACTACAATGATGAAAGAAAGTATTTTAAAGATGACAGAGATTTAATCGAAAGATTAAGTGAAGGCAAAAAAACAAAGAAGTTTTCAGAAGAACTGGAAGCTGCATTTGCTGAAGCGAGAAAAAACAATAAAGAATCCTTCCTGAATGAAGCTAAATCCTTTTTCGAACAGGAAATAAAGGATATGACCGATCAGAAAATTGAAAATATTGGTACACGCCATACCAGCCCTGATTTTGTTTACAGTTCAACATTTAAAATGGGCGGACTGGTCAAAAAAGGCGGAACCTCTTATATCATTGACATCGGCAAACTGCAGGGAGGGCAATTAAAAATCGAAGGTGAACAACGCAAACGCACACTTGATGTGTATGCGCCATTTTCAAGAAGTCTTCAGTACGATATTAATTTAACTATTCCCGATGGATATGTAGCAGAAGGAGTGGAGGCTCTCAATAAAAAAGTAGAAACATCTTCGGGTTCATTTGTTACTGAAGCAAAAATTAACGGACAGTCTATCAACCTCAAAATAAGAAAGGTATATAATAACCCATACGAGCCTGCTTCTAACTGGAATAATATGCTGACGTTTGTTGATGCCAGTGAATTTGGTAACGCAAAAATTATCCTCAAGAAAAAATAGCATTGGTGATATAGGATTTTTTATCATATTGCACTGATATGTCAAATGCACAATTTCAATGCGATATAGCATATTCACCATCAATGCATCTTGCTCAGGTTTATGCTGGTTTCCAGGCTCTGCAAAAACAGGGCATCGTTAATCTTCGTTATTTATCCGCAACATCGGCGCATAATAAACCCGTAATTAAAGCCACGATAAATGGCCGGGATGTAATATATGATACACTTGACGGGCTCAATTGGATAAAGGGTACGGTACAGGAAAATTTGCAGCATTTCAAAAATAACATTAGTGCTGATTTTTATTTTAAAAGAAGTTTCAACAGCCAGGTGGCGCATCATGCACCTGCAAATTGTAAAGTTTTTCCGCTTGGATTTAATTACCAGCTAAGAGATGAATTAAATTTCAGGAAGGGCATTAAATTATTGATGAAAGATATTTTTTTTGGAAAACGTGGATTGCCTGCATCGGATTTTGAAGCATTACCCGTTCCAGGCAATAAATTTAAAATTCTATTTCTAACCCGCTTATGGGATCCTTCTGAGGTTGAAATGGAGCATGTAAAAGAGGATAGGGAACGAATAAACAGCATAAGAATATCTGCAGTAAAAGCATGTAAAAAAGAATTTCCTCAATATTTTACAGGTGGCCTGCTAAAAGATGATTTTTCACTAAAACATGCAGGAGATCTTGTTGTACCAGCCGATATTACAGGTAAGCGTAATTTTCTTCAACAGGTAAAAGATCATCCGGTTTGTATAGCCACCGCAGGTTTACATGGCTCATTAGGGTGGAAATTTGGAGAATATGTTGCGGCTTCAAGAGCTATAATCACTGAACCTATGGACTACGAGGTAACAGGTGATTTTACATCATCAAAAAACTATTTAGAATTTACTAATGAAGATGAATTACTTAATAATATTTATTACCTGTTAAAAAATCCTGGTGCACTACAGGAAATGATGACTGCTAATTGGAAATATTATCATGAGTATTTAAAACCTGAAAAGCTGATTTTCAACACTTTAATAAAAATTGGAGCCAATTAGTGTTTTAGGGCCTTTGTTTTAGCAATTACCTGCCTGTTGTCATCAATAACATTGATAAAATACATGCCGACCTCCTAAATTATCTATCGGTAAAAGGGTAGGGCTACATTGCGAAAAAGTAATATCATCAATAAGACTCCACTATCACTTGTAAACCCGGTAAAATCGGATTAGGCGAGCATGTGCCTACCGTATTTACGTTCATTGCGTAGAAGTAAATATTGTAAGTCGATACCGAAGAAACGCCGTAAACAGTATCACGATAAAATTCTCCTGGTGCATAACTGGTATCTACCCAGCAGATAGAACCCGCCGACTACCGCAAGATGAGTGCTGATCTAAGGGCAAAAATAGAACGACTGGAAGTTAAACGGGATGCGATTACCGATGGTAAAATAAATGTTGTCGATCTCTTAGACAGAGGAATGAAAAAACTGCTAATGCTGGATGCTATTTATGAAATGGGAGAAATAGAAAAAAAGAGGGAAGTGATCAATTCTATTTTCCCGGAAAAATTTAGTTTTTCAAAATTCGGTGATCGAACCGGAAGGCTGAATGAAGCAATACGCATCATATACACGCTGGACAAGGATTCCGGCGGAAATAAAAAAGGACAAAGCGGACTGAATTCCGCTTTGTCCTGTTAAGTGCCCAGGACTGGATTCGAACCAGCACATCCTTGCGAACGCTGCGACCTGA
>CAZQIQ010000065.1:0-19648 GCA_964593835.1 uncultured Chitinophagaceae bacterium
CACCATCAATTCGTAGTTCTGCATTACCCTTTGTTTTGTTTAAAAAATTTAGAAACGGGCAGCAAAGTTATGGGAATTGGTCTAGATAACAAAAGGTGATGATTGTTATATATAGAAGAAAGCTTCCTGACACTAGAAATAATTCCTGATTATTAAATTTGCACAAATTTATTAAATATGCAACGTGGAGCTATAAGAGTTCAGACTGAAAACATCTTTCCTATTATTAAGAAATTTCTGTATAGTGATCATGAAATATTTCTTAGAGAATTGATTAGCAATGCTGTAGATGCGACTCGTAAGCTAAAAACCTTGTCTTCAATAGGCGATGCTAAAGGAGAACTCGGGCAACTGGATATAGAAGTAAAACTGGATAAGGAGGCAAAAACTATTACCATATCCGATAAGGGAATAGGAATGACGGCTGAAGAAGTTGACAAATACATTAATCAGGTAGCTTTTTCAGGAGCAGAAGAATTTTTGACAAAATATAAGGGTCAGGCCGATGCTAATATTATTGGCCATTTTGGGTTAGGTTTTTACTCTTCGTTTATGGTGAGTGAAAAAGTAGAAATTATTTCCAAAAGTTACCAAGAAAACACGGTTGCTGTTCGCTGGGAATGTGATGGAAGTCCCGAATTTACGTTAGAAGAAACTTCGAAAGAAAGTAGGGGTACTGATATTGTAATGCACGTTAACGAAGAGAGCGTAGAGTTTCTAGATGAAAACAGGATAAAAACCATACTTGATAAATTCTGTCGTTTTTTACCGGTTCCAGTAATGTTCCAGGGAGAACAGGTGAATACGACTGATCCTATATGGACTAAAAAACCAAGTGATCTTACAAGTCAGGATTACCAGGATTTTTATAAAAAATTATATCCGCTGGGTGAGACGCCTTTATTCTGGATACATCTTAATGTTGATTATCCGTTTAATCTCACAGGGGTATTATATTTCCCTAAAATCAAACAGAGTTACGAGATCCAGAAAGATAAAATACAGCTGTATAGTAATCAGGTATTTGTTACCGATGAGGTGAAAGATATAGTGCCTGAGTTTCTCATGCTGTTACATGGTGTAATAGACAGTCCGGATATACCATTGAATGTAAGTAGAAGTTATCTTCAAGGTGATCCTAATGTCAAAAAGATCAATAATCACATTACGAAAAAAGTAGCTGATAAGCTGGAAGAAATATTTAATAAAGAAAGAAAAGAATTCGAGGAGAAATGGGAAAGCCTTGCTTTATTCGTAAAGTATGGAATGATGACAGATGATAAATTCCTCGACAAGGCTAATAAATTTCACTTGCTGGAAGAAGTAAGCGAACATAAGTTTTATACGCTGGAAGAATATAAGGAAGCTACTGATTTATTACAGAAAAATAAAGAAGGTAAACTCGTTATTCTGTATGCTACAAATCCTATACAGCAGGACGCTTATATTAAGGCTGCTCAAAGTAAAGGTTATAAAGTGGTTAAACTTGAAACAATGGTAGATGCTGCTTTCATTAATCAAATGGAATTGAAATGGGAAAACGTTCATTTTACCAGAGTTGATGCTGATATTGCAGATAATCTGATTGATAAATCAGAGGTTGTGGAAAGTCTATTGAGCAAAGAAGAAGAGGAAAAACTAAAGCAATTGTTTACATATCCTGTTGATCAATTGCATCTGACAGTAGATGTAAAAGGATTAAGTACAGAAGCGCCTCCTGTGGTGGCTACACGACCAGAGTTCATGAGAAGAATGAAGGATATGTCAGCTGTAAGCGGCCCAATGGGCAGTTTTTATGCAAATATGCCTGATGAAGTTACACTTACTGTAAACGGCAACCATCCTATTTTTCAGCAAGTATTAAAATCAGAAGATGCGGTAAAGGAAAAAATTGTACGTAATCTTGGGGATCTTGCCTTATTATCACAAGGCTTATTAAAAGGAGCAGATTTAACCAGTTTTATTAATCGCAGTATAGAACTGATGGAAGGAAAACCCAAAGACAAAATTATTCTTGAGGCATAGAAGGTTTCAGATCCAGCACCTTGATTTGTAAAGTTTTTTGATCATTCCATACATTTTCTTCAAGGGTAAAAACCATATCTACGGGTTTTTGCTCTTGAAGAAATGAAAACTTGTTTGCAAGATTAAATCCTATTCCGCTATATGTTATATTGTCCTGTGTTACAGAAAATTTTATATGTTGTTCTTTAACTATTTTGGAATATCCCGTATCGGTTAAGTTTTTACTCATAAATACCGGTCGGGCATTTGAAGGTCCGAATGGTTCCATTTGCCGAATGATATTGTAAAAAGATGGTGTAAGATCTTTTAATGTTACCTCTGCATCAATGATTAATTCAGGTATCAGCATTTCATTAGTGATTGTAGCGGCAACAACTTTTTCAAATTTTTCCCTAAAGGCAGAAACATTTTCCGGTTTAATGGTTAAGCCAGCTGCATAAAAATGTCCTCCGTATCCGATTAGGAGATCTCTGCATTCGTGAATAGCTTCATAAACATTAAAACCTGCAATGCTTCTTGCCGATCCTGCTACATAATCACCCGAAGAAGTTAAAACAATTGTTGGTCTGTAATAATGGTCAATTAATCGTGAAGCAACAATACCCACTACACCTTTATGCCAATGAGGTTGATATACGACTGTAGATTTTTTGTTTATCCATTCAGTATTATCACTAATTAATTGTAGTGCTTCAACTGTAATTGATTGATCGGCTTCTTTTCTTTCTGAATTATCGCTATTCAACATTTCTGCATAATGTAAAGCCTGTCTGGAGTCATCGGATATAAACATTTGCACAGCTTTTCGGGCATCATCCATGCGTCCTGCCGCATTTATCCGCGGAGCAATCATAAATACAAGGTTGCTTATTGATAAAGGCGCTTTTGCTCCACTTAAATACATAAGCGCTTTGATGCCGGGATTAGGATGTGTATTGGCTTTTTTTAAACCGTAAAAAGCGAGTATCCTGTTTTCATCAACCATTGTTACAATATCAGCTGCAATGGCTGTAGCAACAAGATCAAGGTATTTGCCGGCAACAGTATTATCAAGTTTCAATTTTTTTATAATACCACATATTAATTTAAAACCAACTCCACATCCGCAAAGATCTTTAAATGGGTATGAGCAATCCTTTTGTTTGGGGTTTAGTATGGCCACTGCAGAAGGTAAAATATCATCAGGCATGTGGTGGTCGCACACAATAAAATCTATGCCTAACTCTTTTGCATAGTCGATTAATTCAACCGATTTTATTCCACAGTCCAGCGATATTATTAGGGAATAATTTTCTTTATAGGCAAAATCAATCCCCACTTTTGATATACCATATCCTTCTCTGTATCTGTGTGGTATATAAAAGTCTACGTTTTCGGATTTATATATTTCGTGGAGGAACTTCGTCATGATCGCTACTGAAGTAGTACCATCTACATCGTAATCGCCAAATACAAGTATTTTTTCATTGTATTGAAAAGCCTGCAATAAACGTTGTATAGCCTTTTCCATATCCTTCATCAGAAAAGGATCATACAGTTCATCAAGAGACGGCCTGAAATAACTTTTCGCTTTTTCAAATGTTGAAATATCTCTTTGTGACAGAATTTTGCATAAGACAGGGTTAATCTTTAGCGCCTCATGTAATCGCTGAAAGACTTCTGTATCGGCTTCTAATATTTTCCAGCGTTTATCCATTAATGCTTACGATCGGTTGTAAACCTTACCAATTGTTCTAAAGCAAGGGTAGTTTCATTAGGAGTAAAATCATTTAATACTGATAGTGCTTCATTTCTAAACAAAATCATTTTCTCATATGCATACTCAATACCGCCAGCGGCTTTAACTTCATTAATAACATATTTTACTTTTTGTGTGTCTTTGTTGTGGTTTTTGATAATATAGATAAGTTCTTTTCTTTTTTGCCTAGTTGCGTTGTTTAAAGTATAAATAAGAGGAAGAGTAAGTTTTTTTTCTTTAATATCATTTCCGGTTGGCTTGCCAACGGCATCTTCTCCGTAATCGAAAAGATCGTCTTTAATTTGAAAAGCCATTCCGGTTTTTTCACCAAAAAATCTCATTTTTTCAGCAATATTTTCATCATGTGAAGTGGAGTACGCCCCGGCTGCACATGATGAAGCCAGCAAAGAAGCTGTTTTATTTCTGATAATATCAAAATAAATACCCTCATTCAGGTTAAGGGTGCGTGATTTTTCCATTTGTAATAACTCACCCTCACTCATTTGTCTGACAGCCTCTGATAATAATTGTAGTATTCTGAAATCATTATGATCAAGGGATAGTAATAATCCCTTGGCTAACAAATAATCACCTACTAATACTGATATTTTAGTTTTCCATAGGGCATAAGTAGAATAAAAACTGCGTCTCTCCATCGATTCGTCTACTACATCATCGTGAACAAGTGTAGCGGTATGTAGTAATTCTACCAGGGAAGCTGCTCTGTATGTTGAATCATTGATAGTGCCGCAAATCTTAGCCGATAGTAAAACAAACATCGGCCGAAGTTGTTTTCCCTTGCGATTTACTATAAATCGCATAATCCTGTCTAGCAGGGGAGTTTGGCTCTTCACTGCATCTTTAAAGACCTTTTCAAAAATTTTTAACTCGTTTTGGAGTAGTGTTTCTGCTAGTTTCATTGAACGAAAAGGCAGCAAATTAACGATTAGAAAATTAATCGAACGGTTTGGCGATTTTTGAGGGCAATAAGTATTTCTAATTGATTAACTTTTGGTTATGAAGATTTTACGTCCTAAAAAGTTTGGTAATTAACTTTCAATTAATACTTTTGTAACTGTATACACTTTTCGTAAATTCTTAATATTCATATTAAACCTCTATTATGGCTATCAAATCCTACGTGAAACTTGTTGCCTTATCATGCGTTATCACTAGTAGTGTTTTCGCGCAGGGTGGGAAAGATTACGATCCTACAGATTCATCTGTAGTCCCCTCCAAAAGATTACCCCAGTACACAGAGTTCATGGCTAATAATTACCCCTTTCCAGCTAAACCACGTAATCAGTGGGAGATAGGGGTGAAAGGCGGAACTTTTGCCATTGCGGGTGATGTTCGCACTTCATTTCCAGGTTTTGGTGCAGGTTTGCACGTGCGTAAAGCCATAGGTTATGTGTTTTCAGTAAGGGCTGAAGCTGGTTTTGGGCAAGGAAAAGGATTGAATTATACTAAATCAAATACTTATTTATATAATACCCCATGGCAGCCCTACCTTACCGGAGGTGCTGCTGTTAATCCAGTGATCTACAACTACAAAACGAATGTTTATGATTTCAGTTTACAGGGTGTAGTTACATTGAATAATATCAGGTTTCACCGGGCAAAAACAGCATTTAATATTTATGGTTTTGCTGGTATTGGAGGGATGATCTATGATACCAAAATAGATGCTCTTGACGGAAACGGTCAGCCTTATAATTTTAACCTTATTCAGAATGGCGGTTATGCAGATAGAAAAGAATTAAGAAAAGCGGTTAAAAATTTGCTCGATGGCGACTATGAATCCAATGGAGAAGAGGATCCTCTAAAGCCGAAACTTTTTGGTAACCCTTTCAGACCCTTGTTGGTTATAGGTGCGGGAATGCAGTTTAAACTCAATAAGAAACTTAGTCTCTCTTTGGAAAACAGATACAGTGTGCCTATGCATACCGATCTTCTTGATGGTTTGCAATGGCAGGCCTACAGCGCAGCTTCCCCTGTGCAAACAAGGGATTTTGACACTTACAACTTTACTTCTCTAGGTCTTAACATAGCAGTTGGCGGAAGATCTGTTGAGCCTTTATGGTGGGTTAACCCGCTTGATTATGCATATAATGAGTTGAACGCTCCCAGACATATGAAACTTCCAAAACCTGTGTTGGATGATGCGGATGGAGATGGCGTTACTGACCAATTCGATAATGAACCTAATACACCTGCAGGAGCGCCTGTTGATGCGCATGGCGTAAGTCGCGATACTGACGGTGATGGCGTTCCGGATTACAGAGATAAGGAACTAATTACTCCAACACAGTGTCAACCCGTTGATGCAGACGGTGTGGGTAAATGCCCTCCTCCTGATTGCTGCAAAGTGGTAGATTCATTGTTACAATATGGAGTTCGTGGTCTTTGTAATATTGGGGATCTTCCAAGTATTTCTTTCAAGGGTAGAAATGTATCGTTGAGTAATGACGGAAAGGCTTTACTGGCTAGTGTTGCTTCTAAAATTCGTGATAATTCCGGATGTAAAATCGCTGTAGTAGGATATTGCTCTTCAAACAAATCGGAACAACAGCTTAGCTGGGACAGAGTTAATGTTGTAATTAACTATCTGGTTGAAAAAGAAGGTATTAGTGCAGATAGATTTATATTCAAATATGGTCAGGAAGGTGGAGATTGTAATACTGTTGATCTTAGAGATGGTTCACAGGAAGAAGGACCTACAACGGTTCCCGCTCCTCATCCTAGTTTAAGAAGAAGATAATTAACTTCATTCTCACATATAAAAATCCTCGCAATGCGGGGATTTTTTTTTACTTTCGCAGGCTGTATGCGAGTACTACTATTAGCTTTAATCGTCTTATTTACTGCTTCTTGCTCGAAGTTTGCAAAAGTGCAAAAGAGCAACGATTATGATTATAAGCTTCGCATGGCTGAAAAGTATTATACCGATAAAAAATATAATTACTCTCAGCAGCTTTACCAGGAGCTTTTCCCCATCTTTAAAGGTGATCCTCGCTTTGAGGATTTGTTTTACAAATACGCATATTGTTCCTATTATCTAAAAGATTGGTTACAGGCAGAAAATCTGTTTAAACAGTTTACAGAAGTATTTCCTAATAGCCCTAAGGCCTCAGAAATGGAATATATGAGAGCCTATACTTTTTATAGGCAGTCACCTAAAATGGAGCTGGACCAGACAAATACCCTTAAAGCGATAGGTTTATTACAAACTTATATTAATACCCATCCGGGATCTCCTAAAAATGTTGAGGCTAATACTATTATTGACCAGTTGAGAGAAAAACTGGAAGCAAAGGATTATAAGAGTGCAGAGCTGTATTTTAATATGGGGCATTATCGTGCCGCTGCCATAGCGTTCACGAGCCTGATCAACAGTTTTCCTGATACGAGAAAAGGGGACGAGTATAAGTTACAGGCTATAAAAGCGTATTTTCTTTATGCACAAAACAGCATTGACGAAAAAAAACCGGCCCGTTACCAAACAGTTATAGATGAAGTAAATGATTTCACCGATAGGTATCCCGATAGTCCTTTTCAATCGGATGTCGATCGGTATGCTTCATTATCCAGAAACAACCTTAAACAAAATACAAATGAGTAGGTTCAGAAGACAGATAAGCGCAAATACCTCGAGTGTTGCTGAGACAAAAGATCTTAATTTTATTAAATCTAAGACAGGCAATGTGTACGAGTCTATAGCAATTATAGCTAAAAGGGCTAGTCAGATTAATATCACCCTGAAAGAGGAACTACATAACAAACTGGAAGAATTTGCCAGCCATACTGATAGTCTTGAAGAAATTCATGAAAATAAGGAGCAGATAGAAATATCTAAAGCTTACGAAAGAATGCCTAATCCGGCTCTTCTGGCAACACAGGAATTTCTGGAAGACAAAATATACTACCGCAAGAACGAAGACGATCTGTTCAGCTGATAATACTATCTTTATCCCGATGTTAAAAGGGAAAAAAATTCTGCTAGCCGTGACCGGTAGTATTGCAGCTTATAAGTCAGCATTACTGGTCAGGCTGCTCGTAAAAAACGGTGCAGAGGTGAAGGTTGTGATGACCTCTGCATCCCAAGATTTTATTACCCCTCTTACGCTTTCTACTTTATCAAAAAATACTGTCACCTCGGATCTGTTTAAAGAGGGAAGTTGGTCAAATCATGTGATGCTGGGACGTTGGGCTGATATAATGGTTATAGCTCCATTAAGTTGTAATACATTATCCAAGATGGCTACAGGTCTTTGTGACAATATGCTAATGGCCACTTATCTATCAGCAACTTGCCCAGTAGTTGTAGCTCCTGCAATGGATGAAGATATGTGGCATCATCCTTCCACGAAAGCAAATCTTGGCCGTTTACAGGAGTTTGGACATCGTATTATTCCTGTACAAACCGGTGAACTAGCCAGCGGATTATTTGGGGAAGGCAGAATGGCTGAGCCTGAAATGATTGTACAATATCTGGAAGATCATTTTTTTGTAAAGAAGGATCTTGCAGGTAAGCGTGTGCTTGTATCAGCTGGACCTACCTATGAACCGCTTGATCCCGTTAGATTTATTGGCAATCATTCATCTGGAAAAATGGGCATAGCTATTTGTGAAGAACTGGCTAATCGCGGAGCTGATGTTCAGTTGGTACTTGGACCTTCAAACCAAAAAGTACTTAACAGTGATATAAAAGTTCATCATGTTCGTACAGCAGAACAGATGTACGATGTTTGCTTGAAAGAATTCAATGAGGTGGACGTCGCTGTTATGTCGGCAGCTGTCGCTGATTATACACCTCTTGAAACTTCAAAGGAAAAAATAAAGAAAAAGGAAGGTCAACTTAATTTAATATTAACCCGAACAAAAGACATTTTGAAGACTTTGGGAGAGAAGAAGAAAAATGGTCAAATATTGGTTGGCTTTGCATTGGAAACGCAGAATGAGATAGCCCATGCGAGGGAAAAGTTAGCTGCTAAGAATGCTGATATCATTGTAATGAATTCTTTGAGGGATACTGAAGCGGGTTTCGGATATGATACCAATAAGGTGACAATATTTGAAAAAAATGGTAGAGAACTGGCTTATGAGAACAAACCAAAACAACAAGTTGCCAAAGATATCGTTGACAGAATTGTAAATATGGTATATGGTTAAAAAATTGTTTTTATGTCTGGTCCTCGGTGGAATGCTGAGTAACCTGAAAAGTCAGGAATTGCAGGCTAGAGTCACTATTAATGCTTCTCAGGTCGGTTCTACGACTGACAAAAAAATATTTCAAACACTGCAATCAGCCTTAACCAACTTTCTTAATAACCGCAAGTGGACAAATGATGCTTTTCAACCAAATGAAAAAGTCGTTTGTAACTTTTTAATTACTATTTCAAAAGCCGAGAGTAACGTGTATACTGGTAAGATGGCTGTACAGGCTGCCCGACCCGTTTTTAATGCCACATATGTTACTCCTTTAATCAACTTCCAGGACGAAGCATTTGCTTTTAAATATGTTGAACATCAGGCAATAGAATTTAATGAGAATAGAATATCAGGATCTGATGGTTTGACTTCTAATCTTACTGCTACGCTTGCATTTTATGTCTATATTATCCTTGGTCTGGACTATAATTCATTTTCTTTACGAGGAGGAGATGCTTATTTTCAGAAAGCACAGCAGATTGTTAATAACGCACCTGATGGCAGAGACATCGCCGGTTGGCGTGCTTTCGATGGACAACGTAATAGATATTGGTTGATGGAAAATCTTACCAATAATAAGTATGCGCTGATTCATGAAGCTATGTATAACTATTATAGAATGGGATTAGATAATATGTATGATAAAGAAGTTGAGGGCAAGGGTGCTGTGCTGGAAGCCATTACTCAGTTTAATACAGTGAATAATGACCAGCAAAATTCAATGATTATACCATTCTTTTTTCAGGGAAAAGCGAATGAAATTGTAAGAATATTTAAAAAATCTCCTCCTGATCAAAAACAAAAAGTGCAGGAAATAATGTCGCGATTAGATATATCTAACGCAAATCTTTATCAGCGGGAATTAAAATAATTATTCTTGTTTACTTTTCTACTGGTTAGTAAACAAAGAACTCCATAGGCAAATTGAATTTGTGTATTTCTTATTAAGAATATCCTCTGTGAATTAAACAAAAAAAGACAGAATGAAGTATTTAGGTATTATTTGTTTGATTATATTATGTGCCTGCACAGATAATCAAAAAGTACCCAGAGGTATAATAGAAAAGGAGAGAATGCAAGCTGTTATGTGGGATATGTTACAGGCAGACAGATATGTTAACGACTTCCTTCCAAAAGAAAAAGACTCACTCTATAATAAAACTGAAGTATTCAAAGTCTATCAAAATGTTTTTAATATTCACGGTATAACTAAAGATGAGTTCCTCAAAAGCTACAAATTCTACTTAAACAATCCGGATATTTCCAAAATTATATTTGATTCTATTGGTACTCAGACTGAAAAAAAACGCTCAGAGGGATACATGCCAAAAGCCAGAAGAGATTCTCTTAAACGCCTGGGTGTTGATAGTTTAGGAAAATCTCCTATATTGGATTCAGTTAGAAAAAGATTAAGAAAAGAATAGGCTTACCGTATGAAACACTTGTATAGCACAGGTGGGTTCATCAAACTGTTAATGATAAAATTGAACAGATGAACAAAACAGTCGCTTCCGCTGATGAAGCAGTTAAAGACATTTTAGATAATGCTACTATAATGCTCGGAGGTTTTGGTCTTTGTGGTATTCCAGAAAATTGTATAGCTGCACTTGTACGTTCTGGTGTAAAGAATTTAACATGTATTAGCAATAATGCTGGTGTTGATGATTTTGGATTAGGGTTGTTATTACAAACCCGGCAGATAAAAAAAATGATGAGTTCATATGTTGGAGAAAATGCTGAGTTTGAAAGACAATTATTAAATGGAGAACTGGAAGTTGATCTTATTCCACAGGGAACATTAGCTACACGAATACATATGGCAGGGATGGGGATTCCAGCTTTCTTTACTCCTGCTGGTTTTGGTACGGAAGTACAGGAAGGGAAGGAGGTGAGGGCTTTTGATGGAAAACAGTATCTTATGGAAATGGCTTTACACGCTGACTTTGCCATTGTAAAAGCATGGAAAGGAGATAGTTTAGGTAATCTGGTTTTTAGAAAAACTACCCGGAATTTTTCGACTTCGATGGCTAGAGCCGGTAATATTACTATTGCAGAAGTAGAACATCTGGTTAAACCAGGTGAGCTTGATCCCGACCATATTCATGTACCTGGAATTTATGTTCATCGTGTTTTTGAAGGAAAAGCATATGAGAAAAGAATAGAAAAAAGAACAGTAACTAACTGATAATTTTAACCACCGAAATCTTCTTATGCCACTTGATAAATTCGGAATAGCTAAACGTATTGCACAAGATCTTCAGGACGGTATGTACGTTAATCTTGGAATAGGTATTCCAACACTTGTTGCCAATTTTGTTCCTGATGGAATGAATGTAATGTTTCAGTCCGAAAATGGTATGTTGGGCATGGGAGCTTATCCTGATGAAAACAATATAGATGCCGATCTGATTAATGCTGGAAAGGAAACAGTAACAATTATTCCTGGCGGTTCGTTTTTTGATAGTGCTGAAAGTTTTGGAATGATCAGAGCTGGAAAAGTTGATCTCACTGTATTGGGAGCTATGGAAGTTTCGGAAAACGGAGATATTGCCAACTGGAAAATACCGGGTAAAATGGTGAAAGGAAAGGGAGGAGCAATGGATCTTGTTGCAAGTGCGAGAAATATTATTGTAGCGATGATGCACTCCAACCCAAAAGGTGAAAGTAAAATTCTTCCATCATGTACATTACCTCTGACCGGTGTTCGTTGTGTTAAAAGGGTAGTTACTGAGTTGGCAGTAATGGATGTTATGCCTGAAGGTGGATTTAAACTTATTGAACGTGCACCAGGAACAACTGTCAGTGAAATAAAGGAAAAAACTAAGGGTAAATTAATAATAGAAGGCGAAATTCCTGAAATGAAGTTCACTTAAATTCTATTAGAATAGTAAACAGGTAATAACAAATAAATCTTGCAAACAGTATCATTATCACTTGAAGACATATTATGATCACTTCAAGTTTTTATCCTCATGTTTCATGATCACTTTAGAAAGTGTTTTCCGCGATGATGTAATTCTTTTATTTCTGAGTGGATACAAAATATAATGTCATCACTACTTTCAGTGACCATTATTGTACTATTAAGATAGTCCTTAATACATTAAACGAGTCACTGAGATTCACTCTTTAAGTAAATAAACAGGAAGTGTGGTTTTCACCCTTTAGTTAATGTATGATTTTATCAGTCAATCAGATTATTCTTAACTGCAAAAAACACGAGTCCGGCTGTGTTTTTTGCACCAAACCTTTCCATTAATCGATCCTTGATAGCTTCTACTGTTCTTGGACTTACTTCCAGCTTATGTGCAATTTCCTGAGCAGTAAATTCCATGCAGATATACTTAATGACATCTCTCTCTCGATCACTTAGGGTGATTTCACTACTTATAGTAGGCGCGACTTTCTGTCTGGAGTGTGATTTCTTTAGAAGTATCCTGTTAACAAAGTTATTGAGATAGTAACCTTTTGACATTACTTCCATAATAGCTTTCTTAATTTCAGCAGGATCAGCACTTTTTAAGAGATATCCATTGGCTCCTATTTCCATCATATGGCTGACAAATCGCTCATCCTCATACATAGTCAAAGCAATGATGTGAATATTAGGATATTGTTTCGCAACGATCTTCGTTGTTTCTATTCCGTCTTTCTGCGGCATTCTTAAATCCATAAGAATAACGTCAGGACTTTCTGCTGCTGTTGGTAAATTATCGAGCAACTCCTGTCCGTTTTCTGCTTCCAGTACAAACTTGATATTGGGATAGGGTCTTAGTGAAAGAATCACACCTTTCCTGAAAATCTTATGATCGTCTGCTATGGCAACTTTAATGGGACCCATAGGTATTGATATTGGTCAATTTAAAATTAAGATCAGTTCTCAATGTACAAGTTTTAGCCTAATAAGTAACAGCCCTTTCTTCTTTTATAAACATTTCTTCCATTTTTGGTACTTCAATCGTCACTTTATAATAGGTTTGAGACATATCTTTTTCAAAAAAGATTCGCCCTTGTAATAATTTTAAACGGCTGGTAATATTTTTTAAACCCAGGCCTCCGCTGCTTTTATTTAGTTTTTCAAAGTCGGCTTGCGTTAATCCCTTGCCATCATGATGCATTCTTATATATAGTTTATGGCCGCTATTATTTTGAGTGAGATGAATAAAACTCGAGTTGCTATGTTTAAGAATATTATTAATCAGTTCCTGAATAACCCTGAAAATAATCAACTCATGATCTGGAGCCAATCTTTCACGATAATCATGAAAGCGAGAACTGGCGTTAAGACTTCCGGAACCACTGATTTTCTGAAAAAGATCATTCACAGCAGATTCAAGACCAAAGTTTTTAAGGGTTGGCGGCATCAAACTATGTGATATATTTCTGATTAGTTGAATCGTGTCATCAATAATCTGCTTAGCATTATAAATGCTTTGCAGTTGTGAGGTTTTATCCAGATTGACAAGATTTTCTGTCAGATATAATCTTGCAGTAGCCAAAAGTGGCCCTGCATCATCGTGGAGATCAGCTGCTATTCGCTGTCTTTCTTCTTCCTGAAACTTTATAGAAGCGTTTAAAAGTGTTTTCTGCTGTTCATATTCCATTCGCTGTAACCTCAATTGATAGCGAATAACTTTTCGTTGGTGAAAGATGATGAAAACGATCATTCCTATTGCCAGAACAAGCATTCCGATGGTTCCGAAGAAGAGCATCAGGGAGATTTCGCTACCAGAATTGTTGGCATTTAGGAGAATCATGGGTGAAGTTCAGGAATGAATATATTAAGATTTATAGGGGTTTTCAAACAAATTATGTTCGTAATCAGGTTCAAATGGATTTTCAAGGGCATTAATAGTTACTTTGTTTTTCTTTGTTGAAAACGCAATTGCGAACAGTATATTTTTAACGATGTTAGCAAAAAAGTTGATTTTCCAGAAGTTATTTCTCAATTCCACACTTAGCTGGTCGGCCTGTATAAATAAAAATAATGTTCCTGACAGATAAACCATCAATCCAACCACAAACCAAAAGCTGGGTTCCTGGTATATAAAAATAACCTGAGGTTTATTAAGTTGATCGAAAAGATAAAAAATACAATATGAAACGATGAGTATTGATTCGATGGACGCGGGAAGAGAATCAAATACGCTGTATTTCGATTTAAAAAGATAGATAAGGGCAAAGAGGTAAAATCCAACGGTTGCGAATATGATGATTTTCTTAAAAACTTTACTTTCCAGTACGGCATAGATAAAGTAGGCAAATACTGAATATTCAATAATTGTATAAGCGCTTAACAGAAAGTAAAGATAGGAGTGGTTATTGGAGTAATTGTTAACGACAATAAGCGTTGAGTCGTTAAGCAGAGAATAAAGCACATAAAATAAAAGAACCTTTACCCATAATGCTTTATTTCTTTTTCGAAATATTACAAATACGAGTAAAGGTATAAAATGCGAACAATAACTAATATTTACAAGTAGATTGCTTATTATAAGCAGGGTTTATCCTCCAAATATATAAAACAATGATTACTTATAGGTGTATTACTGTTAATTAATCAACAGTAACATCCCAATTGTCGCTGTCTGAAGTGCGTCCGCCACCGCCAGTTAAGATACGGTCAGCAACGATACCTTTTTCAGAAGACAATAAACCTTCGTTATTAACGCAAGTGTACTGTGTAATAACTTTTCCTTCTTTGTTAAGGCCTACATAAACAAGAGTTTTTTCTCCCATTTCATTGTAAGCGTTGTACAATCTAATACCTGCACAACCTGGTTGAGCAAGAACTTGATCGATAATGTTTCTTCCGATTGAATAGAAAAATACGTCGTTAGCATTAGCTTCCTGATAATCATTGATCATCTTTTTGCCAAGCTCCAGACCAATTTCTTCTCCGATCGCTGCTACTGGTTTTACCAGGGTTTGATTTTTAGCCATACTTAGAAGTTTTTAGAGGTGGTGAATGTTAGTTTATATGTTAAAAAAGCTCCAAAAAAAAAACCTGAACAATAGGTGTTTCCTTTAGTAAAAGGGTTAATTTGCTTGAAAATCCCAACCAGAGCGTATTTCAGGGGTTTTACGATGACTTGTACTATGAAAAAAAGCGAAAAATCCCTACCTTTTGATAGTATTTTTACTATTCATACATGCGGAAAGTTCGGAGTAGATTTTCTATCCAAGCCCAACTTATCCACATTTTAGGATGAGATGTGGATAAGTGTAAACACTTAGGCCAACTCATTTATGTTCAAACCCCAGCTACTATGAGTTCAGAATTGGTAATTAAGGTTTCTATAGCAGATGACCACAAGATTTTTCGTGACGGAATTAAAATGGCGCTTAAGGACAGAGAATATCTTCGTATTCTATGGGAAGCTGAGAATGGAAAAGATCTCATGCACAAAATGCAACTTAAGAAGCCGGATGTGTTATTAATGGATATTCGCATGCCGGAAATGGATGGCGTTAATGCAATAGGGTTATTACGCAAGGAATATGATGATGTTCGCATTATTGTATTGACTATGTATGATGATCAGGAAATGATCACACGAATGATGGAAATGGGAGCTAATGCTTACCTTACCAAAACTTCAGATCCTGAAGAAATATACCAGGCCATTCTCAGCTGCATGAACGAAGATTTCTATTTTAATGACCTGGTTAATAAAGCGGTTCTCTCCAAACTTCAAACAAAGCGTCAGGTTAGGCAATTTTATCCTAATCCAATCAAATTCTCTGAAAAGGAAGTGAGAATTCTCAAGTTGTTAGCAGAGGATAAAACAACTGAAGAAATCTCAAAAGAAGTTTTCCTGAGCCCAAGAACAGTAGAAACCATTCGGCAGAATATGAAAACTAAAGTTGGAGCTAAAACAATAGCCGGTTTAATTATGTACGGCATGCGTAATAAAATCATAGACTAGAATGTTGCAATGCCATGTCTTACTGCATACATAGCTAATCCTACTCTGCTTTTTACATCCAGCTTTTCAAATAAACTATCTCTTAGATTATCGATAGTTCGAGGATTCAGTCCCATCTCATTGGCGATTCCTTTGTATGTATACTCTGTGCATGTTAGCTTTAAAAAAATGATTTCAGTTTCATTTAACATCATGTTCATTAAGGAAAATTGTTCCTGAGATTTACGGAATACATTCACCAGCTTTCCTGTGGTATTATGACTATGATAATACCCTGTTTGCATAACAGCATTTAGTGCTAGTCGTAGCTCGGAAGGTGTTACATCCTTTTTGAGAAATCCCTTTACTCCGGCTTTTAATAATTGAATCATGCTGATTTCAGTGTCGTACATAGTTAGCATTAAAATATGTACATTCGGAAAGTCCTCAAATAATTTTAAGGCTGTCGCTCTTCCACCCATTCCTGGCATGTTGAGGTCCAGAAGAATAATGTCTGGTATTGCTCCGCTATTTAAAGCATTTATTAACTCTTCGCCTGTTGCTGCTTCAATAATGACTTTAAACCCGTCAAAGTCATTAATAAGATTTGCTACCCCTTTCCGAATTAACATGTGATCATCTACTAAAGCAATTTTGTAATCATTTTTTACGTCATTCATATTTTAGTTGGCTTTGGTGTAATGGGAATTGAAATATTGATTTTAGTTCCTTTATCTTTTTTGCTGTCGATAATAAGATTGCCATCTATAGTACTCAGCCTTTGTTTTATGTTTATCATTCCTGTACCTCTAAATGTTTTTCTACATGGGTTATTTTGCTCCATTCCTCTTCCATCATCTGCTATTGATATATTTAGACTTACTGATGAATAATGTATAAGTAGAAAAACTTTAGTGGCCCGAGCGTGTTTAATGATATTATGCAAGGTTTCCTGAATAATTCTGTATATCATAGTTTCCTTTTCTGCAGTCATTGTAATTACATCTCCTTGCAGGGAGTAGTCTATCTTTAGGTGACTGCTCCGCTCGATTTGCATTAATTCATTCTCAATGGCATGCAAAAGCCCATAATTATAAACTAAGCCTGAGTGTAGGCTTTTTGAAAGATTATTTAATTTAATAATTGTATCTGTCAAAAGCTCTACTGCATGATCGATTTTATGCAAATCAGCTGCATTCGTATTTTCTTGATAGGTCGTCAGGTTTAATTTCGAAAGTGTAAGACTTAGTGATATATCATCATGAATTTCTCTGGCGATAGTTTCGTATGTTTCTTCCTGTACTTTAAATTTTGTTTCAAGCAAACAATCCTGAAAATATATTTCTTTCGTCAGTTGCTGTTGTTTATGGTATATATATAATGCTGAAATGATCAACAGATTTAAAATTGTTACCAATGCTATACCATATACTAAGTTGGTAATACTTTGATATGCCATCTTAATATGATTTATTAAGTAATAAAGTCTAATACTGCATGGGACAGTAATAAAGATTGTCTTTCAGTATGGCAAATTAGAGCATACTTTTCTCGATGATTACCGTATTTATACGGTTTTTTATAAGAAAAAAACGTTGTATGTATATAATTATATATTGAAGGAATTTTAAGCACCAGACTCATTAGTCATCTGTAGTGTTTTGTGATGAATAAAAATTCTTTTCAAATAATGCTGAGAAAGGGAATGAGTGTTTATCTGAGTAATGATAATTGAGTGCTTACTTACTGTTTTTCAAATAATTACAATTAATTTATAGTATCGTATACTTTCTTCTTTTCAGAACAGATTGTGATTGAGTGAATGATCTAATGATTCATATTATGTTATGTTATGAATCAAATCAGATTCATAAGGACTAATAGCACCATTCATTATGAATAGGCTCATATTGTGTGATGGAAAAAAAATGTATTGGTGTCAAGAGGAAAAGTTTACCTGCCATTGAAAAAATTTGAATGTGGTAGCATATAAATTCTTTATTGTTATACTGTAGCTGGTTATCCTATTTTATATACGCGCTTTTGAAAGAATAACTTTCAAATTGATGATCTATTAAGGTACACATGTCAAAATAGGAGAAATTAAAGCCGGGATAAAGGGGTGTCGAGGCGTTCAGCTGGGTTAATCAGCATGATATTTTTTCTATGATGAGTCACCAGATTATTGATTTCCTGATAACAATTAATTTCACAAAACTGATCAGCAGTTAGATGAAAACTTGTTGAGACATAAAATGCGTCAAGGCGATAAATAAATATTCGTTTGTTTTCCTCTATATGTTCTGCTAAAAGACTGCCGAATTCCATGATTGCAGCAACCTTATCAGTTTCATTTAAGTCATAGAATTGCTGCAATGTCATAACTAAAATGGTTTTTTAAATTAAGCCACATAAATGCTGTTCATAATTTACGCATTTTCCACTTTGGGTTATCCACATATTGTGGATTGTGCATAAAAAAACCCACCTGGATGGGTGGGTTAGTACATTCCGGAACACTTGTCATTCAGGGACGGAAATTCAATGGATTATTGGATAAATTCTTAATTGCTTAGGTTCAGAACCTTAACATTTTCAATGTATAAGGAAGAAGTTGGTTGAAGTTCTACTTGAGCATGATTTTTCATTGGATATTGGGTGAATTATTTAATTGGACGGTTGTTCGGATCTTGGATTGAAAGCTGCTCTCAGTGTTTTTCAACCAACTTCTAAACAAAGATAAATGTGTATAACTATGTGGAAAAGAGCACAACCACCTGATTATGATTATGCAGAAATTACTATATAGGTAGTAAATTTTTGATGCTTAAATCGGGGATTTTCTATGATTTTGTGGGTAAAAAACGTGCTCCTTTTTGTGGTAAGTAGAATCCGCATGCGTAGAAATTCGTATATTCCCTATAGTATTTGTCATAGAAAATTCCCATCTTGTGCATGTTCCTAAATCGAACTAAATAAATATCCCCGTATGAAACACCAGGAGCCAGGAAGGCCAATTAAAGTGGCAATAGCGGATGATCATGCTCTTTTCCGTGCAGGCGTTAAAACAGCTTTATCCGTAAAGAAAGATGTCGCTCTCATCGCGGAAGCTGACAATGGCATGCAGCTCATTAATCTGCTAAAGCATATCGAGCCGGACGTAATATTGCTTGATATTCAAATGCCTATAATGGATGGTATACAAACACTTCCGGAAATCAGAAAAATCCGTCCTGAAGCAAAGGTGATTATTCTCTCTATGCATAATGATCACTCCATGATTTCTAAATTGATGGAGATTGGTGCGAACAGCTATCTTACAAAGAATTCTGATTCTGAAACTATATATGAGGCGATAAAGAGTTGTTATGAAAACGAATTCTTCTTTAATGAATTGACCAATAAAGCACTTTTGACTGGACTCAGAACAAAACGCAGCGATGGTTTCGGAACTCCTGAAGCAGACCTGTCAGAAAAAGAATTACGCGTATTAAGGTTAATGTGTGAAGAAAAAACTACAAAGGAAATTGCCGATATAGTTGAAATAAGTCCTCGCACAGTTGAAGCTATCCGTGATAAATTAAAAACAAAAACCGGCGCTAAATCTATGGCCGGATTGGTGATGTATGCTGTTAAGAATGGCATTATGGATGAAGCGAAATGAGCTATCTTCGCAAGCCAAATTATTGCTCATTCAACAAATAGTATATTTCCATGAAAGTTACAGTAGTGGGTGCAGGTGCCGTTGGGGCAACTACAGCCGATA
>CAZQIQ010000066.1:0-5279 GCA_964593835.1 uncultured Chitinophagaceae bacterium
CCCGACCTTGGCAAGGTCGTGCTCTACCAAATGAGCTACTTCCGCTGATAATCATCCTTTCAATTATAAAGGCGATTAAATATTTATATAAAAAAGAACTTTTTCTCTTGCCTGACTCACTATTTGCTGTAGTAAGTCGCTTAAAGGACGGCAAAGATAATTATCCTATCCTCACCACAAAAATTTTACTGCAATTATTTATACTTTGGTGTGTATAAAGTATTTTCTGGAACAACAACCTCGGGCTTACCCTTATACCTGTGATTATATAAACCATAACATCCACCTAGGACAAATGCCATAATGCAAAATACCTGTAGGTAAAACAGGAAAACTGATGAGTTAACCCAGTTATGTTTAAAATCTTTATCGCGGTAGTCTTTTTCCTGAATATGATCCATGCGTCTGATTATTGCACTGCAAAAGTAATGGTTCAGTTTAAAAAAAACTAGTTTTTCCCGTCAACAATTTTACTAAATGTCCTCATCCCCAGTACAAAATGAGCCCACACCACACTTCTGTGCAGATATCCTTGCAAAACAATCTTTTTATTTTTTCTTTTTGTGCGGTTAAAACCTGTCAATATCCATCTTAAAAAAGCAAAATGTGCTTTGAATACAGCTAGAGAATAACTAAACTCACCTGCCAATATAGATTTGCCGGCAGAAATTCCGTCAAGGATAAACCGGTAACTGATTTTCCATATGGCTTCCCACGCACGCATATTCTTAGCCATCATAATCAGGTTGTTCCGGAAATTTAAAAACACTTTTCTGGAGTTCCCTTTTGGTAAAGTGCCTCCACCTACATGATAAACGACAGAATCCGGACAGCAATAAACCTGATAGCCGGAAAGTTGGAGGCGCCAGCAAAAATCGATCTCCTCCTGGTGTGCAAAAAAATAAGAGTCAAATCCACCTAGAGCGTGATAAAGATCTGCCCTGACAAACATTGCTGCACCACTTGCCCAAAAAACAGGTTCAGTATGGTTATACTGACCATTATCTTTTTCACAGTGATCAAATATTCTACCTCTGGCAAACGGATAGCCAAACCGATCTATCCAGCCCCCACTCGCTCCGGAATATTCAAAAGAGGAACGGTCGCTATACAATAACAGTTTGGGCTGACAAGCTGCAATAGCTCTGTTGTTTTCCATCAGTGATATAATCGGACTTATCCATGATGGAGTGACTTCAACATCTGAATTCAGCAATACATAATAATCAGCTTTTACATACTGCAATGCTTCATTGTATCCTCCTGCAAATCCCAGGTTTTCATTTAAAGTAATAATTCTTAGTTGAGGATAGGTTTTCTTTAGAAAATCTACAGAATCGTCAGTTGAAGCATTATCAGCAATAATGACTTCAAAATTTTCGTAAGTTGAAGCCAGAACGGATGGCAAAAACTTTTCAAGAAATTGTCTTCCATTCCAATTCAAGATGACTATAGCAACTGAGGGAGCCAATGATGTACGAACTATTTTTAAAATTAATGCAGCAAAGGAACGCTTTTTATATATTAGTTGAATGATTCAGGTACTTTTTAACTGGAAAACATGGGTCGCTGTTATAGCAATAATAATAGTGAGCGCCACTATATTCTATTCAAGGTTTCTGGCTAAAAAGATTGCCGACGAAGAGAGAGTTAAAGTTGAGCAATGGGTGGAAGCAGGAAATCTATTGGTTAATGATCCGACAGGAGTGAGTGATCGATTAGTGAGTATTATCATTACACAAAACAAATCTATACCCATCATTGTAACTGACGAAAACAATAATATACTTGACCATGCCAATCTGGATTCGCTTGAAATTATTAATAACCCCGGCTTTTTAAAGAAAAAACTTGAGCAGTTTCAATCTCAGAATTTACCTGTTGAATGGACTAATCCTCTGAATCCTTCGGAAAAGAATTTATATTATTACGGAAATACTAATCTTTTAAATCATGTGAAATATTATCCTATAGTTCAATTACTGATCATAGGATTATTTATTGCCGTCACCCTTGTTACATTAAATACCAGTTTCAGATCCACACAAAATCAGGTATGGGTGGGTATGGCAAAAGAAACTGCACATCAGTTGGGTACACCGATTACTTCTCTTCAGGGATGGATAGAAATGCTGAAAGGAGAACAGGAAAATGAAAGGATAGTCAAAGAGATGGAAAAAGATATCGACCGATTAAGATTGGTATCTGACCGATTCGGTAAAATTGGAAGTGCCCCACAGTTGGAAAATAGTGATATCGTTCATCAGGTTAATAATATGGTTGACTATATCAGGAAAAGGGCCCCAGGAAAAATACAGTTCAATACTCACTATCCTCAGGAAGGAGTTACTGCTCATATTTCACCTCCCTTATTTGATTGGGTGATAGAAAACTTACTTAAGAATGCGCTTGACGCTATGGAAGGAAAAGGCGCTATAACCGTTACGGTAAACGATAGTATAAGGAATGTGGTTATTGATATAGCCGATACGGGGAAAGGAATAGCTGGAAAAAACCTGGGCAGAGTGTTTCGTCCGGGATTCACTACCAAAAAAAGAGGATGGGGATTAGGGCTGAGTTTATCGAAAAGAATTATTGAACAATATCATAAAGGGCAGTTATTTGTTAAGTTTTCAGAACAGGGTAAAGGAACAACTTTCAGAATAGTTTTAATCAGATGAACAATAATAAACAACGCGATCAGCTTATTGAAATTTTTGAGGCTGCCGTGAATGCGGTAAAGCCTTCAGTACTTATACCATCCGCTTTATCAAAAGAAAAGCTGAGTACATACAAAAACATTTATGTTGGTGGTGCAGGTAAAGCTGCAGCTGCAATGGCCCAGGAAATAGAAAACGTTTTAGGGGATCGTATAACAGATGGTTTTGTTGTGGTAAAATATGATCACGCACTTCCTTTGCAATACATCAGAATATTAGAGGCTGCGCATCCTTTACCAGATAACAACAGTGTGCTGGCCGCAAAAGAAATGATCGGATTATTTAAAAAAGCTAAGGCTGACGATCTGATTATTTTTTTATTAAGCGGAGGGGCTTCTTCTTTGTTAATGGATTTACCGGAAGGGTATACATTGGAGCAAATGAATAGATTATATAAGGAATGGTTGCTGAGTGGAATGGACATCAAAGAAATGAACAGCAAACGCAAAGAGTTATCTAATATCAAGGGGGGTAAACTTGTTGATTTTGCTAATGGTGCCCAGATTATCACATATATTATCAGCGATGTTCCAGGTAACGATATTGCGTCTATTGGCTCGGGTCCGACTGCTGTGAATAATCCGGAAGTTAAAAATCTGATCATTGGAGATAACTCACGTGCCTTGCAGGCCGCAGCAGAAAAGGCAGTGGAATTGGGATATAAGGTTAAATTGTATGAAGAAGGTTTGTCAGGTGATACCGAGCATTGTGCCGAAAAATGGATCAGTGAGATTATGGAAGCGAATGAGCGCAATACCTGTTATATAACAGGAGGAGAAACCACTATCGAAGTAAAAGGAGATGGTAAAGGAGGAAGAAATATGCATTTTGCTCTTAAATGCGCACAATTAATAAAACAGCATCCGCAATTGCATATACTGGCTGCCGGAACGGATGGTACTGACGGACCAACTGATGCGACCGGCGCAATAGCAAATGGAGAAAGCTGGAACGATGAAGCGGAAAAGTATTTGCTCAATAATGATTCATATACATTTTTTGCTAAAAAAAATGATTTGCTGATTACAGGTCCCACACAAACCAACGTGATGGATATAGTGATCACATTATATGTCTGAAGCCATTTGACTTATTCTGTTTTAGTGGATATCTACAACAGCTAAAGATGTTGTAGAGTTTGGCGAAGGGCCCATTCGTAAAACTGGAACAAAAGAATTATGGCATTTCTTTTACATAAAGTTTAAGTGGCAATAAATCAAAAAGTAATTGTTTAACCAGCTAACAGGCCTATATTTTAAAGTATATTTATGTAAGGCATAATGGCATATGTATTCAATTCTTTATTACATTGCTTGATCAGACATTAACAGGATATTCAGTACATTAAGGGACTGTATAAAAAAATAAACCTTATTTTTATAAAACATAATTTATACGAATATGTTATCTCAAAGAATGAAAGACGCACTGAACAGACAGGTGCTGATGGAAGCGCAATCTTCACAGGCTTATCTCGCGATGGGGAGCTGGGCCGAAATTCAACCCGGATTAAAAGGTGTTACTCAATTTTTCTTCAGGCATAGCGATGAAGAGCGTATGCATATGCTAAAATTGATTCACTATATTAATGAAAGAGGAGGGTTTGCTGTAATACCTGCATTGGAGCAGCCTATACTCACTTTTGTTTCATTAAAAAAAGCTTTCGAACAACTTTACGAACATGAAGTAAATGTAAGCAACAGTATCAACGAACTTGTAGAAATTTCGCTGGCTGAAAAAGATTATGCCACTCATAATTTTCTGCAATGGTATGTGATGGAACAAATGGAAGAAGAAAGACTGGCACGTGATTGCAACGACAAACTGGAACTGATAGGTGATGATAAGAGTGGGTTATATCTGTTTGACAGAGACATCATGACTATGGATCAGGATTAATTCTGCCTTTTCTGATCATTTCTCCGAAACTCATATTGGCCAGCATTGCATTAACAGTGCTGGCCATCCTTTTTTCCCGTGTGGATGCCGATTTCGCCTCTTTAATATAATTACTAAAATACCGCTGATGAGAGGGGCGAAGCGCATTAAAATTGTTGAGCGCAGCAGGTTCATCTTTCAGGCATAATAATAAGGGTGGATAAATTTCAGGTGCATTTTCATCTTTTGTTAATTGCAACGTGATTTTTGCCCCGGCGATTTTTTTGATGGCCTTTCGCATTTTTGCATTTACAGGAAGAATAAATTTTCCTTCCCCCACTGGCAGCAGACTGGTATTCTCTAAAGATAAATTGTCAATCATGCCTTTGACACGGAAGCTCTTTTTAGTACCGGGACTTAATAATGATGCTATTTCGGCATTGATTTCGACATACACCCATCCCGACTTCTCGCCATTTTTTTCATATTTCTTAAGAATGGAATTGACCCTGATCATGCCTTAAAAATAATCATTAAAGAATTTAGCTCAACAGATTGGCTTCTCGCAACGCAGTATTGATCGTATTAATAATATTATGTCTGGCGCGTAGAAATTGATTAGGTTGTATCAGGCGTGTCCACACAGAAACATACAATTTTACTTTAGGGTCTTCTATTTGT
>CAZQIQ010000066.1:5289-19558 GCA_964593835.1 uncultured Chitinophagaceae bacterium
ATAATACACTTCAATATCCTGAAAGTAGTTTTTGTCACATTTTTCTTCAAGAGTTTTTAATATTAATTTTGTGATTTCCGCCGCTTCTGGTTTGTTAACTACTAAAAACTCAAGTTCCACCCGCCGTTTGGAAGTGAGTGAGTAATTGATAATAGGTTTTTGAAAAACATCTTTATTGGGTATAATCACATTTAAACCCGAAAACGTACGCATTTTTGTTGCCCTCAGTTGAATGTCTTCTACTTCTCCCACAAAACCGTTGGTTTCAATAATATGACCAATCTCAAATGGACGTTTAAAAGTAATAAATGCTCCGGAAATAAAATTAGCTGTGAGATCCTGAAAAGCAAACCCCAATGCTAAACCGATAATACCAACTCCAGCCAGTAATGATGTAACGGCCTTGTCAAGCTTAAGAATATTCAGTGATACCATTAGTCCGGCTATAATAATAATCGTATACAGAATTGTAGAAGATAGTCCACTAACTGATTCGCTTTTAGAAATGTTTTTAATGATCCTGGCCGATAGCTTTCTTAAAAATCTGGCCAGTATAATAAAAACAATCAGTACGAATAAGGCTAACAGAAAGTTGGGTGTCATTTTTACGATGTACAATCCCCATCTTTCTAGTTTCCCTTGTATAATTTGTATCCAGTTTTCAATCATATATTAAATATTGACAATTTTACTGAAAAGAATGTGCCAGATAGATAAAATCTATGAGTTATAGAAAACTATGATTCAAATCGATATGTTTGAATTTTATCTTTGCAAAGAATTTTAACGATGGCTGCCTCTACTTTAATTAAAAAATCAGCGTATAATTTATGTCTAGTAAGGTTTTATCTGTGGGAAGTCAGTTTCCACAATTCAGAAAAAAAGCAGTAGTATCTATAGAAAAAGGAAAAGAATTTATTGAAATCACAAATGATTATGCTACAAAAGACGGAAAGTGGACAGTACTATTCTGGTGGCCGAAAGATTTTACATTTGTATGTCCAACAGAAATAGCAGAGTTTAATAAAAAGGCCGGCGATTTTGACGATCGCGATGCTGTATTAATAGGAGCTTCTACGGATTCAGAATTTGTTCATGCGGCATGGAGAAGAGATCATAAAGATCTTCGTGATCTTAAATTTCCTATGCTGGCAGACACTTCAAAATCTCTGGCAGAAGAATTGGGCATTCTGGATAATGAAGAAAAAATAGCTTATCGAGCAACGTATATTATCGACCCTCAAGGTATTGTTCGTTGGGTGAGTGTTTATGATCTGAATGTAGGACGTAATGTTCAGGAGGTAATCCGTGTACTTGATGCGTTACAAACAGATGAACTTTGTCCATGTAACTGGAAGAAAGGAGAAGAAACACTAAATCAGGAACTGGCTTTGAATTAAGCATTCACCAACAATTATTATTACCATGAGCGAAACGATCATACAAAATGAAACGTTCAATAATTTATTGAATGATCTGCAACTTGAAGGATATATTCCCTCTGCTAATGTTCAGGCATTAGTAGCTGCAGAGTCGAGATATATTAAGGATTTAAAGATTAATGTAGGAAATGCTATTAATAACACGCAGTATCTGAATAGAAAGGAAGCACTTCTACTCGCGCTGGCTGTAGCAGTGAATGAAAAATTTGATCCTTTAAAAGAAAGTTTTACGTTTCTTTTAAAAGAAGAAGGTGCGACGGAAGCTGAAATAGCTGAAGTAATAGCGGCCACATCGCTGATGAATACGAATAACATTTTTTATCGATTCAGGCATTTTCTCAATAAAGAAGAATATAATAATCTTCCTGCCGGAATTAAGATGAGTATTATGGTGAACCCGGTAGTTGGAAAAGAGTTTTTTGAATTACTGAGTTTGGTAGTATCATCTGTAAATGGTTGTGAAATGTGTGTGTCATCCCATGAACGTTCAGTTCTTCAGCATGGCAGTTCAGAAAGCAGAGTGTTTGAAGCGGTGAAAACAGGAGCGATTATTAAAGGATTGATTACTACATTAGCCTAATGTTAGATATAGTACCTATTACGAGATATTTAAGGGCTAAGGCTGGTTCTCATATGCTTGTTGCAGCTGTTCATCATCTGAATGTATTTGAAATATTAAGTGAAGGATCCAGAACCATTGCGCAAATGAAAGAACAATTACAGCTTGCAGATCGACCTGCAATGGTATTGTTTCCTGCATTATGTGCAATGGATCTTGTACAAAAAGAAGGTGAAGCTTTATCTCTTACCCCATTGGGAACATTTCTTTCAAAGAAGAATGCCAATAATCTGATTGGATATGCAGGACTTGAAAAGGATGATCCCGGTGTTGCTCATTTAACAGCATGGTTAAAAAATGATGGACCACTTAATGCTTCAGAGGGAGTGTCGTACGTAAAAGATGAACAGGCTGATTCTCCGATGGACGATCCTGAAATGGCCACATTCTTTACACTCGCACTTGCCGGAAGAGCCAAATATCTTTCTCCGCTGGTGGCTGAAAAAATGAGCCGCCGCAATGGGCACCTTCTTGACATAGCAGGGGGAACAGGGTATTATACATTTGAATGGTTAAAAGCAAACCCTCGGTCAACAGCAACACTAGTTGACAGACCAGAAGTACTAAAGACCGCTGAAAACATACTTCATCAGCATTATGAAACCAGCATTATTGATCGGGTGAGTTTTTATGGTGCTGATATGCTTAAGGATAATTTACCGAAAGGAGATATTATATTGGCAGCTAGTCTATTTCATGACTGGGATATCCCGGTATGCGAAACGTTGATGAAAAAGTTTTCAGATTGTTTACGGCCAGGCGGTGAATTATGGGTGCACGATGCATTTCTGAATGATGAATTGGATGGTCCTCTCGCGGTAACTGATTACTCCACATTACTCTTTTTGGGTACCAGGGGGAGATGCTATAGCAGAAAAGAATACCGAAGCTGGATGACAGTTGCAGGCTTAAATCCTTCAACAGTAGAAATACCTACTTTAATGGATTACGGACTGATATCAGCACGCAAACAGTAAGCTAATTGCCACAAGTAATGTACAGATAACAATCAAATGATAGTTAACATTTAATTGACTGAATAAATATTCATATATTCGCCGTTTCCAAAACTTACCGGCTTTTTGACGAAAAGTATGAACAGGCTCGTAACTAATATTGATGCGAACTGTAAAACAACACCCAAGCGATAAAATGACAAAGCTATATTTTGCTCTCGTTGCAATGCTATCCGGATTGCTGACGTACGGGCAGTCTGTGAAAGATGATAGCTTGTTGAGTGAAGTAACACTGCAACAAGCTGTAGAATATTCTATTAAGCATCAGCCAATTATTCAACAGGCATTAATTGATGAACAGATCACAGAAGCCAGCATAAAAAATAAATTATCCGACTGGTATCCTCAAATCAACTTTGCTTATAATTATCAGCATAATTTTAAAGTACAAACAACCGTCATTGGCGATAATGTTGTTCAGCTCGGTGTAAATAATACCTCTTCGCTGCAGTTCACAGCTACCCAATCTATATTTAACAGAGACTTATTGCTGGCTAGTCGTACCAAAAATGACGTTCGTCAACAGGCCAGACAGACTATTAGTAGTAGTAAGATAGATATAGCAGTAGCTGTTTCTAAAGCTTTTTATGATGTATTGACTTCGATACAGCAAGTGAAAGTAGCGACAGAAAATATCACCCGAATAGATAGAAGTCTGAAAGATGCTTACAATCAGTACCAGGCAGGAATTACGGATAAAACAGATTATAAAAGGGCAACAATTGCTGTAAATAATGCAGTAGCTGCCAGAAAGACGAACGAGGAATTGTTGAAAGCGAAACTGGAGTATTTAAAATCTTTAATGGGTTATCCAGAAAAACATCCGTTAAATATTGTATATGATAGTCTGCAAATGGAACGTGAAATTTTTGTAGACACAATACAGGAAGTAAACTATGCTGACAGAATAGAATATCAATTATTGGAAACACAAAAAAACTTATTGTTAGCTAATCTTAAATATACAAGGTGGGCATTCTTACCATCTTTATCTGCTAATGGAGCATATAACTTTCTATATCTTAATAATGATTTTGATAAGTTATATAACAGGCATTTTCCTAACTCGTTTGCTGGTTTGACATTTGCCCTTCCTCTTTTTCAGGGTGGTAAAAGAAAAATTGATATAGAATCTGCTCAGTTTCAATTAAGACGTAATGAGCAGTCCATCATCAACTTGAAAAACAACATCAATGCTGAATATGTTGCTGCAATTTCCAGCTATAAAGGTAGTTATGCTAATTACCAGGCTTTAAAAGAAAATCTGGCACTGGCGCAGGAAGTTTATGACATAATACAATTGCAGTACAGAAATGGAATTAAAACTTACCTGGAAGTAATTAATGCTGAAACTGATTTACGTACGGCGCAAATTAATTATTTCAATGCCTTATATAATTTGTTGGCAAGTAGACTTGACGTTCAACAATCATTAGGGAAAATAAATTACTAAAATACGTTATGAATCGTTATTTATATATTATTACAATTATAGCTATTTCTGTTTCCGTTGTTTCTTGCGATGGAGGTAATAAAGCACCTCATCCGGGAGGTACAGGTCCTGTAAAAGTTGTACTGGAACCTGTAAGGGTAGGAAGTGTTAATTATTATAATGAATATCCTGCCACTCTTGCTCCGCTTAATCAGGTAGATCTTCGTCCGCAGGTTAATGGTTTTGTTACCGATATACATTTTAAGGATGGAGCCAGAGTTAAAAAAGGACAATTACTTTATTCTATTGATGCGCAGTTATACGCTGCAAATTATAATCAGGCTGTGGCTAATTTGAATGCTCAGGAAGCTAATTTAGCCAAAGCGCAAAAAGACGCTGACCGATACCGTGAGCTGGCCAAAAATGATGCTGTAGCCAAACAACTGGTGGATAATGCGGAAGCTGCTTTAACAGTGGCTGAAAAACAGGTAGAAGCGGCGAAAGCGGGCATTTCTGCTTCACAAACAAGTGTCAGGTATACAAAAATTTATGCACCTTTTGACGGATTGATTGGTATATCACAGGTAAAAGTGGGATCACCGGTTAGTGCCGGACAAACATTATTAAATACGGTATCCACAGATAATGAAATGGCCGCTGATTTTAATCTCGATCAGCGAGAGATTTATCATTTTATGAATCTTGTGAACAAAAAATCAGCCGACTCTGTATTTATTCTTTCATTTGCGGGTGAACAATATCCTTACCCCGGACATTTATCATTGTTAGACAGGGCTGTTGATCCGCAAACAGGTACATTAAAAGCAAGGTTAATATTTCCTAATAGAGATAATAGATTAAGAGCCGGCATGAATGCTACTATAAAAGTGAAGAACGCTGCAGATGAAAACACAATGGTGGTAGCGCATAAGTCAGTAGTAGAACAATTGGGCGAATATTTTGTTTATGCGTTAACTGATAGCAGCAAAGTAACGCAGAAAAAAGTTGTACTTGGAACAGCGATAGGTTCAGATATTATTATACAAGGTGGACTTGACAAGACCGATTCCATAGTAATACAGGGAATCCAAAATCTGAGAGAGGGTTCAGTTATTCAATCTGTACCTGCTACTCAACCTTCAAATGCTCAATAGATAATATAGTTGTGCGACGATAAAGACATTAAATAATGATAGCAGATACTTTTATAAAACGTCCCGTTACCGCCATAGTGGTTTCTATTGTAATAGTGCTGGTAGGGATAATATCTTTACTTAACCTGCCTATTGCTCAATATCCTGATATATCTCCACCTACGGTTTCGATTTCTGGTAATTTTACTGGCGCCGATGCGGAAACTGTTGAACAAACTACTACAACAGCTATTGAAACACAGGTAAATGGTACACCAGGAATGACCTATATGACCAGTAACAGTACCAGCAGCGGACAGAGTAGTGTTACTGTCAATTTTGAAGTAGGAACAGATATTAATATAGCCACATTAGATGTACAGAATCGTGTAAGTGTAGCAGAACCTACATTACCTGATGCTGTAAAACGTTTGGGTTTAACCGTTAGAAAACGAAATCCAAGTATCATGGTGGCGCTGGCATTCTTTTCTCCTAATGGAACGCATGACGCTAAATTTATAGGAAACTATGTCAATTTATATGTAAAAGATGCCATTACACGTGTAAAGGGTGTAGGAGATGTTTTTTCTAGGGCTGATGATTTTGGTATGCGCATCTGGCTTAATCCGGAAAAGTTAGCGGCATTGGGTATCACACCTGCAGAAGTGAATGCGTCATTGCAGGAGCAAAATTTGCAGGTAGCTGCCGGTACGGTAGGGGGTAATCCCCAGCCTGGTACGCAGACATTTGAATATAGTGTTCTTACAAATAGCAGGATTAATACTCAGGAACAATTCGAAAATATTATAGTCAGAACAAGACCCAATAACGGGGGACTTGTATATTTAAAAGATGTGGCCCGTGTGGAATTGGGACGTTTTGATTATGGCATTAATTCATTCGCAATGGGTAAACCTGCAGCATTCCTGCTGATATATCAGGCTCCAGGTGCGAACGCATTAAGCACTTATGAAGGAATTACAGAAACACTTAACGAATTGAAAAAATCTTTCCCGAAAGATTTTGATTATGCTATTCCATTAGAAACTGTTTCTGTTGTTAAAGCTTCCATTAGTGAAGTTGTACATACACTGGTTGAGGCATTGGTATTGGTTACTATAGTGGTATTTCTGTTTTTGCAGAACTGGAGAGCTACACTGATCCCTGTTTTAGCTATTCCTGTTTCTCTGATAGGTACTTTCATACTTTTTGGTCCGCTAGGGTTTACGATTAATACACTTACACTATTTGGGTTTGTACTGGCTATCGGTATCGTTGTAGATGACGCCATTGTGGTAGTAGAAGCTGTTCAACATAATATTGACCACGAAAAAATGTCTCCCAAAGAAGCTACGCAAAAGGCAATGAAGGAGATATCCGGACCGGTAATAGCGATTGCCCTGATACTGGCAGCGGTATTTGTTCCGGTAGGATTTATTCCGGGAATTGTAGGACGATTATATCAGCAGTTTGCTATTACAATAGCTGTGTCTGTTTTGATTTCTGCATTTGTTGCACTTTCTCTTACTCCGGCTTTGTGTACAATTATGCTGAAGCCTTCGAAAGGTGAGAACGAAAAGAAAAACTGGTTAGAGAAGTTCTTCGTCAGATTTAATGATTGGTTTGGAAGAGTAACTAACGGGTATGCTAAATCGGTAGGTGTATGGATAAGAAAAACGCCTTGGGTAATTGGTATGCTGGTAATATTATTTGTTGGATTGTTTTTATTATTCCAGAATAAACCTTCAGGATTTATACCCACAGAAGATGAAGGAAGAATGATGGTTACTTATGAAATGCCAGAAGCCTCTTCTACAACTAGAAGTATTGCTATGCTGAATGATATCATTAAAAGAATTAGTGATATTCCTGAAACCAGAGTAGTGGGAGGGTTGGCCGGACTTAATGTGGTAAGTTTTTCCAATAAATCGAATGCAGGTACTGTGTTTGTTAATTTAAAATCATGGGATGATAGAAAAGATAAAGGTCAGCATGCACAGGACGTTATGAATAAGATACGTGCTGCCACTGCAGACATTAAGGAAGCCCGGATATTAGTAATAGCTCCACCTGCCATTCCAGGCTTAGGTGCTACATCGGGGTTTACTTTCCAATTACAACAAACTACGAGTACAGATAATATTCAGGAGTTCGAAGCAGTATCGAATGGTTTTCTGGCAAAACTTAATCAACGTCCCGAAATAGGTTCTGCTTTTACATTCTTTAATGCCCGTACCCCAAGTTATAAAGTCGATGTTGATAAAGAACAGGCAAAAAAATTAGGCGTACTGGTATCAGATGTATATGCTACATTATCTACATTTTTAGGTAGTAGTTATGTTAACGATTTTAATTTATATGGCAGAAACTTTCGGGTAATGTCACAGGCAGATAGTAGTTACCGCAGTTCCTTGGACGGTGTTGAAAAGTTTTATGTCCGCAATAGTCAGGGTAATATGGTTCCTTTAGGATCATTAATTAGCTCAAAAGTAATTGAAGCGCCTGCTGTAATTTCTCACTACAATATATATCGTTCTGTAGAGATCAACGGATCTCCTGCTGATGGATATAGTAGTGGACAGGCCATTAAAGCTTTGGAAGAAGTGGCTAAATCACTGCCGGATGGGTACGGTTATGAATTTTCTGGTATGAGCCGTGAAGAAATTGCAGCAGGAAATCAACAATTAGTTATATTCTCTATATCAATAGTATTCGTTTTCCTTTTCCTTGCAGCTTTATATGAAAGTTGGTCCGTGCCGTTTTCAGTTTTATTTGCAGTACCGATAGGAGCATTCGGATCAATTCTTACATTAACGTTTATTCCTTCTCTGACGAATAATATATATGCACAGATCGGGTTAATTACATTAATAGGATTGTCGGCTAAAAATGCTATCCTTATAGTTGAATTCGCGAAAGAAAGAGTGGATAAGGGAATAGATATTGTTCATGCTACTTTACAGGCTGTTGGTTTGCGCTTGCGACCAATTGTAATGACTTCACTTGCATTTATATTAGGGGTATTGCCTTTAGCATTTGCATCAGGAGCTGCGGCTGAGTCACGTAAAACAATTGGATGGACTGTGTTTGGTGGAATGGTGGCTGCCACAACACTTGCTATCTTTGTGGTGCCGGTACTGTTTGTATTGATTACTAAAATTGCTTATCGTAATAAATTAAAAGAAATAGAAAGGGAAAGAAAAGCAGAAGAGGATGTTGATCGTTCCATAACCAGCAGTCGAACATAACTTTCTTCCTTCACTGGTCTTTGCTGAGAAGTATTATGCGTGGTGAAGCTACACAAACGATTAAACTTGCTGTGCCGATAATCATCGGAGAGTTGGCACAGATGTCATTACATATCATCGACTCTGCGATGGTAGGAGATATTGATTATCGTCAGTTGGCGGCAACCTCTCTTGTTATCAGCGCTATAAATATTCCTTTTGTCTTAGGTATTGGTATGACCATGTCCGTAGCACAAATGGTTTCATTAGCCAATGGTAAACACGATGCTAAACTGGTTTCCCACTATTTATTTAATGGTTTCGTTTTATGTGGTGTAGCAGCTATTATCATCTCACTGTTGCTGGTATTTGGAAGAGGAATATTATATTACTTGGGTCAGGATGAAGAAGTAGTTCAACATGCATTACCTTTTATGAAGCTTATGGGAATATCTATTATTCCTATGCTGATGTTTATGACCCTCAAACAATTTTGCGATGGACTGGAATATACACGTACAGCTATGCTGTTATCGTTATTATCTCTTCCCGTAAATATCTTTTTAAACTGGCTATTGATTTATGGAAATTGGGGTTTTCCACGTTTAGAACTTACCGGTGCCGGATGGGCAACATTAATTACCCGCACTTTAATTTTTATTATTTTATTATTAGTGGTACTTAAGCATCGAACATTTAAAAAATATATTATAGTAAGCAGGTCGCAGTGGAAACTGAACTTTAAAACACAAAAAGAACTTTTGAGGATTGGTGTTCCCAGCGGATTGCAAGTGGGTATGGAAGCGGGTGCTTTTGCTGTTACAGGAATTCTTGTTGGTACGATGGGAGCGGTATCACAGGCTGCGCACCAAATTGCTTTAAGCTGTGCAGCTTTTACTTTTATGGTATCAATGGGATTGTCACAGGCAGGATCTATAAGGGTAAGCAATGCTTTTGGTGGAAAAAACTGGCCCAAAATCACAGCTATAGGAAAGAGTACTATTTATACTGCTGTTATCTACGGTGTTTTATGCGCTTTGTTTTTTACAGTGTTTCGTCATACACTTCCTGCATTATTCACAAAAGAATCGGATGTGATTAAGTTGTCAGCATTGTTGTTATTATTTGCTGCTGTTTTTCAAATTTCTGATAGTACACAAGCTGTAGGAGCCGGTTTGTTGAGAGGTATTAAAGACGTTAAAAAACCTACATGGTTAATAGGAATTGCATATTGGGTTGTAGGTATTCCTGTTGGATATTTCTGTGCAACATATTTTAATCTGGGTGCGGTGGGTATGTGGATTGGTTTAATACTCGGACTTACTTTTAGTTCTTTATTTCTTATTGCACGGTTTTTGAAACAGGTGAAAACGCATTAATGATTATTTAGCATTCATATAAGAAATCTGTCTTTTTAAAATTATTCTCATCGAATAATCTTCCGACATACTTCTGAAACACTATCTCTGTTTCTTATGAAGATGTAAAGGCTGTTTTAGATTACACTAGCCAGGTTGCTTTTAATAAATAAATAAATAAATTTTTAGGTTGTGAATAATCCTCGGCTGACTGCATTAACAATGCAGTTTTGTGAACAGATACGCATAGGTACCAAAGTGACTTCAGTGCTTTCTAATACATAATGGTTATTGAGTCGCCATTCTTATGATATAATGACAGTGCACTTGTAAGGTTGAAGTGAAAAATGCTAATGTATTGCTGTTATTACTCAGCCCTTAACAAGAATCTTGCTGATTTTAATCGGACTGTTATATTGTATAATGCAACATGCTTATCCACTATATCCTTCTACCTAAGTAGTTTTAACCACACTATAATATTGAATAGTGAACTTCAGCAGCATTGCTGAAAGATGCTGCTTCGTTATTATAATGATAGATTGTTATAATAACTTTAGATAACAATAGTTGTATAAATATAGGCAGCTATTTCTATGCATGTTTTAATAAGGTGAGTACTAAATCGGTGAGAGAAGAATGTGACAGGGAGATATTAAGAATAAACTCACTAACCTAAGTTGCTGGTTAATTATATAAAAATGAGCATTTATAAAAGATAGTTTGAAATGATTACGAGAAAAACGTTACTAGCAATCTTCAGGAAAGATAAAAGTCTTAAGTATATATTGTAGTACAGACAGTACTTTGGGAGGAATTGATTGTTTGAAGGATAAATAGAAAATCTTACCTGTCAACTAACAGCACAGGTTAATATAACGGTTGAACAAATAATCAGGGGGAAATTAAGTTAAACAGGAGTAGCACAATCAACGGCGATTAACTGGCTTTGCGTTGCAGACTCCTTTTGTATTGATAAGGACTCTGATTAATCTGGTCTTTAAAAACTTTACAGAAGTGAGAGCTGGATTTATATCCGCATAAATCAGATATTTCTGATATAGACTTGTCGGATTGTATTAATAGAGTACAGGCATAAGAGATACGCTGGTCGAGCAGGTACTGAGAAAAACTTTTTTTAGTTCTGTTTCGGAAGAATCTACAGAATGACTGTTCGGTCATACATGCAATTTCCGCCACTTGTTTAAGAGATATCTGATTATGAAGGTTTTCTTTAATGAACTTAATAACTTCAATCAGTCTATCTGAATATTGAGAGTCAGAATCGCCTATCTCTTTATTGATAATAAAACTGCGTTCTTCTGAGATGGAAATCATATTCATGATCTGCAGAAGACCATCTATTTTTTCGAAACCGGACTTGCTAGATATATCCATCAGCTTATCGGCAATTTTAGTATTCGTATTACCAAAAATCTTAATGCCTTTAGAAGCTTGCCGGATGATGTCTCTGATTGTGCTAAACTCTTTTACTGATTCAAAAACGTCTTTAAACTTATTTGGATTAAAGTAAGTTACGATAACTCTTGAGTGAAGAGTAGAATTTTCTTTATAAAAAGCTTCATCGCTTAACCATACATGCGGTACATTTGAACCGATAAACACCATGTCGCCTGCTTCAAACGGTTCAACGGTGTCTCCTATGATTCTTGTTCCATACCCTTCAAGAATTAATACCAATTCTAATTCGGGATGTGCGTGGAAAACAGGTTGGGAATAGTAGGGTGATTGAAGAAATTGCTGATCCCTCAACTCAATACATAAAAATTCATTAATAAGAGGTGTAATTTCTGTATGTAGCAGCCTCATTTTATGTTAGGGTTTAAAGCAATCGTAAGAAAGAAGGAAATTACACATTTTTTTGGACAAGTTGCTGAGTATGTGAACAATTAGGGTTAATTGGTGGAAATAACATGCTAATATGGCGACATTTTAACAAAATGCTAATACATACTTTTATTTAAGAATGGAAAACGAACTGCGAAGCCAAAACTGGTTTGGAAAAAAGGGTAAGGACGGTTTTATATATCGTGCCTGGATGCGAAACCAGGGAATACCTACTTATGAATTTAAAGGAAAGCCTGTCATTGGAATCTGTAATACATGGTCAGAGCTAACGCCCTGCAATGCTCACTTCAGAGATCTGGCAGAATCTGTAAAACGTGGAATACTGGAAGCCGGAGGCTTCCCTGTAGAATTTCCCGTAATGTCACTTGGAGAAACTTTAATGAAACCAACAGCAATGCTTTACCGTAATCTGGTAAGCATGGATGTGGAAGAATCTATTCGCGCTAATCCTGTAGATGGTGTTGTCCTGCTATGTGGCTGTGATAAAACAACACCCGCGTTGGTGATGGGAGCATGTAGTGTGGATATTCCTACAATTGTTGTTTCGGGAGGACCAATGTTAACAGGTAAATACCGGGGCAAGAACATAGGAACCAGTGATATATGGAGATTTAGTGAAAATGTGCGTTCTGGTTTAATGACAGAAGCAGAGCTTAATCTTGCCGAAGCAGGTATGTGCCGTAGCAGTGGTCACTGTGCGGTGATGGGTACTGCTTCATCAATGGCTTGTATGGTAGAGGCATTGGGAATTACGCTGCCAGAAAATGCAGCGATACCTGCTGCTGATGCCAGCAGAAAAGTGCTGGCCCAACTTTCCGGTGTCAGAATAGTTGAAATGGTAAAGGAAAATCTGAAACTTTCTGATATTCTCACCAGAAAAGCTTTTGAAAATGCTATTAAAGTCAACGCAGCAATAGGAGGTTCTACCAATTTTGTTATTCATCTGCTTGCTATAGCAGGACGAATTGGTGTGGAACTGAATATCGATGATTTTGATAAATATTCTTCTCATACTCCGTTACTGGCTAATCTTCAGCCATCAGGTAATTTCTTTATGGAAGATCTTTATTATGCAGGAGGACTTCCGGCTGTAATGAAGGAGTTGCTTGGACAGTTAAATAGTGATTGCATTACCGCAAATGGCAAAACTGTAGAAGAAAATGTTATTAATGCTCAAGGTATAAATCCGGAAGTAATAGGCACTATCGAAAAACCTTTCAAGAAAGAATCGGGAGTTGTTGTATTAAAAGGAAACCTTTGTACACAGGGAGCTATCATTAAACCGAATGCGGTCAGTTCTCATTTGATGAAGCATACTGGTAAAGCCATAGTTTTTGAGAATATAGAAGATTATAAGAACAGGATAGATGATCCTAATCTGGAGGTTGATGAAACAAATGTGCTTGTGCTTAAAAACGTGGGACCAAAAGGTTATCCCGGAATGCCCGAAGTAGGAAATATGGGACTTCCAAAGAAAATGCTTGAAAAAGGCATTTCTGATATGGTCCGTATTTCCGACGGACGCATGAGTGGTACAGGTTTTGGCACAGTTGTATTACATGTTTGTCCTGAAGCCGCTGCTGGTGGGAATTTTGCAGTAGTTAAAACAGGAGATGTTATCGAACTGGATATTCCCAACAGGACTTTGCATCTGGCTGTACCTGATGAAGAACTAACGAAAAGAAAACAGGCTCATAAAGCAGAAGTAAATAATATAACCAGGGGATATGCTTATCTCTATACTCAGCATGTAGAACAAGCGTATCTTGGTGCTGATTTTGATTTTCTAAAAGGAGGATCCGGAAGTATTGTTACACGCGATTCACATTAAACTGAAAGATGAATAAGGATACTTTTAAAAACAAAGTAGCAATAGTGACCGGAGCTGGTCAGGGAATTGGTTTCGAAATATGCAGCCAGCTGGCAAAAAGAGGTGCTGCTGTTATATTAAATGATATAGATGAAGATCTGGCTGTATCAGCCGCAAAAAAAATAACAGCAACTGGTGGACAATGTACTGCTATGGCTGGCGATTCTTCTGATATCCAGTTCATAAAAAAATTAGTGGAAGCCGCCGTTAGTAATTATGGAAGATTAGATATTGCTGTTGCCAATTCAGGAATAACTCTCTTCGGAGCTTTCCTCGATTATAAAGCAGAATCGTTTTTTAAAG
>CAZQIQ010000067.1:0-19444 GCA_964593835.1 uncultured Chitinophagaceae bacterium
CCTCCTTTAACAGACCGAATTTATATTATGAGATCCAGCCTAAAATAAAGAAAGAACAAACGCTGAAAAGCATTGTAAAGTTTATCAGCCAGAATAAAGGCAAATCTGGTATAATTTATACCACAAACAGGAAAACAACAGAAGAACTGGCTGAGCTTTTACAAAAGAATGATATTAAGGCTGTCGCCTATCACGCGGGAATAGATAGTAAACAGCGTGCTGAGCGGCAGGATCTTTTTATGAATGAAGATGTACAGGTAATTGTGGCCACCATCGCTTTTGGAATGGGAATTGACAAACCGGATATCCGTTTTGTTATTCATTATAATATCCCAAAAAGTATTGAAAACTACTATCAGGAAACCGGACGTGCAGGAAGAGATGGCCTTGAAGGAAAATGTATATTATATTATTCTCATAAGGATGTATCCAAATTGGAACATTTGATGCGCGACAAGCCATTGAGTGAACGTGAGATAGGCGCACAATTAATAGGAGAAACTGTTTCTTATGCAGAAAGTGGGGTATGCAGAAGAAAAATACTGATTAGTTATTTTGGAGAAAACTATCCAGATGGAAACTGCGGAAACTGCGACAACTGTCTGCATCCTAAAGAAAAAGTGGAAGCTCGTGCCAATGTGCTGAAAGTTATTAAGGTGATTAAAGCACTCGACGAACGTTTTGCTACCGAATACGTAGTGAATATTCTTATTGGAAGACTTACTCCCAATATTACCATGTTCAGACATAACGGTATTGCGGAATTTGGTATAGGAAAAGATGAACCTACTCATTATTGGAGTTCATTAATCCGGCAGATGCTACTTCAGGAATTGCTCTCAAAAGATATTGAAGATTACGGAATACTTAAAATTGCCAGGAAAGGCGAGGATTTTGCGAAAAAACCTAAATCATTCCTTATCGTATTAAACAATCTTTTTGAAGATGCAAATGCTGACGATGATGACGAAGGGGAAGAAGTTACAGGCGAAGCATCTGCTGACGAGCGTTTATTCAGCATGTTGAAAGAGCTTAGGCAACAGGAGTCTAAAAAAAGAAAACTACCCCCCTTTGTAATATTTCTTGAATCCTCACTCCAAGATATGGCTACTATGTATCCTGGCACAATTGAGGAACTTGAAAAATGTCAGGGAGTAAGTAAAGGTAAAGCGGCTCGTTATGGAAAATCATTTGTTGAGATGATCGCGGCCTATGTGAAGGAGAATAATATTGAGCGTCCGGATGATTTTGTAATGAAGTCTGTTGCTAATAAAAGTCTAAATAAGGTATATATTATTCAACAGGTAGACAAAAAAATACCTTTGGACACCATTGCCCGTAATAAAGATCTGCGTCTGGACGCGTTACTGGAAAACATGGAAACTATTGCCGCGAGTGGAACAAAGCTTAACCTGGATTATGCAATAGATGAAATGTTGGATGAATATGAACAAGAAGACATTCTGGAATATTTTAAAAATTGTGAAACATCATCCCTTCAGGTTGCTCAGGATGAGCTAGCTGATGGAAACTTTACCTGGGAGCAGTTAAAGATTATGAGGATCAAGTTTTTGAGTGTGTATGGAAACTAAAATAAGGCAGCCGCTTATATTCCAGGCAAAGCAAGAATAATTCAGTATAAATTTCTATTGATAAATCGAATTTATGCTTTGAAACCCCTATTTTTGCCGTCCGTTTTCATCGACTCATTAAGTAATGATATCTGAAAGCAAAACGCATAGTTTTTGCAGCAAGATATTGATGAAAGCAAACAACACATAAGTACACATATTATGTGTGAAAGCGAAAAGGTGCGGTAGCTCAGTCGGTAGAGCAAAGGACTGAAAATCCTTGTGTCGCCGGTTCGATCCCGGCCCACACCACATACAGACCATTTTAGAACAACAAACCCTTGTAATTTTTTCAACTACAAGGGTTTGTTGTTTTCTGAATGAGTTTTAAATGACTTTAGCATAATCCGGGTCAGGGGTTACGGATCAAGTATAAAATTTGGGGAATTTTGATTGAAGCTGTTTTACGAAGCCAGAGGTTGCAACTGCCGGCATTGGCTTGCACCAGACGGAAGCTATTATTATGTAATTGACATTGAAAAAATCAAAAAATCCGAGCGGCCGATTTTCTCTTTTCCGTTAGCAGATTCACTTCATAAATAAACCAGAATACCATCGAGTATTTTCAATGGCATGCCAATATCCGCTCCTTAAAGAATGCTTCCCTTGAACATTATGAAGCAACCATTTCCCATTTTTCTATAAACAACGCTTCCAATTGTTCAATTTCTTTGTGATACATCGTTTTTTTCCTGGTGCCAAAATAGAGTGTATTTTCCAAGGGCTCATTTCCCTTCCACACCAATTTTATTTTACCCGACTCAATCGCCTCCAAACAAAGAAAGTCGGGAACTACTGAGAACCCGTTACTATTACTCAGACAACGGATAATAGAACTAATATTAGGCACAATATAATTCGGACTAAAATCCGGGTGCTCGCCAAAATGTTTCAGCCAGAATTTTTTGAGATGCTCCATATCAGCAGCCGTACTATACCAGAGCTGACGCTTCAAACTATCCGCAGCAGCACCCACATTCCCCTCTCTTAATAAAGCTTCTACAATATTTGTATCGGTTTTATTCCCAGCAATAAGTACTATGCGCTCCTTGGAAAAAGAATGGTACTCAAGATTCTGTTGGCTCCCCTTTTGTGGTGTAACTATCAGATCAAGCAAACCGTTATCCAGATCCTGTTGCATTTGCGGATATTCACCGAATTTAATAATGAGGTTAAACGGAAGTTCATTAATATGTTCTTCTAAAGTATATTGAAATGTTTCAAAACACATTCCCACACTAATTGTGGGTCTTTCCTCCTTTGAGCGTTTATGGAAATGCTGTTCGCCGGTTTCCAGTTTTTGTAATGGATCAAGTATAAAATTATACAGGATTTTCCCCTTTTCAGTAGGTACCATTTTTCTGGCCGCCCGATCAAATAATTTATACCCGATATAAGCCTCCAGGGAATTCAAATGCAAGCTTACTCCTGGCTGAGAAATGAACAGTTCCTGTGCCGCTGCGGAAAGAGTTCCTGTTTCATAAATGGCTTTAAAAGTACGAAGCCACTCCAGATTCCACCCCATAACTATAATATTACTGATACAAAGCCGCAATTTAAGTTATTTGTATGATAGACTATTGTGATAGAAGTTTGCATGACCAATCATTAAAATAATAGAAAGATGAAGGTTTTAATTATAAACGGAGGACAGCATTTTGCACATTCGGGTGGCCTATTTAACAATACACTGACCTCATGGACAACTGATTATCTTGAAGAAATGGGATATGCAGTACAGATTACGAATATTAACGACAACTTCGACCCTATGCAGCAGGTAGAACATTTTAAATGGGCTGATCTTATTATCTATCATACTCCCATATGGTGGTTCCAGGTGCCTAATCGTTTGAAAAAGTATATTGATGAGGTGTTTACTGCCGGCCATAATAATGGTATCTACCGCAGCGATGGTAGAAGTCGCACCAACCCTGCTATTAACTACGGAACAGGCGGCTTGCTTCAAGGCAAATCCTATATGACTACCACTACCTGGAATGCACCCGATACTGCATTTACCCTACCGGGAGAGTTTTTTCAACAAACATCTGTAGACGATGGCGTATTGTTTGGCTTTCATAAAATGAATCAGTTTGTAGGCTTAACCCGAATTAACGGATTTCACTTTCACGATCTGGAAAAAAATGCAACTCCCGATCGTATCGCACAATACAAAAAAAAATACCTACAACATCTTGACGGCATATTTGTAACCGAAAAGATTCAAAGACACACAATCAGCGAATGATATTAACAAGAGTTTTATAATAAGCTAAAGCAACTTACACCATCAGCTATGCTGTTGTGTGTGCTCCGGAAAGAGCGAACGTTGTTGATTATATCAATATATGATGAGATGTAATGACTTTTTTTGTTATGCTTATTTAGTTATCCAAGAAGATTCGAATGCACAATTGAACTTTGCCTAAATGGTCAAATGTTAAAACAGGCCAAATTCTTTCTCAACAAATCCCGCTAATGTCACTATTGAATTAAAAGTTATAAAAGATGATTATCCTGGGATTGATGACAGATCATTTTCAAATAGTATTTTGACAAATCGTTTAACAGTTAGCTTAACAATGGCAGCCTATTCTAAATGCAATAAATTTAATCTGGCCACATGAATAGTTATGAGACGTAACACTATTAAACTGTTTCTAAAAATTTTCACTATATATCTGAAAGGGTATAATGCAACATTCCTTGCAGTTAAAGAGAACAGAGCAATTCTTATCTTAATCATACCAAGTACTAATCACTATGATACGTTTTTTACGCCAGGTTTTAACTATTTGCATAGTATTATTTCTAATTATCAGTGTCTTTAAATCGAAGACAGTTTAAAGTTGAAGTAAGTGACTTAATTTTAAACATGTAATCATGAAAATTACGCTTCAAATGAAAAGCTTATTCGTTTATACAACTTGGTAATACATTAAAATGGCTTTCATTTTCCCTATTACATAAATTATTGAACCTGTTGCCTATCAAAAAGCATTTGCTTAGACAGTTCCTATTTATTTATACATTTAATGTTAAATACCAGTTTATAGCAACACTTATTGTGGTTGGGTTTCAAAATCAAAAGTTGTTCCTCCATTAGGATCAGCTCCATATTTATTTTCTCCCACGGTACCTTTTTTGGCAAGAAGAACCAATAACCAAATTGATCCAATTAACGGAATCAGTACTATTAATATATACCAGCCCGATTTGTTAACATCATGTAACCTTCTGACAGTTGTTGATAACCCGGGAATAAAAGTTACCAGAGCATATGCCGTATAAATAATTCCATATGGAGTATTCGGGAAATTAAAGCCTAACATGTTATCTAGAGTCATTGCGGCAATAGCAAAAATTACGTTGAATAAAACAAAATACCAATATTCAGGTCTGTTGGATCGGCTGGTAAACTGGGCAAATTTTTTAAATGCGTTTAAATAATATTTCATGAATTGAGTTTATGAGTGGAAAAGTAAGGTACAAAAAAGGACGGGAAATCCAATTTTGGTACAGAGATCTTGAATATGTTAACTAACGAACCTGCTTAATCTCTTCTCTTATGAGTTAATCCCTCGATTCTATCATGTTGTAGAAAAACTGATCCTAATGTTGTAATATTCTGAATAAGAAAGGTAAGGATGCTGAGCTTAAGGAAATATTTAATAAGTGTACGAAACAAGAGAATAGGTGTTTAATGAACTCAAATAATCAACGTTATGATTTTCTTCAATTTCAATAGTATAATACTATATCTCATTTAGATTAAAATTATTTCTGTTTTTCAATGACTTTATTGCCTGTACAGAATACAATGAACAAGTAATATGAATACTTATATAAATATTTATGAAATTAGTTTCAAACAAGTATCGCAAAACATGCATACTAACGAAAGATTAATAAAAAGATAAACAACCATATCTCCTTACATAATCCAACGGATATCAATGATCGAAAGTTTATACTTTATTAATCGTGAATTAATAATTAGTTTGCTTTAAACAAATATGTTTGGACGTACTTATTGATTATGTCTGAACATACCCCATCCCGTTTTCATTTTTTACAATACACTTTAGTATTAAGCATCTCCCTGTTATTGGTAGTATGTTTTTTTTCCAAAACAGACTCTTTTATAGGAGCTAATGTTTACCATTGCGAATTGTTCGATGGAATATTTTCGCTGTTTACTCATATCGGGGATGGTATTTGTGCGCTATTGCTGGTTGTTATTTTTTTTATATTAAAAATCCGCTCGATCGCCGTAAAATTATTTCTCACTTTTACGCTCTCTGGTATTATTGCACAAATATTAAAAAAAGTATTTGAAGCCCCCCGACCAAAAACTTTTTTCGCAGACAATTTTTATGATCATTTTATTGAGGGTGTAACCAATACTGGATATAATAGTTTCCCCTCAGGACATACTACAACAGTATTTGGTGTAGCTGCGATATTATCTTTTAGTTATCATCGACCAGCAATCGGTATTTCTGTTTTTATTATTGCAGTACTGGTAGGATATTCGAGGATATATTTGGGACAACATTTTGTTGAAGATGTTTTAGCAGGAATGATAACAGGGATTTCTGTGGCTTTTTTTGTTGAAAAAGGATATATGGTTTATTTAAAAAAAGGAAAATCCGGTAGAAAGTCCCAACCAGGTTTATATAAACAAACGACCATTGAGTTATAACAAAAGAGTAATTGCTCTCATTATTATTACTACTGTTGTCAGAATAATCCTCTCTGCAACATCAGAATTGAATAATGACGAGGTATACTATTGGACCTACGCAAAGCATTTGCAATGGAATTATTTTGATCATCCTCCAATGGTTGCTGTTTGGATAAGGTTTTTTACTGCCGGGTTAGAATGGAATCATGAAATTTTTATTCGATTAGGGTCTGTAGTGAGCTCGGCTTTATCAACCTGGTTAATGTATATTATCGGAAAAAAGCTTAAAGACGAATACACAGGATGGTTATCCGCCTGTTTATTTAGTGCTTCTTTGTACAGCAGTATTATTGCCGGAGTACTGATACTTCCGGATTCTCCTCAATTATTTTTCTGGCTGACCAGCGTCTATTGGATGGTATGCTTTATAAAAAAACCACAAGACGACCGTGCCCCTACACTGCTATTGTTATTAGGAATAAGCATAGGGCTTTGTATCTTAAGTAAAGTTCATGGTGTTTTTTGCTGGATTGGATTTATTGGATATTGTATTTTTCACCGACGATCCATTTTTAAAAATCCTTTCCTATATATTTCATTATTTGTTACTGCTGTCATGCTGGTGCCTTCACTGATCTGGTCGATGAACAATCAGCTTAGTACATATGATTATCATAGTAGTCGTATACTCATTAGGCAGCTACAGCCAGACAGTTTTTTCAGAGAATTGTTTGGGTCCTTTCTATATAATAATCCATTAAATGTTATTCTATTAATTCTATCTATTGTTCATTTTAGAAAATCACAGTCTTTAGGTTCTGCAGAAGCATATAGGTTGATTTTCTGGGTTGGATTTCCTTTAATAATAACAGTGTTATTTCTGTCATTATTTAATGATACATTGCCACATTGGAGTGGACCGGCATATACTACACTTATTTTTATAAGCTCAATGTATTTGAGTAACGCCTCTATTAAATTTGTCAGAAAGTCATTGAAGTATGCTCTAGTACTAACCACAACATTCATAGTCGTTGCTTTTGGAATTATTAATTTCTGGCCGGGAACATTAGGGGAAAAGAAAATGCCCGATTTTGGAAAACACGATATTACTCTAGACATGAGCGGATGGCGTCAGTTTGGGAAAGATTTCAAAAAAATCTATGAAAGTGATACCATCTCTTTGACGAAAAAACCTGTTTATCTTTTTAGCAATTATTGGTTTCCGGCAGCTCATCTGGATTTTTATGTAGCGAGGCCAGTGGGCGTTCAGGTTATGGCTTTTGGAAACCTGCACAACATCCATCATTTTGAGTGGCTTAACAAATATCTTTCTCCGATGGAAGATGGTGATATGGCCTATTATATTACCATCTCTAATTTTAACGACCCCCCATCTGAAGAATTGAAAAAAATGTTTGAAGAGGTTTCAGAACCAGTATCTATTCCACAAATCAGAAATGGAAAGATTGCCAGGTATTTTTACATCTATAGAATGAAATCCTTCAGGACAGACATTGATTAACAAATTGTACTTTGAAAACTATCCTCTGTTAAGCCGGGCTTCTTCAAGATCTAAATTATGCTCCAGGTCTCGAATAACTTCGTCGTCATATTTTTTTTCTTCACTTAAATCATGAAGTCTATCTCTTCTCACCTGCACTAATTCCAGCATTATTTTATTATAAAGTTCTCTGTCAGATCCAATTCTTTCTTTACTGTTATGTTCTGCCATAGCTTCTTCCGCCAAAGCAATATTCTTTTCAAGTTGCTCTTGCAATCCTTTCAGCGTGTCGCTGCCCTCAATCTGATGGCTATATTGCTCATTGAGATATACGACCGACTGTTTTTTTAACATTAGCCGAATTTCTTCTATCTGTTCTTCGGGAGGTGTAACCTCATCTACCTCTCTTACTTTCATTAGCCGTAATATTATAGGCAGCGTTAAGCCCTGGAAAACAAGTGTTACCAGAATAACCACAAACGTGATAAATAAAATAAGATTTCTGTGAGGAAAAGCTTCTCCATTACTTAATACAAGAGGAACCGCGAGAGCAGAAGCGAGAGAAACCACACCTCGCATTCCTGCCCAGCCAATAATAAACGGTAGTTTTAAACCAGGACTGTTTTCCTTTTCTCTTATAGACCTGCTAAGTGCTCTTGGTATAAAACTCATCATATATACCAGGATAATTCTGATAATAATAACAAGAGCAGTTATTAACAACGAATAATGAATCGCTTCCCTGATAGAATAATTTCCCAAACCATCCACAATAACAGGGAGTTCTAATCCTATAAGAATAAAAACAAATCCATTTAGCAGAAATCCAACAGTTTCCCAAACTTCCTTTGTTTGCATTCTGGTGTGATAATTCAGGTAATCTTTTGACCGAAAAGATAAAAACAATCCTCCGCTCACCACAGCAAGCACACCCGACCAATGAAACTCCTCTGCAACTATATACATCAGATATGGAGCAATCAAAGTTATTGGGGTTGTAATACTCGATGATTTAGCCCAGTAACGTAATACAAAGTATAGTATATGACCAATCACCAATCCTACAAAAACACCCATAACCGCCAGCACGAGAAACTCTGTAACTGCTTTTTCAAAAACAAACTGACTTGTTAATACAGCAGCAACAGCGAACCTGAAAACCGTTAGAGAAGCAGCATCATTAACTAGGCTTTCTCCTTCAAGAATGGTTAATCCCCTTCTTGGCATTTCCATTCCTTTTAATACAGATGTTGCTGCAACAGCGTCAGGAGGAGAAATAATACCTCCTAATAAAAATCCTAACGCAAGAGTAAAACCGGGAATAATACTGACTGATAAATAAGCTATCGCTAAAGAAGTAAAAAACACACATCCAAATCCCATCAACAATATTGAGCGCTTCCATTTCCAAAAACTATTCCACGAAGTATGCCACGCTGCTTCAAATAACAATGGTGGAAGAAAAATAAGAAAAACCATATCAGGGTCTACTGTTATTCTCGGTATCCCTGGAATAAAAGAAATACCCAGTCCTCCAATGACCAGAAAAATAGGATAAGATATTTTTAATCGTTGACTTAATAAATACAACAGTGCCATGGCAAAGAACAGCGCCATAACAAGCAGAAGTTGTTGATGAATCATTCTGCAAATTTAAAATATATCTTTTTTTCAGTTAAATTATATTGTTATCAAAACCGCGCCGGATAAATATCCGCACGCGGCTTGACCCTTAGAAATAATATAAATAAATTAATCGCGGTAGTCTAATGCAGGTTCTCTGTCACCTATAAGAGGCACGTATATAAAATCCTCTCCTCTTGCTTTTTTAAATTCATCTTTTGCTTTAATCACTAATTCAGGACTATTTAATACATCAATGCCTGTTAATGCAATTGTTTTTGCTGCAACAATCATTGCTTTGATGCCTATTTCAGTACCTCCACATGCAACAGCCTGCCAGCTATGACCAGGTGTTCCGGGAACCCAGGTAGCTGCAGTCATTGCAACTGTTGGAACAACCCAGCTTACATCGCCTGCATCAGTTGATGCTCCTGAACTATTGCCCTCACCAATGGGTTGGTAAGGTTCAATATTTCCAGCCTCACTAATATTTGGTCTTTTTCCCGGCGCAAAAGTCAATTGCATTTTTTTTGCATATTCCACTTCTTCAGGTGTATATATTACTCCGCCTACTTTTACAAGATTCGCATGCATTGCTCTTGATAATGCATCATTTGGTAATAATTCAAAATCACCCCCTGTTATTTCATACTTCATGGAAGTTCCGGTTCCTAAGGCGGCGCCTTCAGCTGCCTTGACCATTCTATCGAATACTTCTTTTAAAATATCTCTTCTCGGATGGCGTGCATAATAATTAACTTCTGCAAACTCCGGTACTACATTAGGAGCTTTTCCTCCCTCTGTAATTACATAATGAATACGGGTTGTTGATGGAACATGCTCACGCATCATATTAATCATGTGGTTAAATGCTTCTACTCCATCAAGAGCAGAACGACCTTTTTCAGGAGAAGCTGATGCATGCGCAGCCTGTCCGTAAAATCTGAATTTTACAGACATTAACGCCAGCGATGTAGAGGGACTGGAAGTGTTTGCACTACCGGGATGCCATCTTAGCACAAGATCTGTATTTTTAAACAGCCCGGATCTTATCATATACACTTTTCCATGTCCTCCTTCTTCGGCAGGAGTTCCGTACACTTTAATCGTTCCTTTAATCTTATTCTCTTGCATGTATTGTTTTAAAGAAATTCCCGCAGCTACAGATGCCACACCATATAGATGATGGCCGCATCCATGTCCGGAAGTGTTTCCTTCTCTTGCTTTCTTTATGGGGTCAGTGGTTTGCGACAGGCCAGGTAAAGCGTCGAATTCAGCCAGAATACCAATTACAGGTGTTCCGCTACCATAGGTTGCAACAAAAGAGGTTGGCATGCCAGCAAGACCGCTTTCAACAGAAAATCCATTTTCTTTTAAGGTTTCCTGTAATAATGCAGTACTCTTTGTTTCTTTAAAACCCAACTCGGAATAATCCCAGATTTTTAAAGCCCTTTCTTTATAGTAATCATATTTGCTCTCAATTAATTTAATAGTTGCTGTCTTAGGAACATCCAGCTTAGAGCTTGATTTTTTACTCTGAGCAAACAGCTCTGCAGAATATGTTGTTCCTGCAAGCAGAGAAACATATAATAAGTATTTTTTCATTGGTAATTTTTTATAGTCCGTGAATTAATAAAATAGACTCGGTCAAAATGTTTTTATCAAATGATTAAGAACTCTTTCTTTTTTATTATTTAATTCCATCGCATAATTATCAGGCAAATGATCAACTCCATTTATCCCTGATAAAAACTCACTCTATTAATTATTACAAACCACAACGTTAAAAGGTCATTACTGGTTTACTTCTGTTTTAGAGAATATTCCTGGAACCGGAGCAGGAACATTTGGATTTGTGTTGATTTCATTTTGCGCGTAGACTAACCGCTCAGGATGATCTGTAACTGTTATTACATTAGTAGGCACAGGAACGTTAACATCATTGTCTGATGCTCTAAGTCTTCTCATATCATTAAAAGGGATTACTGTCCCATAAGTTGAAACATATTTTTCTTCAATTATTTCACGCAGCAGCGCTCTTTCAGGGTCGATATTATCCATATTCTCCATTCCTCCTGTAGCAAAATCTCCGGCAACATAATCTTCATAAAGAATAGTTCCTCCCGTTGCCGGCATTGAATTAAATCCAAGGTTTACACTAATCACCTGACGCAACTGATTAAGATAGGAGAGACCTGTATTAAAATCAACTGTTCTTAATCCTGCTTCAGCGAGTATAAGCAGATTTTCTTCGTATGTTACCAGCGGCATTGGCGCTGTTCTGTTAGCAACTCCCAATTCATTGTTAGCAGAAGTTCCGGTAATGGTATAATATTTAGCTCGGGCATCTTCATTTGTTTTAGCATTATTTCTTGTATCATCAGCTACAGGATTTAACAAATGATCTAACAGGAAAGATCCGTTTGTGCTCATATATCCACCTCTTTGTAAAACAAATGAAAAAAGCAAATTAGCATCGCCTGCACCAAGAACGCCTGGTGGATAAAACTTAAGAGAATTAGCTGTTGCACTTATTCCATTTAAAGCAGCAGCGTATGCTGCAGGATAGTTTTTCGTTTCCATGTAAAATCGGGCTTTTAACGTATGGGCTACTTCTTTCCATTTAACAGCATTTCCATTAAAGTGTAAATCTGTTGGAACAACATTAGCCATAGCAGAAGAAGTGTTTAAATCCGCTATTGCTTCATCCAGCATAGACTGAAGCTGATTATACACATCGCTTTGTTTATCAAAAACGGGAGTACTTATATTATCATCAGCAATCTGAGAAAAAGGAACATCACCGTAAAGTGCAGTTGCTGTACCAATCGCATTTGCCTCAATAATTTTTGTAATACCATTAAAAGAACGATCATTAGGAATTTTTGAACGGATTAGCCTGGCCTGTTTAACCACTCCGTAATAAATAGATTCCCACGCGTTATTAGATTCTGCCGCAGTTGAATTATACTGCCATAATGTTTGGTATTGCAGAGCCACTCCACGATACTGACCTGCCCACATACCCGTTATTCTTTGTACATGTCCGTTCTGTGCTATAAAATTAGCGAGAGCTATTCCCCTAAGCAATGTTTCGGGACTTACATCAGAAGGGTTATTGGGATCAATATTTTTTCCTTCATAAACTTTCGAACATCCGGGAATGACCAGGATAACAAAAAGCATATAAACAATTATCTTTTTCATCCTTAAATATTTTTGGGATTATCAGAAATTCACATTTAATGAAACCAGAAAAGAACGCGTGCTGGGATTAGTAAAATATTCAACGCCGAAACCATTGCCAACACCAGTTCTATTAATTTCCGGATCAAAACCAACAATACTTGTCCATAAAAACAGATTTCTACCGGTAGCGCTTAAGCGTAAAGATTTTATTCCTGTTTTTTCTGCCAGTTTTTTAGGCGTAAATGTATAGCCCAATGAAACCTCTCTTAACCTTGTCCATGAAGCATCTCCTATAAAGAATTCACGAATCACAGAACTTCCAACACCAGCGCCTCTTGTTGTATACCATCTTTCATCGAGTAACACATTGCCAGCACCAAAATTTTCTACATTTCCACGAACAGTAGATCCAACAGGAAAAACTACTCCATTTACATTTTTTAGTTCTTCTGTCAGCGTAATCTCTTTCGACACATCTTCATGCGTTCCGAAATTGTACAACACAGCTCTTGTTCCTTCAGAAATATCTCCTCCCTGAAAAGTTTCAAACATCACGTTCACATCGAATCCTTTATAACTAACAGAAAGTCCCACAGCGCCACGCCAGTCAGGGTTAGGATCTCCAATTACACCCTGAGAGTTATCCAGTAAAGGAAATCCGTTTGCATCCAGCGCAAAATCTCCTTTCTCATCACGCTGTGCCCTGGATCCCCAGAGAACGCCAACCGGATAGCCTACTACAGCACGTGAATCACCAGATCCTGTAAGATCAACAGAACTTGCTCCATTTAAGGAAAGCACTTTATTTCTGTTCCTGTTAAAATTGGCAAACACCTCAACATTAAAATCTTTCCTATTAATTATATTATATCGGGCATCGATTTCCAATCCTTTATTTTCTATTGTTGCTCCATTGGTGTACTGACTGGTGTATCCTCCTGAAGGAGCAAGACCCACGTTTAACAAAATATCTTTTGTCTGATTCTGATAGTAGCTAAGACCCAATGATAATTTGTTATTGAAAAATCTCATATCAGTACCTACTTCCCATTCTGTTTTTATTTCAGGGCGAAGATTTGCGTTTCCTTTACTGCCGCTATATCTGAATCCGCCACCAAAATTTGCAACACCTAAAGGATCATATCCTGTTGGATCGTCAGCATTAAAAGATGGCAGCTCGTACACAGTAAAGAACCGATAAGCAGCGGGCTGGACACCTACTTTACCCCACGCCGCACGTAACTTACCAAAAGAAAGAATGTTTGAATTTTCAAAAAGAGGAAGTTTGGAAAACTGCCAGGCAGCATCTACTGAAGGATAAAAGAAACTTCCGCTAATAGTGGACGCCACTTCCTGCGCTCCGGATAAATTCAGAAATAAAAAATCTTTGTAATCGAAAGAAGCCGTTGCATATCCACGATTGGATCCTATCTGAACCAGATCATTTCTTACTGTTGTATTCGGATTAGATGAAATGATAAAATTCTGCATATTAATATTATCCAGAAAGTTGGTAGCCAATCCGTATAAATCCTCAATTCTTCTATGATTAATATTTCCACCAACAGTGAATACAGCATTGATATCATCTGATAATGAAGTTGTAGCTCTTCCTATCAAATCCAGGTTTTTTTCTACTTCGGAAACTTTTTCCTGGCGAAACGAGCCTGTTGAAAGTTCTCCTGCAGATCCAACAGGAAACACATATTCGCGTGAATCATAATTAGCATCTACACCACCTCTGAGAATAATATCTAACCACCTTGTTGGACTACTCGTTAATTCAGTTGAAACCAGATACCGGTTTACATTACTTGTACTATTTTGGTCAAAAATTGTCCAATAAGGATTATTGTAAACCGGATTAATATTATCTCCTAAATATCGGCGATAACTTCTATGTCTGTTTCTTGTTTCAACTCCAGCAGCAGTGTAATAAGAACCCTTATAATCAGTACCATCAAAATCAGTTGGTGTTCTTAATAGTCCTAAATAGAGTCCGGCAACGTTTGAGTTTTGCTGAACTCTTTTGGACGCAATATTCATATACGTCACTTTGTTGCTGATCTTTAAATATTTAGATGGTGCGAAATCAGAATTAATTCTTACAGATCTTCTGTGGTAATCACTATTCGCTCTTATAATACCATTCTGATCCATGTTTTCCAGACTAAAGAAGTATTTAGCTTTTTCGTTTCCGCCACTCATGTTAAGCGCGTTCTGAAAAAAGTTTCCTGTTCCAAAAACACCATCAAAATTTTTATCAGCGTATGTTTCCTGTGAGTTACGTTGAAGAATGCGATAATATCTTTTACCTGTAGCGTATCCTTCAAAGTATGCTCCGTCTAAATCCACCACATCTTCACCGCCGGATCGGTCAGCGATTTTATCACCCCAGGAATTCGCTGCAGCCGGATTATATACACCATTGGATCCCTGTCCATAAGAAGATTGTATGGGATGGCGGCGATTAATCTTGTCCATGGAATAAGTGGAAGTGAAATTTACTTTCATTGCTCCTGACTTTCCTTTTTTAGTAGTAATCACCACAACTCCGTTTGCAGCTCTTGATCCCCATAAGGCGGCGGCGGCTGTTCCTTTTAATATTTGTATTGACTCTATATCATTAGGATTAATATCATTTAACCTTGACTGTTGAGCAACACCGGTTCCGAAAGCGCTTGAGCCAAAACCCTGAATCTGTGAATTACTCACAGGAATACCATCTACAATAATCAGCGGCTGAGAAGCACCTGAAATAGTATTAGCTCCTCTGATTCTGATAGTAGCGCTTGCACCCGGATCGCCATTAGAGCGAGTGATCGTCACACCTGCTGCTTTCCCTGCCATAGCTTGTATCAAGCCGGTTTCACCAGATTTTAATACGCTTACAGGTTCAATTTTTGCACTTGAAGAACCTTGTTTATCGGCTTTTTCTTTAAACCCCAAAGCATTTACAACTACACCTTCAAGCTCACCGCTTAAAGGGCGCAAAGCAATAGCCACTTCCCGTTTTGCAGAAGCTTTAATCTCAAGTGGTTCATAGCCTACTGAAGAAATTACCAGGGTTACGTTATCATCATCCGCTATCAAAGAGAACGCACCATTGTCATCAGTTTGCGTTCCCTTTTTAGACCCTTTGATCGTTACAGAAACACCGGAAAGAGGCAATCCTCCTTCATCTTTTACCACACCTTTTATTGGAGTTGGAGGTGCAGTCTCTTCTTCCTGACCAGCTTTAGCATCACGCAAAGGTTTTACAACAATAGTTTCATTCATAATCTGATAGGAGAAAGGCTGGTCTTCAAAACACTTTTCCAGCACATCTTCCAGTTCAGCATTTTGTACACTCAGGCTCACTTTTCTGGATTGTTTCATGAGCTGAGAATTGAAAATAAACTGATATCCGCTTTGGCGCTGAATGTTTTCAAATACCTCTTCCAGTTCGGCATTTTTTACAGAAATAGAAAGCCGCTGGTCGTGAGCAGTAAACGACTGTAAAGAGGCAGCTAGCAGAAAGACCATCATTAACTTCATAATCAGTACGGGTTTTATGTTAGAAAACCGCACAGCCCTGCAGTCTTTGCAAATCTTTTTAATTTGCATAGTTTTGATTTTTAAGGTTAAACAATATGATGACACATCGGACTCGTTGACCTTAATTATACCGGGAGTACCCTCATACTTCCGGTTTTTTGTTCCAACTCGTTTTAAATAATTATTCTACAATTATTTTTTTTCCATCTATTTTAAAAAGAATAGCTTCTGTTTCCTGTAAAAAAAGTAGAAACTCTTCAACTGTAGCATCTCTGGAGATAATTCCTGTAAAGTGCTGGTCGGCTTTTCCTACAAACTCAACTTCAACATCATACCAACGAGAAACCTCTCGCATAATCGTTTTTATATCGGTGTCTTTAAATCTGAAAGTCCCGTTTTTCCAGGCAAGAGTTTGATCAATATTTACATCCTCAGTATGTAAATATTTTTTTTCTTTTCTTATAGACGCTTCCTGCCCTGGTTTTAAAATAGCAGAATCTTTTTGTGTCAAAACTTTTACACTGCCTTCTACCAAAGTGGTTCTGGTTACTGATTCCTCTTCATATGCACTAATATTAAAAGAAGTTCCCAACACCTGCACTTTCATCTCTTTTGTTTTAACAATAAATGGTTTCTCTTTATTTCTGGCTACTTCGAAATATACCTCTCCTGTTATAGAAACTTCTCTTTCTTTTCCCAAAAAAACATTTGGAAACCTAATGGAAGATGCGCCATTTAGCCAAACCTGTGTTCCATCTGCTAAGGCTAATCTATAATTACTCCCTTTTGGCGTTTGCATAGTAAAGTACTCTTCCCTGATAACAGGAGAAGTTGTCTGATAACTAAGAACTCCATCACTGTTTTTCACTATTTCTGCATTGCCCATTGCCATTGTAGATCCATTTTTTACAGCATCTATATTTATTGTCTCTCCATTCTCCGTAATTAATGTGGTTTTATTCGGTATTTCTTTTACCTGGATTGACAAGTCCGCTACTTCGCTAATTTGTTTTGAATCCTTTTCTATGAACAAATACAGCATCGCAGCGCTAAGGCTAATTACACAACAAACTGCAATAGCTGTTTGCCAGTTAAACCATCGCTTCTTTTCCGGTAATTCTCTTTTTTCAACAGGAAGGTTAATAACTTTGGCGCCTACTGTTTGATGCCATGTTTCTTCAAGTAGCTCCAAGGCTTCATTTGCATTTTTTGAATGATTAATTATTTCAAGAAAATCTTTTAGTTCTTCCTGATTCAAATCATTATTAATGTAACGTAGATATAAAGCGTCAAGTGACGTCTTATCATCCATAGGATGAGTTAATGGTTAAAAAATATGCTTCTAATTATAATACAATTGAGAAAGAAGAATAGTACTAGTTGGAGTAAATATTTTTTTTGCCGGCAACAAAAGTTTTAATCATTCGTATAGCTTCGGCCATATGATTTCTAACTGTATTCTTTGATAGCTGTGTATGAGTTGCTATTTCTTCATACGTGAGTTCTTCTCTTTTACTGAGATCGTAGATTAGTTTTTTCTGTTTGGGCAAACAATTAACAGCTTCGTGATAAAGATTAAGAATGTCCCTGTTTTCTAATCTTTCTAAAGCATCAGAAGCACAACTATTCATTCCCTTCATTATTTGATGACGTAGACGTTCGTCACAGGAAGCTCTTTTTAAAAAGTTAAGCGTAAAATGAAATGTTATCTTTTTTATATATGCGCTAAAATTAAGATCCGGGTTTATATCCTCTTTATTCTCCCAAATTTTAATGAATACCTGCTGAAGAATATCTTCTGCAAATACATTTGATTTAGTCATTTTAAGTATAAACCTGAAAACGTCTTCTTTATAGAAATCATATAGCTTTTTAAAAGCTTCTTTATGACCTTCTTTTATCTCATACAGCAAGTCAACATTGTGTTTATTAATGTCAACCATGTCATTTTTTTAGCAGTTAGGTATCCAAATATAAAAAAATCTGCCTTACAATGATCAAAATCGGACAAGATATCCACAAAAAACTAATATTGTTTTTTATTTAATTTGATTGATTGCGATCATTTTTTAAGTAAAAGTTGTTCCCCAATTTGATGATCTTTCTCTTCATTTGTTTTTGGCACAGTTTTAGCTCGGGAAACGCGTCAATTTTCCTTAGAAACTATCCTTAAAAAAACTCTGATTTATGCGGACTAATTTTCTGCTATGTAGCATAGCAGCCTTCACTTTGTTTTTTTCCAGTTGTAAAAAAGATGTTATTCACGAAGAAGACTCCCTAACAGGAGAATCCGTTTCCAGCGAATCAACAGTTAACAATACTGTTGAAACTTCTGCTCCCGTGTATACAAGTGTTGTAGCAAACGTCAATTCAAACGTAGCCGGTTTTTGGCAAGCAGTACCAGCTCTCTACAATCAAACAACAAAAAACTATCCTCTTATCATTTTTATTCATGGTATTGGAGAGCTTGGAACTAGCCTCAGCAAAATGAATTGCTGTGGTATTACAAATCATTTACAAAACAAAACCTTTCCTGCAAATTTTAAAGTAGGCAACAATAATTTTTCTTTTCTGGTGATGGCTCCTCAATTTAAAAAGAGACCATCGGCTGCAGAAGTTCAATCTGTTATTGATTATTCAAAAAAACGTTTTAGAGTTGATGCATCCAGAATTTATGTTATCGGCTTAAGTATGGGTGGAGGTTCTACCTGGGATTGGGCAGCGGTATATGGCCAGCAGGCAGCAGCAATTGTTCCTGTATGCGGAGGAACCGCACCTAATACTAGTTTAGGTCAACAGCTCGCTTCAAAAAACCTTCCATCCTGGAGTATTTACTCTACCAAAGATGCTGTAGTTCCTTCTTCATGGGGCACAACTTTCTATAACTTAATCACACAGAATAATCCTTCTATTAAACCTAAAACAAAACTCACCATCTACACAGATGTAAATCATGATCATACCTGGATGCGAGCTTTTAATCCGAATTCCAGAGTAGATGGATATAATATTTATGAGTGGTTATTGCAACATACACGCAGCGGCGCTGTTTCAAACCCTCCAACAAATCCTCCACCAACTACACCACCTCCATCAAATTCTGGAAATAAACCTCCTATCGCAAAAGCAGGAGATGATAGAAGCGTTCCTTCTTCCTGGAATTGGTTTCCTAATCTGAACGCTAATTTCTCTACTGATTCTGATGGATGGATTGCAAAATTTCAGTGGACACAAATCAGTGGACCAAATACAGTGAAACTAGCCAATCCT
>CAZQIQ010000068.1:0-18846 GCA_964593835.1 uncultured Chitinophagaceae bacterium
AAGCAGCCCTTGCTGTGGTTATGGGGCATGAAATTACACATGCACTCGCACATCACGGAAACGAAAGAATGAGTCAGCAATTAGTAGCTCAGGGCATTGGAGTTGTAGGAGGTGTACTTACATCTGGAAATTCACAGATATCAAATATTTTCAATAATATATATGGTCCTGGCGCTCAAGTGGGAGTATTGCTCCCTAACTCAAGAAAACAAGAGCTTGAGTCGGATAGATATGGATTGATATTTACAGCTATGGCCGGCTATAATCCTCAGGAAGCCATAGGTTTATGGGAACGTATGAAAGCTTTGAGTGACGGTAACCGTCCTGCAGAATTCCTCAGCACTCACCCGGCGGAAGATACTCGTATCGTCAAATTAAAAGAGATGATGCCCGAGGCATTAAAGCATTATAAGCCGATGAATAACAAATAAAGTTTCGAAAGACATACAATTTTTTTAACTTTGCCGTCCTGTAAAGAAATTTCAACTGCAATTAAAATTACTTGTGCATGGTGCAAAATCTTTTAGAAAAGCTTCAATACACAGATCAGAAAAACATTCTAATTCAGGGATTGCCTTCTTCAATAGAAAAACAATTTGCCAAAATAGCTTTTGCTAAAAATGTTACTCCGCTTTTAAAATCAAGAAAGATCGATTTCGCACTGATTTTTGCTGTTAACGTTTCGCAGCTAAACGGTATCCTTAATGACGTACTTCCTGCCCTTCAACAGCAGGGTGTATTTTGGATCGCTTCACCCAAAAGTACTTCTAAGATCGCTACAGATCTTAGCAAAGCCTGTAGCTGGGATTGTGTACTTAACGAAGGGTTTGAGGTGGAACATTCAGTAGCATTAGATCATGTATGGACAGCCACAAGATTTACTAAGATGGCAGAAATAGAAGTGGAAGAATTTGAAACCAGTACCAAAACTGTAAAAAGATCCTCTCTTCAAGAGTCTGCTGTTGCTATTTAATTATTTTCTGCCCGCATATACTTTTTCGCTAACCAGCTTTCTTTTACCGGAATGATCCAGCTATTCTTTAATTGCTGAAGGTTTAGTACTGTGTTATTAAAATATAAAGAAGTAGGCTTAATGAGATTGTTTTTTAGCGCATAGGGTAATTGTGCCATAGGAACCATCTGTACTTTTTCTTCTATCAGAAAAGCCAGCAAAATCCTATCGAACATATTTACGCCAAACATACTTTCTATATCTTTTATCATCCTAACTGAACTGTCGGTACTGCATCCACTCACACCATGTGCAGTTTCATCGGCAATAAGTACAATAAACTGTCCAAAAAATAAATTTGCATACCCCTTTACCGGTATTCCATGAGAGTTCCAGTTACTAACAAATTCCTTCAGTATGTCTTCTATTTGTAAAGCTTCCTGCAGAAAAAATAAACGATTACACTGATACACCCATACCCTTGAATGCTCATCAAAATCCTGTGGTAAATGCACTGTAAAATCTGTGTTCATTACACAAAGGTAGGGCTATTAAAGAGATGCCGCAATTAACTCAGCGATGTCCATCACCATAACCTCTTCTTCTTTTTCTTTAGTTTTCACTCCATCCGTCAGCATAGTATTGCAGAATGGACAAGCAGCAGCGATAATATCAGCTCCACTACCTACCGCTTCTTCAGTACGTTCTATATTAATTCTTTTATCCCCCTTTTCTTCCTCCTTGAACATCTGCGCACCCCCGGCCCCACAACACAAGCCCTTTGTTCTGCAACGTTTCATCTCTATCAACTCTGCGTCCAATGCTTCTAATACTAATCTTGGCGCTTCATAAATGTTGTTGGCCCTACCCAGATAACAGCTATCGTGATAAGTAATCTTCTTTCCCTTAAACACTCCTCCTTCTTTTAACACAATCCTGCCTTCATCTATCATTTGCTGTAAAAATGTAGTATGATGAATGACCTCATAATTCCCTCCTAATGCCGGATATTCATTTTTGAAAGTATTGAAACAATGAGGACATGTAGTCACGATCTTTTTAACCTGGTAATTATTAAGGATCTGAATGTTCTGGTAAGCCATCATCTGGAACATAAATTCATTTCCGGCACGACGGGCAGGGTCACCCGTGCATAGTTCTTCCTTACCTAAAACGGCATAAGCTGTTCCTATGTGATTAAGGATAGTCGCAAAAGCACGGGTTATCTTCTGCGCACGTTGATCAAAGCTGCCTGCACAACCCACCCAAAATAATATTTCGGGCGATTCCCCACTAGCGGTAACTTCCGACATTACAGGAACAGTCATTGTATTTAGTTTTAATGCACAACAAAAATATATTATTTTGCATGACTAAAACAGCTCAATGCAATTATATCACGCTGTTAATAATGCTTTTACACAGCTAGCTGCCAGCATTACACAATTGACCACAGAGCAATATTGTTATCCATGCATAAGCCTGTCTAAAAATACCGTCGGTCAACACGTAAGACATATTATTGAACTATTCCAGGAACTGCATAATGGTTATATTACAAGCATCATTAACTATGAAAAAAGAAAAAGAGATAAACACATTGAAACAAACCCTGTTCTTGCCCTGCAACTACTGAATGATATTTTTCAGCAATTAGAACGCGTTGACAAAGAGCTTATTCTACATACTTCTTACGATAACGAAACAGAACAGATCCTTTCAATACCAACTAATTACTATCGGGAAGTTGCATATAATCTGGAACATACAATACATCATATGGCTCTTATCAGAGTGGGCATCTGTGAAATATCGAATATTTGTTTACCAGAAGATTTTGGCGTAGCTACTTCTACAGTTAAGTATCGTAACACATGTGTACAGTAACATTTATCCCGTATAAACACTCATACTATATTACTTCAAACAGAGATGAAAAAAACCGGCGGTCAACTGCCTGGCCTCCTGATGTCTATTCTTTATCAACAGGAAAAATATTATACCCTAAAGATGGAGATGCTGAAGGAACATGGATCGCTGTGCATGAAAACGGAAATATTGTCGTATTGCTTAACGGAGCATTTGTTGAACATACTCCTTCACCTCCCTATAAAAAAAGCAGAGGATTAATAGTATTGGATATCGTTGACAATCATTTCCCTTATGAAAGATTTCTTTCCACTGATCTGGAGAATATAGAACCTTTTACAGTTATTATTATTGACAATAAGAAATTATATGAATGCAGGTGGGATGGAAAGCTAAAACATTATCAGCAACTGAATGAAAGAGCTCCTTATATATGGTCTTCAGCAACCTTATATAATGACTCAATAATGCAGAAACGGAAAAACTGGTTTGAACAGTGGTTATCAGAAAACCCTCATCCCTCGCAAACTGACGTTCTTTACTTCCATCAGTTTACTGGCGATGAGGACATACACAATAATTTACGAATGAATAGAGATGGAAAAGTATCCACTGTAAGTATAACTTCTATAGAAAGAAAGGCATCTAGTCTTTCTATGCAATATCTTGATCTGAAAAATCAGCTACAGTATAACAGAGAGATTACTGCTGCCAACAAATATGTTTAATGAATGAGAACCTGGACAATCAAACTATTTAATTGGGAATATTGGAGTTTTTCTATGATCTATACCTGGATTTTTCCTATCTGGTTTTTCTTATGTGTCAGAGCCCGTTCTTTTTTCTTTTTTTCCGCAGCTAATCCATCTATAAAAAATGGAGGATTTCTTAATGAATCCAAAAAAGACATTCATGCTTTAATGCCTACGCATCTTTTTCCACGCACCTTACATTTTAAACTTGGCGACGATTCGCAGACTGCTATTAACTTATTAAAAGAACAGGAATTCCATTTCCCTCTTATTGGCAAACCTGATATAGGCGGAAGGGGCAGGGGTGTTAAAACACTACAAACAGAAGAAGATGTTAAGCGTTATTTTGAAACAACAAAAGTCGACTTTCATATACAGGAATTTGTCACCTTTCCCAATGAAATAGGCATATTTTATTATCATCTGCCCGAACAGGAAAAAGGAAAAATTTCCGGAATTGTCAGCAAAGAATTTCTATCTGTGACCGGTGATGGAGCGAACAATATCAGAACAATTTTGTCGAGAGACAAAAGAGCGGTTATGTATATAAGTGCACTGGAAAATATGTATGAAGATTACCTGAATACTGTTTTAACAAAAGGAGAAAAGAAAATATTGGTACCCTATGGAAATCATGCTAGAGGAGCTAAATTTCTTGATCATTCCAGTCTCATAGATCAGCAACTCACAGATACTATTGACAGTATATGCAAACAGGTTGATCATTTTTATTATGGTAGACTAGACATAAAATATTTAAACTGGGAGGATCTAAAACAGGGTAAAAACTTATCTATTATTGAAATTAATGGTGCTGGATCTGAACCTACACATATGTACGACCCTTCTCATAATCTATTCTTTGCCTGGAAAGAAATTATCCGTCATTGGGTTATTCTCAATAAAATAAGCAGAGCAAACCATAAAAAAGGATTCAAATATCTTAGTTTTAAGGAAGGATTGAATATGTTTAAAGAAGATAGAGAACATTCTCAAAAACTTGCTGAAATGCCCGTATAAACGAAGTCAAAGAATATTAATCATTAAAAACATTTTTAGTGGACTGATATTATTGATCTTTCAGCAAAAATCGATCACTGCCTCCATCAAATGCACTTAAATTAATTCCTTCTCCACTCATATTAAACCGTTGAATATATACGGATGAAACTAGTTAAGATATTTTTCACAGGCTTATTAATCAGTTTTCTCGGCACTTTACCACTGGGAACACTCAATATTTCAGCCACGCAGATTGCTATATCTGACGGAACAACCCCGGCTATATATTTTGCATTAGGTGCTTTACTGGTAGAGATTACTTATGTAAGGATTTCGCTAGTAGCCATGAAATGGGTTTTAAAACAAAAAAAAATATTTAAATGGCTGGAATGGATAGCATTAATGGTAATTATTGCACTGGCGCTGTCCAGCTTTTTAGCCGCGTCTTCTTCTTCACCCGTTGATAAGAACGTTCTACTATCTGGTGGTGTGCATCGATTTTGGTTGGGTATAATGATGAGTGCCGTTAACCCTGTTCAAATACCATTTTGGTTTGGATGGAGTTCCGTTTTGTTTTCCAAAAATATCCTTCAGCAAAGAAATGATCACTTCAACTGTTATATTCTCGGAATAGGCACAGGTACTTTTATGGGAAATCTGGTTTTTATTTACGGAGGGAAAATAATAGTTGATAATCTGAATACCAGTCAGCAAACTATACATCTCGTTATAGGTATCATTTTTCTGATCACAGCCTTTATAATGTTATGGAGAATAATCAGGAAGAAACCCATTGATCCCGATCATCAGGATTAAATTTCCACGGAGCAAAATTATTTTCAATATTCGCATTCATTGCATTCCATTCCTGAGGAGCATTACTTTCTTCCATAATCAGTGAACGTCTTAACTCGAGTATAATTTCCAAAGGACTAATAGCCACAGGACATTCCTGAACACAAGCATTACAGGTAGTACAAGCTCTTAACTCTTCAACGCTTATATAATCATGCAACAATGATTTATTATCATCAGTAAATACTCCATTCTTTTTAATATTTTTTCTTACTTCCTCCATCCGGTCGCGGGTATCCATCATAATTTTCCGCGGTGATAATTTTTTACCAGTTTGTGTAGCGGGACATGCACTGCTGCACCTTCCACATTCGGTACAGGTATAAGCATCCAACAGATTTCTCCAACTCAGATCAAATACATCTTTCGCACCAAACTTTCCCGGAGGCTCCGCATTTGTGGGAGCGAGCTCAGGTTGCATGGCATATAGTACTTCATTTTGTATGGAGACCATATTTTTCATTGTCCCTTTAGGTTCAAGCCTGGCAAAATATGCATTGGGAAAAGCTAACAGGATATGCAGATGTTTTGAATAAGGTAAATAATTAAGGAACGTCAATATTCCTCCTATATGCAGCCACCATGCTAATCGCTCAATAACAACAAGCGTTTCGCTCGAAAATCCATTAAACAAAGGCCATAACAAACCTGAAATAATAAAACTACCCGTATGGTAATCGGCATAAGTTCCATAACCTCTTTGCTGTAAGAGCGTATCTGTGGCATTCATCGTAAGCAACAGACTCATGAGTATTATTTCAGCAATCAGAATATAATTTGCGTCACTACGCGGCCATCCACGAAGATCGCTGCTAATAAATCTTTTAAGTTTTATTATGTTTCTCCTCATCAAAAAAACCGCACACACCACAATGATGCTTAAAGCCAGTATCTCAAAAAAATTAATAACAAAATGATAAAAACCACCAAGGAATGGTGCAAACAAACGATGTGTGCCCAGTAATCCATCCATTATTATCTCCAGCACTTCTATATTAATGATCAGAAAACCTGCATAAATAATAAAGTGCATGATGGCTACAAGTGGATTGCTGAACATCTTTTTCTGGCCGAATGCCAGCAGCATAAGATTTTTCCATCTTTCAGCTCTTCTGCTCGCATAATCTTCTTTCCTGCCTAATTGAATATTAGCCAGCACCGCTCTTGCATTTACAATAAACAACCCGAGGGCAGCTGTTAATAGTATCAGGAATAAAATTTGAGAAAGGTATTGCATGCAATACGGTGTTGGTTATATTGTTAAAGATAAGTAATTGGATTATTTAACCATAGCGGCTATTTTTGAACAAAAAAGGAATGGCAAGAAAATATATACTCGATATCGAATCAGCCAATATGAAATTGTTGAGAATGGCTTACGAGATTATTGAAAATAATCTGGACGAAAAGAACATCATATTAGTGGGCATTAAAGATAACGGAAGCGTTATTGCAAGAAACGTACAGCAGATGCTTACCGAAGCATCAGAACTGAACGTAGAAGTAATAGAGCTTGAAATAGACAAAAAACATCCCGGAGAAATAAAACTCAGCAGTTCCGGCAATTTTGATAGTAAAGTAATCATCATTGTTGACGATGTAGCCAGCAGTGGTAAAACAATGCTCTATGCACTGAAACCATTTCTTGATTTTCACCCAAAAAAAATTCAAACACTGGCATTAGTGGAAAGAACACATAAAGCATATCCGGTTCATCTTGATTACGTGGGAGTATCTGTTGCGACCACATTGCAGGAACATATATATGTGACAGTAAACGGAGAAAAAGTAAATGGTGCTTACCTCGAATAAGGTATCAAAACTTAATCCCCTGAACAATCATTTTACCATTGCTCCATTCAAGAGCAGGTGCCGGAATTTTAATGGAACTAAGCAGGAAAAATGCAGTTTTAAGAACTTTGTTTTTTACAGGAATACGTGTTAAATCAATATCCGGTGACAAATAAAATCTTCTTATCCTTTTAACATGTGAATAATCGTAAATATGCTCTTCATCACTCCATACATTGGATCGTCCGCCTAACATTCCTCCAGCTCCGTACCCCACGGAAATATTCAACCAGGCTGGCAGATTATTTTCTTTAAAAAAAGACGACAGGTTAGCGCTTAGCCAGTAGGTTTGTCCGTTGTAATCTTTTAGTATGCGCTCCATGGATGAACTACCGAATAGCTGATTACGCCTATGTATCATATCTGCCGGGTAATATTGAGGATGATAACTCAGCTTTATCTGAATGCGTTGTTCCTTCCAGCCGATTTCCTGAGCAGCAAAAACACCTGCACCCAACAAATTCGCTCCCATATCTGACCAGCTAAATCCCCAATCGGCCGAGTAGGCATCCTGCAACTCTATAATACTTTGATACAAAGTAGCACTACCTGCACCTAATAATGCTGCTGTATTTTGTTTTAGGCCCGTCCATTTCCAAAGCTCAGCACTACCGCGACTAAGCTGATATGCGCTCCAGGCGTGCCCGGCTTTATCCATCTGATTCCATTCCGGTAAATCATCAAAAAAATGAAATGAAGTTTTTTTGTAGTTCGCATACCATACCTTATCCAGCGCAATGTAGGTTCCTGTCCAGAAAGCAGCTTTTGCGCCAGCCACCAGGTATAATCTTTTTTTATTGACCGTCGATGAATCAGGTACGGATTGTGCAAGAGATATCATCAAAAATGCAACGTTGAAATAAACTAGTATGAAGGTTTTTTTTAGCACGCTCAATAAAGGTAAATGATTTAAATTGCTCAATAAACCATCATTAATGGACGAACAAATTATACATAAAGCTGAAAGCTGGCTTAAGGGTAATTATGATGAAGAAACGAAAGCCGAAGTAAAAAAATTGCTTGAAGAAAATGGCAATGAACTGGCTGATGCTTTTTACAGAAATCTGGAATTTGGTACAGGTGGACTTCGCGGTATAATGGGAGTCGGAACAAACAGGATGAATCAATATACTGTAGGGATGGCTACTCAGGGTTATGCCAATTATCTAATACAAACATATCCCGGAGGTGTGGTAAGGGTAGCTATTGCCCATGATAGCAGAAATAATAGTCGCCTGTTTGCTGAAATTGTAGCCAACGTCATGGGGGCTAATAATATTAAAGTTTTTCTATTCGAATCTTTGCGCCCAACACCTGAACTCTCCTTTGCCATCAGGCATCTGGGATGTCAGGGTGGGGTAGTTTGTACTGCTTCTCATAATCCTAAGGAATACAATGGTTATAAAGCCTATTGGAGCGATGGTGGCCAGTTAGTTCCCCCACATGATAAGAATGTTATTAAAGAGGTAGAAAAAGTTTTATCGGTAGATGACGTTAAGTGGAAAGGAGGAGAACATAACATCTCTATTATTGGAAAAGAGATAGATGAAGAATATATCAGGATGGTAAAAACCTTATCCGTTTATCCTGATATTATCGAAAAACAAAAGGACCTGAAGATTGTTTATACACCTATCCATGGAACAGGTATCCAACTCGTTCCGGATGTACTCGAAAAATATGGTTTCAAAAATGTTACCATAGTTAACGAACAAGCAACGCCTGATGGCAATTTTCCCACAGTAGTTTCTCCTAATCCGGAAGAAAAAGATGCAATGAGCATTGGGTTGAATAAAGCCAAAGCTATAGACGCGGATATTTTATTAGGTACCGATCCCGATGCAGACAGAGTAGGAATTGGCATAAAAGATAAAGCGGGCAATTGGGTGCTGATGAATGGAAATCAAACAGCGGTACTTGCTTTTAATTATATGATGGAAGCACGTAAAGCAAAAGGCATTGCCAAAAAGAATGATATGGTAGTCAAAACAATAGTGACTACTGATATGATCGATAAAATTTCCTCAGCTAATCATGTAAAATGTTATAATGTACTAACAGGTTTTAAATGGATTGCAGAGCTGATCAGGGAAAAAGAAGCGACGGAAAATTATGTTATTGGCGGAGAGGAAAGTTATGGTTTAATGATTGGAGCAAAACTGAGAGATAAAGATGCCGTGGCCGCAGTAGCCATATTAAGTGAAATGGCTGCCTATGAAAAGGAAAAAGGTCGATCGTTGTTTGACAAACTCATAGACCTATACGTTCAGTATGGTTTTTATAAAGAGCATCTCATCTCCATTACCAAAAAAGGTATGAACGGGCAAAAAGAAATAGCCGAAATGATGGAATCCTATAGAAACAATCCTCCGGTTAGTATCAATGGATCTGCTGTTGAACTGTTGTTGGATTACGAAACCAGACTGGGGAGAAATTTACAAACAGGAGAGGAGTGGGAAATTAAACTACCAAAGTCAAATGTGCTTCAATTCATATTAGCTGATGGTTCAAAGATATCTGCCCGACCTTCCGGCACTGAGCCTAAAATTAAATTTTACTTCAGCGTAAATACAACCCTTAACAGTGTAGATGATTATGAAAAAACTGATATACAACTTAATGACAGAATTAATGGAATCATAAAAGGTTTAAAATTGTAATTGCTGTTATTTTAACTGAACACTTATCCGGAGGTATTTTCTATCTTAAAACAGTATCAGTTTTTCTAAGATAGGAAATACTTTCAATCCTGATTCCTTATTCGGTATTCAGATTGGATAATATATTCTACCTGCCTACAGTTGATTTTTTATATACGGAGATAATTATATCAACTATAAATAATACCCATGAAGGTGTGTATCAAATGTCCAAGACATTCTCTTTTTATTCAGGAACCAATCAATGGAGGATTTTTTAATTTATCTGACTCTCAGGCCCTTCAAAATACTTTTGATAACCCTTTTTTTGTATATCTGAAATAATCCATACAAAGACATGAAGATTATTACGTCAGAAATCTCACGACTAGTTAAGTTTTAAGTTAAGCAACATTGTAAATGTCTCTTTATTACAGACAGTTTAAACCTAGTAAAAAAGACTTAATTTAAACTTATCAACATGAAAAAGACACGATTCACTGAGACGCAGATTGTCTCCATTTCACAACAACATGGCATTGGCTGAGTAAGCAAACGGTATTGGCGACACGATCAAAACAGGGAATGTTATAAAACAACAGCTGTATGAAAATACGGAGCCCTATATATAATGAATAAAATGAGGATAGAAATAAGTAATTGATAAATACGAGAGGGTTGTTAATCAGGGATTTTGCAAGGGTAATAAACCAACAAAATTTCCCTTAAGCCTTTTATTAACTTTTGAGTTTACTTTATATACCATACAATCAAAATTTCCTTTGATCCGGTAGTAAACTTTTGCATCTTCCATTCTAACCTGCTCTACATTTGTAATGGTAAAATCACTTCCTTGCTGTTCTACTTCAACATGCACTTTCAAACCTCGATCTGTTTTCTTTTCCAGGATTTTTGTACTGCACCAACGGCTCAGTTCAGCATCCGTAAATGCAATTTCAACTTTTCCATTTTTCATTTCCGGATAAGAGCTATAAGATCCTAAAGAACCGAAAGATCTTTTACCGGGAACTATGAGCTGTTCAAATTCTTCTTTGGATAAAGATGTATTCTTGCTCGCAATAGTTCCTAAAGTGATCTGAAGATTAACATTCCTGTCCAATTCAAATATCGACCTGATGCCAAAATAGTTACCTGAGAATCCACCAAATGAATAGGTTCTATAAGCATTAGGTTTATCCAGTGGATAAGCTATATCTATTTTTTCATCCCCCAATTCAAAACTTACCTGCGCATCATCCTTCTCTATAATCACGCCACTTTTCTCTTTTTTGCAAGCTAAACTTCCACCCACAATCCCGATACATAGGATGTATACGACAATATTCTTCATACTATCAAATTACTTTTCTAAAAGATTAATAAAAAAAGAAGAGGATTATCGGAACCGGTATCGCTGAGATATGGATTCAAGGTTTAGGAAGAGACTTTCAACAAAGGGAGCCAAAGGTAAACTAAATATTTAAACGACCAAGAAAACCCTTTTATTAATATAAGCCTACCGAATAATAGACATAAATAAAATATATATTTGTGAAAAAAAAGTCCTAAAAATTATGACTCCTTATTTCCTGGTATTATATTAGTCTGTCCAATTTATACAATACCTGTACTTAGAAGAAGTCTAAGGCATATATCCAACATCCTCCGAACATCAATTAATTTCCCCCATTCCTATCTAAACCATTTAGTTTCACTGGTTTGCGCGGCCTGCGGATTGCATGTTGCGATGTGTCAACGAAATTGTATGATTAGAATTTTACTGTTGGGAGTAGTATCGATAGCTTTATTTTATAAAGGACTATCACAAAATGTATTTAATCCTGACGATCCTATCATAAGATATGATAAGTCAAAGCCTTATGGATCTGTACAGCATCCTGACACTACCGTTATAGGATTACAAAAATGGGTTAGCGTTCGTTCTTCAGGAGTTTCATATGGAACAGATTCTTACGATGCATCTTCATACAAACAATATTTCATCAACACCGGTAGCGGTAGGATGGCTTTCAGAATAAAATTCCCTCGTAGCTATAAGAATCCTGATAGTATCAATAAAAAATATCCTATTAATATATTTCTGCATGGAGGAGGTGAAGTAGGTTGTCCGACTAACGGAGGTATCTATAATAATGAACGTCCGATTTGGCTGGGAGGTAAGGTTTTTATGGACATGGTGGACAACAATCGTTTTGATGGTTTTCTTATTTACCCACAGTTTGTGATCTATGATGGATGTTTTGCAGGATGGCTTACCGCACCTATTAATGCATTTAATACGATCATTTCGATGGTCGATTCGATGGAGAAGTATGTAAGAGCAGATATTGATAGGGTGTTAGTGACAGGTCTTTCAGGCGGAGGATACGGAGCCTGGCGGTTCGCGGAATCTCATCCACGAAGAATTACAAAAATAATGCCCTCTGCAGCTGCAGGTATTTCTTCCAACAGATTAGCTTTTGTTCATGTTCCTATCTGGTTTGCTACTGGAGAAAACGATCCCGATCCGTCACTTCAAGCAGCATTACTAGCATATAATAAGATGAAAGATTTGGGAGCTAACATCAGATACACAATGTATGCTAATAGGGGACACTCTATGTGGTTTAATCATTGGAGAGAACCTGATTTTATACCCGAGATGAACAATATGCATAAAGCCAATCCACTGATATTCTTCCAGCGTGATGCTTTTTGTACCGAATCAAATGTAAATGCCAAACTTGGAATTACTGTCGGTTTTTATGCCTATGAATGGCAAAAAGACGGAGTAACCATTGCAACATATTCCAACGGATCCAGTACGGTGCTTAATACTGACCCTGTCATTAATTTTAGCTCAAATGGTAATGAAATCACTGTACGGAGATATGGGACATACAGAGTAAGATTTAAAAGAATAGCTTCGTCCAACTGGTCTGACTGGTCGCACAGGCCGGCAGTAATTACAACAAAAAGTACTACGCAGGCAGCCCCCATCACGGTTAAAGGAAACAGGAGTAAAGTGCTTCCCGCGCTAGACGGAAGTACGTCCGTACCACTTACCATGCCTGACGGATTTTTTAATTATGAATGGTTTAATGCTGCCAGCAATGAGAAAATCGATTCACTGCAGGTTCATGAAGCAGGTATTGGTACTTATAAATCAAGATACGAGGAAGTGTATGGTTGTGGAACTGAATTTTCTCCCGTCTTTAAAGTAATTGACGCAAACGGCGCACCTCAACCAGGCGCAGCCACTAATTTATCTTCTACAGCCCTAACAGAAACTGTTGTTAAGCTCAACTGGACTGATGCATCAGGAGAAACAGGTTTTGAAGTATACAGAGCTACCGCTCCGGGAGGTCCTTATACTTTTGTAAAACTCACTAATGCTAATACCACTTCATTCTCAGATAGCAATCTTCTTAAGAATACCGTTTATTATTATGTAGTTCGCGCTGTAAGCGAAACGGGAGCAAGTGCAGCCAGTAATGAAACATCTGTAAAAACATTATTTGATAATATTCCTCCCAGTGCTCCATCAGCTCTTCGCATAGAAAATTCTACGAATAATACAGTTGATCTAGTATGGGTTGCTGCAACAGATAATGTTGGAATAGATCATTACGACATATTTGTAAATGGAGCAAAACTTTACAGTTCATCCGTTGCTGTGTTTACTGTTCCACATCTTGATAGCCTGATCCCTTATCGTTTTTCAATTAAAGCAGTTGACAGCTCCGGCAATATTTCTGCGGCAAGTAATCAGATAACTTTTCTACCGCCTGGTACTACACCAGGCCCCATTCCCCAAGCCCCATCTAATCTGGTTGCAGAAACATTTACTTATAATACCATCTCCATTAAGTGGAATGATGATGAAAATAATAATGAAACAGGATTTGAAATTTTTCGTTCTGAATCAGAAAATGGAACGTATATTCCGGTAGGCACGATTGATTCAAATAAAACTTCTTTCACAGATTCTTCACTGGCATCTTCCTCTACATTTTTTTACAAGGTTAAGGCGATCGGTGAATTTGGAGAATCTCCATACAGTAATATCATAAGTGGAACAACGGCTGCACTTCCTGAAACACCCATTGCACCTACAGGTTTATCAGCCATTCCAGGTGATCACAACACAGTCACACTTTCGTGGCAAGACAATTCGGGTAATGAAAACAAATACATTATTCATAGGTCTGTAGACAGCATAAACTTTATTGTAATAGGTGAATTACCTGCTAACAGCAACTCTTTTACAGATACTTCAGCCATAGCTCCAAACATTTTTTATTATTATGTTGTTGGAGAAAACAACAGTGGCAATGGAGGAGCGAGCCAAGTTATCAGAGTAAGAGTAGGTAATAATGCCCCTGCTATCTCTGCACCCTCTGCTATTTCAGTTAAGGTTGACTCCACAGTAAAAGCAACCTTTAGTGTTAGCGATGCAGACCCTAATGATGAAATAAATGTTTCAATAACAGGCAAACCTTCATTTGTTAAAGTTTTACCATTAGGAAACAATCAATACGAAATAACCGTAACACCTATCCTTCAACATGTAGGCACTCACTCTTTTATTATTACGGCTAAAGACAACGACAATAAATCCACCTCCTCGACTATACAGGTAATTGTTACTGACAATAATACTAAATCAGTATTTATCAATCTTGGAAGTAGCGATAAACCGGCAAATAGTCCATGGAATAATTGGCTGGGCACTAAAAATTCAGGAGACATACTGGAAAATATTGTTGATGAAAACAACAGTGCAACGAACATCACCATTACGGCAATAAGCGCATGGTCAGATACGCACAATATGGGCCATATCAGTGGTAATAATTCAGGCGTATTTCCTGATGATGTACTTCAAAGCGGTTTAATGGATAATGGTTCTGAAAAACTTATACGTATAAATGGATTAAATACTGATAAACAATACAACCTTGTTTTTGCAGGTAGCCGGAACGAAGGTTTCAATGCCGAAGCTGCTTTTGCCTGCAATGGACAAACTGCTAAACTTAATGCCAGGTATAATACTAATTTCACTGCTAATCTTAATAATCTTATTCCTGATGCAAGCGGACAACTCCTTGTTGTTATCAGTAAACCACTGGGCATACCCACTCTTTATCTCAATGGATTAGCAATCGAAGAAGCTGAGGATACTACTCAAATATTACATCCAAATAATGTTTACGCAGAAGCTGCAAGCCGAAACAGTATTCTTGTTACATGGTCAGACAGAACAAACAAAGAAGACAACACAAACGGATATGTAATTACACGAGCAACTGATTCGCTGTTTACAGAAAATATCGTTGTATTGCCTCTGCCAGGCAACACAGTATCATATATCGATACAAGTCTTAGTCCAAATACTAAATACTGGTATAAAGTAAGAGCCAGAAATAACTCCAAATATTCAGCATACAGTAAAATTGTAAATGCTGTAACTCCGGAATCAATAGTGCATGTTAATTTCAATGTAACTGTTGAGAACGCGCCAGCACCATGGAATAATCTGGAGAGCGGTCCTATGTTCAACTTTACCACTCCTCCACTCAATAACCAGACTGGAGCTCCCACAAATATGTCGCTTACGTTAGTTAGCGAATTTAACGGAGAATTTACAGCAGGGGTAAACACACAAAACAATTCAGGTGTAGTTCCGGATAATGTATTAAGAGCAAATTACTGGCTGGACAGAGAACAATTAAGTCAGTTTAGACTGAATGGATTAAACCATTCTAAACAATACAGAATAGGGTTTATCGGTAGTTCTAGTCTGCCATGGTTTAAAGACAATTATACCGCGATATATACTATAAAGAATCGTTCTGTTTATTTAAATAGTTGGGAAAATTCTACCAAAATTGTATATATAGATAATATTTCTCCGGAAGATGATGGCACATTATTATTAAATTTTTCCACCACTAAAGAAGCCGGATACGGATTCAACGCCGGACTCATTATTCAGGAATATGATAATCTGCGTTATGATGGTCCTCCAGTAACGGATACAATTCCTAATAAGCCTCCTCCTGATGACCCTGACGGACCTGACAATCCTGATGGTCCAGATAATCCGGATGGACCAGACAATCCTGACGGGCCAGATAACCCCGATGGGCCCGATAATCCGGATGGACCAGACAATCCTGACGGACCTGATAACCCTGATGGGCCAGACAATCCGGATACTACTGTTGTTGTACCACCGGTGGATTCTATAAAGGTTAAACTAAACGCATACCCTAATCCGGTTACCAGGTATTTTACACTTACTTTTTACAACCTGAATGAAAATGCTAACATCGATATTGAAATATTTGATCCTCAGGGTAAGCGTACGTTTATGAAACAATATAAAAACCGTCCATCAGGAAATAGTGTATTTGAACTGGATAGTCATGAGGCTCGAATGCGAAGTGGAGTATACTTCCTGACACTTAAAGTAGATGGTAAAATTGTCAAGACAATAAAACTCGTCAAAAACAGACTGTAATGAAATAAATCATCCGGCTTTATCCTTAACAGGTATTGCCGGATGATTATTGTCGATACTTTTTGATGAGCTATATCAGATTATCAGCAGCAGCACAAAATATTTATCTCAAGCATTCACTGTTTTCTAACCATTCATTTTTGTTTTACTTTTAATCTGATGATAAGTGAGCCATTTCTCTGACAGTTTTTGCAATTGCTTTCCTGATTATAAGCCTGTCCAAAATACAAGAGTTTTCTAAGGGAATTTTTCTAGCTTTTTCCTTGTTTCTAATACTAACACTTTTAAAGTAAATTTTTGGTGTTTATTGATATAGACATTTTATCAGGTATCAGGCTTTTCGAAAGTAGATTTTTTGGCTTTTGTAATAACTTCTTCCTCACTTGGTTTGGTCGTAAATCATTTCAATAGTTTATTATCTAATTGAATAATCATACACACAAACTTTGTCCCTCCTGATTAACAAAATGGACATTGACCATACTTTCATATCTATTACTAACAGATAAGCTATATTGACGAATGATTTATGTCCGGCTAAAGACAAGTGTCAAATGTTTCACAAAATCACGGATAGTGAAATGCAATAACAACTACAAACTTTTTTCCATCAGGATGTCTTGAAAAGAGGATTTCACTCATCGTATTTTGTACATAGTGCTCTAATTGCATCACAAAATGTTTAGCTATCAAAAACAACCCTGATCACTCTGCCATATTCTTTTTAACAAACCCGAATGAACATTACAGCAAATCAGTATCAGCATTCTTTAACAAGAATGATCACCCTCGGTGAGATAAATAATAATTCAATGGAATATTATATTCAAGATTATTGTAATCGAGCATCGCTAGACAACAAATATTATGTTACCGGTTTTTTTCTCCATCATCTCCTTTTTTCATTATGTATTTGGATCTTACCCTGCTTAAAGTCTCTATAGTAATACCCAGAAAAGAAGCAATATGTTTTAGCAATACACGATTAGACAGGTGACTGTAAATATTCAAGAAATGTTCATACTTATCTTCAGCTTTTGAAACCCGTACTATAAAGGCTCTCGTCTCCGCGCTTTTGTAGTAGTTCTGCAATAGTTTTCTTCCGACAATATTAAACTCCAGATATTCGTCGTACAGTATCTGCAGATCAGAAGTTTTCATGAGAATCAGTTCACAATTTTCAATCACTTCTATATTCTCCAGTGCCGGGGCCTGGCTATCCAGACTATATATCGAAGTAGCTACTTCATTTTCACTGGTAATCCAGGTTGTGATATCCTTACCATTATCTTTTATAAAACCTCTTATTATTCCTTTTCTTATATAATAAAGATACTGGCAGACTTCTCCCGCATTCAGCAGGAGCTCTCCTTTTTCATATCTTCTAACAATCGTTCGTTCTTCTATAAAACTAATGACAGGCTGACTCATGGGATGTAGAGTATTCAACATCTTAATAAGTTCAGCTATAGCTGGTTGAAGGGGTGGGGGTGAATGCATGAGCCAAATTACAAAAAAAGAGGTCCAAAGCTTTAAATATCAATATCTTTGATGCAAAAATTTGACAAAATGCAAATAAATATTCCTCATCAACTGAGTCAGGAAGAAGTTCATAGAAGAGCAGGAGAAGTACTCAAAAGTGTGGAGCAGAAATTTGCTGGCCAGGTGAAAGATCTTCAGCAAGAGTGGGATGGCAACAACGGTAAATTTTCTTTTACGGTAATGGGCATGTCTGTTTCAGGAACACTCACTATTAACCCTTCAGATATACTCCTCGAAAGTAAACTTCCTTTGGCGGCCACTTTTTTTGAGGGTAAAATAAAGGAAACAATATTAGAAGAAGCTAAAAAAGTATTAGGATAGTTATGGGTATCAGCGACAAACTTGCAGCTTTAAAAAATGAAAAAGCAGCAGAAAATTTAAAAGCAGGAAACACTTTTCTGGAAGAAAATAAAAAAAGGGAAGGTATTGTAGCACTAGAAAGCGGATTACAGTACGAAATAATTACTGAAGGTTCGGGTATAAAACCTTCAGCCAGTAACAAAGTTACCTGCCATTATCACGGAACCCTAATCGATGGGACTGTATTTGATAGTTCCGTTAAACGTGGGCAACCAGCAACGTTTCCGCTTAATATGGTTATTAAAGGATGGACAGAAGGTTTACAGTTAATGCCAACCGGTAGTAAATGGCGATTTTTTATCCCCCCTCATTTAGGATATGGTGACAGACAGGTTAGTGCACAGATAGGACCAAACAGTACTTTAATTTTTGAAGTGGAATTAATATCCTTTAGTTAATAGGCTCTCATACATTACTGAATTAAATCATAAAAGAAGGTGTATCTGTTCTAACTAGTATATGATCTTACAGTTTGGAGATTTTAGTTTGTAGTAATTC
>CAZQIQ010000069.1:0-3280 GCA_964593835.1 uncultured Chitinophagaceae bacterium
CTTACTGCGCAAAATTGGCGGAAATAATCCGAATAAACAAAGTAATAGATTGACTTGCAGTAATAACTATAAACTCAAAGATTTATTATTATCATCTAAAATAAACCTTTCCATTTTACAGATTTTATTGACCAGCAAAAATTACTTACCTAAATATCCATTCTTAATGCATAAAACCAAGTTTTTTTTCCATTTCTCTGCTAAGTGGAGGTAGTTTTCTCCTCTCACTTAGGAAACTCGTAAGTTTTGCTATTTCTCCAAAAATATAATGCTTGTCAGCCGCTCCTTTCAGATAATCCTTTCCTGTACTGCCTCCCGTTCCTATTCTGGTGCCTATCATCCGGTGCACCATATTCATATGACGGTGACGCCATGTGCTTAATTGTTCATCTATTTCAAGCAGATTATTCAGTAACTGAAATGGGAGTTGAAGAATAGGATATCCACGATATAACATGATAAACAAGGCAGCACGCGAAGCTCTGGGAGAGAGGGATCTACTAACAATCTGCCCTTCGCTATCGGAAAAAACTTCGTCAAAATATTGGCTGTTGTCTTTTTCAGCCTGCGAGAGGCTCTTGATATATATTTCTCTGTACTGTTGCCAGTTTCTTTCTTCGTCACTAAAAGGCATTCGCTCAAGCCAGTCATTTACCAATAACAATAATGAACGCTCTGATTCAGCCTGACGGATCAGCTGCACTTCTTCGGGCTTGAGTTGAGAAAGATAATATTCCTGACCATGACGATTGGCATACTGCAAACCAAGGTGAGCTTCCAAGATTTTGAATTGCCAGCTCTGAAATCCAGATGCAGGTCTTAACATATCTCTAAAATCAAGGAAATCCATTGGCGTCATGGTTTCCATAATGTCTATCTGATGGACAAGAACTTTTAAAATAGAAACTGTTCTTGATAACCGATGCACGACAGTTTGCAATTGAGGTGAGTTATCATTCAACTCAGGAAGTTGCATGATTTGCCTGACAGAGTTGATTTCATAGAGCACCTGTTTAAACCATAGTTCGTAAGCCTGATGAATAACAATAAACAGCATCTCATCGTGAGCTGGGGCCTGATGTTTTACGCTTTCAGGATGCTGAGCATTAAGAATCTTTTCGAGGTTGAGGTAGTCACTATAATGTACCATTGATTGGTGATTTATCTAAACTCATATCCTATATCATCCCGGTAGAACATGCCATTAAACTGAACGATTTCTAACATCTCAAGAGAAGTATTAACGGCTTCATCAATATTTTCCCCAAAGGATGTTACTGTTAATACACGTCCCCCGTTGGTTAATACCTTTCCATCTTTTTCGGTTGTACCTGCGTGAAATACCATTACATCGGGCACTTTTACATCCAGACCTTCTATCTCCACGCCTTTTTCATAGTTACCGGGATAGCCTTCGCTAACAGCCATTACCGTACAAGCTGTGCGCGGATCTTCTTCAATTTGGAGAGTATTTAATTTTTGACTGGCTACAGCCTGAAAAATTTCTACCAGATCATTTTTAAGACGGGGGATAACAACTTCCGTTTCTGGGTCGCCCATTCTACAATTGTATTCTATAACCAAAGGTTCATTATCAACTTTAATTATTCCTATGAATATAAAGCCCTTGTATTCGATATTATCTTTTTTAAGCCCTTCAACAGTTGGAACGATTATTCTCTCCCTAATTTTTTTCATAAAGGCCTCATCAGCAAACGGAACAGGGCTTACAGCGCCCATTCCGCCGGTATTTGGACCTTTATCTCCAACATTGATACGCTTGTAATCTTTAGCAGAAGGCAATGTCACATAATTCCTTCCGTCACAAAGAACAAATACGCTCATTTCAATTCCTGCGAGAAATTCCTCAACCACTACTTTTTTACTGGCATCGCCAAACTTCTGTTGTTGTATCATCAACTCGTATTCGCTAATAGCTTCTATATGAGATTGACAGATAATAACACCCTTACCCGCTGCCAGTCCATCAGCTTTTAGCACAATGGGTAAACTATGTTGCTGAAGATAGGGAATGCCTTCTGCATAATTATTAGTATCAAATTCTCTGTAGGCGGCAGTAGGAATATGATGGCGCATCATAAATTGTTTTGCGAAAGATTTGCTGCCTTCTAACTGTGCGCCTTCGCGTGAGGGACCGATGACAGGTATCTTGGATACCTGAGGATCAGTTTTGAAACTGTCGGCAATGCCCCTCACCAATGGCTCTTCCGGCCCCACGATTACCATATCAATGTCTTCCTGCACGCAAAATGTCTTTACGGCATCGAAATCATTCATATTCAATTTCACATTAGTGCCTACTAATCTGGTTCCCGCGTTTCCGGGTGCTATAAATATTTTATCGCAGAGTTTACTCTTCGCACATTTCCACGCTATAGCATGTTCCCTACCTCCGCTGCCTAGTAATAACAATTTCATTATGATGCTGCATTTTTTTTGGTGGGCAAATTTATTACTATTTTACACCATTAATGTCCCTTACCTCAAAAAAGCACTTTAATGAACCAGCTTACAAGTAAAGCAAAACACCCACGCGGACTGATGGTCCTTTTTTTTACAGAAATGTGGGAACGATTCGGCTATTATTTAATGATCGGTATTTTATTCCTTTATCTTACTGACACTACAGGCAATGGAGGACGAGGATTTGACAACATGACGGCCATTGATATTGTTGGCACTTATGTAGCATTAGTGTATTTGACTCCTTTTATCGGGGGTCTTATAGCTGATCGTTATCTTGGATATGCGCGATCTATATTTCTCGGAGGATCACTTATGGCCACAGGTTATTTTTTACTGGCTATTCCAGGCAGTAACGCGCTGCTATACATTGCCTTACTGTTTGTTATTATTGGCAATGGTTTTTTTAAACCAAATGTCACCACTCTTTTGGGCAATATGTATAATAAAGAGGAATTAAAGCCTAAGAAAGATGCGGCCTATAATATTTTTTATATGGGCATCAATATTGGTGCGTTCATATGCAATTTTGTAGCAGCTTTTTTAAGAAACAATTATAGCTGGAGCTATGCATTTGCTGCTGCCGGAGTAGGAATGTTGTTAGGTATTATCTGGTTTGCTTCGGGAAGAAAACATGTAAAACATGCTGACGTTATCAAACCACCACAAAAAGGCGATATGCCCATTTCGAAAATTGGATTATATGTTTTTCTTCCGGCAGCCTTAGCCGGAGCTATAGGATGGTTTATTCCCGGCAACCTTATAGGATCTGATGCCAATGATGCTTTTATCTTCG
>CAZQIQ010000069.1:3290-13331 GCA_964593835.1 uncultured Chitinophagaceae bacterium
GATGATTTCAGACAGTTTATTGCTGGATCGATTTCCTATTATCATTTTTTACATTTCCCTGTGGCAACGTGCTGAACCTTTTGATAAAAGAAGATTAGGAACCCTTCTTACACTTTTTGCTGTAGCTATCGTATTCTGGAATATTTACAATCAAAATTCAACAGCATTAACCATCTGGGCTGAAACTTATACGAACAGAAAAACTCCCGAAGCTGTTGAAAAAATAATAAAGCCTTTTGGACTATTGCAAACAGTTGACACTAATCCAAAAGAAATTCCTTTAATAGACAATCAGTTCAGACCTCAATCGGATGCGAATGGTAAAATTCTTACCGAAATGGGTGTAGACCCTTACTTTAAAAATCTCCCTAAACAGGAATGGCCTACAGAAGGGAAAAGTTTAAAATTGATTTCTACGGAGATGTACCAATCGATCAATCCATACTGGATTATTTTTCTTACTCCTATTATTGTAGGGCTATTTGGCTGGATGAGATCCAGAAATCAGGAACCCTCTACTCCCTCAAAAATGGCATGGGGTGTTATCATTGCCGGGATTTCATCTATAGTAATGGTCGCAGCATGTTTATCAACAAACATTTACGAAAACAAAGTTTCTTCAGCCTGGATTTTTGCCAGTTACGGAGTGTTCACCATTAGTGAACTGTTCATGAGCCCAATAGGTTTATCACTGGTTTCTAAAGTTTCTCCAAGACGCTTTACAGCACTGATGATGGGAGGCTGGATGTTGACGACTTCATTAGGTGGTAAAATATCTGGTATACTTGCAGGCTTCTGGGATACATTCGATGACAAAGCCGTATTCTTCGGAATCAGCGCTGTTGCAGCAATTGTTGCCGGATTAGTTATTTTCCCTCTTACAAAAAGATTAAACAAAGTTGTTACAGAAGCAACTGCTTCTGATGATTAATTATAATCACAGTAATTGATATTATGTCAGTCAACGAATTCAAGCCATTTATTGGTCCCGAAAAACAGGTAAAAGAATTAACGATTAAATCCATTTTATTGGGTGCGTTATTCGGTGTAATTTTTGGTGCCGCAACCGTATACCTTGCCCTTAAAGCCGGATTAACAGTGAGCGCCTCCATACCAATAGCTGTTATTGCCATTACACTTGGAAGACGTTTTTTTAAAACCACTATTCTTGAAAATAATATTATTCAGACTACCGGAAGCGCCGGAGAAAGTATAGCTGCCGGGGTAGCCTTTACATTGCCGGGATTTTTATTTCTGTCATCACCAGATAGCGCATCATATTTTAATTACCTGACAATTCTGATTTTATCCATTGTAGGAGGATTACTTGGAACATTATTAATGATTCCTCTCCGGAGATCTTTAATTGTTAATGAACATGGTAAACTGCCTTATCCGGAAGGAACAGCCTGTGGAGATGTTTTAAAGGCTGGAGAAAGAGGCGGCGATTTTGCAAAAACGGCATTCTGGGGATTAGGTGTGGCTTTTTTATATGCCCTGCTTCAGAAAATAATGCATTTTATTGCAGAACTTCCTTATTATGCCACACAGCAAACTAACAAGTTTTTTCCTTCTGCAAGAATTAGTGGTGAGATTACTCCGGAATACTTAGGTGTAGGATATATTATCGGACCGCGCATTGCAGGTATACTTGTGGCCGGGGGTGTTTTAAGCTGGATGGTATTTATTCCTTTATTGTCTACTGTAGTACCCGCAGATACCATAGCACTACAACTAGTTAAACTGGGTTATCTTGAAGACATTACGAAAAGTGGTGGCAGAGGCAACTGGGATCCCGTAGCTCATAGTTTCAGTGATTACTCCTCTGCTATTTACTATGCATTCATCCGGCAAATAGGCGCAGGTGCTGTTGCTGCCGGAGGGATCATTACTTTAATAAAAACGATTCCTACAATTATTAAATCCATAAAAGGTAGTATAGCTTCTATTAAAAAAACTGATGGAGAAGAAACTGCTTCATTAAGAACAGAGAAAGATCTTAATATAAAAATTGTCGGACTAGGTAGTCTTGGACTCATACTATTAATCACTTTATTACCCCAGGTACCTGGAGAAGGTTTCATGCAAAAGTTGCTTATTGGTATTCTGGTAGTAGTCTTTGGTGCTTTGTTTGTAACCGTATCCTCGCGTATTGTTGGACTAATAGGTTCTTCGAACAATCCAATCTCGGGTATGACTATCGCCACTGTAATGGGCACCAGTCTCATCTTTTTAAGTGTGGGCTGGACCGGTAAGACATATGAACCTTTAGTACTGGTAGTGGGCGGAATGATATGTATTGCTGCTGCGAATGCAGGAGCAACTTCTCAGGATTTAAAAAGTGGATTCATTGTAGGAGCTACTCCCCGAAATCAACAAATCGCCTTATTTGTCGGGGCTATTGTTTCATCCTTAGTTATCGGCCTAACCATAAAATTCCTTGATCGCCCAACCGAAGAAATGATCAGCCAGGGAATTACGCACGCCATCGGTACAGAAAAATTTCCCGCACCTCAAGCGACCTTGATGGCCACACTCATAAAAGGAATTTTATCACAAAACCTGGATTGGGAGTATGTATTTGTGGGAATGTTTCTAGCCGTTACAATGGAGTTATGTAGCATAAGCTCATTGAGTTTTGCAGTAGGTGCTTATCTCCCCTTATCTACAACATTACCCATATTTGTAGGTGGCGCCATTAAAGGACTTGTTGATAAAAAGAAGAAACCTGCATCTACAGAAGAGGAAGAGTTGGGTAGCGGTAATTTATTTGCTACCGGTTTAGTAGCAGGCGGCGCAGTAGCCGGTGTAATGATAGCTTTTCTTGCAGGAACAGATATAGGAGAAACAATTTTAAAAAAGTTAAGTGTTGAAGAAGCGCTGATCAACCTATTGTCACACAATGGTTATTTTCTTTTAGGCGTTGTTCTATTTGCCGTCATGGGATACATGTTGTATAAGATTGGTAGTAAAAAACAATTGTAAGAATATCGACATTCCGAAAGATGTTCCCCAAACCCCACAGCATGTTTGCATATTAAAATCATGTGATAAGCTTAGGGGTATGGAATTGAATTGTCGAATAAATGTGTCTAGCATTCGTAATCACAATTACTTCAATGACTAATTAATCAATCTAACCATTTAACAACAATATGTTTTAATTCATCAATAATTGAATAGTGTTTATAAAACATATCGTATTGGGAGTAACGCATGTCATATTTAAGCACCAACGAAAAATTGTAGCTCATGCATTTTATATACAGAATTACGTATATAATTATTTAAGTCACCTCCAATTGAATGGTATCGGTAAGGTTCCCGAACAATTTAAAGATGGTTTCCTTCAGCAATATTATCAAATAGTTAATCCAGCCCAGTGAAAGTGTATGCTATAAAGTAACTATACATTTGAATAGTTCACCAAACCTATATGTGTTTTGTAAGGATGCTCTCTGTTAATTATAGATTCTTTATATTACACAATGGAACTACTTTACCTCCTTATCGCATTTGCTCTTGGATTTGTTTTTCTAAAATTTGGTCTCCCTCCCTTGCTTGGATATCTAGCAGGAGGATTTATTCTTTCATGGTATGGATTCAATTCTTCTCACACTCTTGATGAGATCTCGCATATAGGTGTAATTTTTCTATTGTTTACCCTGGGCCTGAAGATGAGATTAAAAAATTTTCTTCAACCAGAAGTAGCAGTTTCCGGTCTGCTTCAGATAGCCATTAGCGTAATTGTGTTAACCGCTCTTTTTGCACTGATAGGATTATCGGCAGGATTCACATGGTCGCAAACTATTTTGTTAGGAATATTATTGGGAGTAGCCAGTACGGTAGTTGCTGCAAAAGGATTAGAAGATAAAGGAGAATTAGATTCTTATCACGGACGCTTAGCTATTGGCATTCTGGTTATGGAAGATATTATCCTTATAGGCATATTAGCTTTTTCCGGACTTAAAGCTCCTTCACCATGGGCGCTTACATTACTGTTATTGCCTTTATTAAAGTTTGTAACAGTGAGAATAATCAGAATGTTAAAGAACGAAGAGCTTTTATTACTCTATGGAATTCTTGCTGCGCTAGGAGGATCTTTACTGTTTGAATATTTTGGATTAGGTGGAGAATTGGGTGCTTTTTGTTTTGGGGTATTACATTCAGGTGAAGAAAAAGCAGAAGAGATGTCGGAGAAAATGTGGGGGCTTCGCGAAGCCTTTCTCATAGGTTTTTTTCTCAAGATAGGACTGACCGGCACACCAGGATGGCAGGATCTCTTTTTTGCTTTGGCGCTGATATTGATGCTACCTATCCGGATAGGAATATTCTTTGGTCTACTGGCAGCTTTCCGGTTACGTGCACGCACTGCTTTTCTTACAGCCACATCATTGGCAAGCTTTAGCGAGTTTGCATTGATTACCGGTGCAGTGGCTATCACCGCCGGACTTTTACCTGACTCTTTAATGATTACATTGGCAACTATTGTTGCTGTTTCTTTTATATTCGGAGCACCGGTTAACAAAAATGCAAACTCTATTTATAATAAACTTGAATCCTTTCTTACCCGTTTTGAAAATACAAGATCAAGAAGTGACGCAGAGCCTAATACCATAGGAAGCGCAAATTATTTAGTAGTAGGTATGGGCAGAACTGGTTCAGCAGCTTATGACTATCTGGCTTCAAAAGGTGAAAAAGTTGTGGGATTTGATACAGACCCCGGAGTACTGGAAAAACAAAGGGATAATAAACGAAGAGTATTATATGGGGATGCCAACAGTAAAAACTTATGGGAAAATCTGGATATTAAGCATCTTCATGGCGTGGTAGTATCAATGAGAGAAGAAACAGGAAAAATAAATATTATTAAGACGCTGAGAAAACGCGGATTTGAAGGAAATATAAGTGCAATGATTGAATCGGAAGAACAAAAAACAGAACTGGCGCAGGTAGGCGTAAATACCATGTGTAGTCCTTTAATACAGGCAGGTGAAGAATTAGCAGAAAGAGTGGTGGTAAGTTAAACAGGATTTAGATTTTTGCCTTATACCCGTTCTTCTGCAACCACTGTAAAATTTTTTGTCGATGGTCACCCTGAATGATGACTTGTCCATCCTTCACGCTGCCACCACTCCCGCAATATGATTTAATTTGTTTGCCAAGCAATTCAAGATCATCATCCTTACCTATAAAATTTTCAACAAGTGTAACAGTTTTACCGCCTCTGTGTTTTGTGTCCAGCTTTATTCTTAAAAGTTGTTTTGCAGGCGGTAATGTTTCCTGCAACGGAAGTTCATCGTCAAAACCTTTATATTCCGGATTAGTCGAATATACAATACTGTTAGAAGATGATTTTTTCTTGTTCATTGTTTAATTATTTTGCAGCCTTTAAACTAAGATCAAGACTTTTTGCCTGATGGATTAAGGCGCCTACGCTGATATAATCCACCCCGGTTGCTGCATACGATTCAATATTATCAAGATTGATTCCACCGCTGGCTTCTGTTTCAAATTTTCCATTAATAATGGCTAAAGCTTCTTTAATTAAAGAAGTATCAAAATTATCCAGCATTATTCTGTTTACTTTTCCTATTGCCACCACTTTTTTAACCTCCTCCAGATTACGGGTTTCGACTTCTATTTTAAGTCCGGGTTTTACATTTTGCGCATATAACCATGCTTTTTCTATCGCTTTTTCCAGTCCGCCGGCATAGTCAATATGATTATCCTTCAACATGATCATATCATACAAACCCATTCTGTGATTATAACCACCTCCAATTCTCACTGCTTCTTTTTCTAATAATCTGAAATTGGGTGTTGTTTTTCGGGTATCAAGAATTTTACAAGAATAATTTTTTAGTTTTTCAGCATACATCCGTGTAAGGGTAGCAATGCCGCTCATACGCTGCATGGTATTTAATACCAGTCTTTCAACTCCTAATATTGTATGAACAGATGATTCTACGTGAAAAGCTATTTCTCCATTTATCATCAACTCTCCATCCTTTTTAAAAGGCGAAAATACTGCTGATGGTTCCACCATCTTAAATATTTTTTCAGCAACGTGCATTCCGGCAATAACACCATCCTGCTTAATTTTAAGCTCTGCTTTTCCCCTTGCTTCAGAGGGAATGCATGAGAGTGTGGAATGATCTCCATCTCCTATATCTTCTTTGAGCGCCTGTTGCACCAACGTAGTTAAAACATCATCAAATAACATAATAATCTTATTGTCCCTGAGCAAGACTGTATCCTCTTTTATCTCCCCACATATTTAATAGTTCAAGACTGGCTATTTTAAAATCACCACTTAAACTAACATATAAACCAATAATATCCTGCTGATTTAATCCTTCACCATCTATACTTTCAAATCTCGCGTTATATTGATTTACCAGATTAGTATAACGACTGCCAGAAGGCCAGACTTGAGTTCCCCTGTTACTAATATTAACCAGTTTAAATTTAACACCAGCGTGACGCTGGCATTTCTTAGCAATCATATCCGGTTGCATATTACTTTCAAGGAACATATCTACTCCAACTATTTTTTCATTATCTCCTTCTACGCTTTCCATCATAGCATTTTGTTCCAGATGAAATACTGTACAGGAAGAAGGCACATCCTGTCCATCCGGTTTGGGATTATGAACAGGTTTTTTACCAAAATTGCTAATGACAGCTTCCGCAAACTGAGTAGTGTTTACAGATGGAATAGCCTTATCGCCAAAGTCACCGGTATGCACTCCGCTTTCGAGCGTGTACAATAATGCATTTTCAATTAAGGTCGCAGCCTGTACAAGGCCGAGATGCCTTAACATGCCAAATCCACTCAACAGCAGAGCTGTGGGATTAGCAATATTTCTTCCGGCAATATCAGGAGCGGTGCCATGAACAGCCTCGAATATAGAAATATAATCACCAATATTAGCTGAAGGCGCAAATCCAAGCCCACCTACCAGGCCCGCACAAAGATCACTGACTATATCACCTTGTAAGTTAGTAAGTACCACCACGTCAAAAGTATCCGGGCGAGTCACCAATTTCATACACAAATCATCAACAATTACATCATCAGCTTTTAGTTCAGGATAATTTTTTGCGACTTCATAAAAGCATTCAAGAAAAAGCCCATCAGTTATTTTCATAATATTGGCCTTATGCCCACAGGTTATTCGACGGGCATTTTTTTTCTTAGCCATTTCAAATGCGTACTTAATCACCTGCATACTACCCGGACGGGTAATAAATCTTCTGCTTAAAGCCACATCATGGGTAAGCATATGCTCAACACCACCGTAAGTATCCTCAATATTTTCTCTGACAATTGTTACATCAATAGGAATACCTGCTTTACTAAAAACAGTATTGACTCCGGAAAGCGTTTGGAATGTTCTGTTATTAGCATATGTGTTCCATGTTTTTCGGGCTGTTACATTAATGCTTTTTACACCTTTTCCTTTCGGCGTTTCCATGGGTCCCTTAAACAGAATACCCAAACGCTCAATTGTCTGAAGAGCCTCAGGTGTCATTCCGTTATTAAACCCCTTGTCGAATACCCACTTACCCATATCAACAAATTCATATTCAATCGGAACTTTTGCAGCTTTAAAAATAGATAAAACGGCATCCATTATTTCCGGACCAATACCATCTCCTTTCGCTACAGCTATTTTCATAATCTTTTCTTTTTATCAATTATTGAGGATACGGTAAAAATAGTAAAGCTTTACACATTTCCTGTTAATTATTCGCATAAACAGCTAAGCGGATAATTTTTTCTCTACTTTTACTACAAATGATCTGAATGGTATCAACAATTTCAGAAGGCATTGAAGTTACTGTTGAAACTTTCTATCAGCCAGAATATTCAAACCCTGTAGTTAGCGAATATATGTTTGCTTACAGGATTACTATTGAGAACCACAATTCCTTTCCGGTTCAACTGCTTCGTCGCCACTGGTACATTATTGACAGCAACAGCAGCGAAAGAGAAGTAGAAGGCGAAGGTGTTGTTGGCATACAGCCTGTTCTTCTGCCATCTGAAAAATATCAATATGTAAGTGGTTGCAATCTTCGTTCCGAGCTGGGAAAAATGTATGGAACCTATACTATGGAGAACCTTAACAATAAATCAACCTTTGAGGTAAATATTCCAATATTTGAGATGATTGTTCCTTTCAAAATGAATTAATCAGTTATTCTTCCAGTTGGAAAGCTAATTCCTGTACAACCTGCTGTTTACCTTTTTGTTTCATATATAATTTTGTCCTGAAATTACCATTGCGTGTTTGTAAAAGTCCGATACAGAACTGAGAGCCATTGTTCTCTCCTTTATGTTTGACCTGAAAGTTTTTTACTTCATTAGTAGCAAAAAAATCTTTCAATATCATTTCCCCTTGTTTTTTGCTGTAATTATCACTTTTATTGGGCAGTGAGATATCTACTCTGTTATCAAAATATTTGGCCAATTGTGCAGCATCTCCTTTACGTAATGCAACAAGCACTTCATCGATAGAATAGGTTGAAGTGAAGGATGGTAAAAAGAGGGACATAACTATCACCATCATTCCCATGTATTTGCTCATCTATGTTTTTTTTATTTGATATGGTCAAAAAACCATTTAGCATTAGCATATCTCTAATACTCATCCAACGTCACATGCTTAAAATAATTTTACTCCTAGCTAGAATAATAACAATTTTAATCATGCTGGTTGCATCGTTAGATTAAGCAAATTTGCGAAAAACATGCCAAAATAGTCACATAACCTCACAGAAATAATACCTTTATAACTTAGATAAAATAAGTAAACATGTCGAAAAAGGCTATTCTGGTAATTATGGACGGATGGGGATTGGGAAAAGTTAAATCATCCGACGCTATTCAAAACGCAAATGTTCCTTTTGTAAGCTCCTTATATGCAAAATATCCAAATACAACTCTTGTCACCTGCGGTGAAGCGGTAGGTCTGCCGGATGGACAAATGGGCAACTCTGAAGTAGGGCACCTGAATCTGGGTGCAGGAAGAATTGTTTATCAGGAATTACAAAGAATAAATGTAGCAGTACGTGATGGACAGTTTGCACAGAATACTGTTTTGCTTAACAGTATTAGACGGCCGGGAACTTTGCACCTCATAGGTTTGGTGAGTGATGGTGGTGTTCATTCGCATATTAATCATTTAAAAGCCATATTGGACATCTGTCAAAAAGAAGGGAAAAAAGACGTAGTGATACATGCGTTTACTGATGGACGTGATACAGACCCCAAAAGTGGCTTAAATTTCATCACAGAATTAGAGCAACATATTCAAAAAACGGTCGGACAAATAGGAACAGTAAGCGGCAGGTATTTCGCTATGGATCGCGATAAAAGGTGGGAACGTGTGAAACTGGCTTATGACGCTTTAGTATCAGGCATTGGTGAGCATGCTACTGATCCTGTTCAAGCCATAGCTGATGCTTACGAACATAACATCACTGACGAGTTTATTAAACCTACAGTGATTACACAACCGGGACAACAGCCATCAGTCATAAAAGATGGCGATTCTGTTATCTGTTTTAATTTCCGTACAGACCGTTGCAGGGAAGTTACACAGGCGCTCACTCAAACAGATTTCCCGGAGTTTCAGATGAAAAAATTATCGATCAATTACACCACAATGACGGAATATGATAAAACATACAAGAACGTCAATGTGATCTTTGAAACAGATAACTTAAACAACACGCTCGGTGAAGTTTTACAGGCTGCAGGTAAGAAACAAATTCGTATTGCAGAAACTGAAAAATATCCTCACGTAACTTTTTTCTTTAATGGCGGCAGAGAGCTCCCTTTTGAAAATGAGGAGCGTATTATGGTGCCCTCTCCCAAAGTGGCCACGTATGATCTTAAGCCAGAAATGAGCGCCTATGAACTTACCAATGCTATTATACCTCAAATAGAGAATGAAACTGCCGATTTTATTTGCTTAAACTATGCTAATGCGGATATGGTTGGGCATACAGGAGTATTTGCAGCAGGAATTA
>CAZQIQ010000069.1:13341-18714 GCA_964593835.1 uncultured Chitinophagaceae bacterium
ATTAAGGCTGTTGAAACCGTTGATACATGTGTTGAAAAAGTGGTTACAGCCGCACTTCAGCATGGATATACCGTGTTTTTAACAGCTGATCATGGAAATGCCGATTACATGATCAATCAGGACGGCTCACCGAACACAGCACATACACTTAACCTCGTCCCATTATTTATCATTGATAAAGAATGGACTGGCGCAGTTAAACCTGGTAAACTGGGAGACCTTGCTCCTACTATTCTGACCATGATGAACTTATCTATTCCTCCGCAAATGAGCGGTAATGTGCTGATATAAACCAGTACCAGGCTGGATTTTTTATTCCGCTGTGCAGCTTTTAGTGCATGAAATTGTCTAAATTACATGGCAACTAACCGGAGTTAAACGATGACGGAAGAAGCCATTTTATCAGGCTGTTTACAAAATGATGGGGTAGCACAGCGGGAACTGTATAGCAAGTACAGTCCTAAAATGTTATCAGTGTGTTATCGGTTCGCCCATAACAGGGAAGATGCCGAAGACATGCTTCAGGAAGGTTTTATCAAAGTTTTCTCCCAGATACATACTTTCCAGAATAAAGGGGCATTTGAAGGATGGGTTAGGCGAATAATAGTGCATACCTGCATCAACCACCTGAAAAAAAATAAGAAGTTTAATGAAAGCGTAGACATCATCCATGCTACCGGTATTCAGATTAGGGAAGATTCGGTTCCCTCAATAGTACAGGCAAAACAAATTGTAGAGTGTATCAGAATATTGCCATTGGGATACCGTACAGTATTAAATCTTTATGCAATAGAAGGCTATTCGCATAAAGAAATTGCAGAAATGCTGGATGTAGAGGAAAGCACAAGCAGATCACAGTATACCAGGGCTAAACAAATGCTGGAAGATATTCTTATCAAAAAGAATATTATCAATCCAACTAAGTTTAAAGCAGAATGGCTGGGTGTGGCCGCAACGGCAGGGCATTAATAAGAACCAAACTGATGAAGCAATAATAAAATGTCTTTTATATCTAACCCTTTGAAAAAACAATCCAGTACAAACTAACGACTAATGGAGAAATGGTTTAACCATAATGAATTTGAAGATTACCTTAAAGAGAAAGCAGAACAGTATAAAATGTATCCATCCGATAAAGTTTGGAAGGGTATAGACAAGTCGCTCCGCTCTTATCGAAAATGGTATTGGACAGGCTTTATACTTTTGTTATCGAGTATTAGCTATGTCGCTATTACAGAACTTATAGCACCATCTTCCAAAAAAACGACAAAACATACAAACTCTGTTATTGCGGCTGATTCAGCATCAGCCATTGCTCAGCTTAACCCTTTCACCTATAACGATCTGAATGGAAAGCTTAATAGTAGCGAAACGGTTACTTCGGATATTATAATGGAAGATAGCGGCTCCATTACTGCCTCTTTTGATATACCGTTGCAATTATTTGATGTTGCTAATTTAACAGGGCTCAAAACGCGGAAAGCTTCATTATTAATTACCGGTCTTGAGCCTTTAAATGAGAACGAAAAATATAATATAGAACTCATCTGGCCAGATCAGATATATGAGTCTCTTGATGCAGAAAAAACAGTAGAAGGAAGAACACTCGGATTAGCGAATGTTGCTGAAAAGAAAGATAAAATAAACTGGTTACAGGACCAGGTAAATATAAAAATACCTGCATTGGTGAAACGTTTAAGCTGGCAGTTAACATTCTCTCCTACTGTCAACTATAGAAAACTATCCAGCAGCGATAATGACAAAAACATACAAGACCAGCCCAACAATCCTGTTTCCAGAAATAATCAGGATGTTAACAATGTAGTAAATCATCGTCCGGCCCGTGGCTTTGAAATAGGTTCTCACGCATTACTTAATCTGAACAAGCGACTAACATTTAAAGGTGGTCTTCAATTTAATTATTCAAAATACGATATAGAGGCATTTAGAGCTCCAAGACAATCAGCAGTAATCGCATTAGACGCATCTTTACTTGGAACAGGTCCACGAACACTAACCAGTTACACTGATATCAATACTTTTGATGGGACTTCTGCCAAAAGCCTGAAAAACCAATATTTCCAGCTATCGGTTCCGGTAGGACTTGAATACAAGGTTTTTGGAGGCGATAAATTGCAATTTCGGGTGGCCGGTACTGTACAACCAACATATCTGCTCAACAAAAACACTTATCTGATTACTACTGATTATAAAAACTACACGCAAGCGCCATCCCTCGTAAGAAGATGGAATGTAAATACAGCGGCAGAAGCTTTTATTAGTTATGACAGAGGTGGAGTAAGATGGCAGATTGGGCCACAATTCCGCTATCAATTATTATCTACTTACGAAAGCGAATACCCTATCAAGGAATACCTTATGGAATATGGTATAAAAGTAGGTGTAACCAAAACTATCCGCTGATACTCATACAATCCAGACAAAGAGCGTGTATCAAAAATCTAACCCATTCTCTTTTTATCTGATTACCTGCTGAATGTTTTTATTTCTATGGTTACCCGGTCCCGGGCACTTTAATACATACTCTTTTTTAATTTTACAGTATACATGCTATTTGGTTGAATAGGAATTGTGTGTTCGAGCACCTAAAACAAGTAATAAAAATGCTGTCAGTAACTATACTATCAATACGGACTAAAACCAATATCACAATAGATTATTACGAAACGATTGTTAAGATATAAGTATAATAATCGCTGGTCCAAACAGAATCATATATAATTAAAGAATGCATGGAGACCATATAAAAACGTATATATGCAAAAGAGATAATGAATAGTAGCCGTTATTTAAGAATACATAAAAGTATATATCTAAATAATTACATTTTCAAACACTCGGATGAACAATTAAACTGTTAGTAAATAAATGAAGCATACACAAATCCATAACACCCGACCAATGAACAACAGTAAAAGAAATTCTCTTTTAGCCGTAGTAGCTATTATCATTATATCTCTATACTCATGCAATGATAATTCAGAAAAAAGCACATTTGCTCCTCAGTCAATCACAGACACATTGGCTCAGCCACAATTTTTTTTCCCTATATATGATTTTTTAAAAAGCGAGATTTCGAAAGTCGATTCCACACCAATAGGAATAAAAAAATATACAACATCAGCATTAGCTAACGATTCGGGATATATTGATAGAAATGAATTTCATGTGTTGACGGAAGAGTTTTTGCCCCGAGAGCTTCATGATTCTACTTTCCGCAGTGAATTCAGAGAATCTTCATTTTTGGATAATAGTACCGGAGCTGCTACTTTTTACTATAGTACTACAAATCCCGAAATAGATCTTAAGAGAGCAGACGTAGTAACAGAAAAAACAGATACATACGACAGGGTCAAAAGCATATACCTGGAAAAAAAATACAGTTCAGGAAAAAATATCATTAATAAGAAGCTCTATTGGAAAAGTGGAAGTAGCTTTCAAATCATTACGCAAACGCAAAACGAAAACGACACTGAAACAAACTTAATTAAAGTAGTTTGGGACTATTGAGGTACACGAAATGCAACACAAAGAATTTCAACAAATAGCACATACCATACCAACTGAACCCGGAATATATAAATATTACGATCAGGATAACAATTTATTATACGTTGGAAAAGCGAAGAATTTACGTAAAAGGGTGGGCTCATATTTCACCAAAACTTTGGTTAACTATAAAACACATGAGCTGATTAAGCGAATTAACAGGATTGAATTTACAATAGTTAATTCCGAGCAGGATGCTTTTTTACTTGAAAATTCACTGATAAAACAATTTCATCCAAAATATAATATAGACCTCAAAGACGACAAATCATACCCCTATATTGTTTTTAAAAAGGAACCCTTTCCACGTATATTTCTTACAAGAAGACAATTGAATGACGGATCTCAATATATAGGACCATTTACTTCCGTAGGCAAAGTGCGAGAATTACTTGACTTTGTAAAATCAACTATTCAATTAAGAACTTGCAAACTTAATCTTACTGAAAATAATATCAGACAGGGAAAATTTAAAGTCTGTTTAGAATATCATTTAGGCAATTGTAAAGGACCCTGCGAAGGTTTGCAAAGCAGTGAAGATTATGCTGAAGGTCTTAAACAAGTAAAAAACATTTTAAAAGGAAATCTAAATCCCGTTATTCAGCATTTTAAATCTGAGATGAAAGAATCTGCTGAAGCATTAGCATTTGAAAAAGCAGAAATAATAAAAAAGAAAATAGACCATTTACAAACATATGAATCAAGATCTGTTATAGTAAATAAACACTTAAACAATGCAGACGTTTTCTCTTTATTAAGGGAAGGAGATCTTTACTATGTAAATTATCTGAATGTACAAAACGGCACTATTGTTCAAACTCATACAGCCAAACTGGAAACTCATTTAGAAGAAAATGATGAAGAGATTTTACAATTTGCAATCGCACAGATAAGGTCAACATTTAAAAGCAATTCCTCAGAAATTATTCTTCCTTTTCATATTGACTATCCTGAAGAAGGAATTGTTATTACTGTTCCAAAAGGTGGAGATAAGAAAAAATTACTTGACCTGTCAGAAAAAAATGTCAACTACTTCCGTGATGAATTAAAAAAGAAAAAGATTCTTCAATTAGAGGGAAAGGACGATATGGAAAGAAAAAAAGTATTATATCTTTTACAAAGAGATTTACAGCTTCCTTTATTACCTCTTCATATTGAATGTTTTGATAACAGTAATTTTCAGGGAAGTTATCCTGTTTCAGCAATGGTTTGCTTTAAAAATGGGTTACCAAGTAAAAATGATTACAGACGATTTAATGTAAAAACTGTTGAAGGAATAAATGATTTTGCCACCATGAAAGAAGTTGTACACAGACGTTACAAAAGATTAAAAGAAGAAGAAGGTGCATATCCTCAACTGGTTATTATTGATGGTGGAAAAGGGCAATTAAGTTCTGCTGTTGAAGCGATAAAAGAACTTGATGTAGAAGGATCAATGACTGTAATCGGATTAGCGAAAAACGAAGAAGAAATATTTTTTCCAGGTGATAAAGAATCTATTCGTTTACCTTTTAATAGTGAGAGTCTTAATTTAATCAGAAGAATACGTGATGAAGTACACAGATTCGGCATCAGCTTTCATCGTCAGAAAAGAAGTAAAGGAACTTTTAAAAATGAATTAGAAACAATAAAAGGTATCGGAGAAAGTACAGCCGAATTATTACTCAAACAATTTAAATCAGTGAAAAGAATTAAAGAATTAAATGAGGAAGAACTGATCAAGATTATTGGGAAGAAAAAATCGCAATTAATTATTGAACATTTTAAGAAATAAAAAAGGGCCAGGATAGAAATCCAGCCCCG
>CAZQIQ010000070.1:0-18236 GCA_964593835.1 uncultured Chitinophagaceae bacterium
GTAGGTCATCTGTGAACTATTAAAGTCCACACCTGCGCTGACATTAAATACAGACCCCGACCCTGTACCTGAAGCATGCTGACCAAAAGTGGCTGTATTTAAACGATTGACCGCATCATAGGCAAATACATACCTTCTTCTGGCCTGGTCGCTTTCCCCTTTCCAGAGCACAGAAGCGATATTGCCATTATACTGAAATGAGGATTGTGTACCTATCGATAAGTTTTTATCATAACTTAATTCCTCAGCAAACCAGTATTTAGGATTGTTGCCGGTTGCTTCCAGATAAGGTTTATTAATACTCGTCAGCCAGCCCCGGATATTATATGCCATATGAATACTGGCCCGTGGATCACTGCCTTCATTTCGTCCAAGCATAATATGCCTTGGCTCACCTGATACATTGTATTGAACATTAAAAACAGGTTTAAAGGGAGGTTGTGCATTACTATTTACGAGGTTATGTTGCACACGTCGGTCTACCAGTCGTTTTCTTAACAGATCATCATATATGATACGCGTTGAATAAACAATGGTTTGGGCATTAGTTCCTCCGGGTTTATCTATCTTCTCCACTACAATAATCGGTTGTCCGCTCCAGTTATATTGAGTGGTAACCACATCTGTACCTCCTTTAAGATTTTTTGATTTTACCTGTGTTAACCGGCCTTTATCATCGTAAATATTTACCGAATACAAATACGTTGAAGTGCCTAAAACCCGAGTGGCAGTCCAGGTAGGCAGACCTTTTGTAGCTGTTGAAGCTATTACGGGCTGTGCATATACGGGAGAAGCATTATAGTTGGTATAAACATAAGTACTGCTGGTATAAGTGGTTTCGAGAGAGGAAGTTAAACCACTTGCTCCCGGAACTGTACTGTAATCATCATATCCGGTTTTGGTACGATAATCCCAATAGCTTGTACCGGGTACGGAAGAGGCTGAAAAAGGATAAGTACCCACCGATTTAGCTGCATTCAAATGCCCAACAAAACTTCTGTTATCACCATAATAAGTATTTAACAATAAACCTGTTTCTACTGGACGGCTTAATTCATCATACAATGTTACCATCCACCTGTTATTCGCTCTGTATTTTCCATCCTGAAACATCACCAGTCTGTCACGACCATCATACACCATATACTGTTCAGCTGCTCCTGGCATTTTCTTGATGATCATCCGGTTTCTTTCATCGTACTCGTAACGAAAACAGAGTTCAGAAAGAATAGAAGACGAGGGGGTGCCGGTACCTGCGGTAAATTTTTGAATACCCAAAGGTTGTATCACAGCACGCAGGTTACCCAGTATATCATAAATATAATAAGTGCAAAGCCAGCCTGTATGACCCGCGCCTTCACCATTATCTACTGCCGCAGAAAACTGTACTTTTCTTAAAATGATACGGTTATTCTTATCAGTAAATTCAATCAACTGTTTTCCATGTTCATCTACCGTTACCTTTTTTGATAACTCGCCAGCAGGATACCTGGTAGAGCGTGAGGTATAAGTGCTCAAACTTCCTAATGTGGCTACTGTAACATCCCACATATATACTCCATCATTTGCAGTGTTGACCCAGTACTTTGTTTTTACTGACCGGCGGTCAGCTTCCGATTCTTCCTGCATAGAACCGGACCATGCATCTCCTGCATCTGTTATTTCCTCCACTCTGTTCAGCGGAGATTTCTCATATCTGGTTTCGCCATAAAAAAAATCCTCCTCAGGATATTGACTTTCCATAAATGTTTCCTGCTCTGTAAATGGGTTTGTTCTGAAATTTCCATTAGCTGTTGTCGGAGACACATAGGGCTTATAAATAAAACTTTGGTTACCGTAAGCATCATATTCCACAGGCGCCACAAGATCTTTTTTTACATCATTAGAAGAGTTTAGAGAGCCTTCTTTGATGACGGTTTGAAACGGTCGGCCTAATCCATCCATATATTCCGTACTATATTGCATATCTCTCAATGGCCTTGTCATTAATGTTGCCGGACTTTGCTGGGGATATTTAGCCGTCCAGGTTCTAACATAATTAAGATGTGGAGATACGTACTGACCGGGAACAGTTCGGGGAGATTGGCTATTAGCTACAGTGCTTAACAAAAGCAATATTATAGTAAAATGGCTTTGAATAAAAGCAGAAAGTCGCATATTCGGTGTGGGATTTTAAGGTTTAATAACAGGTCATTGTTTTGCAGCACTCGAATGAGTTAATATTCTTGTTAAGCGTTCCTGACTAATAGGGCCCTCTATTACAGCATATAAAAAACCAGCTTCATTCAGTACAAATAATTGAAAGTCTCCTTTCGCATTAATGGTAAAGTGACCATTTTCTTCAGGGGTGGTCAGATATTTCATCAGACGATGTTGCTTTTCACCGGCTTCTCTCGAAGTAGCAGAAGGTTCCATCACTTTAATATTCGTTCCGGACAAATCTGTTTGCATTACTTCCTGCAAATCATCTTTTAATGTTTTAGCAGCACTGTCCAATCTGTTTCTTTCTTCAGGCTGACGGATTACTTCGTCAGATGACTGTGCCGGCAATACAATCACCTGTAACTGCGGATATACACTCTGAATGGAATCCAGAAATAATAATTTTGAACGATTTAAATGTTCCTGGTTACCTGTCGCAACCACAATTTTTTTTCCTTCGTATTCTTTTAATGAAGTTTTCTGACTATCAATCGAGCTCATTTCTATTTCATCCCATTTAATTTGTGAGTACCCCTGTACGCTTAATAAGAACAGGAAAATGGTAAAGTATTTCATTAGTATTTTTTGTCTTTTAATTAATCAGATAAACCTGATCAATGTTATTATTTATTTATGTAGTTGAATACGTCAAGATGTTTTACACTTACAGTCATTAACAATATTGTGCTCTAAAAAATTGATTGTATTTAATTTTTATTCGCCCTTCTATTAATTAGTTAATAATTACCTTATTAGTGCCGGCTAATAACTTAACATTCGTAAATGGCAGGAAATTAGGGCCATTATAAAACAAAGTACTTGGTGTATTTGCCGGAGCAATCACTTCATAATATTGGGAGGTAGCCGGAGGGGTACTCTTGATAACATTAATATTGTAAGTACCCTGAGGTATTCCCGACACCGACCAGTTCGTTTCAGGAGTAGGTCGTGGTCTGTTATAATTTGTGGAGGTACAGGTATTAAAGAAATTAAAGTCCGCAGCAATTGCATTAGTCGTTTGTAAAGTCATGGTTGGAGGAGTAACACAAGCTCCTGTAGTATTTGCATGCACCTGTCCGTTCAGTGCTATCTCTCCATCAGCAACAGCATTAGCTGCCGCTACGCTAACAGTGGACAGATATGTATTTGCCGGAACACTGTAAGTAACCATAGCCCCTATATTACAACCTGTGCAGGCGGTCATTCGCTGAAAGGTCTGACTACGGGCATCATTGTAATATATATTATCATAAGCCGTATGGCTGTTATACTTATATGCAAATTTCTTAACGATATTTCTATCCTCATCCCTGATCAGCACTAACCGCTGCAGTTCATCGTATTCATACTTTAATATCCTGTTATTGGCATCACATTCATTAATTACACCTATCAGCGGATCATAAGCATAGGTTTTCATCATCACATTAGTGGCAGGATAAAGTCTTAATTCATCAATAACAGCGCTTGTACCTACTACCGTAATAGTAGTGCCTGGTGAAGCAATACGATGTTCAACATAAGTCCAACCGTTCGCTGTTCTTCCTGTTGTAGTGGTTGAACCACTGATGGATACTGTTCCTGATTTTCTCCAGTAAGAAACAATATAGGCAATACCTGTAGTCAGTGTTGGGCTAACAATATTGCCGGAATAACTATAGCACAATTTTCCCGTTGGAGAAGTAAAGTCCCTTATTGGCGTTCCGCCATAACTCCAGCCGCCCTTATCACCTGCTTCGAAGCTCGTATAAGCCACCCTGGAAACAGGACTGTTAGACACTTCTGCCACTACATATTGAGAGTTATAGCCATACAAATACGATATCGTCGCATCCAGATTTTTTTTCAATTCTGTTGGCTGTTTACGGTCGTTATAATTAGTATATACCACTCTGTTTTCCGGTGTTGCTCCATTAACAGATGCCTTAATAAATTCCGGAGCAAGCACTAACTGATCATTTTTCCAATCGCGGTATTCTGTTTTTAATGTTTGCAATGGTACTTCGGTAGGTGTAGTACCCACCATTTCTCTGCGGGAATATGTTTGCTCTACAACAGGACTAATAATATTCTTATTCACCATCTTTTCATAAACATTACCGGAGTTACTAAAATCAATAGGATATTTCATCGTATTACTCAATACATTACCCTTACTATCTGTCTGTGTTTTTTTGGTAGCAAAATCATGTGAATCTGCTGTATAAAAATGATCAGTAATACTGACTAACGGAGATGTTCCCGGTTTGCCATATATGGTTTCTTTGGTTTTGATTAATTTATTCGCACCTGTATAAAGCCTAACATACCTGAACTCAAGATCTTCTTCCGCGAATATAGCAGCTCGGGTAGAACCCGTACCTAGATCTGTGGACAACGGTTTAACTATCAGATCTTCTATGTATGATTTTTTTATTTCGTTGTAAGTGTTTTCAATGGTCTTTACCAATTGATAATCCTGTCCGGGATCTTTTTTATAATGAGACTCTCTTAGTAAAGTTCCATTCCTCCAATCATTTTTAGTGAAATAAACAAAATTTAACATCTCACCAGCAACTTCATCTTTATAAGCATTATACTCATACTCTGATTTTCCTTTGCCTACACCCATTCCATCCAATTGATATTTTGTAACTTTTTTATATATGATTGGTGAACCACTAAATAGTGTCATGGGGTATATAGAAGAAGAATGATAAATATGGCTTACAGGAGCAAGCATAACGCAGCTTGCGGGAAAACTAGTAGTTCTATATCGTATGTATTTTATATTATGATGAATAAAATAATTTGAAGTAAGAGTAACTCCGGGTTCATATTCAAAATGATCCGTGCTTGCTAATACACCTGATTTTGTATAATTACTTATCGTTCTGACTCTAATACCTCCGCCTTTTTCTACTGCGGGATTGCTGCTATACACCGACCACTCTACTTTTAATCTCGTATTAAATCCTAGTGTCGCATTAGTATAAACCTCTGACTTCATCTGATAGCTTCTTCCCGGAATTAGCGAAATACTTTGCTCCGTATTTAAAGGTGACTGAGGAACATTATTTTCAACATATAATATAATACTCCCTGTTGTAAGATCTTTTATTTCCACGTAAGGATGCGGAGTACTGCTACCTGGTGTATTAAAATTGTGAATAGCAATAGAAACTTTTGGATCTCTTGTCATTGACAAAGGGTAAGTGAACGTTGTTGAATCTGGAACCCCTGCAGTTGAAGCAGCTGTCAAATAATCAGTAGTAGATGTAGCAAGATGTCCCGGGTAAAATTGGTGGGCATCGTATGTATATACTGTTCTTCCTCCAGTAGGCCAGTTAACAGCAATCAAGGTGCCTGCTTTTGAAGCTGTTGTATCTACTGATCTATTAGCATTTCCAATATTGTATTGCATAGTGGTGGTAGGAGTACTGTACCACACCTGTTGGCTGACTAGTAAACTTTGATTAGTGGTTTTACCATTATAGAAACCCCACTTATCCTGTGCATTACTATAAATAGATGGAATTGATGTTGTATTATATTCAAAACTGTATTTTTTTATTGGACCATTAATAAACCTGTACTCATGAATCGAATCTAATCTCATCTTATAATTCGGTGTATAATAGGATTGATACAATGAAAACACTTTAGTTGTAGGATCAGCACTTGCTCTTTTTACATCTATCTTAGTAAGTCGGTTTTTATAAGTGCCGCTAAGATCAACTCTGTCATTGGTATAGGAAAAATTTATCGACCCATTCGGAAAATCAATACGCTGAAGTTGGCTAACATTTGTCATCTTACTTATTGATTGAATAACAGGAATAGGATCATAAATAAAAGCTAACCCACAACTTATTGGATGAGTCACAACCGGAGTATATTGTTGAACCAACCGCTGACTGTAAGAAATATTAGATTGATCTATAGTTCCAGCATCGATATAATGAAAATCAATAGCTTGTTTTTTATCACTGGTTTCTACTTTGGTCAGGTACCAGGAAGATACATGTGCCGCCCATGAGCCGGGTAGCTGGGGGCTGGTTTCTTTTTGAAAAAAAGAATAAATATTTCCTTCTTCATCAATTATCTGAAATCCTGAAGAAATCAATGAAATTTTTAACGTCGTCACTGGAGTAGCAAAAATTTCTCCAGATTGAGTAATATAAAATTTACCACTTCTTCCATTAAAGCTATATGAATAAATATCCAGTTCAGAATCTACAGTACCATCTACTACATTATACAAAAAATACCAGTCATTAGCATACGAAACTTCAGAATAATCGGGTTCTGTTACAATTTCTTCCTCATCCGGCCTACCTCGAACAGCACGAGTAATCACTCCTTGTCCAACAAGAGTCCATCCTAATCCGACACTAGAAGACACTTCATCTACTTTAATTGCTGCTGTTGTATAAGATATAGATAAAGGCCAGGATATTGAACCGCAATTAATTGACCAAATCGGAACGTCTACTGTTGATGATCCTGTACTCATATTTACAGGAGTACTACCATATTTTATCAAACTGGCAGCATCCGGAGAGGGTGGCATTATTTTAGGCAAATCCAAAAGTCTCGGATCAATTTGGCCATAGTGAACTGAAAAAAATGAAAATAGTAAAACCAATAAAGAAAATTTTCTCATAGCAAAGTGATTAAAAATCATATCCAATTCTGTAAATAATAGGTTGTGTAACGGGTCGCTGACTATAACTCAGGAAATCCCACAACAACTGCATTTTGGTATTTTTTAAAAATTTATTTTTTAAGGAGATCTTTTTACTTAAACCTATTAATCCGCTTTGCTGCCAGTCCGACTTTTCTTTTAACTGTTCAATATGCCTGAAGCTGCTTCTGTAATTCATTTCTAATCCTCCGCTCAGCCAAAAACTTTTTTTCAGGTGCACATCCAGAAAACTTCTTAATGACACACCCTCATGACTTAAAACAATATTTCTGATATTTTTTCCTAAGCCCAATTTATATCCTATTCCTATACCTGCTACAGCTTTCTCACTAAATTTATATCCTGCACTTAATGCTAAATCAGTAGTAGAAGGAAAAAAATAATTGCTTTTTATACTTTGTATATTGGTTCCGATAACTACACGTTTAAGAAATGTTTTTGACTTTTCTTCATTAGGTTTAAAATCGGGCATATCCATATCTTCACCAGAGCTACCCAATTGCTGCAAACGATCTTTGATGGCTGTTAAACCTGCCTGTGCATCAACCATTCCTGCATTTAAAAACTGCTGGGATGCACTACCCGAACCAAACCGTTGCTGCAACTGCTCAGTAAGCATACTTCTTGTTTGTAAACCTGATAAAATCGTAGCCGGCAAAGGTTCATCCGGTGGTGATAACCTGAATAATGATGATAAATCGGAATGTTGATGAAAGAATTTTTCAAAAGCCGGAATTTTCATCGCATGCTTTAAGAGCTCTTTTTCTACTTTGGAAGGATCGGTTAAAGATTCTTTGTAGTTTTTTATTTTATCTCTATAATAATAGATTTCGCGTTGGTATTGCCGGTATTGTTTTAATAATCCCGTACTCCCTAACTGTGTCTTTAATAACTGCTGCCGCTCAACTAACAGACGCTGAATATCCCTGGTTTTGTTGAGTTTATCCTGGATGCCATTATATTGTCCGAGTGCTGCGTTAATCCGGGGATTAGATTTAGATAACGATATATCTTTATTATTCAATTGACCGACAAACTTAAGAGCCGTTTGCAGCGAATCAATCTTTCCGACATACTCTTTTTGTTGCGCCCCCACTACAGCTGCCGGATCATTTAATTTTGAGCGCATAGATCCATATTTTTCCTTTACATCTCCAAAAACCTCCTTAGCCACAGTTGAATCTTTTTTCATCAACTGCTTTTTCATCTTTAATTCGCGCCGCTCCAGCTTATTTAAATACTTAGTAGTAGAACGATACATCTGCTTTTGCAGCTTATCAGATTTCCGTTCAATCGATCCAAAAAGCTTATCAGGAAGATTAAATATTTTCTCCGATAACGTAAGGGAATCTTGCGATTTTACGTTGCAGTAAATAGTTAATAAGAATAAAGAAAAAAATAAACGCATAGGAGGTTTTATACCGATCAGATCGGCGTAACAATATGAGCCTATCCTCCATTAAATGACAGAATAAACATCAATTACATTGTATGTGTAGTAAATACTAAGAGAGGTTGGAGATCGTCATAGTGATAAGTTTTGGGGTTGTTAATGATTTAACTATGAAATAAATTTAGGGAAATTTTGCATACTAAAAAATTTTTATAAAAATTTTAATGTGGAGTTAATGTTGGAGTCAAATCATATTTAATACTCGCTACATGTTTGGGATAACCCTTATAGTTATACAATGTCTGTACAACTATTATGAATAAAATACATAATAAACATCACATTATACTGAATAAATATGGAAAATAATTAAATAATACCTGTTTTAAAAACGGATGTATTACAAATAATATCTAAATAAGAAGATAATAAATACTTGTACATAATAGTGCGTATCGGATTTTTTCTATATGAATTTTCACTATAATTATTTTATCACATATCAATTATAAAAACCAACTGTATTTCTTTTATTAATGACAATCAGTTGTTGATTAAAGTAAGAGATAATGTATTTATTTCATTGAGTTGAGTAATTGATAATTATTCATACATTTAAAATAATACTTGACTGTAGATATAATGAGTGGCAATGTATTTTTAGTTTGAGTAGTAATAATTTAGCCTGATCATATAAGAATTCTTGCAGAGTTAAAATTTAAGTTTGGAATCTTTCAGCTATCAGAATGCACAACTTGAATTGAATTAATTTCAGCATAAGTTAATTGTTTGATTTTCCAAATTTTTATCTAGCCGAAAAATATAAAAACATTTTGAATCAGTTCTTATCCGAAAATGATAGAAATAAAGACTGCCGTTATGTTGTAGTATTTGTCTGTAAATAACAGAACATTATTGTAACACTAGTGCGAATGAGCGTTGAAATAAAAATGCGAATGCATACACAAAATAACTGGAATAACAGTAGCCAAGTATATGAACATAATAGCTACGAGAAAGTATGTTATTTTAGGGTATAACAGAATATTACTCCAAATAAAGAATACATTTTAGAGTGTAAGACAAATTCACCTGAATACATAATGCTGTACTTCAATGATCTTTAATATCATTGCCAGCAGTGAATAGTTAATGGTATCCACTATATAGTATCAGTATCCACGAAATTAAATTATATCAAAGGTTCCTGCTGACTTAAACAATGAAAGCTGCCAAGTCCCCAGATGATGTCTGTTGAGTCTATACCGATTATTTTTCTATCGGGAAATGCCTGCTGAATAATAGCTAATGCTTTCTCATCTTTATCACAACGAAATGTGGGAACAATCACAATGTGATTGGCTATGTAGAAATTGGCGTAAGAAGCAGGGAGACGCTGATCCTCGTATATAACGGGGTCGGGCATGGGTAGTTCAATGATGTTGAGTTGTTTGCCATTAATCAGTCGCATGGTTTGAAGAACTTTCAGGTTGTCCTGCAATAAGGTATAGTTATCGTCTGATTTGTTTTCCTCCACAACAGATAATACTGTATCCTGATTTACAAATCGGATGGTATCATCTATATGGCCGTCAGTATCGTCTCCAACAATTCCATCAGGCACCCACAATACCTGTTGCATGCCATAATAATTACATAAATATTCTTCTATCTGTTGTCTGGAAAGATGGGGATTTCTGTTTTTATTTAACAGGCAGGATTCAGAAGTAAGAATAGTGCCTTTGCCATTAAATTCAACCGATCCACCTTCCATTATAATTCCCGGATGGACAACCGGAATATTATAAGCTTTGGCTATTAAAGTGGGAATAATATCGTCAAGATCATAAGGAGGATATTTATTACCCCAGGCATTATAATTCCAGTCGACAATAATTTTCTTATCTGCTGCTGTTGGATTGATCAAAAAAGCAGGACCATGATCCCTGCACCATGCATCGTTAGTGGGATGATAAAAGAAAAAAACCTTTGATAAGTCAGCTCCTGCTGCAGAAATATATTGTAATGCAAACTCCTTCATTACCTCGTTACTGACGTTAATATGTACACGCTCTACTTTACTCAGTTCTTTGATAAATTGAGCATAGAGTGGATAGATGGTATCTATTTTGCCCGGCCATGAAGCTTCTTTATGTGGCCAGCTTAACCACGTAGCAAAATGAGGGGCAAATTCAGCAGGAAATGAATATCCCAGTGATAAAGGGGTTGATTGTTGCATACAATTAATTATGAGACGTAAACAGCGGAAATACTAATTGATGGGTAATAAATCATGGATGAGTGATGCGCTCATCATTAATCAATATATCTTTTAGTGATCTGATCGTATGAATCAATACGTCTGTCGCGCATAAAAGGCCAGTGCGTTCTGTATCTGTCTGTTTTATCAAGATCAAGTTCTTTAACAATTACTTCCTCATTTTCATGAGAAGCCTGCACGATCAAACTGCCAAAAGGGTTAGCGATGAATGAGCCACCCCAGAATTTCATTCTTCCTTCCTGTTCAAAACCCACTCTGTTAACACTTACCACATGCACGCCATTAGCTACTGCGTGACTTTTTTGTATGGTTTGCCAGGCATTATATTGTTCGATATTAGTTTCTTCATCCTGACTAGTCGCCCATCCAATAGCAGTCGGATAAAAGAGTATTTCAGCACCCATTAAAGAAGTAATACGTGCTGCTTCGGGATACCATTGATCCCAGCAAATCAATACTCCTATACTGGCAAATTTTGTTTTAAATATTTTATAACCCAGATCACCCGGAGTAAAATAAAATTTTTCAAAATAGGCAGGATCATCGGGAATATGCATTTTACGGTATTTACCTAAATATTCTCCACCGGCATCTATTACGGCAGTAGTATTATGGTAAATTCCCTGTGCCCTTTTTTCAAATAATGAAGCTATAATTACTACACCAAGATCACGGGCTTCTTTTTGTAAAGTTTCCGTTGTCGGTCCAGGAATTGCTTCTGCCAATAAAAAATTATCGTAATCCTCCACATCGCAGAAGTAAAGAGATGTAAAAAGCTCCTGCAAACAAACAATCTGTGCTCCTTTTGCTGCAGCTTCTCTTATTCTTTCAACAGCTTTCTTAACATTTTCATTCTTATCAGCAGAGCATGACATTTGCACCAAACCAACTTTTACTTTACCCATTATTCAATCTTTATACTTGATTAATCAATTCTACCCATTTGTTTCAAAAACGAAACGTGAGAAGCTACGGCATAACGAACTTTAGGGTATTCGATATAGGACAAACCATATTCTTCACATGCTTTTTTAATAATCTTACTGATAGCGGGATAATGCACATGTGAAATTTTGGGAAATAAATGATGTTCTATCTGGAAGTTTAATCCTCCTACCAACCATGAAACAACTTTATTATTTGTAGCAAAATTCGCAGTAGTCTTAATCTGGTGAACGGCCCACTCATCATCTATTTTTCCTGTAAGTTCATTCGCCTGGGGAAATGCAGTATGTTCAACAGTATGAGCTAACTGAAACACCAGACTTAACACAAAGCCTGCAACAAAAGTAAAAATGATGAATCCTATCAGCCAAGAAACAAATCCGACCATATAAATAGGCAAACCCACAAATAAAAAAAGATGGAATAATTTAAAGCCCCAGAAAACAAGATGATCAGATAATTTCATTTTCTTGAGCGGCATTTCCCCTATCTGTCTTTTAAAATATTTCTGATAGTCAAGTACGAATATCCAGAACAGGTATAACATTGAATACAATATCCAGAAATAGAGATGTTGATATTTATGCAATGCATATTTTTTCTGTGTCGCACTCATGCGCATCCATGGTTGAATATTAATATCGTCATCAACACCATCAATATTTGTATAAGCATGATGAATAACGTTATGCTTAACATTCCACATGAAACTATTGCCTCCCAATATATTTAATGAAAAAGCGGCAAGCTGATTAACAAATCTGTATTTACTAAAACTACCATGTGCACCGTCATGCATCACATTAAATCCTATAGCCGCCACAATTCCACCGAGTAAAATACATTCAATAATTGACCAGATAGTACCTGGTGTAAAAAATACCAAGTGAATATATAAAAATACAAAAGCAACCATCAGGATCACGGCCTTGATAAACAGATTATAATTTCCTGTGGTAGACTTTCCTACCTCTTCAAAATAGTCGCTGATCCTCTTTTTCAAATCCGCATGAAACGAATTAGGAACATTAGAAAACTTCGGGATTGACATAAATACAAAATAAGTGCAAATTTAAAGATTTTTGCTAGGTTTCCACCATCAGCAAGGCGTCGAGGTTACGAATTCCGATTTTTTTCTCGCAGGTAAATCCTTCGGCATATTTAACACCAATTCTTTTACCCAGCATTCTGGCGCGCGCAGTAATACTTTCCAGAAAATCGGGATTAGAAATATAAGTTTGAAGCCCTTCCTGCAACTGACCATCAACATGAAACTGAGTAGTGTATGCCTGTATTGATTTCATTTTCTGATCGAAAGAATCGCTGATGTCGATAAGTATATCAGGTTCATGATACCAGTCCTGCATGTAATGCAGAATGTACTTAGGTCGCCACTTCTCTTGCAGCTGACCATTCTCGTCGTATGTCGTGATTTTGACTAATCCTGATAAAAAACAAGCATCTGCAATAAGATGACCTGCACGTCCATGATCAGGGTGACGATCGTCGAGTGCATTGGCAAAAATGACTTCCGGCTGATATTTGCGGATGGCGCTAATAAGCTGTAACTGATGCTCTTCATCATTCTTAAAAAAACCATCTCTCATCCTGAGATTTTCTCTCACGGATATTCCTAATATTTCAGCGGCTTTTGCTGCTTCGGCATAACGTGTTTCCGCAGTTCCTCTGGTGCCCAGTTCTCCCTGGGTCAAATCAACAATTCCACCCTTTTTGCCTCTTTTTATTTCATTGATCAATGCTCCGGCACAACCCAGTTCCACATCATCTGGATGAACACTGATAGCTAATACATCTAATTTCATCCGTTAATATTTTTTCTTTTCAATGGTCGGATGGAACTCCGCAATTGATACCAACATATACAGTCAGTATTTAAGCTACGGTTCATCCGTTAATATTTTTTCTTTTCAATGGTCGGATGGAACTCCGCAATTAATACCAACATATACAGTCAGTGTTTATGCTGTGGCTCATCCGTTAATATTCTCAATCATCTTAATTTAAAATCATTTTACTCATTTGCTCTCCCACTATCGGAGCCAGCGCTACTCCCATTCCACTCATCCGCACAGCACAGTAAACATGATCGTTTAACTGCTGCACAACAGGCATTTTTTCCTCTCCCATTCCCATGATACCACTCCACCTGTCAGTGATCCGGAATGATGTTTCCGGAAGCAAATGATCATTAATGAAACGCTCCAATTTCTCCTGAATAAAAGTAGTGGTCTCCATGACTTCTGTGGCTTCCTGATCAATAGCAGTATTTCTTGCACCGCCCAGCAACAATCTTTTACCAAGATTTCTAAAATAATAAAAACCGCCATCAAAGTGAAAAGTCCCTTTGATTTTCAGATCAGGTAATTCATCGGTGATTAACACCTGTCCCCTTGCCGGAACGATATTAATGCCAGGCAATAATTGTCGGGCAAAAGCATTGGTAGTAATTAATAATTTAGATGCTTTAAGGGTGAAATGAGGAGTATTTACTTCAACATGATCTTTTAACGACTCATAACTTTCAATGCTTGTAGCCGGAACAATGGTCACTCCCATCGACTGAACCGTTTGCATTAATGAAAGACATAACTTACCAGAATGTAACTGTCCTTCGGCAGGAGTAAACAAAAGATGTTTAACACCTATAAATCCAAACTCATCAATTTTATGATCAGCAAAACTAAAAAGGCTTTTATTGCCCAACACAGGAGTTAATAAATGATTCAGATGTTGTAGCTGGTCCTCAAATCCACTTTCCACTTTATTGATCAGTTCATACCCTCCTAAATTTTCATAACCTATCTTTTGCTGACCAAAAACAGATTGTATTGTTTCCAGACCTTTATAACGCATTTCTACCAGCGAAAGCATTTTATCCTCTCCCATATGTTGAGCGTCATACAAAAGCTCGGTGGGACTGCCATAACAGGCAAAGCCAGCATTTCGAGTGCTGGCTCCGTAAGGAATAAATCCCCTTTCAATTATTGTTACCCTGAGATCGGGCTGTTGTTTTTTCAGAAAATAAGCTGACCATAACCCCGTAAATCCACCTCCTACAATCGCTACGTCACAAGGAGCAAAAAATGATTCTTTTTCCCATATAGATATCTGCATAATAACTATAAGTGGATGGCTTCACCATAAGCTACTTCAATCGCATCTTTAATACTTTCGCTAATGGTTGGGTGAGGATGTATACTGTTTAAAACCTCCTGATAGGTAGTTTCCAGTTTTCTGGCTGTAACGGTTTGTACTATGACTTCAGTTACATTGTAACCAATCATATGTGTACCTAACCATTCGCCATATTTGGCATCAAAAATAACTTTTACAAAACCTTCCGAATGGCCTGCACCAATAGCTTTGCCAGAAGCGCTTAATGGAAACTTACCCACTTTAATGTCATAACCTGCATCTTTTGCCTGTTTTTCAGTAAGTCCAACAGAAGCTATTTCTGGATAGCAGTAAGTACATCCGGGAACATTTCCGTAATCAATTGGTTGTGGTTGATGATTATATTTTTTCTCTTTGTAAGCAATAGCTTCTACGCAGATAATTCCTTCTTTTGATGCTACGTGAGCGAGCGCCTGGCCAGGAGCACAGTCTCCTATAGCATATACTCCATCAACAGTTGTCTTATAAAACTGATCTACCGTAATTTTTCCTTTTTCAGTTTTGATGCCTAATTCCTCCAGACCAATTCCTTCAATGTTAGCGGCAATACCAACAGCGCTTAACAATACATCTGCTTCCAATACGGTTTCACCGTTTTGTGATTTTACAGTAGCTTTTACACCATTGCCTGATGTATCTACTTTTGTTACCTCACTGCTGGTTAATACTTCTATTCCATTTTTCTTAAAGTTCTTTTCTAATTCCTTTGATATTTCTTCATCTTCAACCGGAACAATGCGTGGCATGAATTCAACGATTGTCACTTTTGTTCCCATGCTATTATAGAAATAAGCAAACTCCACACCTATTGCTCCGCTTCCAACTACTATCATTTTTTCCGGAGCCTGAGGCAATGCCAATGCTTCTCTATATCCGATAATCTTTTTCCCGTCAATTTTTAATGCAGGTAATTCACGACTTCTCGCACCTGTAGCAACAATTATATGTTTAGCTTCTACAATTTGTTTTTTATCGTCGGCGCCGGTCACTTCAACCTGTCCCTTCCCTTTCAGTTTTCCAAAACCATTAATTACATCAATCTTATTTTTCTTCATAAGAAATGTAACACCCTTGCTCATTTTATCAGCTACACCACGACTTCTTTTAATCACGGCAGGAAAGTCAACTTTACCAGTAGCTTCAATACCATAATCTTTGGCATGTTTAATATCCTCGTTCACCTGAGCGCTTTTAAGCAAAGCTTTTGTTGGAATACATCCCCAGTTTAAACATATACCGCCAAGGCTTTCTTTTTCTATTACAGCTGTTTTTAAACCCAGCTGAGACGCCCTGATAGCGGCTACATAACCACCTGGTCCGCTTCCGAGAACTATAACATCGTATGCCATTCTATGAATATTTAATGATTGATTGAAGATTTATGTCTGCAAAATTATGCCCTTGACAGGAAAGAGCCAAAAGCAGCCTTTTGACTAAGCCCTAAAGTCTGCTGCCATTAAGACGTCTTTAATAAGAGAATAGGTATTTCGGGTATACTCCTGTAGTTTATCCGTTGACACCCACTCAATTTCAGAAATTTGTTCCTCCTGCTGTGGAACAAGCGTCTGATTACCCGGAGCACTGAATAAAAACCAATGGGTATCCTTTAAAATATTTTTACCTTTTTCCTGATAGGTATGATAAGTAGTAATAAGAAATTGCTGAAGTACTAGTTTCTGTAACCCTGTTTCTTCTGCCACTTCTCTCGCTGCACAAATCTCAGGGGTCTCATCTGCTTCCATTTTACCTTTCGGCAGATCCCATTTTTCTCTTCTATATATAAATAATATTTCTCCTTTATCATTTATAACCACACCTCCGGCTGCTGTAACAGGAACATGTGTATGCTGAAATGAAGTGATATCTTCTACAATTTTAAACTCGTCCTCGAAGTAAATTTTTAATCCCATATGTTTATCTGTTGTCGCAAGTTATACTATTCCACTATTTTCGCACCATGACAAATGAAAAAGCTGTTGCCGAAAAGCTGTTGCAAATAAACGCCGTATCGTTACGTCCCGACCAGCCATTCACATGGGCTTCGGGCTGGAAAAGCCCTATATACTGCGACAATCGACGTGTGCTTTCTTATACACATATCAGGGAATTTATAAAATCGGAAATGTGTAATCTGATTTTTGAAAAATTTCCGGATGCTGATCTTTTAGCGGGCGTCTCTACTGCCGGAATAGCCTGGGGAGCATTAGCTGCCGATCAGCTGAAACTGCCATTTGTATATGTTCGCCCCAAACCCAAAGAACACGGATTAGGAAATCAGGTGGAAGGGTATTTCGAAAAAGGTCAGCGTACAGTAGTAATTGAAGATCTGGTTTCAACAGGGAAAAGTAGTCTCCAGGTTGTGGATGCACTAAAAGCAAGTGGTCTTGAAGTGATGGGTATGGTTTCCATTTTTACCTACGGATTTGAAATTGCCAAAACAGCTTTTACCAATGCCGCAGTAGAATACTATCCACTCACGAATTATGAAACACTGATCAAACTAGCTATCGAAAAAGGGATTGTTAACAGCGATCAGGAACAGATTTTGTTAAAATGGAAGGATAATCCTTCTACATGGACTGGATTTTGATTAGATTTAATTGAATATACAGTAACAAAGAACATCGATCGTTTACAGAGTCTGTTGAAGACCTACAAATGTTAACAGTATAACTAAGTACTAATGAGCATTGAGTTTTCCAAAAGATGCTGTTAGACTTACGAGTTTTAGCGGAACAATGAGCTTTGTTCATAAATGTATTCATGCGGAGTAGAATCGGTATAATGATGATTATTTATCATACAAAAGCCTATCTAATTGAATTAAATATTAAATAAGCAACATAATACACTGAAAATCTGTTTATTAAAAACATATCAATTAAAACAAATATATCTCATGAAGAAACTCATTATACTCATAGCTGCAATTATCTGTATAGCTTCAGTAAGCTGGGGTCAGCAGGCGCCTAAAAAGAAAGGTATTCAAACAGTAACGATCAGCACTCCCAGTGTGCAGTGTGGAATGTGTAAAAAAAGAATTGAGTCCTATTTAAAACGCGAGGACGGCATACAATCCGTTGATGTTAACTATAAAACTAAAAAAACAAAGGTGACATATGTGGCTGAACGCACAAATGTAGAAAACATCAAAACAGCAATTGCTAATGTGGGGTATGATGCTGAAGATGTAAAGGCCAACGAAGAATCTTACGATAAACTCTCCAAATGCTGTAAAAAGCCCGAAGATGGGGGTGGAATGGAATAAAATAATAAACTACAAACCGAACTATCGTGGCCCACTTTAAAACTGGGTCGAGGAAAGTCCGGACAGCATAGAGCAATGTACCGGTTAACGACCGGGTCTCGTCGTAGACGGGAACAGAAAGTGCCACAGAAAATAACAGTCTTGCTTTAGCAGGATAATGGTGAAAACGTGAGGTAAGAGCTCACGGTTGTCTGTAGTAATACGGCCAACGGGTAAACCTTACATGCTGAAATGCCATGTAAGCCAGTCTTTGAGGGTTGCTCGC
>CAZQIQ010000071.1:0-7739 GCA_964593835.1 uncultured Chitinophagaceae bacterium
AACATATACGCGAGTTCCATCCGATAATTAAAAAACAAATAATAACGGATGAAACGAGCCGAAAACTTTCTCGAAAAAGAAACATATACGCGAGTTCCATCCGATAATTAAAAAACAAATAATAACGGATGAAACCTATCGTTCAGATTTCTTTAGATCTTACAAATATTGACGAAGCATTAGAAACAGCAGCCATGGCTATGCGTGCAGGAGTAGATTGGCTGGAGGCAGGTACACCTTTAATTCTGGCAGAAGGTTTACATGGCGTAAGGAAACTACGCGAGGCTTTTCCGAACGTTCCTATTGTTGCAGATCTTAAAACCATGGATGGTGGCTATTTAGAAGCCGAAATGATGGCCAAAGCCGGAGCCACTCACGTAGTAGTAATGGCACGCGCTCATGAAGAAACAATTCATTGTGTTGTAAAAGCCGGTAAAGATTTTGGTGTAAAAGTGATGGGAGACAATCTGGGTTGTGAAGACATGGTAGCTGCAGCAAAATGGCTGGAAGACCTTGGATGCGATTATGTTATTCATCATATCGGATATGATGAAAGAAGAGGAATCGCCGCCAAAGGAAAAAGAATGCCTAGTCCATTAGATCAGCTGAGAGAAGTAGTAAATGCAGTAAACATACCTGTTCAGGCAGTTGGCGGCTTATCACTTGAGCAGGCTATACAATGCCCTGAATACGGTGCACCACTGGTTGTTCTTGGAGCACCACTAACTATTGATGCGGATAATTTTAAAACAGCAGATGGTGACCTTGAAAGCTCACTGAGGTTGATTTGTGAAAAAATACATTCTTACAAATAAGAACAAACAAAAGATATCACTAAGCAGTATTAATATTTGTAAGAAATATTAATACGCTTTGTTTTATCAGATCATTAAAAAACAAAATATATGCTGATTAAATCGGCGGCAGTTGTAAACTACGCTCCTGAAAAAGGCTCTGTTGAAATAAGAGAAATAGAAAAACCTGTAATTGATGACGAAGATGTGTTATTACAGGTAGAAAATGTTGGTGTATGCGGAAGCGACCTTCATCAGTGGACAAGCGATCATAGCTGGCCGGTAAACTATCCGGTAGTATTGGGACATGAATTTGGTGGTATTATTGCTGAAGTAGGAAGCAGAGTAAAAGGTTGGAAAGAAGGAGACAGAGCTGTGAGTGAAACTGCGGCTATAATTGATATTAATAATCCTATGTCAAGAGTAGGACTTTATAATCTTGACCCAACACGTAAAGGCTTTGGTTATGGTGTAAATGGTGCGATGACAAAATATGTAAAAGTACCGGCACGCTGCCTGCACAGAGTTCCAGACGCACTTCCTTTTGAACAGGCATGTTTAACAGAACCCTGCTGTGTTGCCTACAGTGCAGTCGTAGAAAACACGCGTATTAAACCAGGTGACAGAGTGATCGTTCTTGGTCCGGGAACAATAGGCATTCTCTGCGCTGCTATGGCTAAATTATGTGGCGCACAAGTTGCTGTAGTTGGATTAGCAGCAGATAAGCACAGATTGCAGATAGCAGAACAGTATGGTTGTGAAACTATTCTTGGAGATGCTACAGCCTGGGCAAAAGAGCGTGATGGATTAGGTGCAGATATAGTTATTGATGCAGCAGGAGCAAGTATTACATTAGGGATTGCAATGCAGTTAGTAAGACCTAATGGAAAAATTACTAAAGTGGGTTGGGGACCTCAACCTCTTAATATTTCACTTGATCCCTTAGTGCAAAAAAATATTACACTGCAGGGAAGCTTTAGTCACAATTGGCCTATGTGGGAAAGAGTGCTTGCACTACTTACTTCAAAACAATTGGACGTCACTCCTATTATTGGAGGTGTGTGGCCAATCACCGAATGGCATACCGCTTTCGAAAAAATGCATAAAGGGGAAGTTGTAAAAAGTGTTTTAAAACCAGTTTAAACATGAGACTAAAAGATAAAGTAGTAATAGTAACAGGAAGTACAACAGGCATCGGCAAAGCTATAGCAGTGAGATGCGTAGCTGAGGGAGCAAAGGTTGTTGTGAACGGCAGGGATAAGAAATCAGGCGAAGAAGTGATTAAACAGTTGGGAACTCAAAATGCTGTTCTGCATCTGGAAAATATTGCAGAAGAGGGAGCAGCACAACGCCTTGTGGATGTAGCTGTAAAAACTTTTGGCAAACTGGACTGCATTATCAATAATGCTGCTATGATCGTTTCGTCCGATATTGAAAGTACCGATGCCGAATTTCTTAGAAAAGTAATCGAGGTAAATACCGTAGCGCCTTTTCTATTAACAAAAGCAGGGTTACCTCATCTGGCAAAAACGCGCGGCAACGTTTTAAATATAGGATCTGTAAATGCATACTGCGGAGAACCCAATCTTTTAGCTTATAGTATTTCAAAAGGAGGGTTAATGACTATGACCCGTAATCTTGGTGATGCTCTGTTCAGGCATTATGGCGTAAGGGTAAACCAACTGAATCCGGGATGGGTGCTCACAGAAACAGAAACAGTGCGTAAACGTGAACATGGATTAGCTGATGACTGGTATAAAGATCTTCCTAAAGTATATGCTCCTGCAGGACGATTGTTAGCTCCGGAAGAAATTGCAGCAGCTGCATTATTCTGGATAGCAGATGAAAGCGGTCCGGTTTCTGGTCAGGTTACTAACCTGGAACAATATCCTTTCATTGGTAGAAATCCTCCTAAGGATCCGGAAACTATCAAGAATCCTTTTTAAAGTATTATAAACTTTTATTCATACTCATCATATTTTTTATAGACGGCCAAAAGTTGTTTGGCCGTTTTTATCTTAATAAAATAAGTTATGCCAAAACTGGCCGCATTTCCCAAAGCTTTTATACATGCTCTTTGCAAAGACGGAACAATGAAAATTGCTGAATGGGTTGAATTAGCAGATAAACTGGATATTGAAGGATTGGAATGGTACTCTGGTTTTCTTGAAATGCAGGATAAAAATAAATGGTCATCATTCAGAAGACTGGTAGAGGATACAGGAAAAACTATTCCTATGATGTGCTGCTCTCCCGACTTTACTCATCCTGATAAAAAATTCAGAGAAAACGAAATAAAAAAACAAAAAGAATGGATCGATATGACTTTTGCATTAGGAGGTTCCTACTGTAGAGTATTATCAGGGCAAAAACGTCCTGAATTATCGATAGAAGAAGGAGTACAATTAGCAGCAGAATCCATTAAAGAATGCCTTCCATATGCTCAGGAAAAAAACATTACACTTATTTTAGAAAATCATTATAAAGATGATTTTTGGGAATATCCTGAATTTGCTCAAAAGATGGATGTATTCTGTAAATTAGTTGATGCAATTGATCATCCTAATTTTGGTGTAAATTATGATCCCAGCAATACTTATCTGGCAGGAGAAGATCCTTTAGAATTGCTGAAAAGAGTTTCTCATCGCGTAGTAACAATGCACGCCAGTGATCGTTACCTAAAAAACGGAACAATTGAAGATTTAAGAAAAGAAGAAGGTGGAGCGGTAGGATATGCGAAAAGATTAAGTCATGGAGAAATAGGGAAAGGATTAAATGACTACGACGCAATTTTTACAGAACTAAAGAGAGTGGGATTTGATGGGTGGATAAGTATTGAAGATGGGGTTGACGGAATGGATCAGTTGGAAAGAAGCGTAGCTTTTTTGCATAAAAAGATAGCGCAATACTGGCCTTAAAATAGGTAGTACATGTTGTAGAACATTCTTTATTCTTTATGGAAAAACAACTGCTGATACAAGCCTCTCGGGGTGATGAAAAAGCATTTAGGATGCTTTACAATATGTACAGAAGTAAAATCTATTCTGCTGCACGCAAAATAACAGGAATAGAAACAGTTGCCGAAGATATAGTGCAGGAAGTGTTTCTAAAACTTTGGATTCATAGGGAGAAAATGGCCGAGATCAACTATTTTACCTCCTACTTAAATACCATTACCAGAAACCACATATTTAATGCCTTAAGGAAAATGGCACATGAAGATGCTCTTCTCACTAAACTTCTTGCCAAAACAGAAAAAACGGGAAGAGATAGCTTTGATATCATCGTTTATAATCAGTTACAAAAACTAGTGAACCATGCTATTGAAAGACTACCACCTCAACGAAAAAAAGTATATCTGTTAAGCAGATCCGAAGGGTTGGCCCATGATGAAATAGCTGAAAGATTGCATATTTCAAAGAGTACGGTTAAAGGTCATATTGTTGAAGCATTACGTTTCATTAAAAGCTATTTGCATACACATACAGATCATGCTTTAATGATATTAATTGCACCGACGGTTATCTTGTAAAACATATAACATAAATACAACAAAAGCTTAGCCTGGTATATTAACGATAACCAGATCATTCATATACTCATGTAATTGTTTAATTTATTTTATCTTATCCTTTCTGACCTCCTTCCATAAAACCGGGACGTTATAAAGTAGAAAATCGGGCAATTATTCACAAGTTAAAAAAGAAGGATTACTCATAAAAAAATTACCGGCAACAGATATCTTTGCTCTACTGCAAGCCGAAAGTAGTATACTCATCATTATAAAATATTACAGATTATTAATTAACAGCCTGAAGTATTTAATACATCGCGCATTGGTTAGATAGCCTATTTCAAAGTTTTTTCTCACACAGGACATCCGCTATTATTTCTAAAATTATATTGTTATAATTTTTTTGTAAAAGACCAGTCCTTTTGCTGCACTGAAGTGTCTATAGTACAAATACATTCAGTATAAATGGAGCAATCGCTTTTTCGTTTTACCCAGTTACTAAAAGCCTTCAGTGAAGGAACCTGTTCTGAAGAAGAGAAAACAGCGTTAATGGCACTCATCAGAGATCCGGCGAATACTGAATTATTACAGGCTTATATTGAAGAATCGATCAAAAATGGAACTAACAGTTACGATATAGACGCTATTCGTGCAGAAGAGATTTTTCAGAAAGTGCTTCACTCGCAAACCGAAGCAACTACGCCTGTTAGATCAATTTCCTATATGAAATGGGCCGCTGCAATATTAATCATATTGTCAACTGCGATCTACTATTTGCTGCTGAATAAAAAAACAGAAGATTCACCATCACTTGCGCAAAGTAAAAGTCAGGATGTCATTTTACCAGCCTCAAATAAAGCAATGCTTACATTAGCTGATGGTTCTGTAATTCCATTGGATAATATTTCTGAAAAAACTTTACTCTCCCAGGGCGAAACAAATATTATACGGCTTAATGACGGAAGTATTTTATATAAAGCTGGTGTAGCCGAAGATACCGTCATAAGTTATAACACCATTTCAACACCCAAAGGAGGTCAATATCAGATTATACTTCCTGATAGTACGCATGTATGGTTAAATGCAGCCAGCTCTATCCGGTTTCCTACATCATTTAAAAATGATACCAGAACTGTAGAACTATCCGGCGAGGCTTATTTCGAAGTAACAGAAAACAAGACAAAACCTTTCCTCGTAAAAGTTCAGGAATCTACTATTACAGTTTTAGGCACTAGTTTTAATATTAATGCTTATGCAGATGAACATGACATCAACACAACATTATTGGAGGGATCCGTAAAATTTGACCGAAATAACATAGCAAAAAAAATAAACCCCGGAGAACAGATTATATATAATACGCTAAGTAATTCAATGAACATTCGTGATGCGGATATCAGACAGGTAATGAGTTGGAAAAATGGTTTTTTTGAATTTGATAATATGGAGCTGTCGGTTATTATGCGACAGATTGCGAGATGGTATGATGTTGAATTGGAATTTCACAGAGCCCTTCCTGATTTAAAACTTTCCGGAGGGATCAGCAGAAAATTAACTCTCCAGGATCTTCAAAAGCTTATGGAAGCCAATGGCGTACTATTCAGCATTGAAGGAAAAAAAATAATTGTTGACCATTAAACTAACAACTATGATGAAGGAACAAACCTAAAACTTCCTGAAACGAAACCGCTCCGGCTGCCACCGGAGCGGATAATCGTCGGGTTACCAACAACAACAATCTTGCGGACTGCCATTTTAAAACCCAACAAACAAATTTATGTATTTTAACGATGCTTGTAAACCTGTGTGCCCAGGCGCACGGTTTTTAACCAACTCCGTAAAAAACGGACGAAGTAAGGCAAATAAGCAACTTCGACTTCTCACCAAAACACTGTTGATTGTGAAACTCTCAACACTATTAATTTTAATCTTTAGTCTTCAGGTATGTGCTTCCGGGTTTTCCCAAAAAGTCACTATTAATGTAAAAAATGCTCCTGTTAAGAAAGTTTTTAAAGAAATAATGCGGCAAACCGGTGTTTCCATTATTTATAATGAGAAAACTTTTGAGAAACTTTCCCCTGTTAGTATACAGGTAAAAGAAAGCAGTATTGAAAATGTACTCGGATTATGCTTTAAAGACCAGGAATATACTTTCCAGATTCAGAACAATACAGTAACAATAAGACCAGCTCCTATAGAAGTACAAAAACCTGTTGCGAAGATTATACTTGATCTCCCTCCCATCACAGGTACTATACTCAACAATGAAGGGATTCCCTTAGGTGGTGTAAGCATAGTCATTAAAGGAAGTTTAACAGGAGTGACTACAGACGCAAATGGAAAGTTTACTATTAATGTCCCTGATGAAAGTACTATATTAATCATTTCATACGTCGGATATAAAGAGCAGGAAATAACTGTTGGCAAACAATCCGTATTAGGTATTACACTTGAAGCACAGGATAGTAAAATAGAGGAAGTAGTGGTAGTCGGATATGGTGCACAAAGCCGTAGAACACTTGCCACTGCCACTTCAAGGGTTTCTGCAGGAGAATTCAAAAGTGCTATTATCAATACTGTAGATCAGGCTATGCAGGGTCGAACAACAGGTGTTCAGGTAACAGAGACTTCTGGAGAACCTGGTGCTGCTACTGTTGTAAGAGTAAGAGGTAATAATTCATTAAGCGGTAATAATGAGCCACTATATGTTATAGATGGATTTCCAATGCCTCCTTACCGCGAAGCATCTGCCGGAAATTTTTACGGATCATTTGCACAAAACGGATTATATGGAATTAATCCAAATGACATTGAAAGTATCGAAATATTAAAAGATGCTTCTGCAACAGCTATTTATGGTTCAAGAGGAGCCAATGGAGTAGTATTGATAACCACTAAAGCCGGCAAAAGAGGAGAAGGAAAAATAGAGCTTGTAAATAAAACGACAATAGGAACAATTCATAGTCCGATTAAAATGATGGACAGTCGCCAATATGCCATTAGTCTCAACGAAGCGTATGCATTGGGTAACAACGGGGGACTACCACCGCCCTTTCCCAACTTAGATACAACTTTCAACACTACCGACTGGGTGGATTTGATTACACAGAATAGTTTCAGGGAAGATGTTTCCATAAGTGTTTCAGGAGGGTCTCCGAAAACCTCCTATTATATTTCCGGCAATTATTTATATGACAAAGGAACCATCATTAACTCTGATAATGGACGGGGTTCTTTAAGAGCAAACCTGAATAACGAAGTAACCAATTGGTATACTATAAAAAGTCAGCTATCATTAGTCCGACAAAATACAAACCGAGCTATCAGTTCTTCAAGAGGATGGCCTTTTGCCGGAGGGTTGATGGATGCATTAAAAGCGCCACCTACCATTGATCAATATTATTATGGTCCAAACAGTATGGGAATTCCCG
>CAZQIQ010000071.1:7749-8978 GCA_964593835.1 uncultured Chitinophagaceae bacterium
GAATTCCCGGATTTGCTTCATGGTATTTTGCCAATCCCTATCTGACGCATACATTAAAAACCGATGTATTAAAAAACGACTACTCCATTATTAATATAGAAAATTGGTTCTCGCTAAGCAGTGCATTGAAAATGGTGGTTTCTCTGGGTGGAAATCAAAACCTAACCCGACGTCAAATTTTCTATCCTGTTGAAACTGCTGAGGGCTTTAATGCAAATGGAGGAATAGGAAGCAATACGATGAGCAATACATATAGCTACAACATGAATGCTTATCTGAATTATGATAAAACAATTGCAGGAGAGCATCGCCTGAACCTAACACTTGGAGGTGAATATAATAGCCAGACAGTAGAATTATTAAATACTACTTCATCAGGATACGATGTGCCATCCTTTGGAATAGATAATATAGGATCTGCACGTGTAGCCAATATTGGCTCGTTCAGAGAAGACAGAAAATTACAATCAGGTTTTTTTAGAGGCAACTATTCCTATAAAGGAAAATATATACTGAATACTTCTGTAAGGTTGGATGGCGCTTCTCCATTTGCTGAAAATAGAAAATATGGTTTATTTCCCGCTGTAGCTGTAGCATGGAATATTGATGAAGAAGATTTTATGAGTAATCTGACTTTTGTTTCAAATACTAAACTCAGATTATCATATGGTCAAACCGGAAGTCAGGCTATTAATCCTTATTCTTCTCTTCCAAGATATGAATCCAGGTTCTATGAACTCGGACCAGTGGGTAATACAGAATCAGTTTTATTTCCAACAGCTTTAGCTAATCGTAATTTAGGATGGGAAAGGACCAACCAGTTTAATGCAGGACTTGATTTTAGTTTATTCAATAGTCGATTGCAGATTTCATTAGACTATTACGATAAAAGAACAAATGATTTATTACAACAGAGGATACTTCCTTCTCAATCCGGATTTACATCAGTTATTGACAATTATGGAGCTATCAGAAACAGAGGAATTGAATTAAGCTTACAAAGTGATATTATAAGAACACAAAATTTCACGTGGAATGCACGGGTGAATATCTCTCATAATAAAACAGTACTGTTAAACCTGGGAACAAAAACAAGTCCGGATTATGTTCCTATTGGAGGAAATCTATCTGGCATCTCAAATATTTTGATGCCAGGAAAAGAAGTGGGTTTATTCTATGGATATAATATTACAGGCCTGCAACAGTATACTGATTTTAAAGAAGATGGC
>CAZQIQ010000071.1:8988-18128 GCA_964593835.1 uncultured Chitinophagaceae bacterium
TCCAAACTTTCCTTATATCGGAACACCGGGAGAGCAAGCACCAGGGGTATGGAAAATTCAGGATCTAAATGGAGACGGAACTATAAGTCCGTTGGATCGTCAAATACTGGGTAAATCACAACCTGATTTTGTATTCGGGTGGTCAAATGATTTTAGTTATAAACGTTTAGGTATTAATTTATTCTTCACGGGTTCTGTTGGTAATGATCTTTTGAATCTGACAAGAGCTTACTTACAAAATGGATATATCAATTATTATGGAGTAGTATTTAATCAAACACAAGATTGGTTTAATAATAGATGGACTCCGCAAAACCAACATAATGACGGAAGATATCCCGGAGCACAAATAAACGTTCAGCCTGATGATGCTAAATCTATATGGATTGAGGATGGAAGTTTTGTCCGGCTGAAACAAATGACCATTTCTTATGCGTTTGATAATATTTCAATATTAAAAAACCCAAGAGTATTTGCAACAGGAACTAACCTTCTTACATTCACAAAATACACAGGTTACGATCCGGAAGTGAGTTCATTTAATCAATCGTTATTACAGCAAGGTATTGATTATGGTGCTTATCCCGCACAGCGCTCCTTTACTCTAGGCTTTTCATTTAATTTTTAACTCTTACAAACTTCTTATATGAAAAGTATTCATAGTATTATTCTTATACTTTTAATATTAACGATTTCCTGTAAAAAAGGACTTGAAGAAAAACCATATTCATCATTACCACCGAGTCTGGTCTTTACTGATGAATCCGGTTTGAAGAAAGCTACTTTAGGCGTTTATCAGAGCTGGACGCATACAGACGGAGATGCTTCTGATGCAATACAACGCTTTGTTTTAACGGAGAGCATTAACCGATATGTAGCTCCTGGTATGGGTGGAGGAATAGGATTAGTAGGTCCTTATTATCGTTATGGTCATTTACCTACAGAAGCTGCTATTGCTACTGTTTGGAGAAGACTTTTTCTTACAGTAGCCCGGGCTAATACTGTTATTAATAACGCAAGCGTGGCCGTTCAGGATGATAATATCACAAAAACCTACATTGCTGAAGCCAGATTTCTTCGTGCCTATGCCTACTTCCATTTAGTAAGGTTATACGGTGGTGTTCCCTTAATCACCAGAGAAATTAAAAGTCTGGAAGATGAAGATTTAATTTATAGTGCAAAAGCAACAATAGAACAGACCTATCAGTTTATTATTGATGATATTCAGAATGCTGAAGCCAATTTACCCGACAAATGGGAAGGAACCGATATAGGACGAGTAAGTGCGGGAACAGCTAAAGCCATGTTAGGAAAAGTGTATCTGCACATGGCAGGCGCTCCATTAAATAAAACAGAATATTTTGAACTGGCCACCAGCAAACTACAGGAAGTGGTGGGAACAACTAATGAAGCGAAATATAATTTCGGATTATTAGAAGAGTTTGAAGATGTATTTGCTACAGTTAATGAAAGAAGTAAAGAGATTGTTTTGTCGTTTAGTTTTTTTGTTAATTCTGTTAATCAAAACGGGAGTGTTTATCCATTTTATCTATTTCCACGTGGATATACTGCTACCGCAGAACAAACAGGATATGGATTAAGTTATGACCTATACGAATTGTTTGAACCTATCGATAAACGCCGGGATGCCACTTTAATAGAACGATATGTTTATGCTACTTCCTTTCAGAATGATTTTGATTTTGGTGATAGTATTATCTACGATCCTGTCAACAAAAAATATTATAATAAAAGAAACAATGTTATTTGGGGAAATGCGGTAAGTCCTAATGGAATGTCTTATGGCAAACTCGCGAAAGACCCACGTCCGGCAGGAATGGGTGTAAATTCATACAGTACAGATCTTATCGAACTCAGATTTTCTGATGTGTTACTTTGTTTAGCTGAGGCACTTATCGAATCGGCACAAAGTGGCGACGCTATTCAATACATTAATAGAGTAAGAGAACGAGCTGATGCCACCCCATATGGAATGCTAAGTGAAGCAGATGCAAGAACCGCAGTTAGGAAAGAAAGAAAACTTGAACTAGTTGGAGAGTTCACCAGTGTATACGATATCAGGAGATGGGATATACTGGAAGAGGAAATGACGGCTATGCCTCTTTCTAATATCCTTGAGAATATAAAAGCACCTTACGATCCAAAATTTGCATTATATCCTATTCCTCAAAACCAAATTGACGCTAATCCAAACCTTGTACAAAATCAGGGTTGGTAAAATCTGTTCGTTAGGAGTGTGTAAATGCAGGGGGTGTCTCTTACTTTTGAGGCACCCCCTCTTTATTCGAATACCTGACGCAGACAGGTAGCCGTTTAAGCTATTCTCAAAGGCTTCGTTTATTTTTAGACAGCCCCTCTTTTTGTGATACAATATTGCCTTACGCCGGGTTTACACATCACCATAACTTCGTTTGCGTGATGCTAAATCAGCAGAAGCACGTTCGACCCAAATAAGTTTAAACATCACCATAACTTCGTTTACGTGTTAATCCATTAGTTCCATACTCATTATAAAATATTAACCTAACCAGTCTAGAATGAAATTTTCTTTGCTCCTAATTTCTGTCGCTGCAAATAAGCAGGATTCGCTGCTACCAGTAATTGATTGAACTGTGGTTAACTTTTGTTTGATATTACAGCTGATTCTATTGTTCATAAAAAATGCCCCCAAAGCTTTTCACTTTTGGAGGCATTTTACTATCGATGCTTCTTACTATTATTGAATATCCAATGAAGGATATGTATTTATATGTACTAAAGTATTTAAAATATTATTGTCTTCTTCTTTTTTTAAGAGTACAATAAGGTTGTCATTTTTTTATTACTACTAATGATATAATTAATCATAAACAAAAAAATACTCACCAGTAAATACGCTTAACTATTTTTCTGATACCAAAGTATAATTACCTGGTTGCACAAGAAATTTGATATAACGCCCATCTTCATCAGATGATTGAACAACGTTAGAAACGTATTTACCTTTCGACCAAACTGTTTTTTTGTTCATTACGACTTTCTTAACCCCTTTTGCAGGCACTCCAATAATTGCTGTGGTTCCGGTTGGAACTGTTGCTGATAAAGTAAACTTATTAGCCTCATTTATAAAAGAAGATTTAATCATTCCTTTTACAGACTCCGCCGTTGCAGAAGCAGTTTTTATATTGCCCGGTTGAGGCAAAATATGAAATACTTTATACCCCGCTTCGACAGGAGCTATACCACAGAGATATTGAGAAAGAATAGTTAAACCGCCGCCACTCCATGCATGGTTAACCGTTCCACCTCCAAACCCTTCTTCTCCTATACCCCAACCTTCAAACAGGGTTGTATAATTATTATTATTGACCATCGGGCCAAATCTTTTTTTATGTCTCTCTAATCCATATTCTTCTTCTCCCATCATAAATAAAGCTTCCATTACATATTTTTCCATATATGGGCTGGCATGCTCCTGCGATTTAAGCACTTCAAGAATAGCAGGATATTTATCCTTATCAGCCAGTCCTGATACAACAGCCAGCGCCTGACATCTATCATCCGTTAATCCAGTATAATTAGTGGAGCGATATTCTTTACCATTCCAATAAGCTTTATTAAATGCAGGTTTTAATATTTCCATTTTCTTTTTATACTCTTCGGCATCTGCGGTCTTATTTAACAGAACAGCCATATTATAAGCACCTTTCAGACCCAGATAATATAGTGGATTATACATTAAAGCCACATCAACATTTTCACCCCAATCTCCCCATGTCCAGTCACCACTTCTAAACACAACAGTTCCTGTGTCATTAAATTTCCATATCGCTAAATATTTTCTTACACCATCATATAAATCGGCAATAGTTTGCGTATCGCCTGTATTGATGAAGTAAGTCCAGAATCCATAATATCCAACCATTGTCACGCTCTGAGATGGAAGTTCTCTAAACCAGTTACCTGCCGGAACAGGAGCATATAAAGAGCTGTCCTTTCGCTGCCATCCAATAAATTCATACATACTTTTTTTCTGCAAAAGATGACTTTTTACATCAAGTGCATAGAATGCCTCTCCTGCTTCATTTACAACATCACCTATCCATTGCGCGCGTTCACGGTCTGGGCAATCCATATAAGTATCGCGCATAGTGATATATAATGTTCGTGCAGCTTTTTCCCATAATGTATTAAAAAAAGGATCGCTACATGTAAAAGAACCAGAGAATTCAGTATCATATCCCGTTTCTCTGAATTGAACATCCAGTATTTTTACACCCTTGGGAATGATATATTGCATGACATGTCCGTTCATCCAGCCTTTACTTTCATATTCCTGTACTCCTTTTTTTGTAATATATTCTGCCCGGATATTAGGAGTTCCTCCTCCAAAAGAATTGTCTGTGCGTAAATGAATAATTTTTCCTTCTTCAGCCTCAACTTTTAAATAGGGGGTGAATTGAAGATTATAAGGCAGCTTACATTCAAGAGTATCAAAATCCTTTCCTGAAATCAGTTTTTGAGAAACATAATTTTTCATCCCGTAATCTTTCCACATGGGAATTTGACGTTTAACCAGATTATTCCATGGAGCTGCAGGAACTGTTCCATATTCATTTGAAGCATCATATCTCACTTTACTTAGATCAGCATCAGGTTGATACCAATCCCCTATATCATTAGTCGCATTAAAACGTATATTGGATTCAGCCAGGCGAAAATTAGGTTTTTCTCCGTCTGCTGTTTCATAAGCCGGATGCATAGCCGAAAGCCATGTTTTATCAGAAAGTATTTCTATACCGGGGGCTATAGCCTGAAAATACAATCCTGCCTGTCCGCTACTGTTATGTGCAAAACCATCCTTTCCAAAATAACAAACAAGTACTCCTATTGTATTTTTTCCTTTAGATAAATAGGAAGCTATATCTATTTCATCATAATAGGTATCGTTAGGATTAGGTCCACGTTTTAAGGCACCTTCAAATACCACTTCCTTTCCATTTATCCATAACCAATATTTGCTATCGGCTGCAATACCGGCGAGCAATTTTGCAGGGACCTGATCGATGGAAATATCTTTGCGGAATATTATCCATGAGTTGGTCTCATTCTGATTTTCATAAGAAGATATCCATTGCGCTTTCCATTCATTTTGCGAAAAAGAATAAAATGCAGGCAATAACAGGCATAAAAGCAAAGCAATCTTTTGATTCATAAAAACTAGTATTATTTTATTCTAGAATAAAAACGGTCATGCTAACAGGACCATGAGCGCCCAGTACAAGTGATTGTTCTATATCTGCGGTTTTAGAAGGGCCGGCAATAAAAATAGAAAACCCATCATCACGGTTACCTATTCGTGTATATGCTTCATGCATATCCGATACAATATTTTCTGCCTGTAAAATCACTACCAGATGCTGGCATATAAAGGGAAGAGCCCTGTCGCACATAATATCTTCTGTCATCCATACAGCGCCATTTTCAGCAACACCAAAATGCGCACCTAATATAGCCACATCAATATTATGAGCTTCATTAATGATATCGGTATTACAATATACTTCTGCTATATCGGCTAATTCTGAAAATGTAGAGACTATTCTTTTAGCATCAGGAAACTGATATTTTATAGTTGCAATAACGTCATTAAAACCAGAGATTTTTTTGCAGTGACCACCAATGGTTTGCAGAGCAGTCATATATTTTTCAACGGTGTTCACTGTAGTGGGATTATTATCCTGACTAATCAATGTAATATCTGGCAATAAAGAAAAATCCGGCTGGCTTTTTTTTACCCGGGATAATATATTTTCCCTGCTACTCATTTATTATTAGTTCTGTTTTTACGATACCATTCGTTAAAGGATTCGGGAGGAGGAGCAGGCATTTCTCTTTGCTTATACCAGGGATTTAATTTATTATTAACCAATATTGGTAATGTTTTAATTCCCCATCTTCCCAGCTTACCTGCTATTTTAAATAATGATGGTCTCGACAATACTTCAGACATTAACTTAATTCCTACACCTTTTGCTTTAGGAGTATATCCTTCTTTCGTCAGCTGTTGTCTCCATTTATACAACTGGTCATGAATATCAATTTTAACGGGACACACATTAGAGCATGAACCACATAATGTAGAAGCAAAAGGTAAATCTGCATATTTTTTCATATCCAGATTGGGAGATAAAATAGACCCGATTGGTCCGGCAATAGCAGCATGGTAACTGTGACCACCGCTACGCCTGTATACGGGGCATGTATTAAAGCAGGCTCCACAGCGAATGCACTTTAATGAGTTTCTGAAATCTTTTCTTCCCAATTGAGTACTGCGTCCGTTATCCACTAAAACAATATGTAACTCCTGACCAGCTCTCGGCTTTTTAAAGTGACTTGAATATGTTGTAATCGGCTGACCAGTGGCGCTTCTTGCCAGCAGGCGAAGAAATACACCGAGATGTTTTTTCTGCGGAATAATTTTTTCTATTCCCATACACGCAATATGAACGTCGGTCAGGTGAGGACCTAAATCAGCATTTCCTTCATTAGTACACACTACAAACTCACCCGTTTCTGCACAGGCAAAATTTACCCCCGAGATGGCTACACGCTGAGATAGAAATTTTTCACGAAGATGTAATCGCGCAGCTCTTGTCAGAAATTGAGGATCAGCATTTCCAAAAGGAGTACCTAAATGTTTATGAAAAAGTTCCCCTATTTCTTCTTTCTTCCAATGAATACATGGAAGTACAATATGACTTGGGCTTTCTTCCGCCAACTGAACGATTCGCTCTCCCAAATCTGTATCAGTAACGTCTATTCCTTTCTGTTTAAGGTAATCATTTAGATGGCATTCTTCCGTAAGCATTGACTTACTTTTTACCAAAGCCTTAGCGCCATTCTTCGCTATAATATTATAAACAATTTCATTATGTTCTTCGGCATCTGCAGCCCAATGTACTATCACTCCATTGGCGCGTGCGTTCTCTTCAAACTGCACCAGATAATCATGTAGATTGGATAGTACATTATTTTTTATTTGCGAAGCCGTTTCTCTTAACTCCTCCCAATTACTTAGTGTTTGGGCAGCTTTATCTCTTTTTTGGCGAACAAACCAAAGTGTTTCATCATGCCAATCGACCCTGGCTTCGTCAACATTAAACTTCGTGGATAATTGTGCATGATCTTTCATTACAGACTAGTTACTACTGTTTAATATTTCAGCAATATGTTTTATCTGAACATTACTTTTGTTTCTGCGAAGTATTCCTTCCATATGCATAAGACAACTCATATCACCTCCGGTAATCACTTCTGCTCCGTTCATTATATGATCTTTCACTCTGTCTTTTCCCATTTTTACACTAACGGCTTCTTCTGTAACACAAAAAGTGCCACCAAAACCACAACACTCATCTTTCCTCTTCAATTCAATCAATTCTATATCTTCTACCATTTGCAGCAGTTGAAGAGGTTTAGAAAATGCTGGCTTCATTAATTCAGTCATTGAAGATAAATGTAATCCTCTTTGTCCATGACAGCTTTGATGAATACCTACTTTATAAGGAAATCTGGCAGTTAAGGATGTCACTTTAAGGACATCAACAAGGAATTCTGTCAGCTCGTATATATTTTTTCTAATTCCTGTTGCAGAGTTTTCCTGATGTTCATCGTGCAGATGATCCTTAATATGAAGTGTGCAGCTACCAGAAGGACATACTATATAATCGAAGGAGGAAAAATTTTTAACGAACAAACTGTTGCTCTCCGCTGTTAAATGTTCATATCCTGAGTTCGCCATAGGTTGTCCGCAACAGGTTTGCGATAGCGGATAAGTCACCTTACACCCCAACTTTTCAAGTAGCTCAAGTGTGGCTACAGCCACCTGAGGGTAAAACTGATCTACATAACATGGTATAAATAATGCAATATTCATCGTTAGTGACCTGTAAATTCATTAAAATGAAACAATCTCCTGTACTGCTCTATCCTTATTTCCAGTTTTTTCATAAAAAATAATCGTTGAAAGGGAAAATAAGCAAAATGATTAAGACAATTCCTATTCGGTTGCGTAAAATTTAAGCAGTGGAAAACCCACTATTGGGTTTTTATTAAAAAATAATTTAACCGTATATACCACATTCTCATCAGATCTCTATATAAAAGAGGGTGCGTCTTGATTTGACACACCCTCTTACATATCTGTCGCTAACGATCTTTATCTATCTCACAATACTAATTTTCCTTACTTCTGTACCGTTATCCTTAATAAGTCTTAAAAACAACGTTCCCGAAGCTTTACTGGAAACACTGATCTTTTCCAAATGCATTCCATTACCTGTAATTGCTTTACTCAGCAATGTTCTGCCATGTAAATCCGTAAGTACCATAGTTGCACGTTTTCCTCTTTCCAGATAAAACGAAGTTTCGAAGGTTCCGTTACTTGGATTAGGAAATACTTTAAATACGTTCTGTGCACTTTCGGCATTAACAGGGGACAATACAGCGGATGATCCTGTACAACCATTGATACTTCTGGGACCATCATTAAGTTCATAAGAACATCCGGCTACTTTAATTTTCAGCGAATGATTGCCGCCATTCCTAAGAGCAGAAGGAATCGGACTAACATGGAAACCATGTACACCATTCCCTTTATTCTCATCTAACAGATCCTGTCTGAAAACATTCGCCAGAATATTACTCTGAACAAGTGTATTGCCGCTATAAATCTCAACTTCGATAGGTGTGTTAGGCTGTGAAGCATCCCACGCCCATCCATGAATAAAGTAACAATTAGCACCTTCAAAATGCCCATACACACTACCGCAATTCACACTACTGCCTCCCCCTACATTAATATTCACGGTATCTGTTTTATTAGAACAACCAGATTTAGAAGCAGTGACTGTGTAAGTGTAAAATCCCGGAGTATTCGGTGCATTGAAAATAACAGAGCTGCCGCTACCGCTGATACCATTACCGCTCCACGAATAACTCACGCCAGTGCATTCACCCGAGCAGGAAGCATTGAGTGTTACTGAACTGTTTATAGTCAAGTTGCTTGTGGGGCCGGTGACATTCACAGAAAAATTACAGGGATCAACAGGACCTGTACAGCCACTGATACTTCTGGG
>CAZQIQ010000072.1:0-3696 GCA_964593835.1 uncultured Chitinophagaceae bacterium
GTGTAAAGCCGTAATCAAGTTCTGTATAGTGTTTTCCTTTTCTCACGTTTAAACTCATTCCCACGGAGTGTAGAATAAAATCTATTTTTCCGCCAAAATGCTTTGTAGCTTCTTCGAATAGCTTTTTCAAATCATCCATATTCACTACATCAGCTCCAATTACAGGTGCATTCACCTGCTCAGCCAGCTTATTAATCTCACCCATTCGCAACGCAACAGGAGCATTTGTCAATACTAATTGCGCGCCTTCTGCATGACAACGTAATGCTGTTTTCCAGGCAATTGACTTTTCATCGAGCGCACCAAAAACTATTCCTTTCTTTCCTTTCAGTAAATTATAAGACATAAAATGTAAACCTTTATTTAAACTAAAACGTTTCGTTCAATATAAGCGTGAATGTATTTATTAAAACTTTTATTAAAAAGTTATTCAATAATAACCGAATTTATTCACTAAGCTAAGATGTATCAATTTGATTAGATCAGCAAATAATAAGTATTGGAATTAATGCATAATCATTTCTCTTGCATTTTCCAGCGCTGCTGCGGTAGGTTTTTCACCGCTAAGCATTTGAGCAATTACTGTTACACGATCATCGTCAGTAAGTGTACGTATATGTGTACTTACTTTATCGTTATTGATTTCTTTGTACACAAAAAAATGTCTCGTTGCCTTACCTGCAATTTGTGGCTGATGAGTGATAGTAATAATCTGGCGGCTTTCGGCAAGTTGTTTCATAATAAAACCAACCTGTCGCGCTGCTTCACCTGAAATACCCGTATCAATTTCATCAAAAATCAAAGTAGGCATATCCATTGATTCTGCTACCAGCGACTTGATAGATAACATTAAGCGGCTTAGTTCACCACCTGATGCTACTTTACGTACAGGTTCAAACTTTCCGCTTTTATTAGCATCAAATAAAAACTCCACTTCATCTTTTCCAAAAGCATCATGTTCTTTATCTGCAATACTTACCCTTAATGCAGCGTTCGGCATACCCACTCTGGTTAATAATGCAGCCACTTTTTCCTGGAGTGGTTTTATTTGTAAAGCTCTTTGTTTACTTATCGTGTCGGCCGTTTTCTGAACACGCTCAAAAAGAGCTGTTGTTTCTTTTTCCTTGTCAATAATAAGCGTATCAATATTCATTACTTCCTGCAATTTCTCTGATAATGAACGTTGAATAGTCAACAACTCCTCAGTAGTTTGCACACCATGCTTTTTGAGGAGTTTATATCCAATAGCCAGCCTTTCATTCAATTGCTCTATTCGGTCAGGCTTATGTACTATACGATCGCTTAATCTTTCCAATTCATCCGCAATATCCTGTACTTCAATTTGTGCAGAACGAATCCTGTCAGCAACTTCATCTAACCCCTGCAAATATTTTCCATAAGAAGATATGTTATTCCCGACCGCCTTCAACTGCTGGACAAGCGGTTGCTCACCCTGATTGAGCACTTCAAGGCTATTAGATAAAACCGATTTAATGGCTTCTGCATTACTTAGCAACTTCAATTCAACTTCCGCTTCTTCCAGTTCTTTTTCCGCCAATGCAGCTTCTTCCAATTCAGCATACAAAAATTGATGATAATCCAGTTCTTTATTAAAAGCCGATTTCTGTTTCAGCAGCTGATTCCATTCGTCCAGCGATAATCGCCATTGTTTATATAATTCTTTGTATTTAGTGAGTAATAAAGTATTTCCTGCAAGAGCGTCTAGTACTTCTCTCTGAAAATCAGATCCTGCAATGGCCAACGTATCAAATTGCCTGTGCAGATCCACCAGCATGGCGCTTACCTGCCTTAGAATTTCCAAAGTAACCGGAGTATCGTTAATAAAAGCCCGGGATTTACCATTTGGAGATATTTCCCTTCTCACTATTATTTCTTCTGCATTTTCTTCTGAGCTGTTTGAGTGTAGAAGCAAATCATTTTTTTCCAGCAATTGTTGAAGTGTAATATTATTATCGCAGGAAAACACACCTTCTACAATACATTTTTTTTCTCTGCTCAATAAAGCTGTAGTATCTGCCCGTTCGCCCAGAATAAGGGACAGTGCTCCCATAAGGATCGATTTACCAGCCCCGGTTTCCCCCGTGATAGCATTTAACTCAGATGAAAAATCAATGTGAATTTCATCAATTATAGCATAGTTATTGACTGACAGCGCTTTCAGCATAAGTATATGCAAATATTAATAAAAAACGCCGGAGAACATCCGGCGTTTAATTATTATTCCAATGTAAATTATTTTACTTCTACTGAATCGAATAAATCCCTGTCAACGAGAATACGTCCGCAGTTTTCGCAAACGATTATTTTTTTCCTTTGTTTGATTTCGCTCTGACGTTGAGGAGGGATAGCGTTAAAACATCCACCGCAAGCATCACGCTCAACCGGAACTACTGACAAGCCGTTACGGTAGTTTTTACGAATACGGTCATAAGAATTCAGCAATCTTTCCTCTACCTTCTCACGCGCTTCAACAGAAAGCTTATTGAATTGTGTTTCTTCCTTTTCTGTAGAGGCAATTATTTTTTCCAGTTCACCTTTCTTAACACCAAGTACTCCTTCTTTGGCTGCCAGATTCTTTTTAGCTTTATCCAGTACAACTACTTTCTCTGCAATTTCTTCGTTAGCGTCCTTAATATGTTTCTCAGAAAGCTTTATCTCCAGCTGCTGCATTTCAATCTCCTTGTTGATTGCTTCAAACTCTCTGCTATTCTTTACATTCTCACTTTGCTTCTCGTATTTTGTAACCAACTCCTCAGATTCCTTAATAGCCGCTTTTTTCTGGTTAATAAACTCCTGAATACCATTAATTTCTTCTTCAATACGGGTATGGCGCGATTGCAAACCTGTGATCTCATCTTCCAAATCACTTACTTCCATCGGAAGTTCTCCTTTAAGCACCTGAACTTCATCTATTTTAGATTCAATTTTCTGAAGAGTTACCAGTGAAGTCAACTTCTCCTCAACAGAATATTCTTTTACATTAGCCATGGGCGTATTTGCAATTTTTGAGTTTATTTTCCTGTGAAGTAATGAACCGGATTGGTCACCACCTCGGATTTCAGGACGGCAAAGGTAGGAAATTTTTGCAGCAAAATATCCTGTATCAGATCTGTGGTAAACTGTTCACTTTCGTAATGCCCAATATCGCAAAGAAGCATTTTTCCTTCTGCCCCGAAAAATTCATGATATTTTACGTCTGAAGTGATATAGACATCTGCACCGGAGGATAACGCTTTGCTAATCAAGAAACTACCTGATCCTCCACAAACAGCTACTCTTTTTACGGGCCGCCCTGTCAGAGGAGTATGCCTGATTAGCCGAAGATGAAAAGCTGCCTGGAGTTTTGATAAAAAAGCTTCTTCAGGTAATACATGGATGTCTCCTATCAGTCCTGCCCCAATGTTTCCATTTCCCAATAATATTTCCCTATTGATCAGGCCTAGCCTGTCAGCTATCCGGCCATTAACGCCTTCAATAATATTATCCAGATTAGTATGAATGGCATATATCGCAATGTCATTTTTGATAGCAGCAATTACAGCTTTTTCAACATAGCTATAACCATTGATTTTTTTTAATCCTTTAAAAATGACTGGATGATGTGCTATTATACAATTGCAATTGTTACGTATAGCTTCTTCAATCACAGCTACTGTAATATCTAGTGAGCATACA
>CAZQIQ010000072.1:3706-17756 GCA_964593835.1 uncultured Chitinophagaceae bacterium
TCCCCTGTAATTAAACCTGCGTTATCATAATCCTCCTGCAATGATAACGGAGCGAGTGATTCAAGATGATCAGTGAGATGTTTAATAAGCATATTAATCTTTTAATTGATTAACAAGATACAGATATGGCGTATGGAAATGATGCGTAAAATTTCGTTCCCTGTCATTAGGATATAAAGCATAATAATCCTCCTTACCCACCAGTACTATATTTGAACCAGCTCTCGTATAATTGATACTTGGATAATAATCAGGAGGCTCAAATCCTTTTATATTGTTCCTGATATATTTCGAAACCATTTTACCCAGATATTTCTGGTAATTTTTCAATGCTTTTCTTGTAGGCTTATTCATCTGGTTATAAGCATAGTTTAAAAATATTCTTTGCGAAAACTTCTGCTTTTTGATTGTTGGTTTAAGACTGCCAAATGGATTGGTCGTATTAAAATCATCAAGTGTTTGAACAGAAATAGGCGTCTCCGGAACCCAATCGGCGCTGTTGACCAGGTTAAACCCCCAGCCGTCACTGGTTAGTTCTTCGTAAGCATATGCATAATATAAATTCCCGGGTTTGGGGCTCGCGCTACAATAAGTTTTAATACGAACATCTTTGGGTAGTTTACCGGCTTTTTGTACACCATTAATGTATGACCGGAGAAGATAAGCAATAGCACCACCCTGGCTGTGTCCCATAATTATAAAATCCCGAAAACCTTGCTGATAACAGGAATCGATTTTATTGATGACTCCTTCAGATATGAAACCTGTCGCCACTAACCATCCCACGTGAACAGCTGCTTTAGGGTCATCAGCAAGATCGTATACAAACCTAACACTATCGGTTAGTTGTATCTCTCCTTTTGCAGGAGCCATGGCCGCGTAGAAATTAGCCAGCCAACTGATTGAACTAACTGTTGTACCTCTAATACTGATCACTGCAATTTTATCTTCACTTACCCATAGATCCCAGAGATTATCCAACCCCAGTATAGGCGATCTGTAATGAAGACTGTATTTATGTTGCTTGGGGATCGAGTTAATATAAGCACTGTCACCATGATGAGCCGATACTTTTAGCATATCAATAAATTCAGTCTTGCAGAATCCAGCCTGCAACTGGGCCTTGCTGAACAATGCAATAAAATATACTACACAAAAGAAAACTATCTTTTTCATGTATTTTTTCTGTTATGAGTTACCAAGGTTTTATTTCCGACCGGAGAAGATGCCAGTTTAAAGTACTTATTAATCTTATTGGATTAACGAAAACCTCCTCCCGAACATTCCTCATTACCCAGTATAATTTAAACAACTAATATAATTGAAAACATATAGTCACGCTAGCAGAATAATATATGATTTTGAAATTTCGGACAACAGCGGTACTTTTGCTCCAGTTCTTAACATCTCTTATCAAGAAAGGCTGAGGGAAATGGCCCTGCGAAGCCTTGACAACCTACCTCGTCGAAAGACGGGATAAGGTGCCAACTCCATCCCAAGGATAAATTGGGACAGATAAGTCAGACCAAGCCTTTTATTTCCGTAATGCGTAGTCATTATTTAAAATATTAAAGCTCTTCTGACTATCAGGAGAGCTTTTCTTTTTGATAGCTCTTCTGTTGAGACCTCTTGAAAGAATGTTAGCAGTAAATATTTAACAACAAAAACTGTTTAACATGCAAGCAATCACAAAACTCATTCACAACATTCCGGTTGATCCTTTAACCGGAGCAGTATCAGTTCCTATTTATCAGACATCTACTTTTGTACAAGAAGCTCCGGGTGTAAATAAGGGATTTGATTATTCGAGAAGTGGCAATCCAACCCGACAAACACTTGAACAACTTATTGCCTCTCTTGAAGAAGGAGAATCGGCATCCGCGTTTGCCAGCGGACTAGCTGCCATTGATGCCGTCATCAAGTTATTAAAAACAGGTGATGAAATTGTAGCTGTCAATGATATATATGGAGGCGCTTTCAGGTTGTTTAATACTATCTACAACAATTTCGGAATCACTGTACACTATGTAGACACTACGGATCCTGAAAATGTACTAAATGCTATCACTGATAAAACAAAGCTGATCTGGCTTGAATCACCCACTAATCCAACTTTAAAAACATCCGATATAAGCATCATAGCTGCTATCGCCAAAGCCCATCAGTGCTGGTTATGCGTAGACAATACATTTGCTACGCCAGTATACCAGCGACCGATTGAATTAGGAGCAGATATAGTTGTTCACTCAGCTACAAAATATCTGGGGGGACATAGTGATCTTATTGCCGGATTAGTCATTACAAAAACAAAAGAATTAGGAGATAAAATCAGATATATACAAAATGCCTGTGGTGCGGTGTTAGGACCATTCGACAGTTGGCTAATTATAAGAGGAGTGGAAACATTACATCTGAGAATGAAACAACATTCTTCCTCTGCCAGACAAATAGCCGCTTATTTAAACACTCAGACTGATGTGAAGAATGTTTATTATCCGGGATTTGGAGGAATCGTGTCATTTACTCTACATGACGATTCCATTAATGCAGCTACAAAGTTTGTTACCTCAACAAAACTCTTTAAACTGGCTGAAAGCCTGGGAGGGATAAAAAGCCTGATCAGTCATTCAGCCAGCATGACCCATAAAACTATACCGGATAATAAACGCAGAGCAGCCGGGGTAGCTGATAGTCTAATCAGATTATCTGTAGGGTTGGAAGAAGCAGAAGATCTTATAGAGGATCTTCAACAAACATTTAATACTAACGGTCAGGAACAATTTAAACTTCAAAAAGTTACCTCAAATTAATATGGACACACACAAGCAACTTACCATTGGATTATTCGGCTTCGGCGTCGTAGGAGAAGGCCTGTATCAGGTTATGCACCAGACTCCGTCTTTAAATGCTACGATTAAGAAAGTATGTATTAAACATCCCGGAAAAAAAAGAAATGCTCCTGAAGAACTATTTACCACTTCACGGGAAGAATTATTAAATGACAAAGAAATAAATGTTATTGTTGAAGTAATTGATGATGCGGATGCAGCATTTAGTATTGTTACCACAGCGCTTAAAAACGGAAAAGCAGTGGTAAGTGCAAGTAAAAAAATGATAGCCGAGCATTTGACAGAACTGCTCAGTTTACAAAAAGAAACAGATGGTTCTTTATTGTACGAGGCTGCTGCCTGTGCTTCGATTCCTGTTGTAAGAAATCTGGAAGAATATTACGATAACGACTTACTACATTCCATTAAAGCTATTGTTAATGGCTCCACCAATTTTATCCTCACAAAAATGTTTGAGGAAAAATTAGATTTTAAACAAGCTCTTCTCCTGGCTCAACAATCCGGTTTTGCTGAAAGCAATCCAAAACTGGATGTAGAAGGATATGATGCCCTAAATAAATGGACATTTCTTTTAACGCATGCTTATGGCATTGTTGAAAAACCAGAAAACATTGTTTTTACAGGCATTCAGAATATTCAGTCAGGCGACTCTTTAGTGGCCAAAGAAAAAAATTATCATATTCGTCTGGTAGCTCAGGCAAGAAAATTACTAAGTGGAAAAGTTGCTGCATTTGTATTACCACAATTTGTTAAAAACGACGATCATTTAGCTTTCGTTAGAAACGAGTACAACGGTGTAGTTATAGAAAGCGGCTTTGCCGATAAACAATTCTTTTATGGTAAAGGAGCAGGTAGTTTTCCAACCGCTTCTGCGGTATTAAGTGATATTTCTGCATTACGTTATCAATATAAATACGAGTACAAAAAACTTTATCACCACACTCCTCATCAGTTATCCGACAGCTTCTACGTTCGTATTTATGTCAGTTTTGATAATATAAAACATATTCCCAAAGACAAATTTGAATGGATAGAGGAATGGCACGCTATGGAAGAAAGAAAATATCTGGTAGGCGTCATTGCTTTTAAAGAGCTCTCTACAGGTACATGGTGGAAAGAAAACAACAATTCGATTATCCTTACACCTGACCCTGTTATTGAAGATGTAGAACTTCGAAAATTAAAGAAAAGAAGCCTTGAGTTAGCCGGGTTACTTGAATAATAATCATTTTAGCAGTTCAGTACATACCTCCTATCATGATAAAAAACTATGTAAGAGTTGACATTTACTGTAATCGTTGACAAGTATATTTAGTGATCATTACTTAAACTATTTAGCAACAAAACACAGGATTTTTTTAAAAATTTGTATTGCATTAATGTATAGGTAAAAGATTTATCCCCTTACCATATTGTTGTTAATGAAGCGAGTGTATCGAAAGTTCGGTACACTCGTTTTTTATTGGGGCTACTTGATGAAAAGCTGCCTTATAATCGGTTATCAGGCAGCTCAAAATACTTTTGAGACCTCCTCATGTAATTACCATTTATCTCCTTAAAGAGACAAAAAAAGATATTAAAATTTATTCTTTTTAAGGAGATATCTACAATTCAAAAGCGTGCCTTAAATAAATCAATAGAAATATAAGCTTACTAAAAAATCAACCGATTTTAACATGGACAACAGAAAGAATAAAATGTCTTAAATATTCTGAAAGTATAAAAAAATTTATTGGTAAAATTTCTTTATACGACATATAGCAATAAGAAGCGAGTGTGTTTGAATTGAAACACACCCACTTCTTGAAAATCTTTAGGATTTAAATCACTTCAATGCTATGCTAAAAGGCACTTCCTGAGGGGGAAGACATTGTTCGTTGGTACAGGCCATAAACTCCACTTTCCCGGATAGATTTGTTTTGGCATTTCCTTTTACATTCACCACCTGTATAAATTCCACTTTATTGCTGAAATACTTGGTATCTATTTCAAACACTTCTTCATAGTGTTTTTCCAGCTTGCCCAATTCTTTTACTTCTCCTTCCGCAGTTAACAGAGGATTTTTAGCATACGTTATTTTAGTAGGAAGAGGACCTCCTTCAGGCTGTGTGGTTGAATAGATATGCCAGGGCTGCTGTATGGCTGCAATTATTTTAACTTCATACTTTTGATCTGCTATTTTTTTCGACTCAAAAGACCATTTTACAACCTGGTTCTGAGCAAATACGCTTACTGTACAAAACAAAGAGAGAAATAATAAAATCGTTCTATTCATAATAAACAAGTGTTTTTAGTTGACCACCGGACACAAAATGCATTTTTCTTCTTAATCACTCTCGAAAATCTATATAATTAACAATATTCTAACTTAATTCAGTCAAGAAGATGGCATAAATTTTTCAATACTCAGGACATGAAAAAGTATACAATGTTAATGATCGTTCTGATTACAGGACTCATTTTTACAGCAAAATCTTCTTCTGCCCAAACCACTCAACCGGCCATTGACACAGCAGCAGTTGTGAAAAGAGCAGCTGAAATAGAAAAAAGCAAAAAGGAAATGGAAAGTGTTGAGAAAGAATTAAAGAAAGCAGAGAAAAAATTAAAAAAAGCAGAAAGAAAAAGGAAAAAAAGTGAAAAAAAACTAAGGCGTGCTGAGAGAACAGCAGAGAAAAGAGCGAAGAAAAAATTAAGAGAAGAACAAAGACTAATAGAAAAACAAGGAAACCTGCAGCAGCTACAGCAGTAGTAAAAAACTATGAGAAGTAAGCGTCATTAAATCTTATTATCATTTAATTTTTATGAGTATTATTTACCATTAACCTCTTATTTAGCATTGATCTAAAAGTAAAAATCCGGTACAATATCTGATGAATTATCACATCGATTCGGTACTTCACCAGCTTATATATCAGTATTGCTATTTGGTAAAAACATTATTATAAGCAATGAAATAAAAACATGTCGAGAGCATTGACAGACCTAATTATTCGCAACAGAACAGCTTGGTCAGATACTAAACACAGCAGATGAACTCAAAAGCATTTTGAACTGACTGAGAATTGAGTATAAGGAAATCTTCTCCATCTGTAATTCAAATAAAAAAAGAGGGTGTATCGGAACTTTTGATACACCCTCTTTTTTATTTATTTCACTAATAAGAAAGAAATTATTCGTATTACCAATATATCACTATAATACTCATACGATATTTAATACTTTCTTTTTATAATTATTATTAACTGCTATTTTGTAATAATAATTTTCTTCACTTCTGTACCTTTATCCGTTTTTAACTGAATGAAGAATAAGCCGGAAACGGGTTTTAGCAGGTTAATTCTTTCTTTATGATTACCCTGTCCCACTACAGCTTGTTGATGAATTACTCTTCCCTGTAAGTCGGTAATTACGATTACTCCTTTCTTACCTTTTTCAAGAGAGAAAACAACATCAAGCATTCCTTTTGCCGGGTTTGGATAAACATTCAACTGACTGTTAATTAACTCATCTGTAGTCCGTGTATCCAATACAGAAGGATTGCCGGATACATTACTTACGCAAATCCTGTCCTGCCTGCAGCTACCACCACTTACACCCGCAATACGAATCGTATTGTTACCGGCAAGAAGGTTTACACTGAACTGATGTGTTGCTGACACAATGTTCCATGAGCCACTATTGGCCAGACTCAGATTAGAAGGATTTTCACTATTCACCTTCACACTCACAGTAGGTGCAGAAGAAGAATAGTACCTTAATGTAACATAATAAGTTCCGGCTACCGGAACACCTGTTACCGAATAATCTACGTAATGATTATTATTATTCTGTTCACCTCTTGTGCTTCCATTAGAGGCATTCGGATCATTAGTTACTGTTCCGTTACCCGTAGAAGTTTCAGATTCCAGGCATTGGTTAAAAGTTCCGGGAGTTACAGTAACCACCACACTTGAAGAAGTGCTGGTACAGCTACCTACCGTGCATGTTGCTGTATAGGTGGTAGTAGATGATGGACTCACTGTTTTACCTGTACCTGAACCAAGACTATGAGACCAGTTGATCGTTCCACCTGAGCATCCGGAAGCCGATAAAGTCACTTGGGTATTGGCACCTCCAACAATGCTCGAAGGACTGGCACTCAAAGATGGTGCAGAAGGAGGAGTACAAGTCTGATGAAAATATTCAGCTCCATCAGGTTCTGTTCCCGCTGAATATCCTGAAGGAATAGTGATACCGGAAGGTTTTGTTAAACCACCCCATGAAGTTTCACCACCGGCAAAACATGTTTGACTAACCGCACCGCTAGTCCAGTTAATATCTGTACGTGCGGCAAAATTGGCTCCTCTTGGAAAATGTTTATCTGTAGAAGATCCTGTTACAGCGGTAACAATTAACCATGCCGGATTTCCATTAACCGTATACTGTCTTGCCTGAACACTTAAACCATTCCATGTTCCAATAGTAGCTTTATCCACAAGATTACAAGGATTACTACCTCCGGGCTCAGTAACTGTAACTACAACATTCGCTGCTGCACTCACACAACTGCCTATGCTACAGGTTGCAGTATACGTTGTTGTACTCGTAGGGCTAACCGTCTTGCTCACACCTGTGCCCAGTCCATTCGACCAGGTGATTGTTCCACCTGAACAACCGGAAGCAGATAAGGTTACCTGCGTGTTGGCACCATTTACAATACTCGAAGGACTCGCATTCAGAGAAGGTGTTGAAGGTGTTGAACTACAGGCCGCTTCCGCGCAAAATTGCCTGAAGCATACATAACCATCTCCACTGGCCAGATCGATTGTATTATTGCCACTATTTAAACTCAAAGAGCCTAAAGTTGTTTCTACAAATACACCGATAGCTGTCTGGGCAACATTAAATGTTTGCCAGCTTCCATTATTTAATCTTAAACGTACAATAGAAGGTTTCTCATGTGCTTTATAGATGAGTTTTACTGTGAATGAACCGGCCGAAGGCATGCTGATAGCATAATTCCTGATCTCAGAAGAATTACCGGAGCATTGATCACTCAGATTGACACAGGTTGTACTTCCATTACCAGGATCCACTACTATAATCTGTATAGTCTTGGTCTGGTTGGCGCAACCACTCTTGCTGGTAGTTAATGTATAAGTATAGGTACCCGCAGTAGAAGGCGCGTTGAAAGTAACCGATGAGCTCGTATTGGAGCCGCTGATACCTGTTCCACTCCAGGAATAGCTTACACCACTGCATTGTCCGCTACAGGTTGAATTTAATGTTACAGATGTATTGATATTGACACTGCTGGTTGGACCTGTAGGAGTAACACTATACTCACAAGGTTGTGGATTTGTACCTCCGCATATATTGTTTCCTAAAAGAACCCCCGCATAATTATCCTTGAAGTCACGACTGGCACGAGAAGCTTCATCTCCATTTCTAGAGAGAATAACACCATAAAAATTCTTCTTTCTGTTTATCCACGTAAAACCACCGGATGCACCGGGGTGCCATGCCTGTATTAGTCCGGTACTATCAGAATCTCTGAACAAACCCAAACCATAGTTATTAACTCCGCCGTCAAAATTATGCTGTTCCTCCATAATGGCTATGGAAGATGAATCCATTACGTAAATACCATTAAACCATCCATGATTCAGGATCATCTTCATAAAATTGGCGTATTCATTCGTTGACACCTTGAGTCCGTATCCTGGTGAAGGATTGTCTTCATTGTATGGCGGGTCATTTGGGTACGAAGCATTAGGCATAAGCATACCCAGTCTTTCTGCAAATATGACCTTCCATCTTTTGCGCTCTATCTTTTCCGCTACCATTGCAGCAACTTTATAAGAAGAGCTTCCGTATAGATACCTTGTACCTGGTTCAAATTCCAGAGGAATCAGCGCGATATTATTTACGGCTTCTTCAAGATCCATATCTGTACGCTCATCAAAGGCCGTCTGAACAGGCACTCCACTGGTATGAGCCAACAATTGACGGATGGTTACATTATGCTTACCATTCCCTGCCCATGATTCAATATAATCGCCCACTTTATCTGAAAGTTGTAGTTTTTCTTCTTTCACCAGCATCATGATAATGGCCGCTGTTGTCCATTTACTAAGCGACATGATCTCTATTTTCTGATCGGCAGTTATCCCGTGACTATAAGTATACAGTACATTATCTGTACATCCTACTATAGCTGATACATGACTGCCATACATACTTTCCAGCCTGTCACTAAAGAAATTATTAAAACTTTGGGTATAAGAACCTCCACCACCACTACTCACGACAGCAACAGAAACAGTGGCTAACTTATTATTGCAACCACTCTTTGTAGTGGTTAATGTATAAGTGTAAGTACCTGCATTTGACGGAGCAGTGAATGTAACAGTAGCATTAGTATTTGAGCCGCTTATACCCGGACCGCTCCAGGAATAATTTACTCCGGAACTTTGTCCACTGATAGTGGAATTAAGTGTTACAGTACTTCCTGCAGCAATATTACCTGATGGCCCGGAAGCCGAAATATTATATTCGCAAGTACTTACCGGTGTGCAACTGTTGATATTCACCCAATATCCATCATCACTCATATTCAGTGACACCGGGTTATTATCACTCGTACCCCAATTACTTCCACCGAGATTACTCCATGTATTATCAAACAGAAAAGCTTCAGTAAATACATCCGGATAAATATTCTTGGTAACTGCGTTCTGTCTGGCAGGAGGCTGATAATTAGGTGTGATATAAGTAGATTTTATAGCTGCAATGGCCGGAGCAAGGTGATCTATTTCATCGTTCCAATAATGCATAGCAAAATGTATATAATCGGCTCCATGTTTATATCCTCTGGCGAACCACTCTGTGAGCATGTTAGGCCATACACCATGCTGACCAGGCTGTTGACCAAGATCGATGGGATCAAATTCTATTGCTGCAATCTTGTTGGGATTTGTTCCCTTTAATACATCGAGTGCCATAATTTTTCTCCACGTATCTCCGGTATGCGTTCCGTCGCTCGTGTAAATACCATCAAACTCATTAAAGGCGGCAGGAAGTGTTGCGCTATGCATGCTCCTTATATTTCCCTGACCCGTTCCAAAACCTGGGGTAAAATAAAGCACTTTGATATTACTATTATGCCCCTTCACTGCATCGCGGAATTGTTTGTATAAACGCATTAATCCCCATGAGGCAAAACGATGATATTCTTTGCCGTGATCATTATTAAAATCACCATACCAGCCGGGATTAGCAGGGCTATAAGGCGGAGCTTCAGATATATTATAGGTATTTCCTCCCCAGGTTACACTTGACTGACCAGGATATCTACAAGGGAGATATTCATTTCTCCAAGACTGCAATGCTTTTTCCTCATAATAGGCCGGTTGGTGGTAACCATTTTTATTAATTATCGGAATAATAAATTCTTCCGCATCACTATTACCCATTTGAACATACAAAAGATCATTATGATAGGCTGATATTGCCGACATAGCATTATTGACAAAATTGATAAAACGTGTGCGTGCAGTAGCAGAAAAGACAGATACCGCTGTATGAGCGATATCATCCTGCGCTTTTGTTCCATCAGCTAATCTCGCCACATCTTCATCTGCGAAATAACTATCGTTATTTGCTCCCGGTCGCAAATAGGAAAAATGCAGTGCCAGCTTCATATTGGGTTTCAGACTTTTTATAGCCTGTAATGCAGCCACCAGTTTAGCGCCTTTATAATCTCCCAGAGTAGGCTCATATTGATTCCACTCTATATGCAAACGCACTGCTGTAACACTTGCATCCTGCGAACCGTCCTTTAATGTGGCCCATTTTTGAATGTAATTCCACATTTCAGAATCGATTCCTATAGAAGTACTATTGTCAAGTCCTCTGCCTGTAGTACAAAGGATAAGTTCCTTTTGTGCCTGACCCCAAACAGACAGACACAGCAGGAATAATAAAAAAATAAAAAACTTTTTCATTACAATAAATTAAACGTGATAGATAAAAGATGATAAAAACAATCACACTTAATACTAGATAAGATCACCGTTGCACGATTTACTCTTATAAAGACAAAACATTCAGATTCAACAATATATTTTCTTTCTCATCACCAATAAGGAAGAACAACCTTAAAGAAAAAAAACAGTGCTGATTTATTAATAAAAAGAGATAGGTAAAAGGATATACCCTAAGGGAAGGTGAGCTTTGATAATATATCTGATAATATAATTATGGGTAGATTTCTTTTCATAGCGATTGTTTGAGTTTTAATAATGCAGTGGTAATAGATTTTGTAAAAGTGTTACTGAATATATATGATTTAAATATAGATACCAGCCTGCACTGTGAGCAATAAATAGAAAACAACAATACCTAAGTAAATAATTTATGTTACAGAGTATTGATAATCTTTACGATAATAAAAAAATTACACATTCAGTAATTATCAATTATTTATTAACAAACAATAATAAATAATGCACTGCACCGATGTTCATAATATAAATGAATCACTATTTTACTTTACAGACTTTATATTAATTCAAATCCATTTGCAGATACAGGATCAATCTTTCCTTGAGTAAAGTTTTGAAATTTATGTGCAGTTTGTATCTGTCTTATCTTTAGAAGCTACGCAAGTCAAACCCTTATTACCTGAACATTAGTCTGCTGTCGCCAGAATTTACGAGCTAGGAATAGCTTCAGGAAATGCAACTTTTCAAAAACAGGCACCGGAAGGGGAGCAATGGAATAGTTCTCATGTTTCAAATGTTAGATTAGTGGCCATGGAAAATGGACAAATTGTTGGATGGGCTGCACTGTCTCCTATATCGAGACGTCCGGTATATACTGGTGTTGCTGAAGTCAGTGTATATGTTGATCCTGCTGTAAAAGGAAAAGGGATTGGAAAATTATTAATGAAGCACTTAATTGAGCAAAGCGAAGAAAACGGTTTTTGGACTTTGCAAGCAGGTATTTTTCCCGAAAATATTGCCAGTATAAAAATTCATGAGCAATTAGGATTCAGGCTTGTGGGAAGACGTGAAAAGATTGGCAAATGAAACAAATCTGGAGAGATACATTATTATTAGAAAGGAGAAGTACTAAAGTTGGGGTGAATTAAAATTTGGAGGAAACAATAAACCATCGTAATATTACGATATATATGGGATTAACAAAGACAGAAATATTTACGGAAAAGCAGAATAAACTCGCGCAAATGATGAAGGCACTCGCGCATCCCGCCCGAATTGCCATCATTCAGCAATTACTAAAATATCAGGCGTGTATCTGTGGGGACCTAGTAGAGGAATTGGGTTTGGCGCAGGCGACTATTAGCCAGCATTTAAAAGAATTAAAAAATGTGGGACTGGTTCAGGGAACGATAGAGGGGACAAGTGTTTGTTATTGCATTGATCCTAAAGTCTGGAAACAATATAAAACAGCTTTTGATAGCTTTTTCGTACCGTATGTAAAAAAGGATAGCTGCTGCTAAGCTTTTTTTTGAAATCATCCATCGTAATATTACAATAAATAAAAACAATTGTTATGCAAACAGATAATGAGATTAAAGAAATGGTAAGGCAGAAATACAGTGAAATTGCTTTACAGGATAAGGCGAATAACGTAGCATCCTGCTGTGGTTCTGGGTGTTGTTCTACAGAAGTGTATAACATAATGACTGATGATTACAGTAACCTCGAAGGATATAATCCGGATGCAGATCTTGGCCTGGGCTGTGGACTACCCACGCAATTCGCTAAAATTAAAAAAGGTGACGTAGTAATCGATTTAGGATCAGGTGCCGGAAATGACGCTTTTATTGCGCGTAATAAAACCGGGGAAACCGGTAAGGTCATTGGTATCGACTTTACACCTGCCATGATCAAAAAAGCACGGCAAAATGCAGAGAAATTAGGCTTTCATAATGTAGAATTCAGGCAAGGTGATATTGAACAAATGCCTGTATCGGATAACGTTGCTGATGTAATCGTGAGTAACTGCGTCCTTAACCTGGTTCCCAATAAACAGGCGGTATTAAAAGAAATCTTTAGGGTATTGAAGCCGGGTGCCCACTTTAGCATTTCCGATATTGTTTTGGAAGGAGAATTGCCGGCCCAAATTCAAGAGGCTGCAGAAATGTATGCAGGCTGTATATCAGGTGCCATTCAAAAGCAAAATTATCTTGAGTTCATTAAACTAACCGGATTTGAAGGAATGACTGTGCAGAAGGAAAAAGCAATTCATATTCCGGATGATATTTTGTCTCAACATCTATCAACAGAAACCATTCATCATTTCAGAAATAGTAATACCGGAATTTATAGTATCACTGTATATGCACAAAAACCAACAAACCAAACGAAAAATTGCTGCGGCCCTGACTGCTGTAACTGATAAGCGATATCAGAAACCAGTTGTTATCACGCTGTCTGTCGTTTTACTGAATATTGTTTTCGGCTTCGATCCGAAGTTTACCATCATTAATTTAATCTGGCTATTGCCATTACATTCAAAATGAAAAAGATATTAGTGCTTTGTACGGGAAATAGTTGCCGTAGTCAGATTGCTGAAGGGTATTTGCGGTATTTTGCTAATGGAAAAGCTGAAATTTACAGCGCAGGAGTTGAAACGCATGGCGTTAATCCTCGGGCGATACTCATCATGCAGGAAGATGGGATAGATATTTCCGGACACACATCCAATAATATAGCAGAATATAAAGACCTTCCGTTTGATTATGTAATTACGGTCTGCGATAATGCAAAAGAACGATGTCCGTTCTTTCCTTCATCGGCAATTAAATTCCATTATAATTTCCCTGATCCTGCAAAAGCAATAGGATCGGAACAAGAAATTATGGAACAATTCAGGAATGTGCGTGAACAAATCAAATTTTATAGTAAGAATTTCATTGCGGAGAATATTCTTTAAACAATCAAACCATTTGTCACTATTCTAATATCGACTTACGCTTAAATACTTAATATGAAAATGGAGGCATAGTATTATTAAGTCCTATTACAAATACAGGACAATTCTAAAAATAAGCTTTCAGCCTATTGACCAGATAAGTACTTTGCTATAAATGGATGTGTCAATTAAATACTTACTGAAAAGAATAAATCCTGAAAAAAATAGGCCGACTCACTAAAGAGACAGCCTACGTTAAAGTGGAGAATACCGGATTC
>CAZQIQ010000073.1:0-309 GCA_964593835.1 uncultured Chitinophagaceae bacterium
GATTCGATAGGTACGGTCTCCTACTACTACATTTACAGGTATTAAATTGTCAGTCATAGTTGCAGTTTTAGAAAGCATATATTATATTTATTCACAGATTGTTAACGAGCTACAGCATCCAATATCCAAGATATCCGAAATCAATGTGAAAAACTAAACCGTTATTAAATGATCGCAAAAGTAAAATCGGCCACATTCATCGACACTTTACAATTCGAACTACAGGCACCCTCTCACAATTCCCTTAAAGCAATACTACGCGACGAAAAAGGAAGCGTATGTAGTCAATTTGAAACTGTTTTCCTGGAA
>CAZQIQ010000073.1:319-17291 GCA_964593835.1 uncultured Chitinophagaceae bacterium
GAAGAAGAACCCCAGATTGTATGGAAAGGTTTAAATGACCTTCCTTATGGAGTATACACTCTGGAGCTATCTCAGGGGGAAGACAATATTAAACTCAGGTTGGTGAAAAGAGTTTAATGTTGTTTATATAATTTACTCACTAAGCATACTGATACACCTGTCTATTTCCTTAAGCCAGGCATGTAGTTTTTTATCCAACTCTTTCTTCTCAACCTCGCTCATCGCTCCCTTGCCCGCCTTGAGAGCCATAATCTTTTGCTCAAGATTATCAATCTGCTCAAGAAATACCGTTTCCCTGTTTTTAGCTGGCAAGAGTTCATTTTTCAACCGCTCATTTTCCTTTTTCAGGGATTCATATTTTTTCAGCAGATCATTAAGCTTGAAACCAATTCGTCTGTACTGTTCCTCAGCACTCATATGACACTTGTTTTAAGCTCCTTTTCGAATTTCCGCTTTCAAATCATTTTCTAATGTACGCATAACCTTGTTTATCATACTATCAATTTCTTTATCGGTAAGCGTTTTTTCTTCATCCAGAAATGTTAAACTTATAGCCAGCGACTTTTTATCAGCTCCAAGCTTCTCGCTTTCAAATACGTCAAATAGTTTTATTGATTGTAATTTATTGAGTTTAATCTTATTGATAGCTGCTTCTACTGATTGGTAGGAAGTGTTCTTTTCCACAATAAGTGCGAGATCGCGATATACAGGAAGCTGGTTGGGCAATTGTCTGAATTGTATATTATTTTTTTCTGTCAGCTTTAACAGGGTATTCCAACTGAGGTCAGCCACATATACTGGCTGTTTTATATCAAACCTGTTCAATTCATTTTTTCTTACAGTGCCAATTTCTCCTATCCGTTCTTTTCCAGCTTTTATTTCCAATGAAGATGTAAGCGCTTTATTTGTACTGGCCTCCCAACTGATATTTTCTATTCCCAGCAGGGTTAATACCGATTGTATAATGCCTTTAATATAAAAAAGATCAGTGGCTGTTGGTTTGCTTTTCCACGAGAGGTCATTTTTGTTACCGGTAATATATAAACAAAGATGTTCTTCTTCAATATAGGGGTCCTTCGTACCGGTATGATAAGTCTTTCCAAACTCAAAGAAACGCAGATCTGAATTCTTCCGATTTAGATTATAGGCCACTGATTCAAGTCCGGTTTGTAACATAACAGGACGCATAATATTATGGACGGCACTCAGGTTGTTTAATAACCGAACTGATCCTTTCAATGCTTCTTCATCGAAATAATCAGCATTAGTAATAGAGTTGGTAAAAATTTCATTAAAGCCGGCACCTATCAGATAGTTCGCAATTTTTTCTTTGCGTTGGTGAGCCGGATTTATAGCGCCAATGGCAGGACTAATAGTAATATGTGATGGTATTTCAATATTATCGTATCCATCTATTCTCATGATTTCTTCTACAACATCGGCCTGTAAACTGACATCAGGTTTACTATATGGAACGGCTATCCGAATATCATCAATTCCTTCTTTGAGAATTTCGAATCCAAGTGACTGAAGGATTCTTCTAATGGTATCACTGTGATAATTTTTCCCACTTAGCTTTTTTAGGAAATAATATTTTAAGGCCACTTCGTTTTTGGGCTGTGGGTCGGGATAAACATCTATGATTTCACTGCTAATTTCTCCTTCACCAATTTCAGCAATTAACAAAGCTGCCCGTTTGAGAATATTTAGAACGTTGCTGATGTCAACATTTTTTTCAAACCTGGTAGCTGCATCAGTTCTTAAACCATGTCTGAATGATGTTTTACGAATATCAACAGGATTAAACCATGCGCTTTCCAGAAAAATATTAGTAGTAGCTGGTTTTACACCACTTTCGGTTCCTCCGTATACACCTGCAATACAGAGCGGAGTATTATTACCATCACAAATGATCAGATCATCACTGCTTAATTTTCTCTCTTTTTCATCCAGGGTTTTAAATAATGTATCCTGCGGAAGATTTCTGATAATGATTTTTTCTCCTTTAATCTTATCTGCATCAAATGCATGTAAAGGCTGACCTGTATCATGCAATATATAATTAGTAATATCTACAATATTATTAATAGGCCTGATGCCGATAGATTTAAGCTTATTCTGCAACCATTGTGGTGATTCTTTAACGGTAATATTACTGATACTTACACCTGCATAACGCTGACAAGCCCTGGTATTATCTATTTCAACTTTAAAAGCTGTTTGTCCGGCAGGAGATTTAAAGCCATTAGCGTTGAGAGATTTTACTCTTATCTCCTGTTTTTCATGATGGCTCAGGTAGGCGCAAACATCACGAGCCACACCAAAATGACTCATAGCATCCATACGATTGGGAGTGAGTCCTATTTCGTATACATAGTCTGTATAAGGTTTATAATAATCAGATAATGGCGTTCCGGGTTTTAATGAATCCGGTAAAACAACAATTCCGTCATGACTATCCCCTAATCCTATTTCATCCTCACCGCATAACATTCCGAAACTCTCTTCTCCTCTGATCTTTGCGGCTTTCATCGTTAAAGGTTCTCCTTTAACAGGATAAATAGTAGTGCCAATTTTTGCGACTATTACTTTTTGCCCTACGGCCACATTTGGCGCTCCGCAAACAATGGATAAAAGTTGATCATCCCCGGTATCTACCTTAGTTAATTTTAACTTGTCGGCGCCGGGATGTTGTATACATTCCTTTACTTCTCCTACAACAAGTCCTTTTAACCCACCCTTAATGCTTTCAAAGTGTTCGAGTGATTCAACTTCAAGCCCAATGGAGGTAAGGATTTTACTAATTCTTTCTGGTGTTAGTTCAGTCGGGATATATTCACTAATCCAATTATATGATATGGTCATGCAGACAGCTTATTTACTTTTATAAGTTGGCAAATATAGCTTTTTGGCCAAGATTTTTTTAGCACATGCATCGTGGATAACCCGTTCATGATCGATGAAAACTTTCTGTAAATTGTGAATAACTATAGTATTATAGTGGATTTGCTTCGCTAATGATGTTAATAATGTTGGGAACAGTATAATAATAATTTTTTTGAGGATGATTTCTCACCGGTAAACAATATGCCGTTATATTCGCTGCCCTATCATTAGGTAACATTCCCGTAACATTAAGAAATAAATGGATCTAACTAATATAAATAAAGACCGAAAGGTGAGAAGAAAGGCTTCTCCCGACTTATCCACTGTGGTATATGGTAAAGTACCTCCACAGGCAAAAGAACTGGAAGAAGTGGTTTTAGGAGCTATTATGCTCGAAAAAAGTGCATTTGATGCGGTAGTGGAGATATTAAAACCGGAGTGTTTTTATGTTGAAGCTCATCAGCGGATCTATCGTGCCATGCAGTCGTTGCAGCAAAAGAATCAACCAATCGATATACTGACTGTAGTAGAAGAGTTGAAGTTTCGTGAAGAACTTGATATAGTAGGGGGGGCTTATTATGTAACGCGACTAACTAATTCTGTTATTTCATCCGCCAATATAGAAGCCCATTCCCGAATTATCTTACAAAAATTCATACAGCGAGAGTTAATAAGGATCAGTGGAGAAATTATTGGTGATGCATACGAAGACAGCGCTGATGTTTTTGACCTTCTGGATAGTGCAGAAAGTAAATTGTTTGAAATAACAAATAATCACCTTAGAAAGAATTTCGACAGCATCGATAGTGTTTTAGTAAAAACTGTTCAGCGTATTGAAGATATGCGTAACAGAAATGAAGATATTACCGGTGTTCCAAGTGGTTTTCATGGTCTTGATAAAGTCACTTACGGCTGGCAGAATACAGATTTGATTATACTTGCTGCCCGTCCGGCTGTGGGTAAAACTGCATTTGCCCTTAACCTGGCCAGAAATGCTGCATTGCATCCGACTAAATCTACTCCTGTAGCGTTATTTAGTCTGGAAATGAGTTCTGCTCAGCTGGTACAACGTATATTAAGTGCAGAGAGTGAAATATGGCTGGAAAAAATTTCTCGGGGGAAGCTTGAAGAGCATGAAATGAAACAATTATATGCTAAAGGTATACAGCGCCTGGCGCAGGCCCCGATTTTCATTGATGATACTGCCGCACTTAATATCTTCGAATTACGTGCAAAATGCAGAAGGCTGAAAAATAAGTACAACATCGGATTGATCATTATAGATTACCTACAGCTGATGAGTGGTACCGGTGATCGTAATAGTAACCGTGAACAGGAGATAAGTCGTATTTCCCGTGACCTCAAGGGGTTGGCAAAAGAGTTGAGTGTGCCTATTATCGCATTATCACAATTAAGTCGTGAGGTTGAAAAAAGAAAGGATGGTAACAAAATACCGCAGTTAAGTGATCTTAGGGAATCGGGTGCTATCGAACAGGATGCCGATATGGTGATGTTTCTTTACCGTCCGGAATATTATGATATTACTGCTAATGAACATGGAGAAAGTAATAAAGGTGAAACACATGTAAGGATAGCAAAACACAGAAATGGCTCTCTGGAAAATGTCAAACTCAGGGCTATGCTGCATATACAAAAGTTTGTAGACATGGAAGAGGATGACTTTGGCGGAATAGGTATTCCCAAAGGAGGTTCATGGAAGCCTGTATCTGGTAATGATGCCGATAATCAGGGAAATGCTAAACTCTATATACAAACCGGCAGCAGAATGAACGATCTTCCTATGGATGATGAAGATGCTCCATTTTAAACAGGCGGTTATGTCACTCCCTTATTTTTTCGATCCTCATATTGGTGTTGCAAATACTGAAAAGGTATTAGAGGAGGAAACTTCTAAGCATATTGTTCAGGTATTAAGAATGAAGGAAAGAGAACAACTAATGCTGACCGATGGGAAGGGAAATCTTGCTCATGCTGAAATCTTACATGCCCACAAAAAAAGCTGTACTGTTAAACTGCTTTCCACATCGTTCCAGGAAAAGGCAGAACCTGATTTGACCATCGCTATATCGTTAATCAAGAATACCGGTAGGTTTGAATGGTTTTTAGAAAAAGCTTCTGAGCTGGGTACAGCTACTATTATTCCGCTGCTGTGCAGCAGGACGGAAAAGCATTTTTTCCGACATGACCGATTTCTCAATATTTGCAAAAGTGCAATGTTGCAAAGTGCACAGACATGGATGACTGATATACAGGAGCCTCAAAAATTTGCCGATATAGCCAGCTCTGTTCGCCATCAGAAAAAATATATAGGACACCTGATGGAAGGAAAAAAAAACACACTGGCTAATGAGTTTGATTCAAATATACCTTCTCATATCATGCTTATCGGTCCTGAGGGTGATTTTACTCCTGAAGAAGTTGATATAGCATTAAATAACGGATTTACTCCGGTAACTATGGGCAATACAAGATTACGTGTTGAAACAGCCGGTATTTACACTGCAGCTGTGTGTAGAAGATAAAAAACTACATTAAGCCTTTGCAAATATTTGGAACGATTGCTGGTCCCTCGTAAATAAATCCTGTCCACACCTGTATTAAAGAAGCGCCAGCATTTAGTTTTTCCTTGGCATCCTCAGCCGTAAAAATTCCCCCTGAAGCAATAATAGGAATTTCTCCAGCTGTTTTTTCATGTAGGTATTTAATAATAGCAGTTGATTTTTCTCTTAACGGTTTACCACTTAACCCTCCAGCTCCTATCTGTTCTAAAATTTCGGGATTAATATTACGGAGTTCTTCCCTGCTAATAGTTGTGTTGGTAGCTACAATTCCGTCGAGTTTTATTTCCAGTGCAAGATCTATCACATCATCTATCTGGGATAAAGAAAGATCAGGAGCTATTTTAAGTAATATGGGTTTGGGTTGAGAATATTGTTTGTTAATAGTTTGCAGATGCGATAATATTTTGTTTAAAGAATCTTTCTCCTGTAGTTCCCTTAGTCCGGGAGTATTTGGAGAGCTAACATTCACAACAAAGTAGTCAACGCAATCAAACAGTTCGTTGAAACATATTTCATAATCCTTCCAGGCGTCTTCATTTGGCGTAATCTTGTTTTTCCCAATATTGCCTCCGATAATGATAGAGGGATTTTTGTGTTTGCTTCTCCAGGAACGTAAACGGTTGGCCACAACTTTCACTCCTTCATTATTAAATCCCATCCTGTTGATGATAGCATTTTCTTCTGGGATACGAAAGAGTCTCGGCTTTTCATTGCCATCTTGGGGTTTTGGTGTTACTGTTCCCGTTTCAATAAAGCCGAAGCCCAGCATTTCCAACTCATCAAGATATTTAGCGTTTTTATCAAATCCTGCAGCTAATCCCACCGGATTGCTAAATGTTAATCCAAATACATTTCTTTTTAATAAATCCGCGTGAGTAACAGATGACTGAAATACATTTTTTGCTCCTGGTAATTTTGTTATTACCGAAAGGCAGTTCATACTGAAATAATGAACATCTTCTGGAGGAAACCAAAACAAAACCTTACGAAAAAACTGATACATAAATGCAGACAAAGATACGTTTTCTTAAAATCGTTCGTGAGATATTATACTGATTAAAATGTTTCTTTCACTGTATAATACTGATGTTTTAGGGCATATGATCTTTTTCTGCTAGGATTTGTGTTTAATACTTCCTTAAAAGGGAAAATTACTTTTCTGATTAGACCAGCCTAATGTCAATTTTACATCAGGATGCTGGTTAAAATTATCGGAAGTGCTATATACGGAATAGATGCTGTAACTATTTCAATTGAGGTGAACGTGATGAGCGGTCGCGAATATTATATTGTAGGGCTGCCTGATAATGCTATTAAAGAAAGTATTCAGAGGGTAGAGAGTGCAATTAAGACTAACGGGTACGCTATGCCACGTACTAAACTTGTCATCAATCTTGCCCCTGCTGATATTAAAAAAAGCGGATCTTCTTTCGATCTGCCTATTGCTATCGGCATATTAGCTGCTTCGGAACAGATTAGTGAATATCTACGTATACCGGACTATGTGATAATGGGAGAGTTGCATTTAGATGGTTCAATAAGGTCAATTAAAGGAGGACTTGCTATCGCGCTTACAGCTCAGAAAGAAGGTTTTAAAGGAGTAATTCTTCCTAAACAAGATGCTTATGAGGCGGCAATGATAAGTGATATAAAAGTTTATGGGGTAGACCATATAGACGAAGTAATCAGTTTTTTCCGGGGAGAAAAACAGTTAAAACAGATTACTATTAATCAATGTATGGATTCAATGAAACCTTCAGATTGTTTTGATGTGGATTTTAGTGATGTAAAAGGACAGTTAGATATTAAGAGAGCGCTTGAAATAGCTGCAGCCGGAGGGCATAATGTTATTCTTATTGGTTCTCCGGGTGCAGGTAAAACAATGCTTGCCAAACGTTTACCTACTATCCTTCCTCCGTTATCTCTTATAGAATCTATAGAAACAACAAGGATACATTCCGTAGCTGGTAAATTGCCTGTAAACACATCTCTTATTCGTGCAAGACCATTCAGGGCGCCTCATCATACTATAAGTGATGTAGCATTAGTAGGAGGAGGAATAATGCCACAACCCGGCGAAATTTCTCTGGCGCATAACGGTGTTTTGTTTTTGGATGAACTTCCCGAATTTAAAAGATCTGCTCTGGAAGTGATGCGTCAACCAATAGAGGAAAGAAAAGTCGTAATATCAAGAGCAAAATCTATAGTAGAGTTTCCTGCTAATTTTATGTTGATTGCATCTATGAACCCCTGTCCGTGTGGATTTTATAATCATCCTTCAAGGGATTGTATTTGTGGTCGCGGAACTGTACAGCGTTATCTTAATAAGATATCGGGTCCTCTGCTGGATCGTATCGATTTACATGTAGAGGTAACACCAGTTGTTAGTTCGGCATTAAATGAGCAAACTAAAACTCTTTCTTCCAAAGAAATAAGAAAAAATGTTGTGATGGCCAGGGAGATTCAGCGAACCCGGTTCGAAGGAATTGCCGGCCTCTATACCAACGCAATGATGAATAGTGTTCAGTTAAGAGAATATTGTGTTTTAGATGCTGCTGGAAAAAAATTACTTAGTGACGCTATGATAAAACTTAGTTTTTCTGCACGTGCGTATGACAGAATATTAAAGGTAAGCAGAACAATTGCTGATCTGAATCATTCATTATTAATAAAAGAAGAACATGTGGCCGAAGCTATTCGTTATCGCAATCTGGACAGACAGGGCTGGGCAGGATAATGAGTCCGAATGAAAAATAATATTAATTAAACCATAAAAATAAATTAATATGCAAAAATGATTGGCTCATTTCATAATGTATAATTCATATACAATATATTTTTTCCAATGTAAACAAGTTGACTTGCAGTTTAAGTAAAAAAATATTGTAATATAAAATATAGTATATGAAGTGAGTAATATGTAGGATGAATAACCTGATTTCCGAATAATTGAAATTCGTGATTTTGAAGTGTAAGAGGGAATTCAATCATGATAAATTTTGATCTATTCGTTTGGCTATAAAAGTATGCTGATGAAAATATTATGGAAATATTTACAACCTTATAGATGGCTGGTAGTGCTAACATTAATCTTGGCTGCCATCAACACAGGATTTTCATTGATGGACCCCATTATTTTCGGAAAACTTGTAAGGTTAGCAACTGATTTTAAATATAATTCACCCTATTATTCTACTGAAGAAGCTTTTTTCTGGTCTTTTTCAACTAAATACCCTGGAGTTGTTTTTTTATTAATCTGCTCAATAGCCGTGGCAATGATCAGCCGGTTAGCCAAAAATTTCCAGGACTATTTTTTAAATGTTATTGTTCAGAAGTTTGGAGCAAGAGTATTTACTGAAGGCTTAAAGCAGGCGATGAAATTGCCATATATGGATTTTGAAGATCAGCGAAGCGGTGAAACACTTAGCGTATTAACTAAAGTCAGAACTGATACAGAAAAATTTCTTAATTATTTAATTAATGTTCTGTTTGGAGTGGTAGTAGGGATGGTGTTTGTCATGACCTATGCTTCATTATATATTGGCTGGCAGGTGCCGGTTGTTTACTTTACGGGTATCATTTTACTGACGGTGATGACTAACTTCCTTAGCCGGAAAATAAAAATCATACAAAAAAATATTGTTTCGCAAACAACGGCTTTAGCGGGTAGTACTACAGAATCATTAAGAAATATTGAATTAGTAAAAAGTTTAGGCTTAACAAATCAGGAAGTTGAGCGCTTAAATAATAATACATATAAAATTCTAGGACTAGAATTAACGAAAGTAAAGCGGATCAGAAGTATAAGTTTTATTCAGGGAACTTTTGTGAATACCTTACGACAGGTGATTTTATTCATTCTTATGTATCTGATTTTCGGAGATAAAATGGATGCGGGGCAATTGGTTACTATGCAGGTATTTTCTTTCTTTGTATTCGGACCTCTACAGGAAATTGGAAATATATTATTGTCTTATCGCGAGGCTGAAGCATCACTAAATAATTTCAATTTACTGATGAGTAAAACTCCGGAGAAACAACCTCTGTACCCAAAACATCTTGGAGATATCCAAACACTGGAGTTTCAGGGAGTTGGGTTTAAGCATCAAACTGCCCAGCAAAAAGCTATTAATAAAATAAACTTCAACGCTCATGTTGGTGAAACAATCGCTTTTGTTGGACCATCGGGATCTGGTAAAACAACAATGATGAAATTATTGGTAGGGTTGTACAGACCTCAGGAGGGACGTATACTTTACAATGGTATTGATGAAAATGAAATTGATTTTGATGATTTGAGAAACCAGATTGGTTTTGTTACTCAGGATACACAATTGTTTTCCGGAACCATCAAAGAAAATTTGCTCTTTGTTAATCCGCAAGCTTCTGATCAGGATTTGAATGATGTATTAGTTCAGGCTTCCTGTCAGAATCTGTTATTACGAGCTGAAAAGGGACTGGATACAGTAATAGGAGAAGGCGGACTAAAATTATCAGGAGGGGAAAAACAAAGATTATCTATAGCAAGGGCTTTATTAAGAAAACCAAGATTATTAATTTTTGATGAAGCTACATCCTCTCTAGATTCGTTAACAGAAGAAGAGATTACTAATACGATTATCAGTGTGTCTTCATTAAAAAATCAAATTACTATTCTTATAGCGCATAGATTAAGTACAATCATGCATGCGAATAGAATTTATGTTTTAGAGAAAGGCGACATCGTGGAGACTGGCACACATGATATGCTGTTGAATGAAAAAGGATTATATTACGCCATGTGGAGGCAACAAATAGGAGAACGTAAAAAGCAGGAAATTTTAATCAGATAATTATAGTATATGGCAGAACCCGGTTATTTATGGAGCTTATTTACAATGAAATGTCCTCGGTGCAGAAGAGGTAAAATGTTTAATAATGACAATCCCTGGAAGTTGAAAAAAGTTTTTTCAATGCCTCACAAATGTTCTGAATGTAAGCAGCCTTATGAATTGGAGCCGGGGTTTTGGTATGGTACAGGTTACGTTAGTTATGCATTATCTGTTCTTTATCTGATGGTCACCTTTGCATTATGGTGGTTTATCATAGGTATGTCTATTGACGATAACAGATTTTTTTGGTGGATGGGGACAGCTGTAGGTTCGTTGATCTTGCTTCAGCCCTGGCTTATGAGATTAAGCAGAGTAATCTATTTGTATTTCTTTGTAAAATATAATAAGAACTATAAAACTGATCCGGTAGTAAAATTTGATAATTTCTAATCAGGACTTTCTTACTATATCTTTAAAGAAATTAGTTTTTGTTAACTCTTCCATGTCACTTAGTTCAACTTCGAGCGCTCTCGTGCTCAATGTAATTTCCACAAGCGATGTAATCAGAGAGATAATAAAAAACAGGATACTAATACCAAATACTACATAACTGGCAGTGTATAGCCCACGAAATATAGTAAACATACATATTACGCAGAATATAAAACTCAGTACTCCCATTGCCTGCATTGACCGTATAAGCCTTATCCTGATTCTTAGGTTACGAATTTGTGTAATCAGATGCTTTTCATCCGGATATTGTTTGTATTTGGCGTGCAGATTTCTTATTAGATTGGCAATTGCCAGAAACCGATTGGTGTATGCTAACATCAGTAATGAAATTGCAGGAAATAATAAAGCAGGTGTAGTAATGGATAGTTCCATAATAAAACTTGTTAGAGTACTTTATAAAAATAACATAAGCCGGAGAATTTCCGGCTTATGTTTTAATATGAAAAGGGTAGTAAGATATATATAACGCTTAAGTAAAAAATATATTATATGTTTTCTATAATTCCTGCTATTCCCTGCCCACCACCCACACAAGCTGTTACAATACCATATTTTTTGTTTAAACGCTTCATGTCATGAATAAGCTGAATGGTTAGTTTACAACCGGTGCATCCCAAAGGGTGACCAAGAGCAATTGCACCACCATTAATATTGACGATAGAAGGATCTAATTCCAATTGCCTTATTACGGCAAGTGATTGAGAAGCAAATGCTTCATTAAGTTCTATCAAATCGATATTCCCCAAACTCATTCCTGCAATTTTTAGTGCTTTGGGGACGGCTTCCACAGGACCGATACCCATTAGCCGGGGATGCACACCTGCACTAGCGCAACTCACCAGTCTGCCCCATGGTTTTAACCCAAGTTCATTGATCATTTTTTCACTCATCACAATTACAAAAGCAGCACCATCAGATGTTTGTGAAGAATTGCCTGCGGTAATCGATCCTTTTAATGCAAATGCAGGTTTCAATTTTGCTAATACTTCTAGTGAAGTGTCTTCTCTCGGGCCTTCGTCAATATCTACAGTATAGTTCTTTTTGCTTTTTTTACCCTTCTCATCAACATATATCTGTTCTACTTCCACAGGAAGAATGCCTTCTTTAAAGTATCCCTGTTGAATTGCATTAAGCGCTTTTTTATGCGATTGAAAAGAAAACTGATCCTGATCCTCACGATTAATATTATATTCCTTTGCAACAGCTTCGGCAGTAAGGCCCATATTTAAGTAATAATCGGGTTCATCACTGGCTATAGAATAAGCAGGCACTGTTTTCCACCCTGCTGTAGGAACAAGACTCATACTTTCTGTACCACCGGCTATAATACACTCGGCCTGCCCTGTTCTTATTTTTGCCGTAGCAATAGCTATACTCTCAAGTCCCGAAGCGCAATACCGATTGATCGTCAACCCTGCAGCTTCATAACCTAAAGCACGGGCAGCAATAATTCTTGCGACCTGTAAACCCTGCTCTGCTTCCGGAACAGCATTTCCAACAATTACGTCATCTATCCGTTTGGGATCAAGTTGTGGAACAGACGCCATTAATCCTTTAATAACATTTATGGCAAGGTCGTCAGGACGAAAAAACCTGAATCCTCCTTTTTTAGCTTTTGTTACAGCAGTGCGATAACCCGCTACTATATAGGCTTCCTGCATATATTATAAGTTAATAGTTGTTTATGCAACCTTGTTATCAAAGTTAAAATTTTAATAGCATATTTTCAATAGATAATCTTTTGTCAGTATTCCTTATATAAAAGTGGTTTAATTGAGTAAATGATCATTCGAAGACTGCCAAGTATATTTTATGGATATGAATTAGGAATATTATTATTCAACAAAATTTTAATGATACGTTATAATTATAGTAACGGATTCTATAGGTATACTTATATATTGAATTCGATTGATTAGGATGATATATTATTTATACTAACATCTAATATAGGTGACTGATTGATTTGACATCGAATGAAATTGTTTCATTGTATGAGTTAAGAGTAATGGTATTATTTCTCGCATAACAAAAAACATAAAAATTACTTAAGCATAACTGAGGATGAATATTCTGTTACTTAATCGTAGTGCTTCAAAGGAATGGGTGAAGAATATAATGAAAGAAGCATATTAAGTGTTGAATAATAGGACACCTGTCTCTGTTTGTTTGGCCGCAAATACAATTTGGGCTTCAGTCAAATTTTGACTTTTTTATGCGCTAACATTCATTTTTTTATTTGTGAATAATCGACCGTTTCAATAATTTACAATGTCTGATTTAATGAGAGAAGTTCATACTTACACGACTACCTCTATCAACAAATGATTTTGTTTGGGTGTGATAATGAATATTTTCAGGGCAAGATTTGATGGATTACTCGTATAAGAGTGAACAATGAGGATCGATTGTTATTTCAGATGGTGCAGAGGGCATGGGGATATTTACTGTAGTCACTCTGTCTTGTAAGTAAATATTTGATATTGGTAATATATTTTTATCAGCTGTTTTTGCATGAAGTGTCAAAGGAAAACTAAACAGCTCGTTTTGTTTTTGGGTAATGGTAATGGTTAATTGCTTCAGGGTTTGATTATAATCATGACGTAAATAGATTTTAGGATGTTCGTTCCTGTACAACCATTGATGAAAAAAATGATCAAGATTTTTTCCTGATACCAATTCGACTGTAGACCGAAAATCTACCGTCGAAACATTTTTTCCTTTATACTTTTTATAGTAATGCTGAAGAGATTGGAAAAATAAACTATCACCTATTTCGCGTCTTAGCATATGTAAAACCCATCCTCCTTTTTCGTATGAATTTGCATTAAGTAGTTTCATATAGTCGGTAACAGAAGTGTCGACTACAGGTTTTTGCGATTTTTTGGAAAATTGAATAATCTTATTTCTATTCTTTTCCAGCTTTTTTACAAAAGCATCCTGACCATATTTATGTTCGATGTATAGAAGGGATAAATAAGTAGCAAAACCTTCACTTAACCATAAATGCGGCCAGTCAGATTCAGTAACCATATTACCAAACCACTGATGCGCTATTTCATGGGCAATTAATAAGCCTATGTTTTGTTGTCCTGTAACAGAATTTTCAGCATAGAAGATAGCTCCGGCATTTTCCATTCCCCCAAAAATTGTTTTTGATTGAACATTTGAAAGTTGTTGAAAGGGATATGGTCCAATATGTTTTATAAAGAATGGGAGAATTTCCAGGGCTTCTTTGTAATCCTCAATACCCGATTCTTTATTTCCCGGAAACACCCAAGAATAGACAGGTATAGTATCTATGTTTCCAGTATAGTTTACCGCAAAAGAAGCTGCAGCCAGGCAAATAACCTTCATTGGGATAGGAGTGGTCTCTTTCCAATGTGTTATTGTGTAATTATGATCAAGATTTGTCTCTTCTATTTTTTTGCCATTGGATATTACCTGGTAATGACTAGGCGCCTTAACAATAAATTCTACTGAAGCTTTATCTGAAGGATGGTCAACACAAGCAAGCCAGTTATGTGCACGATTAGGCCAATGGTCGGAAAAAAAAGTTCTTTGACCGAATTTGTTCTTAGAAATAATTAAACCATTTGACGGAACTCCACTATAGCTAATGCCTATGCTCAATGTTGAGGATGTGTCGGCTATTTCAATTCTGAGAGTGTTTTTCTCATGAGTAAACTGTAGAGGTTTATTGGTAATAATATTCCATATCTTTTTTACACGCATCGTAGAGGCCAGATCAAAATTGAGAGTATTGTTTTTTTTCAGTTGGTTTAATGTAATAACTGCATCAGTATAAATATGATTATTCGAATCAGAAAGTGCTACTGAATAGGAATAATGTATTACATCTATAGGAGGCTGTCCTAATGAGGCAACTGATATCAATAGAAGAAATAATAGCTTCATTTGTCAATAAATTTTATGACTATCTGTTAAAATACCTCTACAGTTTTTCGAGCATCTCAACAACTTTTTCCCTTTTCAGAATAACATAACCTATTCTGTCGTTGCTGATCCCATTTTTTAACTGGTAATTGAAAGACAGCTGTTCGTCCTGAACATTTGTTTCGAAATACTTAAAAGAAATGTTTTGATAATCTTTTAATTCATCACCTATTTCATACAGGTGTGTAGACAGGATAAATAATGAATTGCTGATTTTAATTAATCCTTTTATGACTGTGGTGGAACATTTCATTGCATCCTGCACATTTGTTCCTTTAAATAATTCATCAATAAGTACAAGCCATTTTCTGTTATCGTTTATTTTTACGATGGTATTCTTTATTCTTTGTACTTCATTAAAAAAATAACTTTCTCCCTTAATAACATTATCAACTACGTTGATATTACTCAAAAGGCCATCGAATACTGTAAGCGTAAATTTTTGTGCCGGCACTCCCATGCCCAAATGAGCTAAAAACACAGCGCTTCCTATTGCTTTAATAAAAGTGCTTTTTCCCGCCATGTTTGCGCCTGTAAGAAAAATGAAGTTTGAATCTACATTCATATCAACATTATAGGGCACGGCATTAGGGATCAGTATGTGAAACAACCCTTTGGCATTAATTAGCGGTTGTGTTTCTTCCTTGAATTCAGGAAAGGATAAATTAAATTTTTTATGTGCTTTGGCCATGGCGCACCAGGCATCCAGACGACCAAAAATATCAATCAGCTCAAATACCTGAGTTTTATATTGGTAGCGAAGGAACCTGCCATAGGTAATTATTTCTTTAATAGACAATTCCTTTCCCTTATCATGCTGCATAAGTGAACGGATCAGTGGCTTATCGGTGAGATCATTTATTCTTAAAAGATAACGTTTTAGCAATAGCGGCGTCTCTTCTTGATCTAGTAATTCCACAAGCGTTTTAATTCCCCTTAAAAAATCAGCAAAATGCGTTACAGAATATTTTAAGAGAGAATAATCAGGACCATTAATCAGTTTGTAGCTAAAAGTGTTAATAATTCCCGGAGAGGAAGGAGGAGTATTTATGTTAGCATCATAAAATTTGACCATGACCATCACCGTTCCATTGGAAATGATTGTTGGCCATTTATTAAGGTGATTAAAGATAAGCTGTATAACAGCCTGAGTTTCTTTTATAACATCAATATTATTTAGCGGATGTTTAAAGAATTTATATAACCATTCTTTTCCTTCAGCGGTTGAAGTGAGATTAAGTTTATGAAAGATAGAGTATTCTTCCTCATGTTGAAATACAGACAGATCATTATATGAAGTTTGATCTATTTCCATTCATTTGTATTATCGATTAAAAGATAACCTTTCTCCATTATAAGATTCATTCCACCTTCCTTTTTCATAAATAAGATGTCCATTGACAAATGTGTGTGTGATGGCTGCCGGAAAAGTAGTTCCTTCGAAGGGACTCCATCCACACTTGTACAGAATGTTATTTTTGCTGACTGTCGTTGTATCGTTAAGATCAACAATCGCCAGGTCTGCGCAATAGCCTTCCCTTATAAAGCCTCGATCTTTTATATTAAAACAGGTTGCAACGGCATGACTCATCTTTTCGGCTACTCTTTCTAAGCTTATCCTTCCCTGTTTGACGTAGCTTAACATAATTAATACAGAATGTTGAACAAGAGGGAGACCTGCATGTGCTTTTTCATAGGGTTCATTTTTTTCTGCCCAGGTATGTGGTGCATGATCTGTGGCAATGACATCAAGTCGATTGTCGATTAGGGCATTCCATAGCGCTTCTTTATTAAAATAGGATTTAATAGCAGGGTTGCATTTTATTTGATTACCTAGTTTCTCATAGTCTCCGGCGGTAAAATGCAGATGGTGAACACATACTTCTGCTGTTATGCGCTTATGTTCTAGGGGAAGGAAATTTCCAAATAAACCAAGCTCTTTTTCGGTAGAGATATGCAATATATGTAGTCTGCTATCGTGTTTCTTCGCAAATTGAACTGCTGCAAGAGAAGATTCAAAACAGGCGTTATCGTCTCTTATTTCGGGATGGTCTAAAGGACGCAGCTCCCGTCCCTGTGCTTTAATTCTTTCCAGGTTTGATTTGATAATTTTTTCATCCTCACAATGCGTGGCAATCAGTAATTCGCTTTCGCTGAAAATACGATCGAGCGACATATAATTATCGACAAGCAATCCTCCTGTTGAGGAGCCCATGAAGACTT
>CAZQIQ010000074.1:0-10439 GCA_964593835.1 uncultured Chitinophagaceae bacterium
GTAGTACAACTGATTTTGGTTCAGTTTGTCTAGGTTCGAATCCTGGTAGGCCAACAAAATTTCCCGGATGGGAAAAACGCATAAATAGTTTCACGGATATCTCTTATAGGTATCCGTTTTTCTTTGCATATCAATTCCTTTATCATGGCTACCAGAACGCCTTTTAATCCCTGATCCACTAATTTGACCAGTTCCACAACAAAAGCATTTAAGCGTAGTCAATTTTTGGCAACATTTCGGAAAGCATATGCTTATAAGGACTCTTTATTTTTTATCTCATCAAGCATTTTCAGAAATCCAATAAGTCCTATGGCCTCGATGCCTCCACTCATTGGATAGCACTCTAAACCTGAATAAATTAAGCAGACCGTCGACAGAAAATGCCAGCCAGCGGATAAGTGCCGTATCGACTTGGAACAGGTACCCCTCATGGTACTGTATGTGTCGCGATGAGAGTTGTGAGCAAACATGGCGGCAATTGTAGCTAGTCACGGGGTTTGCTGATGGGCTTTAGGCATCTCTTATTAAAGCGTGATTAAGGCAATATGTAAATAATTCACAGTCGCTGAGATTGTATCGATAATTATCATTGTCTCGAGTAGTAAGACCTATCAAATCACATCACAATGTGATTTACTTGACTAATTTCGACTAATCGAAGGCGAAAAATCTATAATCACATTATAGTATGATTTTTATACTTTTATTTAAAAAATAATGTATTTTTAAATAGAAATCACACTATAATGGCAAAACCAACAATTGGGAAGGCGATAAAAGCCAGACGAAAAGAGCTTCGGCTACTTCAGCCTGACCTGGCAGGAATAGCTGGAATAAGTATCAATACTTTGTATAAAATTGAACGCGATGCGGCCAACCCTACACTTAACGTATTAAAACGAATCGCTGATACACTGGGGATGGAGCTACTGCTAACGGTGAAAATGTCCAATAAATGAGATCTGCAGCAATCTACCGGAACGGAGAAAAAGCTGGCGTGCTCACAGAACACGATGACAGGAGCTATTCTTTTCAATATGATGATGCCTATGTGCTGGATGGGTCGACAAAACCGGTAAGTCTTACCCTGCCTAAAACCAGCCAGCAATATACTCATCCTATCCTTTTTCCTTTTTTTTCCAATATGCTGGCGGAAGGCGCGAATCGCAAGCTGCAAAGCCGCGCACTAAAAATTGATGAAGAAGATGAATTCGGTTTATTGCTGGCCACTGCCTCTGTAGATGCCATCGGCGCCATTACTGTAAAACCAATAGAACCATGAGTGTACCCCCATTAGAATATTGTCCTTCATTATTAACCAGGGATGTTGATACTTACAGCCCTGTTGCACTAAAACGTTTGTTCGACGGAAAAAAAGTAAGCCATATACTTCCCTATGATAGTCCATGGACAAATGATGAGGAAACGGAAAAATTTATAGATAATCATAAACGCATATCTATTTCCGGGGTACAGGAAAAATATTCCATTATACAAGTAGGTGATGAACTCCGGCTCACTGAAACCGGTGAACAGGGAACGCATATCCTCAAGCCGCAGCCTATCGCATTAAAAAGGCCTCGCGAAATACCTGCCAATGAACACCTCACCATGCAGATCGCTGCACAGGTATATAATATCAACACAGCTGCAAATGCGATTATATTTTTTAAAAATGGAGAGACAGCATATATCACCAAAAGATTTGATGTAAAAGGAGATAAAAACAAAAGAGGGAAAGAAGATTTTGCCACACTCGCCGGAAGGTCCAACGCAACAGGAAAAAATTTCAAATATGAATCTTCATATGAAGAAATAGGTGTACTCATTAAAAAACATGTAGGCGCTGCTGCTATTGAACTGGAAAGATTTTTTTCACTTGTATTATTTAATTATCTTTTTTCAAATGGTGATGCACATCTCAAAAACTTTGCATTACTTGAAACAGACAGTGGCGATTATTTGCTTAGCCCCGCCTATGATCTTATTAATACCAAATTACATATTGATGATAGCGATTTCGCACTGGGAAAAGGTTTATTTGCTGATGGATGGAAATCTGATGCTTACCAGCATTACGGACACGCTGCAAATGCAGATTTTATAGAATTTGGAAAAAAATTAGGAATAAACGATTCAAGAGTTGAAAAAATAATGAATATTTTTTCAGTTGAACAGGCCGGAGTTGAATCGCTTGTCGGCCGGTCCTTCCTGGAACCCAAATCGAAAGAATTATATCTTGGATATTATCGTGAGAGGTTGAAGAGCTTAAATGCGAAGAGATAAATGAATTACTGCTTACTGTGGCATATTACCAAGCGCTGCAATCAATGTGCTCTCGAAATTTCTGGGTATCAATTTGAATGTTGAATATTAAACTTTCAATATTCAACACATATATTCAGTTAGTATGCAACTTGAAAGCCAACTTTTCAAATATCATATTTCTGGAAAAAAAATCAAGTCGGGGAAATTTAATATTTATACAATTAATTATCAATAACTTATAGCGACCAAACGAAGCAAATCACCCATAAAATGTTGTGTATAGTGTTCGGGTAGGCCAACGGAATGTGATAGACCGTTTTTTTTATTTTAAGGATCGCTGGAAGCCAAGTCCACAGCTAATATTTTATGAAGGTTACGGATAAAACTATTCAAATCGAGGGAGGCCGCTCAATTACAACCAGAGGATCCGTTTACAGACATAACAGGATGGTAAGAAAAATAAAGATCCCAATGAACAAGCCCAAACGGTTCGTCAAAGAAGAATAAGACCGGTCACATAAACAGTCTTTTTAAATAAGATCATTCTTAGCCGCCAACCGGATCAGACTGGCCGTATTGTTTACCCGAAATTTAGAGAGCAGGTTTTTCCGGTGCGATTCAATAGTGGTGTTACTCACGAAAAGCTTCTTTGCAATCTCATTATTCGTCAATCCATCAGCGATCAATTCCAGCACTTCCTTTTCCCGGCGGGTCAGCACGATTTGATCGGTATTATTCTTCCGCAATGCTCGCGCAGCTTCCAGGCTTAAATATTTCTTTCCTTTTATGACGGCGTTGATGGCTTCCATCAATTCCATCTGTGTGGCATTTTTCAATACATAACCCGACGCGCCATGCTCGATCATCTTTTCGATGAAGCTCTGCTGGTTGAAAGTGCTTAGCCCGATTACAAAAACAGAAGGGTATTTTTCTTTAACCACTTTGCACAGATCGATTCCACTTTCATTAGGCAGATTGATGTCCATCAAAATAACATCTGGCAACTGATTCTGCAGATAGGCCATGCAGGATGCGCCATTCGTCGCATGTCCCATCCATTCGATCGTGCGCTCATTTTGCAACAGTGACCGGATCCCTTCTATCACCATGTAATGGTCATCTACTATAAATACTTTGATATTCATGATCTATATGGTAATTCAATTAATATAGATGTGCCTACATTGGGCTGCGAATTGATGTCTAATTTACCTTTCAGGAATTCAACGCGGTTCTGGATATTGTGCCAGCCCATTCCTTTGCCGGATGCGAGTTCGGCCATGTCAAATCCTTTTCCGTCATCTTCTATCGTCGCCAGCAGCGTACCTGCATTCAGGGTGATCTGTACGATGGCAGTTTTTGCGGACGCATGTTTCAGTATATTGTTCAGCAGTTCCTGCACAATTCTGAAAGTAGTAATGGCCACGGTGTTATTGATGGATGCGTTTTCCAGTCCGATCGACTGATAGCTCACCGAGAGGATGCCCGACTGATGTATACTGTTGCAAAAGTCCCTCAATGCTGTATCCAGACCAAATTTCACAAGTGCTTCCGGCATCATATTATGCGCTACGCGCCGCATTTCTTTTATAGAGCTGTCCAGCATATCCATGCTACGCTCAAAGGCCTGTCTGTTTTCCGGTGTCATAATCATATTACCTTTCATGCTACTGAAGGAGTGTTTGATACCACTCAACATGCCACCGAGTCCGTCGTGCAGATCTTTGGCCAACCTGGCGCGTTCCTGTTCTTCCCCTTTCAACACTGCTTCTGTAGCCGTCAGCTGTTTTTCCGTTTCCAGTTCCGTGATCCGCCGCAACTGCAGCTTTTGGCTATTTGTATGGTTCCTGTAACCGAGCAGCAGGATAACCACCAAAGCAGCTCCTCCACCGATCAGGATATAATTGAGGATGTTCTTCTGCCGGATCAATAACAACTGCAGTTGCTTTTCATCGTTCAGCATCTTGATCTCCTTGTCCTTTGCTTCTACCTGGAAACGGGTTTCCATCTTCGCTATCTTGTCCTTCGTTTCTTCAGAGGTAATGCTGTCTGCCAGTGCCAGCTTCCGGATGAGGAATTCATTGGCTGTTTTATAATCTCCGCTGCCGGCAGCCCATTCTGCCATGTTTGAATAACCATTCAGCCGCGAGAACTTCATCTGATATTCCTGACCTTTGTTTATCTGAATGTCAATATATGCTTTGGCTTCACCATGGCGACCTGCTTCCATCAAAGTTTTAGCGAGGGGATCGAGAATAGACAGAAACTGGTATTTGTCGTCGCTGTTCTGTGCATACTCTTTTGCTTTGCTGAGATGGGAGATCGTTTCATTGTAGTTTTTCCGGTGCCTGAACAGATACCCTTTGCTTTGATGAAACAGGAACCATGACCATGATCCACCTGTCTCATTCAACATTGGCTCGATCTCGTTCAACAAAGCATCTACCTGATCGAATTTTTGTTGATTGACCATGCGGGTTATGTAATTGAGTTTTCGTCTGACGATAGCCGTTTTATTGCCATACTTTTCAGCGGATGCGATCGCTTTCAGATCATATTCGATAGCTTTTTCGGACTGAAGCATCCTTTCATATACTTCAGCAATACCGGAATATACGCTGGATAACATTTCCGGCTGATATTGTTCCAGCAAAACAGCAGCCTGTGTGAAATGGAAGAGCGCCTGATCATAGTCGCCCATCTTGATATAATCACCGCCTACATTATGATGGACATAGGCTGTAATCATGCGTGCTTTCTTCGCGGTGTCGCCCTCCAGCGCTTCAAATGTGGAATCGGCATAAAGCAGGGCTTTTGAAAAGTCTCCACGGTCGGAGTAATATAACTGAGCAGTCTGATACCCGGTCTGAATCCCACGTTTATAGTTTTGTGTTTTACTGATATCGATTACCTCTCCGAGTAAAGGAAGAAGCTGACTGGTGTTCTCATTCGCTGCTTCCACAACGTAATCCATGATCATTCTGACCCGGGTAGTATCTTTCTGAGGATGTTGTTGAATAACCTGCAGCAGGCTGTCCAGCTTCTGCGTTTGCGCGTAGCAAAGATCGAAGCAAAACAGTGCAGACGAGAGCACTGCGATCTTGTAGCTACCGGATAAAAAAGATCGGACAATGTTCATGTTACAAATAAATATGTTTTGGGATCGGGAATTATCCCTTTTTTACAGGATTTTTTTGCCATCCTTAAACATAATACAAACGAACGATCCTATTAAAAAATCCTGTTTTTAAGGGAGAAAATATGGATAGCCGGAACATATTTTTACTTTTTAAAAAATATTCCTGCCGTGCAAGTATTATCATCCTTTTTATTGCTTCAGCTCTCCACTTCCTATATACATGCGCAGGTGAAAGCGGAACTGGACATGAAAGTAACGGAAAAGAACAATAGCACCATATCACCACCTACACAGACTGCAACGCCGCCTCCACAAACAAATCCCTCTACACCGCCACCTGCAGCCGCTTCAGCTAACGGTGAAATCTCCGCGCAGGAGCCGGCCATGCTCGAATCCTGGCCGGGCTACTTTCTGGAGAACGTAAAAGCACTGATCCAGACGGGTATCGACAGCAAGGAGCTTCCTTCCAAAGTGTTGGTCAACCTGATTAGAGCTGAAGGTGGTTCATTCGTTGAACTGTTCAATAGCAACCCTAATACAATCAACACATTCGAATTTCGACCCAACAGTATCACCGAATTCAATATGGCAACCAATTACATAAAACCCACTGCAACCAGCATCCACAAATACCGCTCCGATAATGTAGGTGGATACCGCTGGCAGACATTGAGGATGAAGAAAATAGAGGAAGTGGAATTGAAACTGCAGGTAAGCTATCTGTATATTTTTTTCCTAGATGCATGGAAAGTAGAGAAAGTGTCAATGGTACCCCAATTCAAAGACATCCTGGGAAGGTCTCATCCTACTTTAGGAAATAAAGAAGTGGTGTTCTACAAACCTATGCCGATGAACCAGGATAAGAACAAACTGATACTTGATACGGACAGTTCCTTAATACCTAAACAATAATATATGAAACGTACCCCTATTTACTGCTTGTTGCTTTGTCTGCTCGTGCTTCCTGCGGCTGCACAAAACAAAAGGACAGAAAAAGCCCCTACCCAAAAGGAAATGCAGGATATGATGAAAGAGGCGGAGGGTATGATGTCCGAGATGATGGAGGAAATGAGCCCGGAAGACAAAAAGATGATGGACAGCCTAGGCATGCAGATGCCAAATATGAAAAATGTATCGAATCAGCTATCCGGCGTATCTGATAAACAACTGGTAACTGCCTGGGAAAATGAGAATCGTCTCGTCCCCCTGAAAGATAATGCTCGCATTGCTACCATCGCCAAATCTGTTTCCGATGCACGTAAGCTCACTTACATTACCGCTATACAAAAAAACCTCATGAACAGGATGAACCCGGAAGCGATCAAACTATGCAACAAACTGTACGAAGCTATCAACCTCAAAAGCAAAAACTCATCTCAGTCCGGCAACATGGCTATGGGCTTCTGGATGGGTGGGAAACCAGAGATGGCTTTATATCTCATGGGTAAAGTTTGTATAGCAGACCCTAAAGAGCTGGACAACCTCTCCAACTACGCAGCAATGCTGTCTATGCAGGGTGGACAACAACTCGCAATACCGCTGTTAAATAATTTGAATGCAAAGTTCCCTCGCAATAGCACGCTGCTCAATAACCTTGGCCAGGCCTGGTTTGGATTGGGCGATATCGGTAAAGCAGACAAGTACCTTGACAGTGCTATCGCGCTTTATCCCTACCATCCGCAGGCGAACCTTACAAAAGGTTTGATCAAGGAAAGCAAAGGGGATAAGACCGGTGCAATCGAATGTGTAAAAAGATCTATCAAACACGCCTATACGAAGGATAAAGAAGAAAAGCTGCGACAACTGGGGTACAAACTGAATGTGAAGGATATACGGATACCTTTTAGGCCGGGGCCTGATCCGCTTGGATTGTCGAAAACTATACGTCCGGATTATCCGAAAAGCATCAGTGAGTTGAATGCCGTATATCCATTATGGAAACAATTCTTTGCAGACTGTGAGGCAGAGATTTCTAAGCTGGAAAAGGATATGCAGGAAGCCACACAGGCCTACACCAGCTCCGTTAATAAAATGGCCAGTCAGACCATGGTAGCGATGAGCAAAGGCGGTACGATGCCGGGCATCACTTCTGAACCCATCTTTGCGAAAAAAGCTTCACTGGCGATGAGTGAAAGAAGAGCGTATTATGAAAGAAAGATCAAGGATATGGTGGCGGCGACCAAACAGTTGTCAGACGAGGTGTTAGCGATCCGGAATACACATAAGAATGCTGTACCGGAAGCGCCTTGCAGTGCACATCGGGATGCGATCAATAAACGCCTGAAGGCATTGAATGAACGGAAGAAAGCTTACGATGTAGAATCGCTGGAAGTATACCGAAAGTTCTTCAATGAAATGGCTTTCTGGCAGCGTTACACAGCTACAGATGAGAACATGTACAACATGACCATCATCCCCTATAAAATTGAATGGTTGAGAAAGAATGCGGAACTGCGGCCTTACGATATGATAGAAAATGTTGGTAAATATTCGGATTGTGTGGATGAAGATCGTGGTAAAAGATTGGGCAAACTGGCTGACTTTGATGATGTGGGCTGCAAGATCAGGGATACAACGAATTTGGTGGTGTGGCAGTTTGTAACAACATGCACCAAGTTAATATCCAAGCTTGATGTATGGGTGCTTGAATATAGCCGCACCGATAATTTTGAACGTGCCGAGGGTGATTTTTATGATCACTCTACCATCAAAGTAGCAGCAGAAATCGGCAAGGGTATTAGTGCAGGCCCCTTAAAAGCTGAAGCAAAAGTGGGAATAGGATTGGAAATGGAGATGGACAGGAGCGGAGTAAAGGATGTGAACATCATTGCAGAAGGCAAGTTCGGTGCCGGTACCGGGGCGTTTGACGAAGGATTGGAAGAATTTGGCAGTATTGCCGGTAACGATATTACCAACACTACCATGGAAGTAGGTGTTGAAGCAAAGATCAGCCTGATCAGCGGAAAGGGATCTGTGGCGGGATCGGGTAAATTATCCGACGTGAAAATAACGGAATGGTAAAATTTAATCAACAATAAATGAGAACGATCAAAATCATCATCATCATATTAATGCCATGCCTGTTACAGGCGCAGGAAACGAAGCCGAATGGGAGTTACGCCCGGGAAGCAATCGAACATATTGACATCGGATGGATGAAGATGCTGGAATTCAAGGATCCCACGAAAGCGCATATAGGTAATGGCTGGACATATAATGTGAAGCAAATTGAGTTTGCACGGCAGATCGGTACCTGGATGCAGCAAACGATGAAGCCAAAAGGTCTGCTGGGCCAAATGTTTTTGTCTGTTTACGCGCCAGCCCCGACCGTACCCATGAATAGTAAATCCTACAACTTTAACGCTGCTGAGATCAATAATAAAACAGCATTGCCGAACACTTACGGTGCCTATGCAAAATTGTACTTCCTGTTAAAGAAAACCGATAAACAAAAGTTCTGGCCTTCCAGTGACCATAGCTACCACTGGAGCATTCAGGCAAATGGTGTGGAGATCATGACCAAACAACAGGTGGAATTGTCTTCTCCCGACGAATATTATTTCATCATGCCCCGGTATTACGCCGGTATAAAAGGTGAGTTTGATAAAGATTATCTGGAAAAGGACGCGAACTACCGGAATTTTACTAACAGTCCTAACCTGAAGAACGTAGATCATTTTCTGGTCCCGCCCAAAGTGCTGGATTATGGTAACAAGCCTTACTATGTGATTGTAATGACGAAAGACCGCCAGCCATTGCCTTTTGAGCAGGTGACGGTGGCAGGGTTAATTGAAAGGCTGGAAAAGCATTTACCCGTGATGTATAATGTATCCATGAACAATGGTACAAGGGTTGATGACCTCATGGGAAATGCGAAACGTGGTATCCAGTACATGAAGGAGCGGTATAAAAAGCAGCTGAACGATTATGTATATCTCTCTACGCTTCCTACACAGATCGATATATTGTCGCTTGCACAGATAGAGCCGGGTAAAGATGTTTACTGGCTGAAGACGCAAGCTCTTGTTGAAGAAAATAGTGGCTACAGCGCAAATTACATTCCCTTATACAGATTGAAGAAAGGCGTGAAGGAAGCCTGTGCAACCAGTGGCCCGCAATGGATCGTATTCAGACTGGAAAAGGGTGTTGAACCGGGCAACGCGGGAGAAGTACACCTCATGGACAACTTCGTCAGCTGTTTCAATTATGACTATGTATACGATTATTACTTTGGGAAAAGCAAGGTGATCACACCCTATAAAAGCGTTGCCTTTGTCAGATAACTATGTATACTTATATAGTCATTACTATAACCAATAGGCATAAGTACAAAAATTAACGTCTTATGTCTGTCTCGAGTAATGATTCCCCCACGCAGCTATGACCAAGGATAATTTAGCACGGATTGGACTGCTGGATAAAAACAATATCGACCTCTACGAATAATTACTGGAGCATTTCATGGTGGAAACTATCTTGGAATACAGAAGTGATTACCTGACATGGCAAAAGGGGTACTGTAAAAATCAGGGTGAACAGAAAGGAACTGAAATCATCCTATTTTACGCATGAACTCCTGCGTATTTATTTAAGCTCCAAAGGAGTATTTATTAGAAGGAGCATTAACAGGCATATCATAATGCGTCCGCGGCTGGCAGGTATATTTATCGCGCAATGGAGGGAAATGGTACCCAATTATTTGGATCACATAAAGATTTTACCGTTGTACCTACAGCGAGGATATCCCAGGGAAGAATTTATAATTGATTATGATGATCACAAATTTCCCGGTTGACATTTATATTCGTCAATTTCCATAGCACATTTTATGGAAAATAAAATATAAAGTAATAGTGATTGATTATTTTATCGCATATTACTTTGAAACAAGAGCTTGTCCGAATCCTATCCATAAATTACAACTCGCATTTATCGGCCTTGCAAAAACTACACAGAGAATTATTTACTATACTGGAAGATTTCTTAGCAGTTTGGATCGCTTATGATTATAGAGAATACGATATAATGAATC
>CAZQIQ010000074.1:10449-16332 GCA_964593835.1 uncultured Chitinophagaceae bacterium
AATGAATCTTTGCCAGGATTTGGTAACCGATTGGATGAATAAATTCGAACAATGGACCAAAGGAAAAATAATTTTATAAAATTCAACGAATGACAAACCTTATCGACAAAAAAGCATTCGAATATATTAGCAGGATAACCAAAAGGCTTGAGCCCTATAGTAGCGAATCATCACCGAAAATGACTGGTTTGGGAAAAATAATGGATATACACCTGCTCAAAGAATATAGCATAAGTGAAACAGATCCTTTAACAGGTAAAAAGGTAAGTATGTATCGATCACTGAAAAACGGCGATTACGGTCTCTCCGAACCAGCATACGAGGAATTTATCAAAACGATCCTGCAACTGATCGATGAGGAACCTTTCAGTAAATATTGCGATGCAGATTTTTTGAGTGATCATGCATTTCAGTGGCTGATAAAAACATTTAACGAGCAACGTGCAGACTCGGCACTCACGGGTTACTTATTGCAGGCGTTGGAAGCGGAAAGAAAACATCACGATTTTTATTTTCGTATTACGCCCCTTGAACTTCAAGAGCCGTTTAGCATTGGTGGCGTGGAGATCATGTTTTTTACGGATGAAGAAAAAATGCAGTGGCGGAAGAAGTATATCACGGAAAAGCCTGGAAGCGAAAAGGAGTTTGATGAGATTTCTCAGACCGCTTTTGAAGGAATATTCGCCAAAGTGAAGGCAACTGGCGTAAAGAGCCGCGCGTTGGAAAAAGCAACACGACATGCGGAATTGGCCATTGATGCACTGAAGTGCCTTTTTGTAAGAGAAGCGACCGTCGAATATTTTTTATTTTTTGATTTGCAGATCCGTTTCCAGGCACCGGCGGCTGGAGAAATACTTTCACTGAGCCGCGAACCTTTTGAAATGATCCAGCACCTGCGAGGGCCATCTGGAAGGGTGCCATTGGGGATTACGAGTGCACATTTGTCACAAGCTGAACAAAAGGGATTAATGCTTCTCGGAAAATTTATTGCCGGGCAGTTCGATACGGAACTCGCAACAGAAATTAATCGGTTGATCACTGATCTTGCAGAAATTTTATCTAATCCTGACGTACATCGAAAAATGGTGATGACAATAAGATGGTTGGAAAGCGTAATTATTCCGGCCACTAAAAGAGGGAAAGGAGAGGGAGAAAACCGCATAAAAAGTAAATTGATTTTGCGAATAATTGAAGACGAGAACATGAGAGAATTATTAAAACTATCAGTTAGGCATACCTATAATGTACGTGATAGATTCCTACATAATGCAGAACGACTACCAGTTAACCGAGAGTATTTATTTTATATGATGGATTTTATGCGCATCATTGTGTTGAATGTTATCGAAAGACATAATCAAAAAATGACGACGATGGATGAGTTGCAGGATTGGATAAACAAAACAAAATCCTCGGAATAATTACGGTCAAATGAATTAGATAATTGATAACTAGCCAAATAATATTCCGTCTTTACAACCTGAATATACTATTTCAATAAACGAAGAATCAATAAACAATTGGATTTGCAATAGGAGCATGCAGTGTGTTGCTGTATTGTACTATCTTGCAAACCCTAATCAACCCCAAATATGCGCCCTGTTCTATCCCTGCTCTTATTCACTTTTTTTCTTGTCGCTTGCAAAAAGAGTAGTCCACCTAAAGAGCCTCCTTCATCCGATAAAGAGATCATTTCTTTTCAATTTCGCCCCGAGGAAAATCCCGGGCTCACTCATACGATTAACGGGATTATTACGGGACAGGTAATCATTGCACCTTATGACGGTTCAGTTCCGCTCAATGCATTGAAACCGTATATTATTTATAAAGGGTTATCTATTAATCCCGGCTCCGGCGTAGAAGTGGATTTTACGAACTATGTGACCTACACTGTTCGGGCAGAGGACAGTTCTTCAACCCAATATCGAATAGTGGTGAGCGCCAATAAATTGTTATACATAGGTTCTAGCGACGGTTATGTATATGCGATTGACGCCACTAGCGGTGAGCAGATATGGAAATTTAATACAGGTGGCGCAGTCTATAGCAATCCTACCCTGGCGAATGGAATAGTATATGTGGGAAGTACTGATAAACATATTTACGCGATAGATTCCGCAACGGGCACCGAGAAATGGAAGGTGCGTTATGACGGACCGATCAACTCGTCACCCACGGTGAGCGATGAAACCGTGTATTTAAATCCATACCGTTTCGTGGTGGCACTGGACGCGGCAACAGGATCGGAGAAATGGCGGTTTCAAACGTATGATCACAGTGATTTTGCGAGTCCAACGGTCGCTGAAGGAAAAGTATTTATACAGTCACCCCTTGGCTTATATACCATTACTGTACTCAACGCCGCGACTGGTGAATGGATATGGGGTGTCCAGGGTGGCATCGGTGCTACAAACCCGACGGTAGTCAATGGGGTGGTTTATATCGGAGGAGAAATTTATAAAGTAGTCGCTTTGGATGCGAATACCGGAACCATTAAATGGAAACATGATGACCGAAATAACGGAAGCAACACTTGCCCCACAGTGGCCGATGGAAAAGTATTCGTTGGGGGAGCTGACGGATCAGTTTGCGCCTTCGATGTGCAGACCGGCACACTCCTCTGGAAAAAGACACCATATAGCAGCTCCCGTTGGTCCAGTCCGGTATACGGAAATGGTTTGATTTTTATGGGCAATACCAATAACGTCAATTATGCTTTTGACGCAGCTACCGGCGATCAAGTCTGGTCCACTCCCAACACGAAAATTAAGCGCGACCGACCATCGAAAGCGACTGTAGCAAACGGCACCGTAATTTTCGGTGGGCACGATGGCTATGTGGTGGCGCACGATGCATTATCTGGGAAAGTGAAATGGAAATTTAAAACAGGCGCAGCTGTATATTCAGGCGCCTGCATTGTAGCAGTGAATGGAGAGATTTTTCATCCCGGAGATTCGGGAGATAATAATTAATTCCACCCCGTAATAGAGCTGTCATCACTGCTATTAACTAATTGAACAAGTTGATTATCTGAACAAGTAGCGTATTATGAAAACCCAGTTCGCAGAATGATGACGTATAAATTGTTGCCTGTAGCAGCAAAAGAGTTATTACCGATTTTTAATAACGGCCTGTTCAAATAACTGGATAGCAAGTAGGTCTTGATGCATCTTTATGTGGTCAAAGCGATGAACCAGTACTCCTTCGCAAATGGCAAAAACTAAATCCAAACCGAGAAAAAACAAATCCAAACCATATTAGAATCAACCAAGTTTAGCAGTGCGCTTTTTCGGCTTAACTTGTAATTAGGTTTTTCAAAATGTATCAACCGATTTTTATTTCAGTTTATTTATATCCTTAGCCAATTCAGTATCAAGTCTGCTAACGCTCCGATGTGAGCCATTTTCCTTAAATCTGCATTAAACAATGAACGCAACCGCACCGTCGGATCAACCCAAAAAAGACAAGTCGATTTTTTCGCGCTTTTCCTTCTTTGTTTCCTCCATAACCCACATATATCGTATGTATCAGCCGAATGATGTCATTGATGATATACACTAAACATACTATTGCTGCCGTTGAAACGAGATGATTAATAAACGCATCTTTAATCTTTAAGTATACCTGAATGTTCATTAGCCTGTTCGTTCCTGATAAACATTTTTGCTGCACTGCCCTTAAAAGATCTGACCGGATTAAAGTTTCATCATTAAGAAAAGCTTTACCCTATCAGACCACTTAATGACTGATTAAATGCTTGAGGAGGGTATTTAAATACAGAGGAATAAACTCGTGTGCAAACGATAACGTTTTTAATTCATACTCTATGAATATCCTTGTTCGCCATAATGGAATAAATTACTCCGAATAGATCTTTACCGGCTCAAAAGCAGCTCACCAATGATAGCAATAACGGCGTACAGCCACAGTTATCTTCTGTATTGTAATTAGCTTGACCAGTAGGAAATTTTGCTGTACATAAATGACAACTTATATTTAATGGATGAATATCACCCTATGCCTGTTTTTTCCTACCACTTAATCAGAACATCCTACATGACTGCTCTCAGGGCTGTATTGTTTCCTCTCCGCCCGAAAAACATTCCCGGCCTTATGCATGCAGAATGTATGCATAGCATGACACTGGGATCTGAGATTTTTTCAGCGTCACGGATATTAGTCAGGCAATTGGCGGTGTTTGCAGAGTGGGAGAATGAAAAGGCTATTGATGATTTTCTCAGCAACAATGCCTTTGGCAGAATAGTAGCGAAAGGATGGCATGTACGCCTGGCGTTTGTCCGGCAGTGGGGAAACATAACAGAACTTGACATCCCGAAAGAACAGACAACAATTGATGGACAGGATAACCCTGTGGTAGCCGTAACACTTGCAAGGCTGAAATTAACGGAAGTGCCGAGATTTATTGAGTGGGGGAGACCTGTAGAAAAACTGGTGCGCGACCATCCTGCGGTACTGATGTCCACGGCCTCCATCAGGCTACCTAATACGGTGTCTACCTTCTCTATCTGGAAATCTCAGAAAGAGATGACGGATATGGTGCAGGGACATAGTGCAGTACCGCATCCCCGACGTCATATTGATGCAATGAATGAAAGGGACCGAAAAGACTTTCATTTTGAGTTTACCACTTTACGATTCAGGCCGTTGGCTGAATTCGGGGAGTGGAATGGCCGGACAAATATTATTGCTTACTTGTCTAATCCACTTTAGCCATGGCCGTTGCATACCCTGAACAAAAATTCCAAGATTGGTTTACACAGCAATGGGCTATCCTGTTCGGCAGGAGAATTAACCCAAAGGATTATCCATGGCTACTGGGTCCTTTCGGAGGTCTGCATGGAATCGGCGAGAATTTCATTAATCAGCTCGCAGGGGAAGAAGGGTTAATCGTCCAGCGTAATGAAGAACCCAAAGGGCTGATCACTTCCATACAGATGCTGGAACTGGATGACACAGAGCTATCAAGGTTGTCCTTTGCCGTGATCGATTTTTATGAACAGACCTCAATCTATCAGTTATACCTGAACGTTAGGTGGAACCCATTTTTCAAACCATTGGGCATCCTGGTGAATCGCTTATTCAGTAATCGGATCAACCAGTTGAATATGCCTACTGACAATACGCAAAATCCGGAATCCTTATCCAGCGAAATCATCTCGCTCATTGATCCGTTGACCGGTGAGGTGAAATACACTATTTGGCTGAGAACAAATACAACTAATAATCGGGTGATGTATGCCGGAATCTATGGACTATGCACATTACCCTCTGGTAAGACCTGTATAAAAGTTGTTTTTCCCTTGCCAAAGGGAAACGCCACAGTGATATTGACCCCTCGTGTGGGCCGCAGGGGTGAACTGATATTAGATTCCTCGGGGAAAAAATTTGGGGATGCCGGGTTCTATTTCCTATTAAGTGACGCGAAAGGCCGCTATTGGTCTCATTTTATTTCTTCCTTTCGTGATCAATTTATCATCAGCACAGAAAATAACTTTGTCACAGCAAAACAGACCCTTTCACTATGGAAATTAAAGGTGCTGAAATGCACCTATCGGATCAGCAAAATCAATGAAAATACGGAGTATGCGAGGAACGTGACCAGGTGAAAAACACAGACACCGCAGTAGTAAGCACAACGACTACAAAATAGTTATCTTCATAACATACAGCCATGCCACTGATTATACTAGAAACACTGATCAACGCCGATCTGCTGACTTGTTTTGACACGAGCCGAAATATTGATGTGCATGCGCAGAGCATGGCAAAATCGGGAGAAAGGGCGGTTGCCGGCCGAACTTCCGGCCTGATTCAACTACACGAAACCGTGACCTGGCGCGCGAAGCATTTCGGGATATGGTG
>CAZQIQ010000075.1:0-16072 GCA_964593835.1 uncultured Chitinophagaceae bacterium
AATCCTATTAACATGCAGGCAAAAGTAAGAAACCTGTACCTTTGCTAAAATTTATATCTTATGAGTAAATATTCTCCGAAACTGGTATTTATTTTTCTGATATCTGTTGGTTTATCCACTTCCTGTAATAATTCGTCCGAAACTAAAAATACTGCTGAAAAACTGGCTCCTCTGGCTATTCAGGAAAACTCAGGGCCTTTTAATGAATCCTTCAACAAATTGTTATCGGATTACTACGCACTGAAGGATGCCCTGGTAGAAGGAAATATTAACAAGGCAGATTTGGCTGCACAGGGTTTAGTGGTTGCAGGAACAGGTCTCAAAACAGATGAAATACAGGGTGATACTTCTGGAATGATAAAGGAAACTGCAGATCAGTTTATTAAAGTGATAGAACAATCCGCTACCTCTCTTGCAGCAGCTTCGGATATAGAAGCTAAAAGACATGATTTTGAAACCGTTACAGATGCATTGTGGAGCCTCACCAGAACTGTACAATACGCAGGAGAAAAAGTTTACTACCAATTTTGCCCAATGGCTTTTAATAATAAAGGTGGTTATTGGTTAAGCAATAGTCAGGAAATAAGAAATCCTTACTTTGGCGATAAAATGCTTACTTGTGGATTGGTAGCAGACTCTGTGGATTACAGCAAGCGCTAGTTATGCGATACATTCTTTCATGCGTATTTTTCCTTACACAGATTGTTTTTGAAACTTCGGCTCAAAATAAATTTACTATTAGCGGATATGTTAAGGATTCATTATCTGCAGAAACATTGATAGGCGCTTCGGTAACAATAAGCGGACAGTCAAAAGGTATTAATAGTAATCAGTACGGTTTTTACTCCATAACATTACCGGAAGGAAATTATATTATAACAGCCAGCTTCACAGGGTATCAGCATGTAGAAACCGAAGTTTCTTTATATGCTGATAAGCAATTAAATTTTGCATTGCTGGAGCAATCGATGATGGAAGAAGTAATCGTTAGGTCTTCCAGACGAAGCAACAACATTAAAAATCCTCAAATGGGAAAGATTGATTTGTCCGTTGAGGAAATCAAGTCTGTTCCTGTTTTGTTTGGCGAAGTAGATTTACTAAAAACCCTTCAGCTTATGCCTGGTGTAAGAAATGCGGGTGAAGGAAATACGGGTATGTATGTACGTGGTGGCGGTCCCGATCAAAATCTGATTATGCTTGATGATGCTGTAGTATATAATACAGGACATCTGTTTGGTTTCTTTTCCATTTTTAATGCTGATGCTATCAAGAATATTTCATTAGTGAAGGGAAGTATGCCTGCTCAATATGGAGGAAGATTGTCATCGGTATTAGATGTTTCTATGAAGGAAGGAAATATGAAAAAGTTCGAAGGTGAAGGGGGAATAGGGCTGATTGCTTCAAGAATATCATTGCAGGGACCGATAGTAAAAGATGAATCTTCATTTATTATTTCAGCCCGACGTACTTATATAGATGTGCTTACTAAACCTCTGATTTCGAAGTCAAGTGATTTTTATGGTTCGGGCTATTATTTTTATGACCTTAATGCAAAAGTGAACTATAAGTTTTCTGAAAAAGATAGAATATATCTGAGTGGATATTTTGGACGTGATGTTTTTGCTTTTAATAATGCAGAAAGGGCATTCAGGGCCGATATTCCCTGGGGAAATTCAACTGCCACATTAAGATGGAATCATGTGTTTAATCCTAAATTATTTGTCAATACAACACTAGTATATAACGACTACAAGTTTTCATTTGGTGGAGCACAAAATGACTTTGAGTTAAAATTATCTTCCGGTATAAGAGATCTAAACACTAAACTGGATTTTGACTATTATATATCGCCAAAACATAAAATGAAGTTTGGTGGTTTATATACTTATCACACATTTGTTCCTAATGTTTTGTCAGGTTCGCAGGGAGAAACCAGTTTTGATCCAGCTAATGCTAATAAAAAATACGCTGGAGAAGCAGCTTTATATGTGCAGGACGAATGGAATATAAGTGAGAGGATCAGTATAAATACAGGAATGCGTTACAGCAGGTTTTCTCAGCTCGGTCCTTACACCATATATTCAACTGACGCAAATGGAAATCATTTGGATAGCACTGCTTTTTCAAAAGGAAAAACTATTAAAACATATGGTGGTATTGAACCGAGATTTACGCTTCGTTATGATATTGACAATGAAACTTCTATTAAAGCTGGAGTGACTAAAAACCTTCAATACATACATTTAGTAAGTAATGCCGGCTCCACGCTGCCTACGGATATTTGGGTGCCCAGCACGTATATTGTAAAACCACAAATCAGTTGGCAATATGCGGCTGGTTTATTCAGGAATTTCAGTAATAATGATTACGAAACTTCACTGGAAGTATATTACAAGGATATGCGTAATCAGATAGAGTATGCAGAAGGATATACCCCCACTTTAAATGACCCGGAAAATGAATTTGTATTTGGCAGAGGGTGGAGTTATGGAACGGAACTTTTTATTAATAAAGTAAGAGGAAGGTTAACCGGATGGATAGGATATACTTTGTCGTGGACCTGGAGACAGTTTGATGATCTGAATGATGGAGAAAAGTATTTTGCTAAATACGATCGTCGTCATGATATCTCTGTTGTGAGTACTTATGAAATCAATAAAAAGTGGAAAATATCCGGTTTGTTTGTGTATGCATCAGGAAACGCTACAACCATGCCAGAGCGATTGTATATTGTAGAAGGAGTGCTCACGCAAGAGTTTAGTAAGATAAACCAATACCGTTTACCGGCCTATCACAGAATGGATATTTCTGCTACTTTAACTCCCCGGGAAAAACCGGGAAGGAAGTTGAAGCAAAGTTGGGTGTTTAGTATCTACAACACCTATAGCAGGCTCAATCCCTATTTTATTTATTTTGATCAGTCTGGTAGTCCCTACGAAGGGACGCAGCAAATAGAAGCGAGAAAAGTTTCCTTATTTCCGATTATTCCTGCTGTTACCTGGAATTTTAAGTTTTAAAATGTTTACATAAAACTTATTATTTTACAATCATAAGATGTGCGATCCATCTCTCATTAATACTTTGATCTGTTCATGTAACAAAGTGGACGAGAATAAAAATATAATAAAGTAGAGCAGCTAGGTATTATTTTAAATCTTGAAATGTTTACTCAATATTTCTTTCTATTAAAAATGTAAGATTGTTATTGATTTCATGGCATATCTTATATACTCCTCAATAAATTAGTGTAATAAATCAGGTTACTATATAAAAATATATGAAAGTAAGTGGGAGAATTGGTATGTGGGCTTTAATATTTTAATGTATCATGTTTTTATTTCGAACATTATTATACACCTTCATCAAATTGCCTAACAAAGTAGGTTAAAGGATCCAATATGAGAGGATGATTTGAATAAAAAAATAGGCTATGTTTATATATTTTTTGTAGTAAAGTTGGGATTGACAAGAAATATTTTCTGCTTTAATAAAATCAGAAAATTAGAATTGTATAAGTTTGTTTTATAGGAGCACAGGATTATTACTAATTATATAATCCTTATTGACATTAGGTTGTAGAAAGCATAAGTGAAAAGAGTGTGTTTACTCCTCATACTTAAATCGAATCACTGCATTTTTTTGTTCTGTCGACGTAATCCTTACTTCATATTTCTGTTCTCCTGCATTGATGACCATTAATGAAGTATTAGGAGGTATTTCTCCGAGGTTTTCAGCGACCATTACCAGTTCATATTCATCATTGTCATCATCAAATTCCAGCGTAAGGGAAATCGCCCGATCTGTTAATCTCTCCTTAGAGATCGCTAATTTATTGTTGACATACACGGAAACAGTGTCGTTGTCGATTGTTCCGTTATCATAAATATTAATATTAATCTCTTTGGCAGATGTTGTGATGGTTTTAACCAGTTCGTTCTTACGGGTGCTGATTATTTTAGGAACCGATATACGGGGAGTCATTTTGCTGATCGTTGCACGTACCGTATCTTTTTTAAGAGATTCATCATTAGCAGGAGTGGGGACAGGTTCAGTTTTTTGGGCTGTTGCCGGTTTTTTTGCACCAGGCGGATTTTTAGGATTGACCGGAATAGGCTTTGGTTTGGTGGCTACAGGTGGCAAACTATTATTTTTCTTTTTTTCCAGTTCTACCAGAAAAGGCTCTTTATAAAAATCAGAAACCGGTACTTTTCTCAGAAAAACTGTGCCGTTGCCGCAAAAAGATGAATCACTGACATTGATACCCGTGTATTTTCCTTCCAAAAACTCATTTTCACCCATTTTTGAATAGAGAAGAAAACATGTCATAAGACAGGCTCCCCCTGAGGTTTTTACTTCCAGTAAATTTGTTTCCTGCAATAATACTTTTTTGGTCTGGGGATTAATAGTTCCTGCACAAGACGCTTTACCATAAAAAACAGTCGTTTGATAAGAATAAGTAACTCCTTCAAATGATTTACTGTCCTGACCTATTTGTATTTCAAATTTATATTTATCTACTATACCTAGCGAATCAAATAGTTTGCTATTGTTGGCAGAGATAAAATGTCCTCTCCAGATTCCTGTCAGATCCTGTCCAAAAGAGCTAAAAGCGCCACAAAAAACAAAGAATAGTAGAAATACACGCATAATCAAATCGAGATAGAACAGGGCAAATTAGAGAATTCAGTAACCATAGGCAAATATCAACATGCGTGGTCTGCAAATTGTTCGTTAAATTTGTCCTCCTAAAAATCATGCAGTAACGAATGATAAATATCACATTACCGGATGGATCGGTAAGAGAGTACCCCAACGGAACAACTTCCCTGGATATAGCAAAATCGATAAGTGAAGGGTTGGCCAGAAAAGTGCTGGCTGCAAAAGTGAATGGCAAAGTCTGGGACTTAAGTCGTCCTATAGATGAGAATGCCAGTTTTAAGCTGCTCACCTGGGACGATACCGAAGGTAAAAACACTTTCTGGCATTCCTCAGCTCACTTACTTGCTGAGGCTGTGGAGGCTTTATATCCTGGAGTTAAGTTTTGGGTAGGGCCGCCAATAGATAAAGGGTTTTATTATGATATGGACCTTGGCGGAAGGCAGTTGACTGAAGAGGATCTGACAAAGATTGAAAAGAAGATGAATGAGCTGGCCAGACAATCAAACCTATTTAGCAGAAAAGAGATTTCAAAAGCTGATGCGCTTAAATATTTCGGAGATAAAGGGGATGAATACAAACTAGACTTGCTGCAAAATCTGAACGACGGAGAGATAACTTTTTATTCTCAGGGAAATTTCACGGATTTGTGTCGCGGTCCCCACATTCCTAATACCAGCTTTATCAAAGCGATCAAACTAACAAATGTATCGGGTGCCTATTGGAAGGGAGACGAAAAAAACAAGATGCTTACCCGTGTGTATGGTGTTACTTTTCCTTCTCAAAAAGAGTTGGATGAATACCTGACCATGCTGGAAGAAGCCAAAAAAAGAGATCATAGAAAGCTGGGCAAGGAATTAGGTATTTATACAATGGATGATGATGTTGGGCAGGGGCTGATTATGTGGCTTCCCAACGGGACAATTATTATTGAAGAAATAGAAAAGCTGGCTAAGGAAACTGAGCAGGCTGGTGGATATAAGAGGGTGGTTACACCGCATATTGCTAAGGAAAATATGTATCTCACCAGCGGACATTTACCTTATTACGCTGATAGTATGTATCCTCCTATGGAACTGGATGGGGAGAAATATTATCTGAAATCCATGAACTGTCCTCATCACCATAAAATTTTTGCAGCTGAACCTAAAAGCTACCGTGATCTTCCTTATCGTATAGCTGAATATGGAACGGTTTATCGTTATGAACAGAGTGGTGAATTATTTGGTCTGATGCGTGTGCGTTGCCTGCATATGAATGATGCGCATATTTATTGTACCAAAGAACAATTCAATGATGAGTTCAGGGCCGTCAACGAAATGTATCTTAAATACTTTAAAATATTTGGTATTGAAAAGTATGTTATGCGATTATCTCTTCATTCTCCTGAAAAACTAGGGGTTAAATACGTTAATGAACCTGAGTTGTGGAAACAAACAGAGGAAATGGTCAGAAGCGTATTGATCGAGTCTAACATACCCTTTGTTGAAGTACAGGATGAAGCTGCATTTTATGGTCCAAAAATTGACGTACAGATATATAGTGTGATCGGCAGAGAGTTTACCCTGGCAACTAATCAGGTGGATTTTTCCCAGGGAAGAAGTTTTAAACTGGAATATACTACTGCAGATAATGGTACTGATGTTCCCTTAATTATTCATAGGGCGCCACTTGGCACCCATGAACGTTTTATTGGATTTCTACTGGAACATTATGCGGGTAAATTACCTGTCTGGCTGGCACCATTGCAGGTGAAGGTATTACCGATCAGTGACAAGTTTTTACCGTATGCACAAAGTGTACTGGATAAGTTAAAAAAAGCTGATATTCGTGTTGAGCTTGACGACCGGAGTGAAAAAATAGGCAAGAAGATTAGGGATACTGAGGTTGCCAAAGTACCTTACATGCTTATTATTGGTGAAAAAGAAGTGAATGATAATAAGGTTTCTGTAAGAAGGCAGGGAAAAGGAGATATAGGATCCGTTGATGTGGATGATTTTGTTGCCTCTGTTAAAACAGAAATTATTGAACGTTCCGGAGAGTAAACTTCCCTCACCCAAAGGGATGAATTTAAAATAAACAACAAAGAACAGTTATTCTAATGGGATGGAATAACAAGAAAAATTTATGGCATTTCCACCGAGACAACCAAGGGGAGCATTTAATCCCCGGTTTAAGAAAGAGCAGCAACAGGAACACAGAACCAATCATATGATAAGGGTTCCTCAGGTAAGATTGGTTGGCGATAATGTTACTGTAGGCGTATATTCTACCCAGGAGGCACAAAAAATTGCGCAGGAGCAGGGACTGGATCTTGTTGAAATATCCCCACAAGCTGATCCGCCAGTTTGTAAGGTTATTGACTATAATAAATTCCTTTACGAAAAGAAAAGGAAGGAAAAGGAGATGAAAGCGAAGAGTAAATCTGCTGAGGTAAAAGAAATACGCTTCACTCCGGGTACAGATGATCATGATTTTGATTTTAAATCAAAACACGCAGAAGAATTCTTAAAAGAAGGTAATAAAGTGAAGGCCTATGTACAGTTTAAAGGCCGCGCTATTATGTTTAAGGAAAGAGGTGAACTGTTACTATTAAAGTTTGCAGAAAGGCTTGCAGAAGTTGGACAGCCTGAAGCTCTTCCTAAAATGGAAGGTAAAAGGATGCTCATCATATTTGCACCAAAGGCACAAAAGAAAAAAACAGCAGAAAAATAAAAGCAGGGAATTTTCCCTGCTTATTATTATCGCTCAATGACATAGTTGCTGCCAGATCAAAATTTCAAACAGTTACGAAAGATAATTACTTCTACTAGTTCTTCATAATCACAATTTTTGCATGCTGATAGAGGCTTTAATCTGTCTGTAATTGATTAATTAAGTGTCGACAGCGTGTCGTTTCAATGGATCAATGGCATTTGATCAGAATATACAACTTCCTCTTATTTACTTTTATTCCTAATCACTTATAAACATTGGAGTGATTCTTATAATACCATTGAATAAATTATATTATTCAGGTTCTTCCATGTTTTCTTTACTGTTGTTTCCAAGCAAACAAACACATGAACTTTCCTTCGTAAAATTGCTGATTTGTATAACATTCCTGCACATTAACCTGCGTGAGGTAATTCTCTTCACGAAAGACTGTTTAAGGTTGCTGATAATAAAAAAAACAGTATTGTACGACTGCTTTATCAAGCAACAATTGCTTTGTGATATACCTGGCTCATTGCTCCCGTAATGATTAAGATTTCTCCAATGTCCTTCCCTGTTTATTTTGCTTCTTTGTTTTTACAAAGAAGCCGAGTGAATCAACCGGTGAAGTTCTTCCATAGCTTATTACAGTTCAAACTATGGTATAAGAGGCAAATGATGAATGGTTCCAGGATAATCAGGGAGCTCAGCATTCATCATTGCCAAGATTATGGAAGCCTTAATATTAAGCGTTTTGAAAAGACAATATAAAATCTTTTATCTGCTCTCCGGTTAGCACTCCTAGTACACCTGTTACTACGAATTGTACACCTACACAAAGAATAATAAAACCCATAATTTTTGTCATGGCATGTAGTCCATTTACTCCCAGAAATTTTACCAGTTTTGTTGAGGATCGCAATATAAAAAATACAATTGTTGCAACGGCTAATATTCCTAAGGCAATGTATAGATAGTCAAGCCATGATCCTTTCGCAATCGAACTCATCCCTATTACTACAGATATCGCTCCGGGTCCGCTCAAGCTTGGCATTGCTAAAGGAGTAAAGGATATATCTCTTTTTTCTTTTGCTTCTTTTTCTTCAGCTTCAGTATGATCGCTATCTTTTGTTTTCAGCATACCCATGCCTACACCTGATACTAATATTCCGCCTGCAATACGCATACCCGGCAGCGATAGTCCGAAGAAATTCATGATGAATGTTCCTGCTACTAAAAACACTAAGAGTATGGCAGACATGTACATGATCCCTTTTTTCGCCTGAAGATTTCTCTCAGCTTCTGAATATCCTTCGGTGAGAGATAGGAACATAGGCGCGGTGCTAAAAGGGTTAACAATCGGTAGTAATGCAGCAATAGTTCCAAAAATTAATTCCATACATGAATTTTAATCTATAAAAAAATAAGCGGCAAAAATAACAAATTCAATAGTTGCGGTGACCAGTATTTCATTAAAATACTAAATGAATAATTGTCAATAATATATTATATGCCACCTGAAGATATTTTTTCTTATACCAAAATATCAATATTGAACATCAGCTGCATTTAAATAATTGTATAAGAATGACAAGATCAATAATAATTCAAATTTGGTGTAGTAGGGACTTTGTTAACCGCCCATTGAATACTCATTAAAACAATGTATAGCCTATAATAAAGTAATGAAACCATTGTGAAGAACCTGAGAGCTGCATTAACGAAAACTCTCTACACTGTGTAAGGGATTCGAATAAGAAGATGGTGTATCATTGTTGATACACCATCTTCTTGCTCTTAAGGTTATTTTTAATTATAAAGGGAACTTTGCAGGGAAAAACTTTTCTGTTAAGAATATCCGATTCATCAAGTAATACATGCTATTTGTTTCATCAAGTAATCGTTAACAGTAAGTATTACATATTACAGCTTAATAAATTCCACTCTTCTGTTATTGGCTTTACTTACCGGAGTATCTGACTTATCTATAGGTTCTGATTCGCCTTTTCCATCTGTTTCAATTCTTGAACCTTCAATTGCAAATTCGCTGATAAGTGTAGATTTGACTGATTCTGCTCTTTTTTTCGATAGTTCAAGATTGGCTTTTTCATCTCCATCACTATCCGTATGACCAATTACACGTACACGCACTGTTGCATTTTCTTTTAATACAGCAGCAATATCTTTAATGGTGCCGTATGATTCGGGTTTTATGGAAGAACTGTTTACATCGAATAAAATACCACGGGTAACAAACTTTCCTTCAGTGATGAGTTTGTTCCTGGTGTCGGGAGCACCAACAGCCAGGCGAATATTAGTAAAGGCATAAAAATCTTCTTTACTTAAATCACCAATGGCGAAAATTAAAGAATTGTACTTTCCTGCATTGCTGGCTACAAATCCCCTTGGAAGATCCCATATCTTTTCCTGATTAACATATACGCGCATTCGCTGATTTTGTCGCCATATCGCTACGCGACAAAAGTTTTTATTAGGAACGTTAAAATCAGTAATATCTACATCGTTTTGAATCAGGGTTCCCGATTCATTGGCCGTCTTTATCTCGGATCTGCCTTTTTTTCCACCTGCATTTTTGGGATGAACACCTAACCTTACACTATGGTTTTTGTTATGTCCATACCTTGTGCCATACTTGCTAAATTCTGTGTCTTTATTATCAAGATCCATGAAACTCAACTGTAAATAAGAGTTGTAATAGTTAAATTCCGGATTTGTACCCAGATCAAATTCAAGTGTAAAGTTTTCGGGTAAGTCATTAATGAACTCCGGCAGATACGCTCCATCTTTTTTTACCTGGAACCATTTACCTTCTTTGCCTTCAATCGTTATAATTTCTCCAGTTGCGTTGGTGTTCCATTTAGCGGGAAAATCACCAATGGCATCTTGTTGAAAATCTTCATATACCAGAATCTTTTCTCCAGGAATAAAATCATATTTGGAGTAGGTTTTGAATTCAGCAGTTGCTGACGGTTTTCCGGAAGAAGTAGAGGTTGATTTGGAAGGGGTGGTAGAAGTGTTATCCTGACTGTCTTCACTATTTTCCTCTGATTGACTGTTGCTGTCCTCTTTATCCTCCTGTTGAGGAGTTGTTTTTTTGTTTTTCTTTTTACCGTCAGTAGCATCATCAATTCCTTTCTCGATTTTGTCACCGGCTTTTCTTTCCATTTTGTTCACTACACGGTCTCCCAGGCGCTTCATCAACTGAGCTTCCGTCGCGTCAGTGAATAGTAGTATAAATAGAAGTGATAAAATATTTCTGACCATCAAAAAAAAACTATTAGAGCTTTTATTTTTTGTGATAATGTTTTTTTGAATGTTGAAATGATTCATATTCACTGTATTTATTTAAAATTTCAATATAGATCTAAGTCGTCCTTGATAGTGAGTATCTATGACTTACAACAAAACAGTCTATTGTTTTGAAATCATAGTTAATGTCCATTACAAGGCCGACAAAGTTACTAAACATTGTATTCTACCAACTACTTTGATCTATAAGTGTTTAATACTATTTTAGTGGCAGTTTTGACCAACTTCATTGCAATAAACTGTTATTCAGAGCGTTGTTGTGTGTTGTGGTCATAAGGCAGGAATAATCCACCTGTTGACATTTAAAATACATACCCATGAAAAAACTGTGTTTCTTGCTGGCGCTTGCTTTTGCTGCAGGTATAACTAATGGCCAGGTAAGAGTTGGTGCCCTTGGAGGTCTGCATGTAGCTTCTGTAAAAGAAAATCCCTTTAATTCAGGTTATTCGTCTAAGTCCGGTTGGCATTTAGGTCTGGTTGGTGATATTCCATTGACGCAAACAGCCTCTAATAGGTGGTTTATTCAACCTGGATTACAATACATGACTAAGGGACGTAAATTTTACGCTCATTACGATAGTGCGACTATATTACAGAGTGACACATTCTTTTTATCTAATTCATTATCAGTTAATTATATTGAGATGCCTTTGAACATAGCTTATAAATTCCCTATTAGTAAGCATGCGAAGTTCGTCATCAGTGCCGGGCCATACCTGGGCTTTTTCTTTAACGGAAAACAAAAATTTGATACAAAGACATATTCTGATAATGCGTTTAAAGGTCAGGAAACAGATATAGAAGCCGGTAGTGATGTCGGAAAAGTGAAAACTTTTGATGTAGGACTCAATGGCCGTGCAGGATTTGAAATAGGTAATTTTTTTATATCCGGATTTGCCAGTTGGGGATTGTCTGATTTTTATAACTCAGCGCACAACGCAACTTTCAAACATAGGATAGGTGGTGGGTCAGTGGGTTTCTGGTTAAACAGAACGAAAAAACCACAAACTCCAACAACGACTATTGATCTTACTGATCTTAATAAAGACGCTATTATTAAGAAAGAAGAAGTAGTAGTGTTTGATCAGGCACCTATACCACTGCCTCCGGCTGATGACATAGTTAAAGGGCCGCTGTTTAATTTTGAAAACTCCCGTAAACTTGCTGAGGAACAACTACATTTTGCTGCGAAGAAAATATTCTTTGATCCTAACAGCGAAAACCTGACAAAAACTTCAGCAGAGCCTCTTGATGAAGTGGTGAAATTATTAAGTGCTAATCCTTCTTACAGGTTAACCATCGAAGGACACACAGATGCATCAGGTAATGTTCAAAAGAACCGGGCGCTTTCTCAGAGAAGAGCAGAAGCTGTTAAAAAATACTTAATAGAAAAAGGTGTGGAATCATCGAGACTAATAGCTATTGGTTATGGATCTGACAGACCTCTTGATACCAATAAAACGCCTGAAGGAAGAGCTGCAAACCGACGTGTGGATATGATGCTTGAAGCAGATTAAACAAATAGCAGTTTACGACGGATAAGTCATATAAGATAACCGCCATTCATGTAATTTATACCCATGCGATGGCGGTTATTTATTTACATTTACAGCCACAATAAAAACGATATAATGATTCAAGTGTTTAAAAAAAGCTTACCGGCACTTAGTTTTCTTCTATTGACTATAACTTCCTTTAGTCAAAACACGAGCTCAAAAGTTTCGGAGATTCCGCAAGGCTGGCATCTTCTGGATAAAACCAAGGATGGATATAGCGGTATCAGTTTGAATCCTGCATATGACTTTGTTAAATCAAAAAATCTTAAAAGCAATTCAGTAATAGTAGCTGTAATAGATTCTGGTATTGATACATTACATGAAGACCTTAAGCCTGTCTTATGGATTAATGCTAAAGAAATACCGGGAAATGGAAAAGATGACGATGGCAATGGGTATATTGATGATATACATGGATGGAATTTTCTAGGTGGGGCAGATGGACGTAGTGTAAAACAGGATTCATATGAAGGAGCAAGAGTGTATCATGAATTAAAGAAAAAATATGATGGTGTGGAATTGGATACAGCCTTGTTAAAAGGAGATTCGCTTGATGAATACAAAACATGGTTAAGGGCGAAAAATAAAATAGAAGGAGAGGGAAGCAGCAATGCCGGACTGGATCTTGTAATGATGAAAAGAGCTCTTTCCAGTGCTAAAAAAAGCGATAGTATTTTACGTAAGGCGCTGAATAAAGATACATTTACCGGCGCTGAATTAGAGGAATACGAAGCTAATGGTGTCGGAGAAAAAGCTGCGAAAGCAGGTCTGATGTATTTGTTCCGTGCCAACCAGATGATGGAAACAACCAATGTCGAATTTATCGATGGTTTTAGTGAGTTTATTGGAGGCGAAGAAAGAAAAATGGAATCCAAACAAAAAACTCCCCCGGCATATCGGGCTGATATTGTTAAGGATAATGAAAATGACATCAATGATAAATTGTACGGTAATAGTGATTTGATGGCTTCCACACCTTTTCACGGTACTCACGTTGCAGGCATTATTGGAGCAGTACGTAACAATAATAAAGGGATTGACGGAGTCGCTGATAATGTAAGAATTATGGTTATTCGTGCAGTACCTGACGGTGATGAACATGATAAAGACGTGGCGCTTGCTATTCGGTATGCTGTTGATAATGGAGCACAGATTGTGAATATGAGTTTTGGGAAAGATTTTTCCCCACAAAAACATTGGGTAGATGATGCAGTTCAATACGCTGAATCAAAGAATGTTTTGTTAGTACATGCCGCTGGAAATGAAGGAAAAAATCTGGATTCCTCCTTTAATTTTCCTAATGCAAACTTACTGGCTACAGGAGAAAAAGCTAAGAACTGGATTACAGTAGGGGCGAGTGGAGATGAACAAGCTGGCGGACTGACCGCTTCTTTCTCTAATTATGGTAAAGAAGAAGTAGATGTATTTGCTCCTGGTGTGCGCATCTATTCCACTATTCCCGGGGGTAACACTTACGGGAATGCTCAGGGAACAAGTATGGCATCTCCAGTTGTTGCCGGTACTGCAGCTTTCCTGCTGAGTTATTTTCCTCATCTTACAGCAGAACAATTAAAATATTGTATCGAAAAATCTGTTCAGATTCCAACAGAACCAGTATCTAAACCCGGTTCAGGAGATGATGTGCAATTAAGTGAGATTAGTAAAACAGGAGGCATCATCAATGCACTTGAAGCTGCTAAAATCGCTTATTCCTTAAAGACAAATACTAAAGGTAAAAAAGGCAAGAAGAAAAAGTAGGAATTAACGGGTTGAAGCTTCACTGATACTTTTAGTAAATAGATCATAGATATCAAGTAATCGGGGATATGCAGTTAGCATATCCCTTTGTTTTGCGATGGTTTGTACGTCTTTTCTTATAGCCGGCCCTGTCTGTAATGTTTGGGCTGATCTTCCTGAGAGCCGTTCAACCGTTTCTTCTAACAGTGGCTGAATCAGTGAAAAATCGAGGTTTTCTTTCGCACAATAATTTTCGGTTAGTGCAAATAAATGATTGCTGAAATTATTTGCGATAACAGCTGCCAGATGAATCTTTTTTCTTTGTTCATTATCAGCTTTAACAACGGTAGATCCTGTGTTTTGCAAGAGAGTGAGAATGGTGTTAGTATTTGCCTCCTTATTACTATCTACCAAAAAAGGTATAGAAGGAATAGGCAATTCTTTACGTAATGATTGCAAAGGATATATAATTCCGTAATTGCTGCTGCAATCTTTTAATACTTCTATAGACACGCTCCCTGCAGTATGAACTACAAGCTGATCTTTTAATTTTAACCAATGTTTTAATCCGGCTAATGCATCATCGCTAATAGCAACAAGATAGATATCACTAGACGGTGTTAACTCTTGCGGATCGCGTCTGAATGTAGCAGTAAGCTCTTTGGCTAACTCTTCACCGCTCTTCATATTTCTACTGAATAATTCGTCAATGGTATGGCCAGACTCTTTAAACATACGTCCCAGTACGCTCGCCACATTCCCAGAACCAATTATAGAGATATTCATGAGTTATTGTTTATATTTTACTCGCATTTGGTACAACGGATCATTTTATAGAATAAATTTACAAGTGTTCAAATCAAATTCTGTTTTTTTCATTGCCACAGCAAAAAGAATTTAATATTGAATTTGTTACACAAATAATTGTCAATTAAATAAAAGTAAAAGGATGAAAATCTTTAATCTGATATTCTGCATTCTTTTTGTTGTCTGCGCCATATTACAGTATAATGACCCTGATCCGTTTTTATGGATACCCATATATTTATATGGTGCATTGATATGTTTTTTTGCTTTCAGAGGCGAATTTTTTGGCGCGGCAACGCTTGTGGGGATTGGTTCTTATTTGTTTTATGCTGTATTTCTATTCTTTACGCCGGATGGAGTAGTAGACTGGATAACAAAACATAAAGCCGAAAACATTGCAACTTCCATGAAGGCGACAAAGCCGTGGATTGAAGATGCCAGAGAGTTTTTCGGATTACTTATTCTGTCCATCGTTTTGCTCGTGAATTATTTTTATGCACGAAAAAGAGGTTTATTATCGAAAAGCCGTTAATTATTTTTCCCTTCCAGCATAGGTACAAAAGAAAAATTTTCAAACGTTTCTTCCCGTATTGTCCCATCAATCTGTTTAGTTAAGCGGAGCATGCGCTGAACAGTAGACTCTCCGACGGGGATGACCATTTTTCCTCCTGTTTTTAATTGTTCAACAAGTTTTGGAGGGATAAACGGAGCTGCTGCAGTGACTATAATCTTATCAAAAGGGCCATATGTTGGCAATCCTTCAAATCCATCACCGTAAAAATATTTTATGTTGGGATATTTATTACGCAGTATAAACTTACGATGGGTATCAAAAAGTTTTTTTTGTCGTTCTACAGTAAACACTTTTGCCCCCATTTCTGCCAGCACTATTGCCTGATATCCGCTCCCTGTTCCGATTTCAAGCACTTTTTCGTATTGTTTGACTTCCAGTAACTGAGACTGATAAGCAACTGTGTAGGGTTGAGATATCGTCTGCATTTCAGCTATAGGAAAGGCTCTGTCCTCATAGGCAACCTTATCGAAAGCTGAATCTAAAAAAAAATGTCGAGGGATATTATTTATGGCTGTTAACACTCTTTCATCAGTAATTCCTTTTTGCCGGAGTGTATCAACAAGTTGCTTTCTCAGGCCCTTATGTCTATAACTATCATCAAAATTTCGCATCAGAGCACAAATATACTTTATGGCAAAGAGTTTTTTATTACTTTTGCACTCGCAAATCAGGTTCGGTAGCTCAGTTGGATAGAGCAACTGCCTTCTAAGCAGTAGGT
>CAZQIQ010000076.1:0-10416 GCA_964593835.1 uncultured Chitinophagaceae bacterium
ATATGAAAATCTTCAATAGTATGTTTTGTGCTGAGTATCACAGCTTACTATTCAATGAGCCTCTACGATAACTTGCTTTCTACGATTGCTTGCTGTATGATTAACTCATTTGTTTTACAAATATAATGTGGCTTTTTTTGTTACAATAACCAAGAATTCTGCTAATTTATGATGGCAAAAACAGTACATCACGGCATAAAGCCGCGTCTGCATTAGATTTGAGAAGAATTTTGATATTATGTCCACCCGATTTTCTGATATTTTATTTCAACTAATTCATTCCCTGGAAAAGTCAGAAAAAAGGCATTTCAAGTTATATATTAAGAGAAATTCAGCAAAAGAGGACCTTAAAATCGTCCAATTGTTTGACACACTTGATAAAATGCCTGAATATGATGAAAAGCTATTGCTGAAAAAACTTCCGGGCACTGAAAAACCTCAACTGGCCAATTTAAAAACCCATCTTTACAAGGAATTGCTGGCGAGCTTACGGCTACTCAAGCGCACTGAGAATCTGGATTTTGAATTAAACGAACAAATTGATTACGCACGAATACTGTATTATAAGGGATTGTATGTGCAAAGCTTAAAAATACTTGAAAGAGTAAAAGAGGCTGCCACCACCTATCATCAGGATACTATTCTCATCCAGGTGATATCACTCGAAAAAAAGATTGAGACACTGCATATCACGCGTAGTATGCAAAGTAAAGCTGATCATCTCGCCGTAGAAGCTATGGAAGTGCAAAACAGGCGAAAGACTATTACTCAACTTTCTAATCTTGCTTTACAACTGTACAGCCTATATATCAAGAACGGCCATGCCCGAAATGAGAAAGATGAATCACGCGTAAAAGACTTTTTCTATAATCACCTCCCCGTAGACGCCTATAAGCAAACGGGGTTTTATGAACGTCTATATCTCTATCAGAGTTATGGATGGTATGCATTTATCCGGCAGGATTTTATTCAATATTACCGGTATGCCCAAAAATGGGTTGACCTCTTTGGTGAGCATCCTGAAATGGTCAACATTGAAACAGGGCATTATATAAAAGGTATGCATAACCTGCTCAATGCTCATTTCGATTTACGCAATCACCAGCAATTCGATATTGTTTTGGAACAACTGGAACAATTTGCGCCATCAAGGATTGTACAACATCACGATAACTTTAAGGTGCAGGTATTTGTTTATATTCAGCAGGCTAAAATCAACCGGCATTTTATGCGAGGTACTTTCAAAGAGGGCCTGACGCTTATACCTTACCTCGAAGAAAAAATGGCCGAATATGCTTTGTTTCTGGATAAACACCGGATTTTAGTCTTTAATTATAAAATTGCCTCTTTGTATTTTGGAAGTGGCGACTACAATACTGCGATAGATTATGTTCAGCGAATTATTAATGAATCGCTCGATCTTAGAGGGGACCTGCAATGCTATGCCCGCCTTATGCACTTATTAGCGCATTATGAGCTTGGCAACTTTGAACTGATGGAACCCTTAACCAAATCTGTATTTCGGTTTATGGCCAAGATGGAGAACCTTACCGTCATTGAAGAAGAGATGTTCAAATTCTTAAGAAACTCTTTACAGTTATCCAGACATCAGGTGAGGCAGGAACTCGGTGTTTTTCTGGAGAAAATTAAACATTTGGAAAAGAATCGTTTCGAAACAAGATCATTTGCCTATCTCGATATCATTTCATGGGTAGAAAGTAAAGTATATAATAAACCTATGAGTGATATTATTTTTGAAAAGTACCTTAACAGAAGAAAAAGAAACTACAAAGGAATTGCAGCATAACGCTGTTCTAACAATGATATTGGGAGTAAGGATTAATAGGATAGTTGGTTCTGGCCATCCTATTAATCCGTAATCATATTCAATCCCAGGCGGTTTTCATAGTTAATCTATTATGATCGAACAAGTTCGAATGGTTGCTTATTCAACTATTTGTTAAAAGTAGGACGATCCTGAAAACTAAAAAATAGAAAAAATACCACTAAAAATGCAGAATTTACTGTCATAACTACTAATATCCTTTCATTGCGTTAGTTTTCATAGCCGTTGCCAGCTCTTTTCCAAGATACTTTTCGGCCATCCAATGCAACAAATACACTATTGGAGTAAATGCTATCGCCACTACAAACTTGTAAGTGTAGGAAGTAAGCGCCCAGGCGGTTGTTTGTCCGAAACTCACTCCTTTAAATAAGGAGAATGCTATATATGTCACGACAAAACTATCAATCAGTTGGGAAACAAGTGTGCTTACAGTAGCTCTCATCCAGATATTTCTTTCTCCGGTAAAACGTTTTATCCGTCTGAAAATAAACGCATCGGCAATCTGTCCGATAATAAAAGCAGCAATAGATCCAATTATAATATTCATTCCCTGTCCGAAAATAGCTGCATAAGCAGCCTGCATATCCGGCACGCCTATTTCCACATTTGATCCCACCCAATAGCCGGTATCCGGAGCGGCATGAATAGCAAAATAAAAGACGACAAATGCAAATGAAATGAGTGCAGCGGTTAGAACAGAGAGAAAGCGCACTCCCCTAACACCATAATATTCATTAATAATATCAGTGGTAACAAATACCACCGGCCAGGGAATCACACCTACTGAAAGGCTGAACGATAAATGTTCTGCATTCAATAATGAAAAATCAGCCCTCTCCCAACCCATAGTGTCTTCAAGAGAAAATATCTTGACACCTATTACTTCGGCAATAATTGCATTAGCGATAAAGAATCCACCCAATATAATAAATAACCGGGTGGGCTTATCGCGGATAATATTCTGAATCATTGTATATCAAAAATATGATCTGCACCAGAAATATGACCAGGTTTACTATAATAATCCATTTGGGGAAAAAATCCGGTAGCTTTTTCCGTGACACTTTCAGTATAATAACAATAATGAGTAACACAATGTTCAACAGCACCGAAAGCAGATATCCCATGATGACTAACGTTGACAGAAATGACTGATCTATATTAGTTAGGGAGACGTATCGCATGACCTGTACGATCAGAAAACAAATATTACAAATCAGGGTAACCCTCGATAAGAAGAGCAGCTTTTGCATGATTAAAAATAGTTACTTTGCCACACTATATAATAATCAATAAGCCGATGAACAAATCACTATGGCAAAGGATTCAGCCCCATGTTATAGCAGTTGGGATTTTTCTAATTATTTCTGCCATTTATTGCGCTCCTGCTTTTAAAGGACAGGTAGTTTCGCAGCACGATGCCGAAGGATGGCAGGGTATAGCCCAACAATCAATTGTATTCAAAGAAAAACATGGTTACTATCCTCTTTGGACAAATAGTATTTTCAGCGGTATGCCTGCTTTTCAGGTAGCCCTCGATGCTAAAATCAATATCACTATTTCCTGGATTCATTTCATATTTGCCAGAATAGTTCCGGAACCTGTAAGCTTGTTTTTTCTAGCCTGTTTAGGATTTTATATTTTATGTAATGTTTTAGGGATCAGAAACAGGTTAGCCATACTCGGTGCATTAGCTTATGCTTTCTCTTCTTATAATGCAGTGATCACTGCTGTTGGACATACCACCAAGTTTTCTTCTATGGCATATGCGCCCGCAGTACTGGCTGGAATTATTTTACTCACTCAAAGAAAATATCTGCTGGGGTTCATCACCACACTACTATTCAGTACATTATTATTTCAACAGAACCATATACAAATTGTTTACTATACCCTGCTGATAGCTGTCTGTCTGTTTATTACCTATGCTATTAAAAGTTTTAAAGAAAAACAACCTGTTGAAATTGTAAAATCCGGTGGACTTGCTTCCTTAGCCGGAATAATGGGCATGCTGGCGCTGGCCGTAGTATTATTTCCGACATACGACTATTCGCGCGAAACAATGCGTGGAGGAAGATCCGAGTTAACTCAACCTGAAGCAACAAATAAATCGAAAGGCGGTCTGGATAAGGACTATGCTTTTGCTTACAGTTATGGAATTACCGAAGTGCTCACCATGGCTGTGCCCCGTATGTATGGAGGCAGTTCGGCCGAAATGCAGCCCGACTCAAAAACTGCAGAAGTTATTGCTGAAAAAACGGGGATGAGTCCAGAGCAGTCTGATCAGTTTGCGCATAGTATTGCGGGCTTTGGCGCTGGTCCTTATTGGGGACCTCAGGGCGGTACTTCGGGAGCTGTATACTTTGGTGGTATCATCTGCGTGTTATTTATTACCGGTTTAGTATTCTATACGGGATGGCATAAATCATGGATCGTAGCAGCCACTGTACTAGGCATACTACTGGCCTGGGGCAAACATTTTTCGGCGTTTAACTATTTTTTATTCGATTATCTGCCTTTCTATAATAAGTTCCGGGCTCCGTCAATGGCCCTGGTCATTCCTCAACTTACCGTTCCATTATTAGCAGTGCTGGGTCTGGAACAACTATTTAAAACGCCAATCGATGAAGCGTTTACCAAAAAACTAAAGAAAGCTGCCTTGTTCAGTGGAGGTTTTCTTGCCTTACTGGTGGTATTATATTTTATGTTCGATTATAAATCCCCAACCGATGGAATGCTCAGAGATAATCTGGCAGGCGCTATGGCTCAGCAAATGGCGCAAGGCGGACAGCCGGGGGAAGAACAATTAGCACAAGCGCAGGAATTTGGCAGAGCCGTGAGCGCTGCACTTAAACAGGACCGACAGTCAATGTTTGGCGCCGACCTGATCCGTTCACTTATTTTTATTGCATTATCTGCCGGGCTTATTTTCTTCTACAGTAAAAAATCGATCAGTAATAATATTGTGATGATAGGATTGATTGCGCTGGTATTTATTGATCTTATCGGAGTTGACCTTCGTTATCTGAGTAGTAAAAACTTTGTAGATAAGGAAGAATTCAGCAGTGTGTTCACTCCCACACGCGCTGACCAGCAGATACTTCAGGATAAAGGATATTACAGAGTATTTAATCCGGAAAGCGATCCATTCCAATTATCTCCCCCCAGCTCAAGAACTTCATATTGGCACAACTCAATAGGCGGTTATCATCCGGCAAAGCTTGCTTTATATAATGACTTAATCAGAGAACAATTATCTAAGGGAAATATGCAGGTATTCAACATGCTGAATACTAAATATTTTATTGTTCAGGATCCCAGGGATAAACAAACGGTTGCCCAACAAAACCCGGATGCTTTGGGAGCTGCGTGGTTTGTTTCAGCCATTAAATATGTAAACAATGCGGATGAAGAAATGAGAGCATTGGATCAATTCTCTCCTAAAGACACTGTAATTATTGATAATAGGGAAAAGCCAAAAGTCAGCTATCTACCTCAGTCTGATTCTACCGCAGCGATTACATTAATAGAAAATCTTAATGATAAAATCACTTATCAATCAGTTTCACAGTTTGATGGCATAGGCGTATTCAGTGAAGTTTATTATCCAAACGGATGGAAAGCGTTTATTGATGGCAAAGAAGTACCTATCATAAGAGCAAACTACTTATTGCGAGCTTTGGCCATTCCTGCAGGAAAACATGATATCGAATTCAGGTTCGAGCCCTCTTCTTATGAATGGGGATCTAATATTTCCATGATCATAGGCATCATATCTATCCTTATCTTATTATATGGAATATTCATTTTATGGAAGAATTACCGAAATGGATAATTTTCTACCACATACCGATGATAATGGCCGGCTGATCAATGAAAAAGCCACTCTCTTACTACAACGACTTCAACAATTGGATGTAAGTAAATTGGGGCTTCCTGATTTTTGTTTACATTATTATAATTCCAGTCATTCAAGTCGATTGTTTTTTTCAATAGAAACCAGCGCTCATTTACTGTATAACGCGGTTAGTCTTGTCGGTAAGCCCATCCCTACCCTAACCATCATGGATTATGGTGCCGGAGTAGGAACATTATATTTATTAGCTAAACTTATCGGTTGCAAAACAGTTATCTATAATGATCATCTAGAGGACTGGAAAAAAAGTGCGCAGTTGATTGCAGAAGCAATTGATATACATGTAGACGAATATATTGTAGGTGACATTGACGATTGTTTACAAACACTTCAGTCATTAAATATTCAGTGCGATATCATTACTTCCAGAAACGTAGTAGAACATATTTATAATCTGGAAAATTTTTTTAAAGCTGTTAGCGCTTCCCAACCACAAGCTATTGTATATTCTTCTACTACTGCCAATAAAAACAATCCTGCTTCAGTTGTCAAGCATTGGTTATGGCATAGGAAATGGGAAAAAATATTTTCAGGAAAAAGAATGGTTATTATCGACAGACAGTCACCGGGATTAACTACTTATCAAAAGAAAAAACTAGCTAAAGCTACACGTGGATTAGCTGTTGAAGATTTAACCCAGGCTGTTGAAGAATATAGGAAAAGTGGGCAGCATCCTGATCCTTCTTTGCATGGCAGCAATACCTGTGACCCTTCAAACGGTGTATGGGCAGAGCATCTGTTAAGTGAAAAAGAATACCGGACATTTATCAATGAAAATAATTATACAGTAAGTTTTGCTCCGGGTTTCTGGGATACACATTACAGTACAAAATACATGAACACTATCGGAAGAACTCTTAATAATATCATTAGTAAAAAAGGAAGTGGAGCAAAAAAGCTAGCACCATTTATTTACGTGATTGCTGTTCCACGATAAACAAAAGCATGGCTAATACAGAAAGAGTAGATACAACTTTATTTTCGGGTGATCATTACCTGGGTAAACCAGCTGATGATGAAGATAAAATTATTGGTCGAAGGATAGCGATATTGGAAAAATATCCTGATTTTTTTAATAAAGAACTGACCTGTATTGAAGTGGGATGTGGAAGCGGTGCAACGATCACCAGACTGGCCAACAGGTTTAAGGAAAGTTTAGGTATAGATATTTATGATTATGCTGAGAGTTTTAATCAACAGATCATAAAAAACAATGCTGACAATTGTTCTTTCAGGCAGATAGATCTGGAAAAAACACTTACAGAGCAGCAATATGACAGATTGATCAGTTTTGAAGTGATTGAACACCTCAAGAATGAAGACAGTGTTTCATCATATTGTAAAGTGATAAAACCCGGAGGAATAGCCGCGATTACCGTCCCTAATAAATGGTGGATATTTGAAACGCATGGGGCAAGATTACCTTTGCTACCCTGGAACAGGGTTCCTTTCTTTTCATGGTTACCCCGATGCATTCATGAAAAATATGCCAATGCCAGAATATACACAGCTGCGCGAATTAAGCGACTCATGAAAAAACATGGTTTTACTATTTTGGATCAGCAATATGTAACAGCTCCTATGGACGTTTTAAAAGATGGCCGATTAAAAAGGATGGTCACTAAATACATATTTCGCAATGACACTACCAGCTTGCCTTTTCTTTCCACATCCATTTTTTTATTAATCCAAAAAGACAGTACTGATGAAAAACATTAGTATTGTCAGCATTGTTCCCTACAAAATACTTCCTGCGCATCTGGGAGGCGAAAAGGGAATTGCCGTTTTTAACGAGTACCTGTCAAAAGAAGCTCAGTTAACCTGTATTGGCACCCAAAACAATGATATCCGTTTAGCTAAAGGATATAGATTTTTAAATATTCTTTCTGATCACCGGTGGCGATATATCAACTTCTTCTTATACTTCACTGTAAGAAAAATAATTAGTCAACAAAAAGCCACTCATTTAATTATTGAACATCCCTATTACGGATGGCTTGCCTGGCTTCTGCGTTCTACTTTATCCATTCAGCTAATTGTTCACTCCCATAACATAGAATACATGCGGTCAAAATCCATTAACAGAAGTTGGTGGAGACTATTAAAATGGTATGAGGGATGGGTATACAGCATAGCTGATAAGATATTTTTTATTTCTGATGATGATCAATCATTTGCTATAGAACACCTGGGTGTTAAAGAAAACAAATCCCTTACAGTTACTTATGGTATTGAGCAGGAACGCTTGCCGGCAGATATTTCTGAACAAAGAAAATTAATAGAAGAAAAGCACCGTATACTTCCGGAAGAAAAAATTTTATTATTTAACGGAGCATTATATCACCATACAAACTATGATGCCCTTAAAATAATTTTAGATAAAATAAACCCATTATTACTTCAGGAAAGTTCCTTTAAATATAAAATCATTATTTGCGGAAAAGGACTCCCTTCTTTTTTTAACGAATTAAAAGAATATGCCGACAGCAATATTATATATGCTGGTTTTGTGGATGATATAGAAGCTTATTTTAAAGCTGCCGATATTTTTCTTAATCCGATATTATCGGGCGGCGGAGTCAAAACAAAAGCCATTGAAGCATTAGCCATGAACTGTACTGTCATTTCTTCTCCATTAGGGGCTATGGGCATCCGGCAGGAAGTATGTGGCGAAAAATTATTTATCGTTTCCGAAGGAGACTGGAAAAAATACAGGGATTTGATTATCACCACACCGGCTAATAACCAAACCCCTGCTTCTTTTTTTGAATATTATTATTGGGGGAAGGTGGTTAAGAATGCTTTAAATAAAACTATTAAACAATAAGTTTTATTTAATTTCTATATACTTATACTTCACAACTAACTTTGGTCTTTTACTTTCATCATCAGCCTCACTACTTGAAAACAGAATAGATCTGTATATCTCTTCTGTTTGTAATTGCAAACAAAATCCATAATTAGACTTTTCAGTTACCATTCTCCTTACCATGTCTGTAACGTCAATATCCACTGCATCATAGCCCCACTGAGCTGTTGAAGCAGCAACTTCAACCTGATCATCATCTGTAGTTAGAGGTTTGTTATTCCATGTAATAGTGGAGTCTGACCAGTCGGATAGAACTCTCTTTAACCAGGCCACGTTACTTCCATATACTTCGTAAGGGGATCCAGGATAGAAAGAATTCCCTAAGGGTGCAGCTAATCCTGTAGAGGATCCATAGAGGGATAGCTTTGCATATTCAATTTCTGCAGAATCGGGAATTGAGGAGAGTTCTGTAAACTTGATATAAGAACGATTAGTTCCTTCACCGAACCCTGCCCCACCATAAGTCCATCTGATTGCTGTAAAATCGGGGTTTTCCCAATGAGATGAACTTGCATAATGATCACCATCACCATCTCTATAGGCAACGAGACAATCCTGACCAGCATCAGGACCGGGTTGAGTGATCAACTCTTTTTGTACAACAACTGTGTCCTTTGTTACAGGTCCACCATTATCAATTAACTCTGTTTCGCAAGAGATAAATGACAATACAACTACGAAAAGGAAAATAAAGGGGAAAAGCTTCATAAATAAGGAAGTTTAGAGCAGCAAATTAATTATAAAACCTTATAAAAGAAAGGCCTGTTGATGATTATTTTAGGCAAGAAACTCCATAACCTCAGTACGTTATTAACATATCCCTTAAATAACCTTAATTGGACATTAGTATTTTTTGAAAAAAAGATCATTTTAAATAAAACATAAATAAAGAATAAAGGAACAGTAAAAGAATAGAAAAGCATATGAAACATATACCAACCAATGCCATATTGTTTCCTTATTCTGACAAAGTTAGAAAGCATGATTTGCAGTCCTTTCTTATCATAAAGATTATAGTATCCTTTGCCGCTAGAATTATAAGCTTCATTTGAAATTTCTCCTTGAAGATGAAAAACATTTATATCTCCGAAAATTACCATTTCACCTTTTTTCCTCAACCTAGAACACCATTCTGCTTCTTCTGCATAAAGAAAAAAATCTTCATCCATCAAACCCACTATGTTTACAATTTCTTTTTTCACCATTAAATAGGCTCCATTAATCCAATCAACCACTACTACTTTTCCTCCTTTATCTACATGTGGTTTTTGAATACCTAAATACAACCCAACATTTCTTATTATCTTACCAATAACTGGCAAGGGCAAAAGATTATTCAAACTTCCTTTCACAAAATAATTCCCGGAGATCTGAAACGTACGGTCTTCATTAAGTAATTGTACCCCACAAGCGACAAAATGTGATGTACTCAATTCAATAAATGATTTTTCTATGGCCTTATTAATAATAATAGTATCAGGATTAAGTAATAATACTGTTTCAGCTTTTGAATATTTAATCCCGGCATTATTTGCCCTGGCAAATCCGGCATTATAATCCATTTGCAACCACCTCACCTCAGGAAAATTAGTTTCAATAAGCTCTTTACTATTGTCCTTTGAGTTATTATCAACGACAATAATTTCATAGGAAATAGTTGGTGTCTCAGACTTAATCGACCGAATACAATCATTTATTAGGCTAGCAGACTTATAATTGACTATAATTATTGATATGTCAGGTCTTTTCAACAGAAAATATTTTTTTTATTCTCGAGTAAACAAA
>CAZQIQ010000076.1:10426-12526 GCA_964593835.1 uncultured Chitinophagaceae bacterium
AACAAAACATAAAAACATAAATATTTTAGAAAAAATGCCAATTCTCAAAATGAAATGAGGTACTTTTTTTTGAAAACTTAACATCCATCTAGTTTCTTTCGAAATACCATCTTTAAAAAAGTCTTGTATATGATTAACCTCAACAAGTGTTGAATTTCTAATTAATCGCCATACAGCATCAAAATTCCTTACACTGTTTAAATAAGTTGAATTTTTATCAAAAATGTACTTGTCTATTGTAGGCAACAATGACTCCCTTATAAAAACCACATCGTTAACTGAACTTGCACCACCTACAGAAAAAACAGCTATGGTTAAATCAATATATGACGGAATAATTGTTTCATTTAAATAACATTGAATATTAAAATCCCAATCAGCATGTGTTTTGTATTTTGTATTAAAATATCCGACAGTATTAAAAATATCCCTCCTGTAAAAAATAGCCTGGTGAGAAATATTTTTTATAAATAATTTTTCAATATCAAAACACCCGTCATAAAATCCTTTAAAAGCTTTACTGTACACATTCCCGTAACAGAAATCTATTGTTCTATTATTACAAACAAATGAATAAACCTTTTCCAATACTTCATTATTATACAACCAGTCATCACTCCCCAGAAAGTAAATCCACTCACCATTAGCCAATCTCACACCTTTATTCATAGCATCATATATCCCATTATCTTTTTCAGAGACAATCTGTATATTTTTTTTTTCTAATTTTATTGTATTTACTATGGATAATGTACTATCTCTTGAAACAGCATCTACAATTATTATTTCATAATTTGTAAATGTCTGTTGAATAATACTTTCTAATGTCTTAGCAATAGTCCTTTCAGAATTGTAAGTTGGAATTACTATTGAAATAAAAATATTATTCATTATATAAACCAAAATTCATTTTTAACCATTATAGCATTCAGATTTGTATTAGCATATTCATAATATCCTTTAGAAATTAAAAAATCAATTAACTCAGATCTTCTATTCCCGGCTCCTATTTCAGAATACTCAGCAGCTTCCACACATATCACTTTGGGAAAAGTGATAGAATAATTAATTGTCTTGAGAATTTCTAAATCCATCCCCTCTGCATCTATAGAAAGAAAATCCGGAAAAACTCCTTTACAATATTTTTCCAGGATTTCACTTATTGGTACAAGTTTTATTTTTTTAACTTCCTTAATTTTATACTTTCCATTTGCTGTTATCGATGTTGCTTCTTCACGAGAAAAGGTACTTAATGTTGGATCATTAATAATAAAGAAGTCCATTTCACCAGACTGCGGACCGACCCCGATATTTAGATTAATGTCCTTTCTTCTAAACAAATGAAACTCTTTCATTAAATCAGGATTTGCCTCAATATTAACCCCCTTGCATCCTATTTTATAAAAAAATGCCGTATTACTAATAAAAAATGGATGATTCGCTCCTATATCCATGTAAGTGGGATTATTAATACCCCTTAATCTGAAGATGTAATTGACAATCATATCTTCCCCACATTGAGAATACGAAGGTTTAGATTTATCTACACCAACGAGATAACCAAATCCATCCTTTAATCTTTTTAATCCGGAAGGCAACATATAATTTTATTTACTTTTAAATCCTGTCAATAAACTTTTAACTTTTTTACATATTGAATGTAATCGTATATATATCGAAACTAAAAGTGAAGTATCTTTTGAACGGTGATGATCTAGCAGTTGACCATACGCTGAATTATTATAGGAATTATTTGAATAATAATTCAATTGTCTTTGATCAAGCTGATTTAAACAATTAAATTCTCGATTCTTTCTTAATGAATGTGATTTATAATGATTGCCAAATTGAGACGGCATTCGGTATAATTCTATGTTGTATTTTTTTGCCAATATTGATAATATAGATTGATCCCATCTGGATTCCTTAAAATCAGAAAATTCTTTTCCGGCACAATCCCCTGATGGTTTATATAGTATTCTAGGATCACAACTATACTTTAACCATTCGGCGACAAAAGCTAATGACTTTTCTGTTTTTTTAAAAAGGCAAAACGCCGCATCCACATGTTGGGCATTCCAAAACGATTCATTATTTGAA
>CAZQIQ010000076.1:12536-15837 GCA_964593835.1 uncultured Chitinophagaceae bacterium
TGAATCCATCAAGACAAAACAGCATTGAGTAGTCCAATATGAATTCGGAAAATTTCCATTTGCAAACAGCAGAATGTCTTCTTTATTATTGCAAATATTAATCAGGGGATCGACTCGATCAATAATTTCTATTCCACAATCTACATATACGATAATATCTCCGTAATCGACTTTTTTAAGTTCTTCCAGTATTATATAGGATTTCCACAACCAATACCCTATACCTTTGGGTTCATTAAAAGTTTCCCTATGAGATTCATAAAAAGGCGATCCTTTTAAATCATCAAAATCATAAGAACTAATATTATCTATACCAAATCTAAGTGCAGATTTATTCAATCTATTACGACTGGACTGGTATGCACGATTAGATAAGTTAACTAAAACAACTTTCATTTAAAACTAAAATTTGACACTAATCCAACTGAATGAGGCTTTTCATGTTCTCCAATCCAACCGTTTATATTTAATAAATAAACTTCCTGAATACTAAATTCCTTATTATATTTTTTGATTATCCTAAAAAAAGAATTTTTCATTTTACCAACCAGATCGTCCCAAACAATAATAAATTTTTCTGCCAGTAGATTGTATTTAACCAACATTTCAAATTCAAACAATATAGCTTTTGGAGAATGAAGTGCATCTGAAAAAACAACATTATACTTGTTTCCTTCCAACATAGACCATGATTTTTCATCCCAAACATCTCCGTTTATGTAAGCAACTTCCTTATCATTATAATGATACTTTTTAATAGACGATCTGGTCTTTTTTATGGAATTATTTGGAGTATTCCAATAATCGGAGCTTTTCAAATCCATTTGTCTTTCTAGAACAGGATTTATTTCTTCTATATCAAATCCTGTGAACTTTGCAGTATTTAAAGAATTTATGATCTGATAAAAATTTTTACCTACAGAAACACCTATTTCCAGATAATTAATTGTTGAAAAATATTGATTACATAAATAAACAATTAAATCAGTATAAGTAACATCGTTATTTATTTTTTTATTTATTCCTTCTGCTATAAAATCTGGAACTCCATAATTAAAAAAAGATTTTTTAAATGCTTCTTCATCGATCCAATTATCTATTCTACCAAGCATAGTTCTATTGTCACTAATAATCTTATCAATATCTGTATGAGTAAAATCGAAATGGTCTTTAAATTTTACCGAAGACGAAAAAATATTATTAAAAAAAAACATAACTTAACTAATCTTAGCGAAATCCTAGTTGAATCTAATAATTCAACTATTCCATTAAAAATTTTATTGCGAAAATCACGTAAAGTTAGCTGTTTTTAACATACATATACAATTCAAGATGTATATGTAGTAAACTTATAACTAATTCATCTGTAACCTCTCTTCTCATTCATATTGACACTTATCCATTATTCACCAGTGATCCTTTTCGCGTCTAAGCATTACAGCGTGCCTAAAATCATTAATATAACGCAGAATGCTTCTATAAATCAGACAGTGTGAAGTAGAGAATCGGGCGATTATTTATATCTTAAAAATGAGAAAAGCAAATTCACCCTATTGCTGTAAACAAACACTCAGTATCCATCTATAACTGATACTCACAATACTTATTACTTAAGTTAAAATCAACCACTCTCTAATGAGAAAAGCAACTAATTATGTTTTAATAGCTATTCTTCCAGTGTAATCTATTCGATTGAGAAATATTTTCAACTTTCTTTCCTTAATAAATTCGTCAACAGCCTTCTTACATCCCGACCAATGCCCATAATCATCTATAACCAAAACTCCACCAGGAACTAAATGATCAAATAAGGTTTCTAATTCATGCTTAGTTGATGCATACCAATCTGTATCCAATCGCAACAATGCAATATCCCTAATTGATGGATGGGGCAGCGTATCTTCAACTTTCCCCTTAACAAAAAAGATTTTTCTTTCATCATATTCACTATTCCGGATATTCTTCCTTACTTCATCCAACGATGAATAACACCATATATTATTACCATCAAACTTGTCACTTTTGATCAACAAATCCTTTGCATGCTTATTGTCAATTGCACTTACATCCATCTTACCAGGTTCGGACATTCCTTCAAAAGTATCGAAGAGAAATAAATTTCTTGACTGATCTTTCGCATTAATCAACTTTTTTGCCACTAATAACATGCTTCCTCCACGCCAGACTCCACATTCGACAATATCTCCACCTATACCATTGTCTAGAATATAATCGATCGATCTGGACAAACATACCAGACGTTCCGGACTAGTCATTGTCATAGACTGAACAGACGATATAAGCTCATTCTCTTCTTGAGAAAAATCAGAAGGAAATGCAAGATCAATATTCCCCCTTGAGTTTAATATTGATGATTGTATAATTGCCGGCAGTGTTTTATTTCTAAATAATTTCGACCAAATTGACATAGCTATTTATACCTTCTTAATTTATAAATGAACCTGGCATATAAACAACCAGATAAACTAATTCACTTGAAAATTTAAAATGACTATATCAATCAAAAACAATGCTCAATCTTTATCTTTTCCCAAATAATTCAAAAATAATTGCATACCCACTTTTTTGCTGGCGTCAAAGTTGTAACTGATGTGCTGGGTGTAATACTTTTTTAAGTCGAAATCCGGGAAGTTGTTATGCGACACAACCTCATCCAAGTGAGATAAACCATAGCCGTTCGCCTGATTAAATTCATGAATAAACTGCTGATCAAAAGGACGATTGGCTATCCACGCTGCAAAAACAAAAGACTGGCCTGTGAGGCTTTTCCAGGCTTCACCCAAATCATATATGTAACTGGAATTGGCTCTTAATTTCAATGCCCTGTCTCCTATCACCACTGCTGCCGTAGCTCCATCTATACTATGGATAAAATCTTCGTTACCCTGAACAAACTCAACATCTACTTTCCAATATTCCTTCAATAGTATTTTTGCTAAAGCAACAGAGGTACGACTCTGATAATCGAGTACTACTCTCTTAACCTGCTCAATAGGCTGTTCAGAAAATATGGCTACCGAAGCCACTTCGCCATCAGTCCCAATGCAATAATCGCCTATCAGCGACCAATTGACTAAGGAAGGGATTACTGCCACAGGAACCAACCCTATATCAATCCGCTGCTGCTGTAAGGCACGTGCAAGGTTTGAAGGATAATCAGGAACCAACTCAATCTTATCTGCAATACTACATCTCTCCAAACCATATATTAACGGAGCAGTATTGAGATAATTAACTATTCCAACCTTTATCTTACTCAATTAGTTTAATTTTACGGCGC
>CAZQIQ010000077.1:0-15816 GCA_964593835.1 uncultured Chitinophagaceae bacterium
GCAAAAATAACAAGCCTTTAAGGATGTTCCAAATCTTTATTGAACGTTAATGAGATAATAGTTTTTCTTGCCTTTTTGCAAAAGAAGGTAGCGGTTGTGTAATAGCATCGTGCTGTTGAGGAGCATGGATATTTCGCTTACTTTACGACGATTGACGCTGACTCCTCCCTGTTGTACCATCTTTCTGGCCTCACCTTTACTCGGAAAAATAGTGGTCTCAGCAAGAAAACTGACAATGTCTACACCCTGTTCCAATTGACTGGCAGGGTAATTAAATCTTATCACCCCTTCCATGGTTTCTATATCTTCAATGGAAAGATCTTCCGCTGCAGCCGACTGATTGGTAAATAGCTTTTCAGTGGTTTCTATAGCTTTCTGGTAATCTGATTCACTGTGAACAAACACAGTAAGTTCTCTGGCCAGGGTTTTCTGTAAGATTCTGGCTCCTGGATCAGCTTGGTGGTTCTGGAGAATGTCTTCTATCTTTTCCTTACTTAAAAATGTGAATATTTTGATCCAGTTGGACGCATCGGCGTCAGATGCATTGAGCCAAAACTGGTAAAACTGATAAGGAGTCGTTTTCTCCGGATCAAGCCATACATTTCCTTTTTCTGTTTTTCCGAATTTGCCACCATCGGCTTTTCTGATCAGCGGACATGTAAAGCCGAAAACTTCGCCGCCAGCTTTGCGCCGCACTAACTCGCCGCCAGTGGTAATATTCCCCCATTGGTCGCTACCCCCAAACTGAAGCTTGCAGCTCATTTCTTTATATAAATAATAAAAATCGTAACCCTGCATGAGCTGATAAGCAAACTCAGTGTAACTAATGCCTGTTTCGCTTTCTATCCGTTTTTTCACACTGTCTTTCGCCATCATATAGTTGACAGTGATATGTTTTCCGGTATCCCTCAAAAAATCAATGAAAGATATATGCTTAAACCAGTCATAATTATTAACAATAACCGGAGCGTTTGGCGCTTCAGCGCTGAAATCGAGAAATTTGGATAACTGTTTTTTAATGCCGGCAACGTTGATAGCCAGTTGTTCTTCATTAAGAAGATTTCTTTCTTCACTCTTACCCGTAGGATCGCCAATCATTCCCGTGGCACCTCCAACCAAAGCAATCGGTTTATGTCCTGCTTTTTGCATATGGATAAGCAATATAATAGGCACGAGACTGCCAATATGAAGTGAGTCGGCGGTAGGATCAAACCCCACATATCCTGAAGTCATTTCCTTTTGTAGCTGTTCTTCTGTACCCGGAATTACATCCTGAATCATTCCTCGCCAAGTAAGCTCCTGTATAAGATTCATAACATTAAAATGATAGTAAATCAATCAATTGCGCAAATGTAAGGAATAGCGAAGGCTTTGACTGAAAATGCAATAATTTCCTGATTCTTCCGTTTGGATTTAGGTCTAAAACTATGATATGTTATGATGTAAAATTCATAATATGCAATCTAAAATCTAAAAAGCTATTCCTAATAATAGTCCATGAATAAACCCTATATCCTGACTGCTTTAATCATATTTTACCTTATCGGTAATAGTAGTTACGCGCAGTTTAGAAAATATTCCAATGAATTTCTCAATATAGGTGCAGGAGCACGAGGATTAGCCATGGGAAGCGCTCAGGTTGCCTCAGTTGACGATGGAAGTGCAGGTTACTGGAATCCCGCTGGTCTGGTGAATGTCAAAGAAAATCCACAGCTTAGTTTAATGCATGCTGAATACTTTGCAGGAATAGGGAAGTATGATTATGGAAGTATAGCCTTACCCCTGAAAGATAAAAAAAGAGTGGTGGCATTGTCTGTCCTTCGTTTTGCGGTGGACGATATTCCTAATACGATATTTCTCATAGAACCGGATGGCACAATTAACTTCAGCAATATTTCCAGTTTCTCATCAGCAGATTATGCTTTTTTGCTTTCGTTCGCACAGGAAGTTAAATTGAAGAATAATAAAAGAATTAATGGCGGATTAAATGCTAAAGTTATTCACCGTAAAGCGGGTGATTTTACCACCGCCTGGGGATTTGGATTTGATGCAGGTATACAAATACAGGCTGAAAAATGGAAAATTGGCATTGTGGCGAGGGATGTTACTACTACATTTAATGCATGGTCGTTTAATCTTACCGAAAAAATGCGTGAAGTATTTTATGTAACTGAAAATGACATTCCAGTTAAGTCGACAGAGCTGACTGCTCCCCGGATAATACTAGGAGGAGCATACAGTTTTAAGGTTAATGATAAAATTAATCTACTGACAGAAATTAACCTGGATATGACTTTTGATGGAAGAAGAAACACTGTCATCGCCTCAGACGTCTTAAGCCTTGATCCTAAAATAGGACTGGAAGCATCCTGGAAGGATGTTTTTTTTGTTAGAGGAGGGATCAATAATTTTCAAAAAGCTTTAGATGATCAGGATTCTACTAATACTCAAAAAGTATGGATATATCAGCCAAGTATAGGTGCCGGATTCAGAATAGCTAATGTACAGATAGATTACGCTTTTACCAATCTGGCCAATCAGTCAAATCCATTGTATACGCATGTATTTTCTTTAAAGGCCGATTTAAAGAAAAAAACCAAATAGCATATCCTGTTCTATGAAAACACAACGTAAACAGATGAAGTACCAACATAAAAAATTTCATTTGGCCAGACAGGTGAGCAGTGAATATGCTGATCATAATATCTTTTGCCTGCTCAAGAATAAGGTGAAACCTATGGGAATAAAATGTTTTACAACAGTTTTACTTATCCTTATCGGATTAATTGCAAAGGCTCAGTATGGTAATGAATGGATTATTCACGATCAGCAATATTATAAGTTTAAGGTTGGCGCTGACGGACTTTACAGGATACCAAAATCAGTATTGGATAATGCGGGTATAGGAAACGTTGGAGTAGAATTTTTTGAACTATGGAGAAACGGTGAAAAAGTGCCGTTTTATGCAACAGTCACTAATGGTCCATTACAGTCTTCAGATTACATAGAATTCTGGGGCCAGGCAAATGATGGTAATCCTGATAAAGCGCTATATAGAAACATTGCTTTTCAGCATACAACAAAAAGAAGTCTGCTTACAGATACAGCAGTTTATTTTTTAAGTGTTAATACCAATCAGTCGGGATGGAGATATACTACTATTAATAATAACGTTGCTGGGAATGTATTACCAGTCGATCCTTACTTCATGCATAAGGAAGGAGTTTATTATAATAATAAAATAAATAATGGTTTTGCAGCTGTTGTCGGAGAATATATTTATTCTTCTTCTTACGATAAGGGTGAGTTTTGGTCCAGTGCTCCTATTAGACCTGTAACACCTTTAACCTCGCCTATTGCCAATTTACAGGTATACAGTGGCGGACCCTCTGCAACATTAAAATATGGTGCTATGGGAGATGCCTTGAATGCCCGCACACTTCGTGTTACGGTGAATGGTAATCTGGTGCAGGATACTATAATGAATTATTTTGTTGATGTTCACTCCTCTGTTAATATTCCTTTATCATATCTCAGTTCCGGTAATATCTCAGTTAATTTCGCCAACACATCTACAGTGAGTAGTGACAGGTTGGTGATATCTTATTTCGAACTTCTATATCCCAGAACATATAATTTTAGTAATAAGAAAAATTTCAGCTTTAGCTTACCGGCAAGCGGAGCTAAATATCTGGAAATAACAAATTTTGATGGTGGTGTTAATCCCATATTATTAAACCTTACTACAGGAGAGAGGATCGCTGGTAATACTGAAGTAAGTGGTTTAGTAAGATTTGCGATTGGGGCAGGTGGTAACAGAGAGTTTGTACTGGTAAATACCGATAACACAAATACACATACGATTTCTCATCTGACACCCAAAGTGTTTAAACAATTCTTACTTCCGGCAAATCAGGGTGATTATCTGATTATTACCAATAAAGTTCTTTTTAATGGAAGTAATGGAGCAAACCCTGTTGAAGAATACAGACAGTACCGGTCTTCGGCAATAGGAGGAGGATATGATGTTACTATCATAGATATCGATGAATTAGTTGATCAATTTGGATTAGGCATTAAAAAGAATCCACTTTCGATTAAGAATTTTTTAAATTATGCGAGAGCCAATTTTTCTATAACACCAAAATTTGTTTTTATTATAGGAAGAGGAGTTACGTATAATGAATTCCGTGTTAATGAGTCAAATCCAAACGCAGAAGCAATTAATCTCGTTCCAACATTCGGTTCTCCGGGTTCAGACAATATGTTAAGTTCACAGGATGCCATGAGTCCTGTTCCTATTACCCCGATAGGACGATTGTCAGTTGTTCATCCGTATGAAATTGAATATTATCTTGAAAAAGTTAAAGAGTATGAAAGCATACAGAAAAATGCACCTCATACTGCCGAAGGCAGAGGTTGGATGAAGAATGTAATGCATGTTACCGGTGCCAGCGAACCTTACCTGGGAACAGTGCTTTGTAATTACATGGGAGTCTTTAAGAATATTATTGCTGACACAAGCTTTGGTGGAAATGTGTCTACTTTTTGTAAAGCTTCAACAAACGCTGCTGAACAAATTAATAGCGAAAGAATTGCCAAACTGTTTGAGCAGGGAATGAGTATTATGAATTATTTTGGCCATTCGTCAACTACAACACTCGACTTTAATCTTGATGCACCGGAAAACTATAATAGCAGAGGTAAGTATCCTGTATTTCTGGTAAATGGATGTAACGCCGGTAACTTTTTTACATTTAATACTTCCAGATTGGATTTTAATGAAACTCTTTCAGAGAAGTTTACATTGGCCCGGCAAAGAGGTGCTATTGCATTTATTGCCAGTACTCACTACGGTATTGTTAATTATCTTAATATCTATCTCAACCATCTTTACAGAAATATGGCTCAGGTTGATTATATGGAACCTGTAAGTGTTTTAACAAAGGACGCATTACAGAATTTATATAATACTACTGGTCCAAATGACTATTATGGAAGGGTGCATGTTGAGGAAATAGCTGTACATGGCGATCCGGTGATTTTTATTAACGGACAAACTAAGCCGGATTATGTAATTGAAGAGCCTATGGTAATCATCAATCCTACGTTTATCTCGGTGGCTGAAAGTTTCTTTAATATTAAATTAAAAGTGTTAAATAATGGTAGAGCTGTTGCTGACTCCATTGTGGTTGAGGTAAAAAGACAGTATCCGGATGGTACTACAGAAATTGTATATAGGGAAAAAAGACCTGGTATCAGATATTCAGATTCTATTTCACTAAATATTCCCATACTTGCTACAAGAGATAAAGGCATTAATAAAATTATTGTTACTGTAGATGCAGACAATACCGTAGACGAGATTTCTGAAAACAATAATATGGTAACTAAGGATGTAGTTATTTTTGAAGATGAGGCAAGAGCTGTTTATCCGCCGCAATATGCGATTATCAATAATAATAAACAGAAACTCTATGCTTCTACAGCCAATGCATTGAGCGTTTTAAAAACTTACACATTTGAACTTGATACTACTCAATTATTTAACTCTTCTTCAAAAGTTGTAAAAACTGTTAGTTCAGTAGGGGGAACGTTGGAGTTTGATCCAGGTATAACATATATGGATAGTGTAGTTTATTACTGGAGGGTAGGATCATCTGCTGTTGCAACCGGTCAGCCATTATGGAATTACTCTTCATTCCGTTATATAAACAGCACGGAGGAGGGGTTCGGTCAGTCGCATTATTTCCAACATGCCAATTCGCTGGCAGAAAGAATAACAATCGATTCGTCTTCCAGAAAATGGACTTTTGGTGACAGAATAAACAGAGTATATATAAGGAACGGTGTATTCCCTACAGGAGCAAGTGGGGCAGCCGAACTAAATGTTACTATTAATGATCATTCAGACATTGCCAGTGCTTGTGTTGGTAACTCTATATTGTTTAATGTGTTTGATCCTGTTACATTCAAACCGTGGTTAAACGTAGATGAGTTTGGCAATAATTTATATAAATCTGGAAGCGGAAATGCAAATTGTGGCCCAAGCAGACATAGAAATTTTGAATTCTCCTATATGACTAGGGCTGGCAGAAAACTTATTATGAATTTCATGGACAGTATTCCAGATGGCTATTATGTTATTGCCAGAAGTTTTGATACAAACGATTCAATATCGTTTAGTTCAACCTGGCGTGCCGATACTGCCGCATTTGGCTCAAACAATTCCGTATATCACAGACTGTTAGGTTCTGGTATGATGAATATTGATTCTATTGACAGAAGAAGAGCCTGGATATTCATGTATAAGAAGAATGATTATGGTTTCGAGCCAAAATATCATCATACTCAAGGGGTAAATGATAGGGGAGTGCTGTCTACTGTAATTGTAACTCCTGATACCCTTGGAACAGTTGCTTCTCCGATATTCGGTCCCGCAAAAGAATGGAAGAAAATAATATGGACAGGGAAAACTGAAGAATCTTTATTTAATGACAACCCGACAGTAGAAGTAGTAGGAATAGATGCTGCGAGAAATGAAACTTTATTACATGTTCTTGATAGGAATACAAAAGAATTGGATATTTCATCGGTAAGTGCATCACAGTATCCTTACATGCGTTTGAAAATGCGAAATGTTGATTCTATTACTCTAACTCCTTACCAGCTTTCATCCTGGATGGCACTTTATTCTACGGTGCCGGAAGGTGCAATTATACCTAACATGTATTTGCAGATGAAGGATACGGTTGAAGTTGGAGCAAACATTGATTTTGGTATTGCGTTTAAAAATATCAGTCATTTAAATTTTGATAGTCTTGCATTAAAATTTTATATTATTGATAAGAATAATGTTACACATAATATTGTTCTTCCTAAACTTAAACCAATAGTTTCAGGAGACACAGTTGTGTTTCGATATACTATTGATTCTAAAAATTTTATCGGGTTTAATACGCTGTATTTCGAATTCAATCCTAATAATGATCAGCAGGAACAAGTACAGTTTAACAATTTCATCTTTAAAAATTTTTATGTAAAAGATGATTACACTAATCCACTTCTTGATGTGACTTTTGATGGAGTGCATATTTTAAATAAAGACATTATTTCGGCCAAACCACATATCCAGATCAGATTAAAGGATGAAGCTAAATTCATGTTATTAAATGATACATCCTTATTAACAGTTCAGGTGCGTTATCCAAATGGAACTGTTAGAACACATAATTTTGATAATGATACTCTAAGATTTACGCCTGCTGCTAACGGGGTAGATAATACGGCTACTATCGATTTTTATCCTCAGTTTTTGACTCAGCAAGATCCTGAAGGTGATGAATATGAATTGATAGTGAGAGGAAGAGATAGGATGGGAAACAGAGCAGGTCAGGCTGATTATAGAATTGCCTTTACCATCATCTCAAAAGCAATGATTTCAAATTTGCTGAACTATCCTAATCCTTTCAGTACATCCACAGCTTTTGTATTCACGCTTACGGGAAGTGAAATACCTCAGAATATGAAAATTCAGGTATTAACGGTTACCGGTAAAATAGTAAGGGAAATAACTAAAGATGAACTCGGTCCGATAAGAATAGGAAGAAATATTACAGAATTTAAGTGGGACGGTACTGATCAGTTCGGGCAAAAATTGGGTAATGGAGTTTATCTCTACAGATTCGTAACATCTCTTAACGGCCAGCGAATGGAAAAGTATAAAGCGAAGGGAGATAATACTGATAAGTTCTTCAATAATGGTTATGGCAAAATGTATCTTATGAGATAGTTGATATATAATACTGACATGGAACAGCTCTGCTATTAACCGTTGCTATTTTATTAAGCTTACAGGGAAGCATTCTTTTCGATTGTGATTTTTGCGAAGAAGTAATTGATCATGTCTGGTATTCAATCGGCAGTTATGCAGAATAGTTTCTACATTCGATGTAAATAACAGTGAATGTTTAAGTTTAGTGATTATGCGGGCAGAGGATACAATTTCCTTCACAATCGGTTTTTTGTCGAAAAAAAACGGTTGTCTTCGCTTATGATCTACACTACTGACTTATGTGATTCCGGCTGCAAACATTGCCTGATTTGGACAAAAAGACCAGTAACTTATCTTTCCTTTGATAAAATAAAATCAATGATGGCAAGTCATTGTATTAGTTCTGGTACCTCAATAGGGCTGGAAGGAGGAGAGTTTCTTCTTCATCCCGAAGCTGATAAAATCATGGAATGGTTTTCCCACAACCATCGCAACTATGATCTTTTTTCTAATTGTCTGCGTCCCGATAAGCTAATTGAATCTGTAAAAAAATATAAACCTAAACGTCTTTACATTTCTCTCGATGGTAATAAGGAAACCTATCATTACATGAGAGGGAAAGATGGTTATGAAAGTGTTATTAAGGTAATTACTGCCTTGAAAGATATCGTTCCGGTTTTTGTGATGTTTACTTTATCACCCTACAATGATTTTAAGGATCTGGAGCATGTTGCAACAGTTTGTGAACGCTACAATGTTTTTTTAAGAGTAGGTATATATAATAATATTCCATTTTTTGACACTATCGATGACTCAAGTGCTGTTAAATTCGGGCAGTTAAAAAATCAAACGGTACTTACTTTCAAGGAGGCAGTTGCACTTCGCGATGATCGGATATTGGCAACTGAGAGGTATATAAATAATGATACTGTTAATGATGATACTGTTATTCCCGAAAAAGTAAAACAATTTGCAGAGAATACTGATTATATACAATTGTATTCAAACTGGAGGAGTGGGAAATTAAGACTTAAATGCAACAGTATCTTGGATAGTCTTATTGTTTTGCCTAATGGAGACGTGCCTATATGTCAAAACCTGGATCTTAAATTAGGCAATATACATGATCAATCACTTGATGATATTTTTAATGGTGAGCAATCTGTTAAAACACAACAACATTATTCGGCTAATTGTAATCAGTGTTGGATTAGTTATCACCGTAAATACGATATTATTCTATATAAAAATCTTGAAAAATTTTTTGGTCGTTGGGGTACTGTGAAAATGATGGGTTATTACAAATGGAGTGACCCGGATAATACATCTTACAAAGATGCCATTGGATAATTTTTTTTCAATTCTTCAAATAGATTATATAGATTAACCATTCCCTTTAAGTCATTTTTTTCACTGTCTGAATCAATTCCCTCTACGATTAAGATAAATGTTCTTAGTTCATTATAAAATCCCTGCATATGCAGTGTGTTCTGTTCGGCTACAGGCAATAAAAAATTATCAGCTTTATAGTATTGTTTTTTTACTGATGATTGATGGAGTATTCTTTCTGCAGGAATATTAAGTATTCTCCCGGGCTTGATTTCTCCTTCAACCTGCACAGGGTATCTGACAAAAAGTATTTCTTTGGAGGTATTGATCATTAGCTCATCAGTTGGACTTAGCCAGGATCCCTGAGACGAACAATTGATAAGTCCTGATATTCCATTTTTATGTAGGATATGTAATTGCAAGGTGATTCCTGATAAATCATCGTGTAGAAAAGATGATTTGATTTTTCCTTCGCCAAATAAGTGCAGTACATAGTCAAGAGGATGAATAAATAATCCGGTCAGTGTACTGCCGTTAACATAATTTCCTGTGCGAAATTGATAAGAATAGGAACTTACTTTAGTAATCTTGTTTTTAAGGCTTGTATTGCCAGGCCAATATCTTCTCTGGAGTCCTATTTTGCATACAGACTGTTCTGAAACAGATAATAGTTTTTGTAATTCTTGCTGCGTATCACAGGGTGGTTTTTCTACAAATACCTTTTTTGATTTTTCAAGACATTTTTTGAGAAGGTCGAAATGTGCATCAGGGGAAGCGCATATAAAAACACCTTCTACTTCCTGATCATTCAGGATTTCTTCAATATTGTTGGTGAAAATAGCATTGGGGAAAATCAGCTTTATGTTTTCTGGATTTCTGGAGCTTTTGGTAAGTATGTATTTAATATTGATATTATAATGCTTCAATACAGGAAATAAATTATTGATGCTATGCATGCCAACACCAACAAAAGCGTAAGTTTTTCGGGAATGAAACAACTCATTTTTAAAGTATTGTACCTTTCTTAAGGTGTTTACTTTTTTTAATAATGAATTAATCATGCGAAATCTGTTTTAATCTTCTTTGGATATCGGGAAGTGTTGAGAACTTTCTTTTATTCATAAAATAAGGAATGAGAATGGTACCATTATAAATTCCGTGTTGTTGCATGAATCCTTTAGGTTGCTGATGACCTTTATTGGACGCAGTTAACAACCAATAAATATAAGCGAATCCTGCTTTAAACATCGCCTTACTGATTCCTGGTTTGCCTTTAAGTAGAAAATAAACACATCCTATGGTGTCTAATATCCATCTTATGATGATTAAGGGCAGAAAATGAAGAAAATGAAGATTTCTTGTGAGTAATATATAATTATTTCTATAGGTAAGAAACGTTTTGAGATGGTTTTGCCAGGAAAGACTTCCTCCTCCTATATGAAATACAATTGATTCCGGACAGGCATAAATCTTAAAACCACTATTATAAGCTCGCCAGCAGAGATCTATATCTTCCTGATGCATATAATAATAGTCATAAAATGAGCCAACAGTGTCGAAAACTTTTTTCTTTACAAACATGCAAGCTCCTGTGGCCCAGAATACTTCTTCTGTGCTATCATATTGGTGTTCATCTTTTTCAATAGTTAAAAGAATCCGTCCCCTTGCAAAAGGATAGCCGAGCCGATCAATCCATCCACCTGCAGCTCCGGCATATTCAAACATGTTTTTTTCATCCAGTGATAAAAGTTTTGGCTGACAAATTCCTATTTCTGGTTTTGATTCCATTAGTCTGATCACCGGCTCAATAAAACCTCTTGTAGGTTCAAGGTCCGAATTGAGAATAAGAAAATATTCTGTATCGATTTGTTGAATGGCAATATTGTAGGCAGCAGCAAAGCCGATATTGCTTTTCATTTTTATTACACTTACCTCAGAAAATTCTTTTTCCAGGATTTCTAAAGAACGATCAGTAGATGCATTGTCTATTACATAGACCTTTTTGTTGGGATAACTTACAGATAAGACGACTGGTAAAAAACGTTGCAGATAATGCGCAGTATTCCAATTTAGAATAATTATTGCAACCGAAGGAAAATTCGTCATAGGGATTTATTTATAAGGAAAAAACGTTGCGCATATTTTCCTATCATATCAAATTCGATATTTACAATCGACCCCTCTTCAACTGATGATATATTAGTGTGATGGTAGGTGTAAGGAATAACAGCAACTGAAAATTCATTTTCAGCGACGTCAAATATTGTCAGACTGATGCCATTGAGACAAATAGACCCTTTTTCTATAACAAGTGCTGCAAATGATGAAGAAAAACTAAATCTGTACTCCCAACTGCCTGCCAGTTCTTTCCTGATCACGCATGTTGCTGTAGTGTCAACATGTCCTTGCACAATATGTCCGTCAAGCCGACCATTCATTATTAAGCTCCTTTCTATGTTCACTTCCTCGTTGATCTGCCACTCGGAGAGATTGGTTTTGGCAAGCGTTTCTGCGATTGCTGTTACGGTATAGAGGTTTCCATTAATCTGTTCAACAGTTAGGCAAACACCATTATGAGAAATGCTTTGGTCAATTTTAAATTCATGAGCAAGGGAAGCGTACAAGCTAAATGTCTTGTTGGATCCATTAGTCTGTATGTCTTTAATGACTGCTTTTTCTTCTATAATTCCTGTGAACATTAATTGTTATATTTCTTTTTATAAAGAATGATAAATAATATCACCCATGCAAAAATACTTATCAAAAAACTAATAATTACTCCAGTAGGTCTGTATATGCCTTTAACTGTATAATCTCCTTTTGACAATGGAAAGCCGATAAATGTATCCCATACTTTAATCTCGCTTGTGGTTTGTCCGTTCACATGGTATATCCAGTTAGGATAGTGGTTTTGCGTTATAACCAGTGTGTCTTTTTCTCTTAATATTTTTGCTGTTAGACTTAGCCCTTCTCCGGTAATCTGCAATTTACTAATGACTGGTTGCAAAGAATCGTTATCAATGTCTTTTATACTAAATGCCGGTCTGAATGCATTGATCTTTTCAGGATATGAGCCAGAAAGAAAGGAAAAATACTGTTTAATTGCAGAAGGATAGGCTGATGATTTAATTGTACTAATATGATCGTTGAAAATATTCGGTTCTTTAAAAAAGATATTTTTATTGTCATGGTTATCGAAGTGTAATCTTATATCATCCTGATAAGAAGACGCGCGAATGGCAGAAAGGTTTTCCTCGATTGTGCGAGTTTTATGAATACTCAATGCTGTATAAGGAAGCGTGATAAAAAATGCGATTATGATTTCAGATATGAGTATTGAAGAAAACCAGGCTTTGTTCCTTATTGCTATCAATAAAATGATTGTAAAAAAAATGCTTATTACAGCCTGAATAAAAATGCCGGTTTTGACTGGTATGTTTTTTAACATTTCCTGATTTAAGTGAAATGAATATGTTCCCGGAAGCAAAAATGTTAAAAAAGATATGCCTACCAGGAAAAGTAAACAAATGGTAAGAATTTTTTTTACGTGAATGTTGTTGGTGTTGTTTAAGAATTTTTCAAACCCCATTCCTCCGATAATCAGGATTGACAGAATAAAATATATTCTCAGTCCTCCGTTTGAATGCATCCGGTTAAAGAATGGGAGTGTATCGAAAAATACCTCTTTTACAGCTCCCTGCATAGAAGCTGTCAACATGAACAGGCCTGCTGCAATAAATGAACATTTAAGTGGATGTTTAACGCTGAAACAGGAATATATACAGAATAATAATAATCCTAACCCTACATAAAGATTACTCCAGGAGCGATCTGTTCCAAAAAAAACGGGGTCGGCCACAGAGGATAGGGGAAATACAAGAGATAACAGAGATCGGATAGTGATTCCGCCGGATCCGGTGTGTTCCTGGATAACGGCACTGCTTCTGTTGAAATAGGGATAAAACTGTACAAATGAATATATATAAGGTAGGCAAAGAATAACAATCAGTAGCGATGAAAGCCCGAGCATAATGAAAATTTTTCCCGGTTGAAAAACAGTAAGGCTTTGTCGTTTTTTTGATAACAGATTTGATAATAATATAAAAACAAGTAGTAAGCTCAGAAAATAGATGGTGCCTATAGTAAACGAAGGATACCCGGAGTTTATAAGAAAAAAGATGCTGATAGCGAATAAAGCCGCGTTTTTTAGGACGGGTTGATAAATTACCCGCAAAAAATAAAGTATCACAAAGGGAATACATGCGGCCTCAAATATGTAATGCGGATGCTGCAGGTGAGCGCTGAAAAACCCTGATAAGGGGAAGGCGAGACCGAGTACAAGCTGAACCGGCGGACTGAAATTAAACCACTTCGACAGTTTAATCATTCCTATTCCTCCTGCATAAGCATGGAGAAAAATTAGCAATGTATAAGAGTAGATGCTTTTGCCTGCAATAAGCGTCCATAGCCAGATTATGGGATTCCAGAATGTAAATCCGGGATCTGCGTGTAATGGAAATCCAAGGTGAATATTAAAGTGCCACCAGGGAATATGTCCGTTACTTAACTGGTTAGCGAAAAAATAAAAAGTTGGGTAGGACAGATTGAGCGCGTCATTTTTTATGCCCATCAGAAAGGACCACATAGGAAAATACCCTAAGGCAATGAGTAGTGTAAACTTTATATAAATGAGGGCTGATTTGTTTGGTTCAAAGATTTTTTTATACATTTGCAGTCCTCAAAAGTTAAAGGGGGTATTATAATTATGTTGATTATTGATTCCAAAGATTGCGAAAATATAGACAAGGCGCTTAAAAAGTACAAGAAGAAGTTTGAAAAGGCTAAGATCCTTTTACAGGTGAGAGAGCGTCAGTCTTTTACCAAGCCTTCCATTAAACATCGTGGAAAGGTATTGAAAGCTATCTACAAGCAAAAGATAGCAGCAGGAGTTATTGAGTCATAACTTATTGTTTATCAATATAAAATTGCAGGCTACCTTTGGGTGGCCTTTTTGTTTTGTGGGTAAGGGAATAATGTTATATTCACTGTAATGGAAGTTGCTATAACTCAGTTTCTGGACTATCTGAAGTTTGAAAAGAGGTATTCACAACATACTCTCATTTCCTATCAGAATGACCTTTCTCAAATGAGTGATTATTTGTTGTCGACTTTTGGTAAAACGGCATTGTCTGAAATTACCACTCCTATCGTCAGAAGCTGGCTGGCATCTTTAAAAGAATCAGGTTTAAATTCAAGATCTGTTCTGCGTAAAATATCTACACTCAAGTCTTTTTTTAAGTATCATATTCGTGTGGGTACTTTAACCAAAAGTCCGCTAACCGGTGTTGCATCGCCCAGACTGCCCAAAAGATTGCCGGTTTTTGTTGAAGAAAAGGATCTTAATACTTTATTTAAACATGTAGAGTTTAGTAACGACTGGAATGGTCTTACAGACCGTCTGGCTATGCAGCTTCTTTATCAATTAGGATTAAGACTTTCTGAGTTAATAAATTGTAAGGAGTCGCAGGTTGATTTTTACAATGCTCAATTAAAGGTTTTGGGAAAAGGGAATAAGGAACGGATCATCCCACTGAATAATGAAGTGCTTGAAGAAATAAAGAATTATATAAGCGAAAAAAATAAAAAATTTGGAACTTCAAAGCAGGCTGTCAGCATGACCAGGTCCGGACTCACAGGAGTAAGTTTAAACATATTATTAGTAAATGAAAAGGGTAATAGACTGTATCCCAAATATATTTACAGGATGACGAATAACTATTTGCAGAAAGTCACTACTATTCAAAAGAAAAGTCCGCATGTACTTCGTCATAGTTTCGCTACTCATTTGAGCAATAATGGCGCTGAGTTAAATGCCATAAAAGAATTACTGGGGCATTCGAGTCTTGCTGCAACGCAGATCTATACACACAATACTATTGAAAAGCTAAAGAATGTGCACAAAAAGGCTCACCCAAAGGGGTAGGATGTTCATTGTAAAAAGAACAACAAAGCATGTTTTTACAAGCTTTGTTAAATGAAAAAAATCTGCATGATTTCAGGCTTCCTTTTTTGGAAAAACTTTTCTCTTGTATTAACTTCATAGGGTATTCAAAAAAGCTCTTTCATAATATTGTTCACTGTAAAAAAAAGATGTTATGGACATAAACATTCAGACTGTGAGGTTTAATCCTGATGAAAAGCTAACCGATTTTGTAGTTCGTAAGCTTGGTAAATTACAAACCTTTCACGATCGAATTATCAAAGTGGATGTATTCTTAAAGCTTGACAACGTAGTTCATAATATTAAGGATAAGATAGCTGAAATCAGGGTTCAGATACCCAAGTATCAGTTTTTTGTTAAGGCATCTTCTAAATCATTTGAGGAATCTTTTGATAATGCAATGGATTCTCTTGTAAACCAGATTAAAAGAAAAAAAGAAAAAAAGTTTGCTTAAAAAAATTTAACCTCCTTTCACAGGAGGTTTTTTTATGCCTTTATCCTTATTCATTTTTCAGCAAATGCAGTCGTGTTGCCGTTTTTCGAATCAGAACGATGTCAATTTTTATCTTCAGACCGGATGTAAAAAGGGCCAATTACGCTGGTAAAAAACAGTAAGGGTTGCTTTAGCGGCCAATTAATTCAAAAACAACACAAAAAATTCTTTTTCAAAATTTTTGGATTTAACAAATTCGTTTACCTTTGCCTTCCCAAA
>CAZQIQ010000078.1:0-15698 GCA_964593835.1 uncultured Chitinophagaceae bacterium
GAATTACTACAAACTAAAATCTCCAAACTGTAAGATCATATACTAGTTAGAACAGTTGATTTATATCAATTTGTATTGTATTGCTTATCTGATAGGTAAATAAACTATTATTAATAGTATCGATATTGGTGACAGGTGATTTGTCATCTTTGATGTACTCGTTTAATGTAAAGCGTGTAAGAACTAACCTGCTATGTGATTGCTGGTAAGACTTATATTATTATAAAAATAGCTTATTTTCCTGATCAAGAGATTGATCCCGGCGGTAGGAGCGTAATAGCTTCGCCGCTGATCTTTTTATATGCCCATCTTACAATAATAATGAGGTGTCTTCCTTACTCTACAGAATATTTTCCCTGTCCTTCATTGTCAAACCAAGATTATCGGACGGAATCGTTTAGGCATTACACGGAAGTTTCATTAAAATTTCTCATGATATTATCATTTAAACAAGCAAATGTGAACCTGTTTAAATGTGCTAATTATACTGATATCTTATTATATGTTGGTTTATTAGTTCTCATTATATGTGTTGCAGGTAATGATTTTATGTAACTTTAAATGCATGAATAAGTATATATATCTTTTGGTAACCACATTAACTTTTTACTCGTGCTCCAGTAGCCGTTTTCAATCAGTGCACCGCAAAGCTTTTTTTGTTGATACACATAACGATGTTTTAACAACCGTCACTCTTGAGGGAATGAATATAGAAGAAAATCTCAAAGGTAAGGCACATACTGATCTTGACAGAATGTTAAAAGCAGGGATTGATCTGCAGATATTTTCCATTTTTTGCGATGATACTTATGGTCCTGGTACAGCTTACAACCGCGCTATAAGAGAGATGGATTCGCTGGCAGCTATTGCTTACAGAAATCCGGATAAGATCAAGTTTGTTACAGCACTTTCGGAATTAAAAAAAAATCCTAAATACATACAGGCTATGATGGGAGTAGAGGGTGGTCATATGATAGAGGATGATCTTTCAAAAATTGATACTTTTTACAATCGTGGAGCCCGTTATCTGACATTAACCTGGAATAATTCTACCAGTTGGGCAACTTCTGCAACAGACGAAAGTAGCGGAAATTTAGGGTCGCAAAAAGCAGGGTTAAATGATTTTGGTGAACAGGTGGTAAAGCGGATGAATGAATTAGGAATGATGGTAGATGTATCGCATGTAGGGGAAGGAACATTCTGGGACGTTATACGGGTAACTACAAAACCAGTGATTGCTTCTCACAGTTCCGTATATAGTATTTGTCCGGTTCCGAGAAACCTCAAAGATGATCAGATAAAAGCCATAGCTAAAAACGGAGGGGTAGTTCATATCAATTTCTATCCAGCTTTTTTAGATAGTACCTATGATAAGGTCACAAATAGAGTTCGCCCACCTATATCATTAATTATTGAACATATTAACTATATTGTCAAGCTTGTCGGAATAGATTACGTGGGTATAGGTAGTGACTTTGACGGAATAGATATCACACCGGCTGAAATGGATGGTGTTGAAGACTTTCCGAAAATAACGGCAGCTCTGCTAAAAGAAGGATATAGCAGAAATGATATTAATAAAATACTAGGCGAAAATTTTCTTAGAGTATATAAACAAAATGCATCGGTAATTAACAATAATTAAATACACGTATATTTTCTCATGTCTGCAGCCAAATTCTGTTTTTTCTTTTTGTTCTTTTTTAACGCAATTCTGGTCATTGCGCAAGATAATAAGCCTGATTCTATTCCGTATTATGTGAATGTTGAAAACGAAACCGTTGTGCAGCGCAGCTTTATGTTTTATGAAGGGAAAGTATTGTCATATTGTATTTCTGTAGGAAATCCTGAAGGAACACATTTTGCCTTTAATTCTTTTAATGGCTCTCTTATGCTGGGATGGCACGGTCAGTTTCTGAATGCTCATTTGATGTGGGTGCATAAGGCCAGGGGAATTGGCGTGGCCCAACCTGTGGGTGTAGAGATAAAATTTGGTAATGAAAAAGCGTATGCTTCCTCCGCAACATATAAAAATAATTGGACAGATAGTATAACGCAACCTGATACTATTCAATTCCTTGGTTATGATGTAGATAAAACAAACAGACCCTTATTCAGATATTTGTTTAATGGTACGGCTATTGAGGATGATATCAGATTGTTAAACCAAAAAAATATTAAAAGAACAATTCATTTACCGGAAGGAATAAAAGAAGAGGTTTTTTTTAGATTAATATCAGGTGGTAACATCAAAAAAATATCTTCAACAGAATACCTGGTAGATAATACGATAAGCGTTAAAGTGCCAAAAAAGACTAAGGTATTTATTCAGCAGAATGATCATCGGGATATGCTGGTCACATCTTTGTCTTCAGATTTTGAATATACTATTTCATGGTAAGTGATTGCTTTAATATGATTCATATGCGTTCTTTATTTTTCGTTTTCAGTTATTCTTTTTGTTTTTTTTCTACAGCGCAGAATGTTGCAGCTCAAACAGAATCTGATTATTATAGGATTTCCACTGTACATATTCCCAAAGATATTGTTCTGGAAGTGGGTGGCCTAAGTGCGTTACCTGATGGTTCTATTGCTGTCGGAACAAGGCATGGAGATATATGGGTAGTTAAGAATGGAGCGTTTAAAAAATTTGCTTCAGGCCTGCACGAAATATTGGGATTGGCTCACAATAATGGTGATCTATACACGGTACAACGCACAGAATTAACGCGAGTAAAAGATCTAGACAATGACGGCAAAGCAGATAAATATGAAACGGTTTATCGTTGGCCGGTAACTGGCAACTATCATGAATATTCATACGGACCAGTGGTGGCGCCGGACGGAAGTATGTTTGTGACTACTAATCTAGCTTTTGAAGATTATGATCCACTTAGAGCAAAAACTCATGTGCCCTGGCGCGGATGGACATTAAAAATTACTGCTGATGGAAAAATGGAACCCTGGGCAACAGGAATGCGCTCGCCCTGTGGTACTGGATGGATAGATAACTCTTTTTTTTATGCAGATAATCAGGGTGATTGGATAGGATCGGGTGGTTTGGTTGAAGTAAGTAAGGGAGATTTTACGGGTAATCCCGTAGGACTGGAATGGGCTGCTATGCCTAATTCACCTGTAAAAGTTCGTCTGGAAGATATTTATTCAAGAGTAGATCCTCAGCTTGCACCTGTAGGTGGTCCTTATCCAAATCCGGAGAATAAAGAAGATGAAAGAGGTGTGAGATTGTTTGAAATTGCTAAAGAAGTAAAAGGTGTAAAACTTCCTGCTGTATGGCTACCGCATGGAGTGTTAGGTATTTCATTATCCGATATTTTTATTGATAAGACTAATGGAAAGTTCGGACCTTTTGCCGGACAGGTCTTTATAGGAGATATGGGACAGAGCAGGATTGCCAGGGTGTTTCTGGAAAAAGTAAAAGGTGTATACCAGGGTGCTGCAATAGATTTCAGAAGCGGATTTGAGTCAGGAGTAATGCGCATGGCCTGGGGACAAAATGGAGAATTATATATAGGTCAGACAAACAGAGGCTGGGGCTCTACAGGAAAAGAACCATTTGGTTTACAGGTTTTAACCTGGACTGGTAAGACTCCCTTTGAAATGAAAGCTGTTCGTGCTATGCCTGATGGATTTGAGATAGAATTCACTATGCCGGTAGATGAAGCTTCCGCAAAAAATATTGCATCTTATTCAGCTATGAACTTTATCTATAAGTACCACGCTGCGTATGGAAGTCCTGTTGTAGATGAAGGTAACTGTGCGGTAAAAGCTGCAATAGTTTCAGCAGACAAAATGCGTGTCCGAATTGTTGTTGATAGCCTGAAACAATATCTTATTCACGAATTAAAATTATCGGGCATCAAGAACCGAGAAGGTAAGCCTTTATTACACAACACTGCTTATTATACCTTGAATGAAATACCGGATGGAGAAAAAATAGTTGTTACACAGTCTGCCAAACCACATCTCAATCATCAGCTTACACAAACAAAACCTACAGCTCCGGTTACAACAGCTAAAAGAATAACGAAGATGCCGGAGGGTTGGAAAGCTCCAGATAAAACTATTGTAATAGGTACTCAACCAGGGTTGAAATTTGACAAACAAACCATTACTGTTAAGGCCGGCAGTAAAATTAAACTAACGTTTAAGAACAGTGATGATATGATGCACAACCTGGTAATTGTTATGCCTGGAACAGCTAACGCAGTAGGTGAACAGGCACTTAATTTAGGAGTACAGGGAAGTAAGCTGAATTATATACCCAATTCTAAAAATGTATTGTTTCACACTAAAGTGCTTTCAGCCAATACAAATGATACAATTTATTTTACGGCTCCTTTAAAGCCGGGAAAATATACTTATGTGTGTACTTATCCCGGTCATTATTTAGTCATGCAGGGAACGCTGGAAGTGACAAAATGATTATTCGTTATTTGCCTGCAATAAAAGGTGTTGCCAGAATGTTCTGGCAGCATCTATATGTTTAAATATTTCCGTTTTTTCCTCTTCGCTATCCACTTTAATTTTTGATGCACGCTCATTTGTCCAGTCTAAAAAGAATTGTACAGCAGATTTGCTAATGTGTTTTTTGTTCTTTCCAATTTCAACATAATAAGGAGCTGTAGAGGCAAAACGAAAAGTTTTCGAGTTCTTATTGATTATTCTGACAAGAAACCAGCCACTCTTATCAAATGATATAGTTTCACTGATCTTATTTTCTTTTATTGATACCGGATCTATTCTTTTATAAGGAATACCATTTTTGATAATTTCTATAAAATCAATAGAATCACGACTGTATATATCAGCATCTATTTGTAAAGTGGTTTTTCTACGCACCGTAAATGTTTCTCCGGGAAATTTATCATTCGCCTTGCATATCACAATAGGACCATTGCTGATAAATGTCTTGCCTTTACCTACCGCATCGAACCATTTATCATAAGAAAAATCTCCTTCTACATGAGCATAAATCCTATTATATCCAACAGGGTTAAGTAAAACACCTGAAGCACTTCCGGCAGAAGGAACTATTCTGATTCCAGAATTCAAAACTTTATAGTACAACTCCTGTGTCCAGTAACCATTACCCATTGGACTTGGATAGGCTTCCACATCCCTTGGTTTACCCCATCCTTCTCCTTCATATATTCCATCACGTAACATATGATTATGAGCAATTCCTAAGGAGTTCAACTTGCCGGTAGGTAATAATATAGGAAGATCCCACCAGAAAGGTTTTTCAAAATCAATCCAATGGTTTTTACCGAATTCTTTTTCTACGTTTTCTATAGAAGCCGCAAGAGAAGGATACTCCTCTTTTTTATTTTTGCTGAAATTGACTGGTTTTGTAGTATTAAAAACTAAGATTGCACCCCCTGCTCGTTCGTCTTCTGATCCGGTAGTAGTATAGTATCGGTCGTTATCAAATTTTTTAGGTGAAGCATCATATATTGAATCATCTTTTACATTATATCCCTGGTTCCAGGAAGTAATGACCGGAGCTATATGCAGATTACCTGCTAACATTAACCTTTCTACATCTTCAACTTTTCTATGAACGTGTAACTCTCCCGACCACCAGTTTTTTTCTTTTAAGTCTGCGATTTTGTTGATTACAGGTTCAATAAGCAGATCTTTATCAGCAACTTCAAATTCACCACGTGTATAATAATATTCAGGTCCACGGTCTATTTCAAACTTATATTTTCCGGTTGGTAATTGGATAACGAATTTTCCTTCTGATGGATAATCAGGCGCGATGGTTCCATAGAACGCTCTCCAGAAATATGTACTGTCGGCAAAAAAATATTCACCGGCCTCATTACTGATTCTGATATTACATGGCGTAACAATGTTGTTTTCGGTAATACGAAAACTAATCTTTTGTTGCGCTTTAATAAATAAACCTGAAATCAGTAAAGTAACGGTGAATAGTATCTGCTTGTACATTCGTTAGATTTTACACGAATATACGTTAAGCTTGTTTTATTGAATTCTTCAGGATAAAATGGCTAAAATACTTATTAAGATAATGGCTATGTCTGCCAGGATGCTCACTATAAATACAGGGATAGTGATTTTTGTAGGCAGGGCAGCCAGGTTGGAAACAAGGGCCATAGCCATAGCGGCCAGGGCTGCGATCACAAAACCAAAATGTAGACCTGCAAGCAATGCTGCAGAAATAGTAAAAGGAGTGAGAAAGCATCCATGACCAGCCAAAGCTATTCCCAGCCAGAGAAATCTATTATTTTCCTGGCCACGGGTCCAGTTAAGGAATCTGGTATACAGGGGGATTTCTCTAGGTTGTTTTTCAAGGGTTGGATATAAAACCGGGTGTGATATTGTTGACATAGTTTTGAATCTTTAATACTACAAAGTTGTTCAATTCTTTTTTGTGGTATTATGATTTGAGTGATGGTAAAGCATGATATTGATCAAACGCATAACATACATATCGAACAAAAAATTGACCCTGATCAGTTAGAGAAAGGGATTCGTCATTAAATATCAGGAGACCATCTTTTTGCAATTCATGCAATTTGGGAAAGACATTCGTTTTTAGAAAAGCAAGGTGTTCTGGATTAAAATTTGTTGTACCCCGACAGATAATATCCTGAATATATTTTTTAATGATGTGATCTTCTTCCGTTAAAAGATAACCTTTTTCTATAGGTATTTTTCCTGCATTTAATTTTGCGTAATAGTTATGTATTTTCTTTTCGTTCTGCGCAAAAGAACATCCCGTATCGCTGATAGATGATACACCCAAACCTAATACTATTCCGGTTTGCAAAGTGGTATAACCCATAAAGTTCCGGTACAGTCTGCCTGATTTTCTTGCAACAAAAAGACCATCATGAGGTTTTGCAAAATGATCCATTCCAATTTCTTTATAACCATTCTCGGTTAGTAGTTGTTTTCCTCGTTTATACATGTTTATCTTTTCTTCAGCATCGGGAAGATTTGTTTCGTCAAATAATCGCTGATTTCTGCATTTCGAAGGCATATGAGCATAACTGTAAAATGCTATTCTATCAGGATCTAGTGCGATAACCTGTGATACTGTTTTTTCTATCGTCCTGATTGTTTGCAAGGGTAAACCATATATAAGATCATAATTAATAGAAGTAAAGCCATTGCTGCGAGCTGACTCAGTTACTTTTTTTACATTTTCAAGTGGTTGTATTCTATTAATTATTTGCTGAACCTGATCATCCGTATCCTGCACGCCAAAACTTATTCTTTTAAAACCAAGTGCAGCAAGTGATTTTAAGTGTTCATTAGTTGTATTATTAGGATGACCTTCAATGCTAAACTCATGATTTGGATGAATTATGCTTCCTTTTAATATAAATTGTATGAGCCTTTGTAAATTAAGAGGAGAGAAAAAAGTAGGTGTTCCACCGCCGAGATGTATCTCTCTTATTATCGGGGTTTGCTTCATTAGTTTTTTATATAACAGCCATTCTTTTTGTAAAGCAAGAAGGTATTCTCCTTCAACCGCATGATTAGTGGTTATCTTTTTATTGCAACCGCAATAAGAGCATAGCGATTCGCAAAAAGGCAGATGTATATATAATGATATTCCGTTAAGATTTTGTGTTATAAAAGTATTTACAAAGGTAGATTGCCATTCTTCTATATCCAGATTGTCTTTCCATTGCGGCACAGTGGGATAGCTGGTATATCTGGGTACATAGGCACTGTACTTGTGCAATAGTTGTGTATTGATCCCTGATTCCATCTTACGAAAATAGCTACAGGCCAGGCGCCGGAACATGATTTGTATCAGTTGATACAAAGATTCATGTCAGTATAACAACTTTTCGAGAGGAGAGAGGTTGGACACGATTATCTTTCCATTTTTAATATCAATGAGTTTTTCGCTTTTAAAATCGCTAAGTGTCCGTATTAGTGATTCAGTTGCGGTTCCAATATATTGAGCGAGTTCTTCTCTGCTGATTTCCAGAGGTTGAGGGCCATTGTCATTATTAAATTTCAGGGTTATTTTAACCAATGCATTGGCCACCCTTTTTCTTAAAGAGCTGTACGCAAGGTTGATCAGTCTTTCTTCGTTTTCCTTAATGTTCCGGGAAATAATATGCATAAATTTTGCTGTTATAGCAGCATCTGTATGGATCATCTGCAAAAAGTCCTCACGAGGGATCTGTAAGATCTCAGATTCTTCCAATGCAGTCGCATTATCAGAATAATTGAGCTCTTCAAGAATTGGCTGATGCCCAAGGAAGTCACCATTGCTGTAAAAATTGGTGATGTATTCTTTTCCCTCCTCATGGGTTTTGGATGTTTTTATTTTTCCACTCAATAAATAGAATAGGTATTTGGGACGTTTACCCTCAGTATAAATAGTTTGTTTCTTTGGATATTTAATAGTCTCATAGCGGTCGGCAAAATCTTTAATAATACCTGTGTTTTCCAGGTCCCTCAGAAATTCTGAAAAGCCTGAAACATTACTTGAATAATTATTATTGATAATCTGAGCCTTTTTTAATCTTGTTTCAATGGCATTGAGTATTTCAATTTCTTCAAAAGGTTTGGTGATATAGTCATCAGCACCCATTTCCATACCTTTTCTAAAATCAGATCTTTCTGTTTTGGCGGTAAGAAATATAAGCGGAATGAATTGAGTTTCCGGTTTTTTGCGCAATAGATGTAATACTCCGTATCCGTCCAGTTCCGGCATCATAATATCGCAGATAATTACATCAGGAATTTCTTTGATAGCCATTTCTATTCCCTTTTTACCATTTTCCGCGGTGAAAATTGCATAACCAGCCAGCTCAAGTATTTCAGCTGTGTTCTCTCTTATATCATTATTGTCATCTATGACAAGTATCTTTTTTTTCACCTATGAATGTTTTAGCGGTAAAATAATTTTAGCAGTTGTTCCGGTTCCTAAAACACTGTTTAAAATAATGTTTCCCTTAAGTAAGTCAACATATCTTTTTACTATATGTAATCCCAATCCGGTACCCTGAATGTTTTGAACATTTGACGCACGATAAAAAGAAGTAAATAAATGCTCTTTATCTTTATCGGCAATGCCTATTCCTTTATCTATTATCTCAATTGAAAAACTAATATCAGCAAACTGTGTTCTGATAAGAATATTTTGTCCTTCTTTCGAAAATTTAATTGCATTAGATAAGAGGTTTAATAATATGTTTTTAATCATATTCCTGTCACTTTCCACTTTGTTATCACCGTCTGATTCGATAAGAATATCCTGACCCTCTTTGAGTAATCCTTTTACATCATCCACTGTTTCATCTATAAGGATATTAATAGGAAATTCTGAGATGTGTACTCCGACTTTTCCTTCGTCCAGTTTTCCTAATGAAAGAAAATCTTCAAGAAGATCATTCAGGTGTTTGACTGAATTTTTGATTTTATCAATATGACGTTCTCTTTTGTCCTGCTGGTCAGTGCCGGGATATTTAGCAATCAAGGAAGCGGATGAAAGTACAGTACTTAACGGTGTTCTGAATTCGTGTGAAGCCATAGAGACAAACCGCCCTTTTATTTCATTTAATTGTTTTTCTTTATCAAGGGCTTCACTCAGTTCTGTTTGTGACTCCTCCAATCGCTGAAGTGCTTCTTTTAATATAGCAGTTCTTTCTTCGACTTTTAATTCGAGGTCGGCATTTAAATTTCTTAATTCCTTACTCACTTTTTCCAGTTCTTTCTGCTGCGATAATAAATCGGCTTCTATCATTTTTCTTTGGGTGATATCTACCAAAAAAGCAATAACATAGCGTTGGCCGTTTTGCATATAGGTACTCAGACTCACTTCAACGGGAAAGCTTGAGCCATGCTTATGTTGCGCATACAGGTCACGTCCATGACCCATCACCCTGTTCTTGGGGTTTTTGTAAAATCCTTCTCTTAGCTGATCGTGATTTCTTTTATAAGGTTGGGGGATTAATATTTCAATCATTTGACCAACGAGTTCCTGTTCTGTATATCCAAACATTTTACAGGTTGCCGGATTTGCCAGTATGATTTTCCCGTTAGGACCGGTAACAATAAAGCCTTCCGTAGCATTTTCGAATAGTGAAACAAAATGGGAGATATCATCAAGCATGCTGAAAATTAAGAAATGAAAAGTATTTGTAAAAATTTTCAGACTTGTATATGATTAAAATTGCCTTATTCGGATTGAAGTAGATAATACTTTTATTATTTTATAAGGAAAATGTATAGGTTACTCCCAGCTGTAAATCTTATCTGAAACGAACATGATATTGATCATGTTTTCCCTTTTCATTTGCTTGGTTTTATCATCTTTCTCGTCAGGTCTACTCATATGATATTAATCATGTTACTCCCTTTCAAGGGTCATCTTCCGTTCACCACTGTCCAGGTACTTTTACATAGACCAAACTTACATTATGCAACATCTTACTAATTCGCCATCCGATCAGGAGTTTGATAAAAACTTTAAACCTACGGGCGCGATGTTTTTTTTCCTATTGCTTGTTTTACTCGGGCTGGTAATATGGTTCGGTATTTATTTTCTAATGCTCGACAGAGTGTAAAAAAATTATTATGTCAATACTGGATAGTTCTGAGAAAAAAGTTCTTCTTATTACAGGAGCCGTAATAGCGCTCTTTATTTTTTCAATCTTGTACGCAAGAGGAAAAACCAATGATCTTCCCGAATGTTTACCGTATGATAAAGCCTATTTGCAACCAAAAGTGACGCAGATAGATGAAAATACTTATCAGGTATTTGCTGTAGCTCAAATGTGGATATTCCAACCATCAGAAATTGTTATCAATGCAGGGAGCGAGGTGGATTTTTATGTTACCTCAAAGGATGTTGTGCATGGTTTTAATATTTATGAAAAGAATGTCAACCTTACGGCTGTATATGGAAACATAAATAAGACAACTGTAAGGTTCGAGAAGCCTGGTGTTTATACTATTACCTGTAATGAGTATTGCGGTATAGGTCACCAGGCCATGCAATCAAAAATAATTGTAAAAGATTCAATTTATAAAAAATTCTAAAACTGCAGATATATGCAAATATCCAGATCATTAAAAAGATTATTGTATTGGGAACTGGGTATTCCTATTACATTGTTGACTATAGGAATTTACCACGGACTAATGCAGACCGTTTATCGTGCAGGAGTAGTGCATACGGCGTCTATGGCTCATCTTGATTATTATCAGGGGTTGACATTGCACGGAGTGATTAATGCGGTCGTACTGACTTCATTTTTTGCTGTGGCATTTGGTCATGCTACGATTGCCTTTTATTTCAAGAAACAACCCAATATGAAAGTGGCATGGTTAAGTTTCTGGATGATGACTGTCGGAACCATCCTTGCCGCCTGGGCAATGCTTGCCGGTAAAGCATCTGTCTTATATACTTTTTATCCACCACTCAAAGCGCATCCATTCTTTTATCTGGGTGCGGCTCTGCTGATTATCGGATCCTGGGTTCCTTTATTCAACTGGGCCAGGATGTACGTGAATTGGAAAAAGGAAAATAAAAATACAAAAACACCATTAGCTGTATTAATTACACTTGTCAACTTCATTATTTGGTTTGTATGTACCCTGGCAGTGGCTTATGAAGTGGTGGTACTGTTATTACCCTGGGCAATGGGTTGGAAACAAACCGTGAACGTAACACTTGCCAGAACACTGTTTTGGTTTTTTGGACATGCATTGGTGTATTTCTGGCTACTACCTTCTTATGTTATGTTTTACACCATGTTGCCCAAACTGGCAGGAGGGAAGTTGTTCTCCGATCTTGCGGGCAGAATAGCAGCTTTCCTTTTCCTTTTGTTTTCAGTTCCTGTAGGTGTGCATCATCAGTTTAGTGATCCTTCTATTACCAAAGGTGTAAAAATGTTTCAGGGGCTGCTGACTTTTGGCGTAGCCATCCCAAGTTTTATCACAGCTTTTACCATTGCGGCTTCTTTGGAATACGCAGGACGTAAGAGAGGTAGCAAGGGAATATTAGGTTTCTTTGGAAAACTACCTTATCTGGATACCAACCGGTATATGTTTGCTTACCTCATATGCGGACTAATATTATTCATGTTCGGCGGATTAACTGGAATAGTAAATGCTTCAGGGCAATTAAATAACGTTATTCATAATACTGCATGGCTGCCAGGGCATTTTCATATGACTGTCGCCGGACCCGTTTTTCTGAGTATAATAGGAATGAGTTTGTATTTATATGCCACTACATCTGGTAAAAAGATTTTTCTTCCGAGCATAAATGTGATTATTCCTTATTTGTGGACAATCGGTATTCTAATATTTTCTACCGGCTTGTCATGGGGAGGACTAAGGGGAGAACCCCGTCGTACTAATCTTGGATTAAGTTACCTCGATCCTTCCAGCGATTTATATACGCCCGAGTGGATACCAACCACTATGCTGGCGCTTGCCGGAGGTATTATCATGACAGTAGCAGGGTTGTTATTTTTTATTGTTTTTTTCGGCACAATGCTCAGTAAGAAAAAACAGGAAGGAGAGCTTATACTGCCTGTAAGTGAAATATTGCATGACGAAAAACGAGTGCCTTTGTTCGACTCATTTAAACCGTGGTTGGTAACAATGGCTGTAATAATTGTGATAGCGTATGTTCCGGCTTTTATTGATGCGAATAAAAATCCTGGTCCCGGAGCACCTGTCTTTACCCCCGAAAATCCCTTACCACAATCTAAACCGGCAAAAGAATGAAGAAAGCCTGGTTATTTATCGCCGGAGTAATCATTATACCCATGCTCGTTTTTGCAGCAGTGAGTTGGTATCAGCAGAAATATCTGAGTTTGCCTTTCCCTGCTCCAAGCGAACATTTGGTAAAAGGTATTTCGGCGATTAATCAGGATAGCGATACTGTGACATTTTCGACAATAGAGCAAAAGATAAAAGTTGTTAATCTGTTTTTCACTCATTGTCCTATTGTTTGTCCCCGGATGATGAAGAACCTGCACTCTATTCACGATGCAAATGATAATAAGGTGGTTTTTTACTCCTATAGTGTTGATCCTGAGAGAGATACTGCAGCACAGCTAAAACGTTACGGACAAAGATTTACTATCCCCACATCTCAGTGGCATTTGCTGACAGGTTCAAAACAGGAAATCTACCGTTTTGCCAGAAAAGGCATTTTATTACTGGCTACGGATGGTGATGGCGGGGAAGGGGACTTTATCCATAGCGAAAGTGTGGTGCTGATTGATCCTGAAGAAAGGATAAGAGGGTATTATAAAGGGACAGATCAAAAAGAAATTCAGCGCTTGGCAGAAGATATCATTAAACTCAAAAAAGAACTCAAATGGTTATAAGCACTTATTTTTTTATTACCTACCTCGCATTGGTAGCTCTTCTTATTGCTGCATTGCTCATGTTGGTGAAAGTAAAAAAAATCAGAAGAAATAATAGTAGGCGATCTACTATTGGTTAAGGCTCCGTTTTTGATGATAGACGATCATTTATGATTTGACTATCTCCTCATGCGGACAATCCTGTATTGTATTTAAAAGATGGGTACAGGAATTGATGAGGGTGTCTCAAAAGTAAGAGACACCCTCTTTTTATTCGGATACCCGATGACCCGATGGAGACAGGTAGTCTTTTAGACGATTCTCAAATGCCCCGTTTATTTTTGGAACATCCTCTCTTTTATTCGGACTTCTAATGAATCAAACCATATTAACAAAACGCTTTAGCATTTAAAATACTTTTGATAACCTACTATTTACTGTCTCATGATGATTAATCATCATGAGACATATTCATAAAAGAATATTTTAATTACATATATCATTAATGAATTAATTAATAAAATTATCAATATGTGTAAGTTTAGTTAAAATGTGTTTTTGATCAATTTTTTTTGATTTTTATTGAATTAATGTTTGACCATATATACAAAATCATATACCTTTGAACTTTCATAGGATAAGGTTTAATGACGCAAGTCATTTGTATTCCCCCGGTTTCTACCGGGGGAAACATTTTTTATAGACCTCCTGTTAAAATCCTATTCTCTTATCTTTCTTACGCCAATATTATTATCCTTGTAGGTGCTCTCTTTTCTTGCGTTGAAAATTTTGGTCTCTTTGTATGAAAGATTATTTATGATTATACTTAAACTGTGATATTTCAGTCTGAGCTTCCGAAAGCAGCATTGACTTGCTACTGTCAATACTTAACTTCAATTGTGAAACATTTCCTATTAATCGGGTTAGGCCAGATGCATCTGTTTGAAATTGATCTGTTGATGAATAGATTTTTTGACCATTACGGTTCGGGTATAAAAGAGTGTTTTATGAGTAGGGTTGCGATAAGTACTATTACCAATAATTAATATTCCTAACTAATTTATCTTTCAAGTTGTTTTTGAATTACTAAAAAAAATGCTATAAGTTCATCTCATTACCAGCTCATTGTTTGTATTATTTGCTGTGCAATAAATTTTCATTTTTTCCTATTGTTAATTCGAACGATAACTATTTCTCATAATTGAATAGTTGTACAATACAATTATGTGTACAAGGAATTAAGTGCATGAATACAAATTAAAGATGAAATAAAACCGAAGATGATTAAATAACAGTCATGATTTTTTTTATATAGTGTTTTTGGTTTGATAGAAAAATATTCCAGAAATATCAATACTTATCTAACTATCATGGTTCCTATTGAGGATCATTATTTTTAAAAACTATTTTGTTTTTATGTTGCTGATTGCAAGTGTAACCATACATGTTTAATACTAATTCAGACTCTTATAAAATTTATTATTTTTTTGATGTTGTTTTTTGTCTGTGCAACTTTTCTGCTTCATCAAGGGAGTGCGATGAAAAAAGATCTTTGTCATCTTTTGCGTGTTTTGATAGTTTGACGTAAAATTTCTTTAATACTTTTAATTCTTCTTCAGTTAAATCTTCTATATCTACCAAACGGTTACTCGCCTTATTATTAGCAGCTATTAATTCATTTAATTTTAAATGTATGGCGGTAGTATCCTTGTTTTGTGAACGTTGAATTACAAATACCATCAGAAATGTTACAATTGTGGTAGAGGTATTGATCGCTAGTTGCCAGGTATCAGAAAAACTGAAAATGGGACCACATATAGCCCATAAAATAATTAACAGAAAGGCCGAAATAGTCACTACCGGACTACCTGTAGCCTCTGTAATCTTATTAGTGAGCCGGCTATAAAATTTAGCATAGGCTAACTTTTTTCGGGGAATACCGGAATTGTCGTTTTGCATAATTGAAGGTGTTGTTACCCGAAAAATTGTAAAAACTGTGCCGGCATCATAGGGATATGTATTGGTTAATAGGTGGTTACCTTTAAGCGATTATTTTATAGTCCGAAAGACTATGAACTGTTGATGTTGTTTTATATTTTTATTGGCGTTGTCGAAATAGACAATCCGATAAATCCGTACTAATGAACAACCTATCAATGCTGGGCATCGTTTCCAGCTTTGTATTATCCGTATTCCTGAGTGGAGTCTCTGTTGCATTTAATGAATCTGAGGCTTACGTAGTGAATAATAGCCCCTATACTATATATTATAAGCCTGAAAGTCTGAGGGCAAATCCTGGTTTAGATCAGGATGCGGCATACCCCATTGCGCCGGGTGAAAGTTTATATTCTCCAG
>CAZQIQ010000079.1:0-10045 GCA_964593835.1 uncultured Chitinophagaceae bacterium
ACAAGAACGTTTAATATATCGTGGAATCATAGTGTAGATGCCAAAGCGCGACCGGGAACAAATTTTTCAGCTAATGTGAATGCCGGTTCTACCAAATTCAACAGGCTGGTGTTGAATAATCCCATGAGAAATTATAATAATAATATGAATTCGTCTATTACGTATTCGAAAACATGGGATCGTTATAATTTAACAGCGAGTGCTAACCATAGTCAAAATAGTAACAATGGTGTTGTTAATGTAAACCTGCCTACGGTAGGATTTACTGTCAGTACATTATATCCATTACAGAATAAAGAATTTTCCGGCGCTCCGAAATGGTATGAAAAACTCGGTGTTGGATTGAGTTCGAATTTCTCTAATCGCGTATCATTTTACGATTCTGCTTTTAGTTTTGCCCAGCTCGTAGACACATTTCAATGGGGCGCCCAACATATGGTTCCTATACAAATGGCGCTGCCTTCACTTGGGCCAATACAGGTTGCTCCGGGTATAAGTTTCCAAGAGAGGTGGTATTCCAGAAGATTTACAAGAGAATGGAATCCTGCATTACAAAAAATTGATACAAATATTACCAAAGGTTTTTTTGCTGCCAGAGAAGTTTCTTTCAGTCTGAGTTTAAACACGGCGATATTCGGTAAACTTGAAAAATTTGGAAAAAATAGTAGTGTACAGGCTATCAGGCATGTTATCCGACCTACTGTAGCGATAAGTTATCGTCCCGATCTTAATAAACAAAACTATTATAGAACACAAATCAATAAGGATAGTGTGTTTTCCAGATTCTCCTATTATGATGGAGCTATTTATTCCGCTTTCAGTGAAGGAAGATTTGGTGGTTTAACTTTTGGTTTCGACAATAACCTGGAAATGAAAGTCCGCTCAAAAAAAGATACCGGCGATGCTGCAATTAAGAAAGTAAAACTGATAGATGGCTTTGGTGTAAATAGTTCTTATAACTTTATGGCCGACTCATTTCAATTGCAGCCCTTTAATATATATGTAAGAAGTTCCCTGTTTGATAAAGTAAATATCACGGCGAGTACTATAATGGATCCTTATAAGGTAGATAGTTTTGGAATGAGAACAAGAGAGTACGCCTGGAGCGGAGGGAGTTTTAGTCCAGGTAGAATTACCAATGGTAGTCTGGCTATCTCTACCAATTTCAGAAGTAAGCCTAAAGATGATAAAAAAGCCAAACAGCATGAAGATGACTCGCAGGAAATGCAGTTGACAATGGAAGAGCAAATGGCACAACTTGAGTATGCCCGTAACAATCCTGCTGAATTTGCCGACTTTAATATTCCATGGTCAGTCAATATTTCCTATTCACTGAGTTTTTTCAGAAGATTCAAACAGGATTATTCAGGATTTGAAACTACAGTGAACTCTAACATCAGTCTGAATGGGGATTTTAATATTACACCAAGGTGGAAGATGGGAATGAATACTTTTTATGATATGCGTACATCAAAAATTCAGACATTTACGATGTTTATATCAAGAGAAATGCATTGCTGGCAACTATCCATTAACGTTACTCCCGTGGGTGTTGTTCGTTCTTTTAATATTACTGTTAGCCCTAAATCAGGTATTCTGAGAGATCTTCGTATAAACAGAGCCAGAAGTTTCTATGGCGGATAAGGAGATCTGTTTCGTTTACACAATAAGCATTGAATTATCGTAATGACAGTATAAAATCATATTAACGGTTGTATACTATTACCGGATGAGTGACATATGATCTTGTAATTAAATTGTTTTAAATCAGAAGTGCGGCTTTATTCAGATTTGTATCCTGCACGATGTTCCGGAATGTTTAAAGAAAATGTTCTAATAGATTCTTTATACAGGAAAATTGTATTATTCCTATATCTCTATTGTCAATATTTCTTTGGTTGGAGGAAAAAATGCCGGATTACTGTCCGGAATATGCAAACAGATTTTTCATGAAATAGGGCTTATTAGCGATTAGCTGTGTAATATGTTTCCATTAACTGATAAACCCTTTTTTTCAATTCTTCGGCCGACTCTCCGGGAAATTGTTGCACAGGGGCAAGGAAATGTATTTGTAAAGCATGAGGCATTAGATAAAACAGCTTATCTGCCGGCATAACCTTACGTGTGTTAAATATAAGAGTTGGAATAATTGATTTTCCTGTTTCTACAGCTAGTTTGAACGCGCCATTATGAAAAGGTTTGAGTGGCAGGTCTGTTGTGTTTCTGGTACCTTCTGGATAGATACACATGTGTAAACCTATATCCAATACTTTTTTCATTTTTAAATAACTCTCTTTTCTGCTCTGGTCATTCTTACGATCAACGAGCACACTTCCTGCTTTATACAACCACCCAAATACAGGAACTCTGGATATTTCAATTTTTGCAATAGTTTTATTCCCTCCCGGTATATATGGAGAGGAAACAGGAACGTCCATAAATGAGTTATGATTACATAATACTATATAGTTTGAGCCTTTTTCAAAAAAATCTTTTCCTTTAACTGTTAATGGGCAGCCAATAAGAAATAAGTATACATCCATCCATATACGTGAGAATGCGATAAAGCGGGTGGTTTTATCAGCCTCCTTTCCGGATTGACAAAAAAGGAAAAAGGGAATAAGAAATATCAGCAGGGTTATACTGAAAACTACTATAGCCCATATCGCCCATATTCTCCCAAATATTTCTTTTAAAAATTTCATGTTAACTTTTATAGTGACCAATCAATCGGATCAATACCATTGGTCATGAGATATTCATTTGTCTTGGAAAAATGTCTGCAACCGAGAAATCCATTATTAGCAGAGAAAGGGGATGGGTGAGCGGCTTTTAATACCAGGTGACGGGTTTCATCAATTAAGGCTTGTTTTTCCTGTGCATATTTTCCCCATAAAATAAAAACAACGTTTTTCTTTTCTTTTGAAATGGTATGAATAACACTATCTGTAAAACTAGTCCATCCGATTTTTGAGTGGCTTAGTGGTTCGTTCGCTCTGACGGTTAAACAGGCATTCAGCAGCAGCACTCCTCGCTCAGCCCATTTGGTCAGGTTGCCCGATTGTGGAATAGAAATACCTGTATCGCTGCTTAATTCTTTAAATATGTTGATTAATGAGGGTGGGGGACGCATCCCATCAGGAACAGAAAAGCTTAATCCATGAGCCTGACCAGGTCCGTGATATGGATCCTGACCGAGAATAACCACTTTTACATCATTAAATGGCGTGGTATTAAAAGCATTGAAAATAAAGCTCCCAGGCGGATAAATAGTTTTATTCAGTGCCTTTTCTGTTTTAATAAATGTGACAGCTTCAAGAAAATAAGATTTGCTGAATTCGTCTTTTAATACCTGTTTCCAGCTTTCCTCTATTTTAACGTCCATGAAGTGCTAATTACAAACTATCAGGCATTTTCCAATAAAAAATTTTCTCTGCTGGGAAAAGAATGCTCGACAAAATTGATAGTTATAATCCGTTTGAGCGTTTTTATAATATTTTCAAATGAAGTGGGCTTTACCACGTATAAATTGGCACGTAACTCAAAGCAGGTCTTGATATCGGATTGACTGTCTGAAGTTGTATAGACAATTACCGGTAGAGTATCGAAGTTTTTGTCGGACCTGATTTCCTTAAGGCACTCAAACCCATTTTTAACCGGCATATTAAGGTCAAGAAATATCATATCCGGAAGCACTTCTTTGCTTAAGTATTTCATCAATTGTTCTCCATCTTCTGCAAACGACAGAAGAATAGGAGAAGTAAGAAGATCTGCAGCTTGCGTAAATAGCAGTGCATCGTCTGTATCATCATCTGAAAAAAGTATATGAGTAGTCTTTTGATTCTGTTTAAGCATACAACAACCAGTTCTTAAAACTCAAAAAAAAATTCTTTTTTCAGACATTCAAAATAAAATAGGAGTTGGTAAGTATTTCTGCTTAGTGTTTACTAATGTATTTATAGCAATAAGAAATAGTTTTTGCGAAATAGCTGTGTTTTTAATTAGTTCTGTTACTAAATTCAGTATCAATTATCGGGAACACAATTTTTGAATCATAGTACCCGTTTTAATACTAAATCCTAAAGTTCATCCCTATGAACAACTATCATTACCTGGAAAATGAGCAAGATTATCTTGCTGCTAAATTTCATATTAGTGACAGCCATATCAGACAAGCTAGTCACCTTGCATTCCTAAAAATCCAAAGTTGGAAGTTTGCTCTTCGTACGCCTTTAATAAGTGAACGTTATAGAGAGGAGGCCCGGGAACTTATTAATAAGTCCTTCTGCAGTTTTGTCCCTAACAGTTTTGTCCTCAGTGAGGAAGGATATTATTTTTCTCCACTCAATTAACAATCGGAAAACAACCTATATGGCCCTATTATTCCCCGACAAAAGAAAAGCTATCACCGGAGAGTTTTTTATCAATGATAGCCGTCTAAGGCACCAAAGTAGAAGAGCATTTAAAAAAATTACCAACTGGCGATCTTCTTTTGTTGTTTCTGCTGATGCAGAAATGCATTACCAGGAGCAATTCGACAATCTTATCAGGCAATCTTTTTTTAACACGGTGTCTAGCTCCTATATTCTTTCCAAAGAAAAATATTACCATAAGCCACTCTTAAACTAACGTCTGTTAGTTATATTTGTGCGATGAAACAAGTATTTATTGCAGGGATAGCGAGAACGCCATTAGGTAGTTTTAACGGATCACTCTCTTCGCTTTCTGCACCTCAACTGGGTGCAATCGCTATTAAAGCCGCATTGCAAAGAGCCAATATTCTCCCCGAGCAAGTGAATGAGTTGTTTATGGGTAATGTTGTCAGTGCTAATATCGGCCAGGCCCCTGCTCAGCAGGCAAGCATTTATGCAGGTTTGCCGGTAACTGTTCCATGTACTACAGTGAATAAGGTTTGCGCCAGCGGTATGAAAGCCATTATGCTGGGTGCACAAAGTATACTATTGGGAGATAACGATATTGTTGTGGCAGGAGGAATGGAAAGTATGAGTAATATTCCCTATTACCTGGATAAGGCTCGTGGCGGATATCGTTTGGGCAACGGCCAAATTACCGACGGTATTTTAAAGGATGGTTTATGGGATCCCTATAACAATTATCATATGGGGGAGGCTGGAGAATTATGCAGTAAAGAATATAATATTACACGTCAGGATCAGGATGAATATGCAAAAGAGGCTTACACAAGAACGCAAAAAGCCTATGCCGATGGTGTACTTGCAGACGAATTGACACCGGTAATTATAGAAGGTAAACAGCTTGTTACTGTCGATCAGGACGAAGAGTATAAAAAAGCCAATTTTGAAAAGATGGTTACACTTAAACCAGCTTTTAATAAAGAAGGAACTATCACAGCAGCAAATGCTTCCAAAATAAATGATGGAGCGGCAGCTGTAGTGTTAGTGAGTGAAAAGCAGTTAAAGCAACTGGGATTAACGCCTTTGGCCAGAATTGTTTCTTTTGCCGATGCCAGTCAGGCTCCTGAATGGTTTACCACAACACCGGTTTTAGCGATGCAAAAGGCGTTAAAGAATGCCGGTTTGCAGGCAGTTGATATGGATTTTATTGAAATCAATGAAGCATTTAGTTGTGTTCCTATCGTGAATGCACGACAGATGGGATGGGACACCGAGAAGGTCAATATAAGAGGGGGGGCTATTTCCCTAGGTCACCCGATTGGATGCAGTGGTGCCAGAATTATCATTACACTCACCTCCATTTTAAAGGAAAAGAATGCCCGGTTTGGTATTGCGGGAATTTGTAACGGCGGCGGCGGAGCTTCGGCTATCGTTCTGGAGAGGGTTTAATCACGGTAGGAGAACTGATTTTAATAGGTTGTAACTTTTTGGGGGACATAGGCCAGAATAAGATGGATAATATCCTGAAAAAGTTATTAGACGGAAAGGCAATTTTATTATAGTATTTCATGCTATTCAAATAAACGATATATAACTTAAAAAAGTTTGAGATTAAGGTCTTTTTTTTGATACTTTTGCCCCGATTTTAATAAAATAAATAATGGCCAGAACAATAGCGTACAGAGAAGCACTTAGAGAAGCGATGAACGAGGAAATGAGAAGAGATGAAAGCGTTTTTCTGATGGGGGAAGAAGTTGCAGAATACAATGGTGCTTATAAAGTTAGCCAGGGTATGCTGGATGAATTTGGACCAAAAAGGGTGATAGATACCCCAATTTCGGAATTAGGCTTTACAGCCATTGCTGTGGGTGCTGCTCAAAATGGTTTACGTCCAATAGTGGAGTATATGACCTGGAATTTTGCAGTTCTCCCTTTGGATCAGATCCTGAATACAGCCTCTAAGATGCTCGCTATGAGTGGTGGACAATTGGGTTGTCCCATTGTTTTTCGCGGACCTAATGGTTCAGCGGGGCAATTGGGTGCACAGCACTCTACCGCTTTTGAAAGTTATCTTGCAAATATTCCAGGTATTAAAGTGATATCTCCTTCCAATCCTTATGACGCTAAGGGATTATTGAAAGCAGCCATCCGAGACAATGATCCGGTTATGTTTATGGAAAGTGAAGTCATGTATGGTGATAAAGGAGAAGTTCCGGAAGAAGAATATCTGATAGAAATAGGTAAAGCTGATGTTAAGAGACCTGGTAAAGACGTTACCATTGTTTCCTACAATAAAATGATGAAAGTGGCACTTGGCGCAGCAACTGAACTGGAAAAAGAAGGAGTAAGCGCGGAAGTAATAGATTTGAGAACGATCCGTCCGCTCGACTGGCATACAATTCTGGAAAGTGTTAAAAAAACTAACAGGTTGGTAATAGTGGAAGAACAGTGGCCTATGTGTAGTGTTTCTTCTGAAATAGCTTACAGAATTCAGAAAGAAGGATTTGATTATCTGGATGCACCTATTCGCAGAATTACTTCAGCTGATGCTCCCCTTCACTATGCTCCGAATCTTGTAGCTGCTGCACTTCCTGATGTTTCCAGAACAGTTAAACTGGTAAAAGAAGTGATGTATTTGAATAAGTAATTATTTATTATCCTTTAATGTCTACTACACTTAAGTGTAAATAATAAAAAACCGGAAGATATCTTCCGGTTTTGCTCTTCTTACCCTAAAACTTTAAAAGCGCTGGCGAAAATCCAGAGGACCCCGTACATACAGCTTAACAGGGCGCCACTTACTAAAGCCAGTTTCATTACAGTTGATTTTACTGAGAATTCATTTACCTGCAGGTTTTTGTTCATGGTCAAAGCTTTTCTTGAATGATGGATTGTTGATTTCTCGCACAAAATAAAAACTGAGTTGGAATAATGCAAGGTGTTTTACCATCGGAGCTTAACAGGGTTTGTACAGTATTTTCCTCATTTTTTGATGTGTGATAATGTGCCTTATTCTGTTAAAGCCAGGTGGACTTCTATCCTTATACTGTATTTTTGCAGCCTTAAAGTTGTAACATACAATGTCGAGTATATTAATTATTGCTGATGAAAGGGCTATTAGAAAGACGCTTACGGAGATTCTTTCTTATGAAGGATATATCATTGAGGAAGCCGGAGACGGGGAGGAGGGATTAAGAAAATTTAAAGAAAAGGTTTATGATGTAGTGCTTTGCGATATTAAAATGCCTAAAATAGACGGTATTGAATTTCTTGATAAAGCCAGAGAGATCAATGCTGATGTACCTGTTATTATGATATCCGGGCATGGTACTATAGAAACGGCAGTAGAGGCGGTGAAAAAGGGTGCATATGATTATATAGCTAAGCCACCTGATCTTAATCGTCTGCTGATTACTATTCGCAACGCGATGGATAAAACAAACCTGGTAGCAGAAACAAAAGTATTGAAGCGAAAGGTGAGTAAGGTGGATGAGATGATCGGTGAATCTGAGGGTATTGTCAGAATCAGGGAAACTATTGACAAAGTGGCGCCTACTGAAGCCAGAATTCTGGTTACCGGCGAAAATGGAGTAGGAAAAGAACTGGTAGCCAAGTGGGTGCACGAAAAAAGTAATCGCGCTCCATCACCCATGATCGAGGTGAATTGTGCAGCAATACCCAGTGAGCTTATTGAAAGTGAGCTTTTTGGTCACGAAAAAGGTTCTTTTACTTCTGCTATCAAACAGCGTATCGGTAAATTTGAACAGGCTCATGGAGGCACATTGTTCCTGGACGAAATTGGTGATATGAGTTTAACGGCGCAGGCGAAAGTGCTCAGGGCTTTGCAGGAAGGAAGGATTACAAGAGTGGGTGGAGACAAAGATATTAATGTTGACGTTAGAGTAATTGCTGCTACCAACAAAGATCTGCTCAGTGAGGTGGAAGAAAAAAACTTCAGGCTTGATCTTTATCACCGGTTAAGCGTTATCATTATTCATGTTCCATCACTCAATGACAGGCGCGACGATATACCGTTATTGGTAGAAAAGTTTCTTTCTGATGTTTGCTCCGATTATGGTATTGTTAAAAAAAACATTGAGGATGATGCTATTCAGAAATTGAAAGAACATAACTGGACAGGTAATATCCGTGAGTTACGCAACGTTGTAGAAAGACTTGTTATACTTTCCGGTAAATCTATTACGGCAGAAGATATTAATATGTATGTTGTTCCGGTGATAGGTTAGTCATTCACACTATATTTTGAACCCATTAGCAAATGATTCACTTATTTTTGCCCCAATTTTAAATAACCCGCATGACAGCTCACGACATTTTTGTATTGGTTCTTGTATCTCTTCTATTAGTAGTATTACCTGCTCCGGGTTTATACAAGATGTTTGAAAAAGCAGGTGTTCCTGCATGGAAAGGGTTAGTACCATTTTTAAATATCTGGGAAATAGTTAAGTTGGCAAAAATCAGAAAACATTGGTTTTTCTGGCAGTTTATTCCTATTGCAGGATGGTTTATTACTATATGGTTATTGATTGAGTCTGTAAAATTATTCGGAAAGTTTAGCTTATTACATCATACATTGGCTGTATTAGTGCCCTTTGTGTATTTTCCTTATCTGGGTTACGGAAAGGACGAAAAATATGTCGGTCCTGATGCGGTCAAAAAACATAAAAAATCTGCAACACGTGAATGGATAGACGCTGCTGTTTTTGCTATAGTTGCTGCTACATTGATCAGAACTTTTGTGTTTGAAGCGTATACTATTCCGACAGGATCAATGGAAAAGACATTACTCGTTAACGATTTTTTATTTGTGAGTAAATTGACATACGGACCACGAATTCCTAATACCCCGTTAGCTGTTCCTTTTGTACATCATACTATTCCGAGGTTTAATGTTAAATCTTATAGCGAGGCGATACATATTCCTTACACTCGCTGGTTTGGTAAAGATGTTAAAAGGAATGATGTGGTAGTGTTTAATTTCCCTGCAGGGGATACACTTACTAAAGAAAGAGATTCGCAGGATCCTTATTATGATATTCTCAGAAGAGAAGAAGCTATGGTGGGTAATGCTGAAGTAGCCAGACAAAATGTATGGCAGCAATTTACCATTCAAACGCGGCCCGTTGATAAAAGAGAAAATTATATTAAACGTTGTGTAGCTATATATGGTGATACATTAAAACTGGTAGATGGAACATTGTATATTAATAATGAACCTGCATTTGTTCCACCTTATTCTGCTACCGATTATTTTGTAAAAACAAGTAGGATTCTTGGTGAAGAAGATCTAAGAGAAGTAGGCATTATGCTGAATTATGATGATCAGTCACCGGATTTTTATCCTGCAGCTTCCAATATTTACAGGATTAATCTCACTGCTTCCGAAGTGGAAAAACTAAGAAATATTCCCGGTGTAGATTCGATATATAGAATGAATATGGATGAGGCATACGCTAATGTATGGCCGTTTGATCAGAAATTTTCCTGGACGGTAGATGATTTTGGACCAGTATGGGTACCCAAAAAAGGAGAAACCGTTCAGCTCACGCCCGAAAATATAACCTTATACAAACGTCTCATTTTTGTGTATGAAAACAATACTTGGGAAGAACGTGAGGGTAAGATATTTATAAATGGCGAAGAAGCTA
>CAZQIQ010000079.1:10055-15418 GCA_964593835.1 uncultured Chitinophagaceae bacterium
CCTATACATTCAAGATGAATTATTATTGGATGATGGGAGATAACAGGCATCGTTCTCAGGATAGTCGCTTCTGGGGTTTTGTGCCTGAAGATCATATAGTGGGTTCGGCATGGATGATATGGATGAGTTATGATCATGGTATCAGATGGAACCGTTTGTTTAAAAGAATTAAATAGTGCATAAAAAGGTATTTGATTTTCAGTATGAAGTGTATGAATCCTCATCAGCATTAAATGATGAGGATCGGGATTTGCTGAAAATGGCCTACGCTGCTACTTCGCTTTCTTATGCCCCTTACTCAAATTTTAAGGTAGGTGCTGCTGCAAGATTAACAAACGGAGAAATTATTACGGGTGGTAATCAGGAAAATGCTTCTTTTCCGGCTGGTTTGTGCGCCGAAGGGGTAGTGCTGGCTGCCAGTGCTGCACGCTTTCCAAGTGTAGGTATTCGCTCACTGGCGATAAGTTATGCTTCAGATATTCATAAAAACGATATTCCCATTACTCCTTGTGGTATTTGCCGACAATCATTACAGGAATTTCAACAGAGAACAGCTACTCAGATCAGACTGATTATGGGAGGAAGAGAAGGTGAAATTATTATTGTGCCTGACGCTTCTTATATGATGCCTTTAGCTTTTAAATTTTAACAACAATCCGGCCCATTATTTTTCCTTCTAAGATATTGTCTATATAATTAGCGTTTAACTCATCAAGCGTAACTTCTTTGGCAATCACAGTTATCTTATCTCTGATGTCCCACTCAGCAATAAGTTTGTTCCATAGTAAAACCTTTGTTTCATATGGAGTGGATGCTGATCCAATTCCCAACAGATTAACTCCATTAAGGATAAACGGGTAAACTGTTGCATCTAATTTAGGAGAGCTCACTAATCCTGTAGATACTACATTACCGTCAGGCGCACACGCTTTTAAAAGAGTGTGTAAAGTATTTCCTCCTACGGTATCAATGGCTCCTGCCCATTTGTTTTTTATTAATGATTTTCCAGAAGTATCATTTACAAAAGCTCTTGTTTCGATCCGGGAGGCGCCAAGATGTTCCAGATAACTTTTAGCATTTGTTTTTCCTGTTACGGCAATGACTTCGTAACCGGCTTTTGCTAGTATGGCAACAGCCATACTACCCACACCTCCTGTGGATCCTGTAACAACGATTGGTCCGTTACTGATTTTTTGACCATTAAGCTCCATTTTGTACACTGCCTGTGCGGCTGTTAGTCCTGCTGTTCCGATAGCCATAGCCTCAAAATCCGTGAGTTCATCGGGTTTTCTGATAGCCCATGAAGAGGGAACTCTGATGTATTCGGCAAAACCACCGTTGTGATTCATCCCCAAGTCGTTACCGGTAACAATAACATTGCCATTTACAGCAAAAGATTCTGACCGGCTCAATTCCACCGTACCTGCTGCATCAATTCCGGGAGTATGTGGGTAATTCTTAGTAATGCCTTTATTACCTGTGGCAGACAGGGCATCTTTAAAATTAAGAGAGGAATAATTTACTTTGATTAATAGTTCACCCGGTGGAAGATCTTCGAGCTGCATTTCTATAATATTACGCTCAAATTTTCCAGGCGATGTTTCCGTTATTCTTAATGCCCTGAACCCCATTTTATAAAGTTATGGGTTATATTTGATCACAATAAAAAATCTACAAATGAAACGTACAGCTACTGCCGTTTGGAACGGTTCAGGAAAAGATGGGAAAGGTAATCTTACTACTCAAAGTACAACACTGAATAAAACACAGTATTCTTACAAATCCAGATTTGAAGAAGGTGTTGGAACAAATCCCGAAGAGTTAATTGCTGCAGCACATGCAGGATGTTTCACAATGAAATTGAGTTTTGTATTAGGTGGAGCAGGTTTTGAGCCGGAATCAATTGAAACAAGCGCGGTAGTGGAATTGGACAATGGAGCAATCACTTCTTCTCATTTAACAGTCAAAGCAAAAGTACCGGGAATATCTGCTGAGAAATTTCAGGAGGCTGCTAATGACGCTAAAGAAAATTGTCCTATCAGTAAAGTGCTAAATACAAGCATTACTATGGACGCTTCATTAATTTAATGATTGCAGGTATTGTTTGTACAATATTTAAATGATTGCTATGAATAAAAAAAGCGCATCGCGCAGAAATTTTATTAAAAATACTGCTGTTGCCGCAGCAGGATTTATGATTGTTCCCCGACATGTATTGGGAAAAGGATATGTTCCGCCCAGTGATAAGTTAAATGTTGCCGGTATTGGTGTGGGAGGCATGGGGTTTAATGATGTGAGTACTGTTGCCGGAAGTCCAAATGTAAATATTGTTGCTTTAGTTGATGTTGATGACAGGCAGGCTGCAAAAGCCAGGGAAAAATTTCCTAAAGCAAAATATTATAAGGATTTCAGAGAGATGCTGAAAAAAGAAAAAAAGAACATCGATGCCTGCACTATATCAACTCCCGATCATACGCACGCTGTAGCTACACTTGCTGCGATGAAACTAGGTAAGCATGTATATACGCAAAAGCCACTTACACATGATATTTATGAAGCACGTTTGTTGACAGAGGCGGCTAAAAAATATAAAGTGGTTACTCAGATGGGTAATCAGGGTGGTTCGGGCGATGGCGTGAGAAGAATGAAAGAATGGTATGATGCCGGACTTATTGGCGATGTGCATACTGTGGAATCATGGACAAACAGACCTGTTTGGCCTCAGGGTATAGCAACTCCCACCGGTCAATATGAAATACCTAAAGAGCTGGACTGGAATTTATGGACGGGAACAGCAAAAAAAATAGATTATAATCCGGCTTATCATCCGTTTAACTGGAGAGGATGGTGGAATTTTGGTACCGGTGCTTTAGGGGATATGGCTTGCCATATCATGGATCCTATTTACAGAATACTTCCAATAGATTATCCCTCTTCAGTAGAATGTAGCGCCACTACCACTTGGGGTGGAATTTTTCAAGCAGTAGATACTACTGATAGCGCTCCCGCAGCATCAATCATTCACCTCGTATATCCCAGAAAAGATGGTAAGGGTGAAATTAAAGTTAACTGGTATGATGGTGGTCTAAAACCTCAGCGTCCTGATGAACTTGGGCCCGAAGAAGAAATGGGAAATAGCGACGGAGGAGTAATATTTATCGGCACAAAAGGAAAGCTGATGTGTGATTGTTACGGTGAAAACCCTCGATTTATTCCATTGTCAAGAAACGAGCAGAGTGAAGTTACAGGCGTTGCAAAAACTATTGAACGTGTTCCCGAAGGGCACTGGATACAGTGGGTAAATGCTTGTATCGCCGGTCATGGAAAAGGTAAGACCAGTTCTCCATTCGAATATGCAGGACCATTTACAGAAAGCCTGTTGATCAGTAATCTGGCCATCCGTAGTTTTCAACATACGAATCCGGAAGGGAAAAATGATGTTCAAAGATATCCTGGCAGAAAGAAACTATTGTATGATGCCAAAAATCTGAAAATCACCAATTTTGATCTTGCCAATCAATTTGTAAAGAGAGAATACGGGTCAGAATGGGATTTTACGCTTTAGTATAAGTAAACAAGAAGTTGTAACAATTATTCTTCAAGCATAGAGGCCAATGCAAGAATTTCATTTTTCTTGTATTGGTCTTTTTCATTATCAAAACATTTACTGTATTCTTCCAGCAGGAGTTGTATGATTTTTTTATTACTGATGGGTGTAAAGTATGAGGTAACCGGTGAAACATTAATTCTCTTGAAGTAAGTTTCTATATCCTTATGCGTAAAAACCTGGCCGCTGGTGGGATCTATAAAAAATTCGGATCTGTACATAAAACTTTCAGCGTGCTTGAGAAAGTCATAGTCAGCGCGGAAATAACTTAAAACAAATTGTCTTGGGATATTTATCGCCTTTATAGGAATATCCAATAACTCGCTTAGAATAACATACAGTATACCGTTAGCAATGGAATTTCCGCGTTTGCTTTCCAGTTGTTTGTTAATAAGAAAATCTTCAGGTTGGTTATAAGCTACTTCAGTACCTTTTATATTAAAATAATTATAAAGAATACTGGATAATACATTTACCTGCTCCAGAGGAGTGAGATACGTGTTTAATTCAAGCCATATATTTCTGCGTAACTTTTCAATATCCTGATACACCTGATTAGCCATCATATCAGGATATTGGAATTTCGCTACTAACAAAGCACCTGTAAGAAGGTCCTGATGTATGTTTTTGCTCCAGATAGAGAATTCGTCAGTAAGATCACGATAATGCAAACGATGAATAAGCATTTCTATTCTTGTTTGCACTTCTTCACTAATAGTATTTTCCCAAAGATTCTCAAGATTGGGAATAATGCCTTTACCGAAGTCAACGATTCTGTTTGATACAGCACCGAACACTTCCTCATCAGGGTCGTCTATTAAATGAAACAAGGCAGATATCTCGCGGTTTTCCTCCATATATGGAATTTAGGATGACAGGGTTCTAATATCGCTGAATTGCATTGTTATTCATTAATAATTTTTTCCACAAATGATAACGAAATGTTTATTTCCTATATTTTATGCTTGGAGAGGAAGGTATTTGTTGAACAATTTTTTTAACTCCGCTTCATCCTGTTTAGCTTGAATAGCCCGCTTAGGTATAACAATAGCATAGTACGAACTAGTGTATAGATAGTAAGCGTCTTCAGTTTCTGCAAACTTAACGATCGCATCCCAGGCATACCGACTTTCGGATACCGTATCCTTATCTACAATTCCACCAGACGAAATGATTACTTCAGCTTCATCCAGCACATGCTGATTTTCCCTTTTGGCAAGGATATCATTTACTCTTTTTTGAACTGATTTTTTAATAAAAAACGGAACCAGCATAATGTAAAGAAGGCCAATGGCCAGGAAGACGCTGATATCTATCCATATAATATGTGAACTGTTAGCCAGCACATACATAATAGCTACAGCAGCGTATAATGACAACACTCTCATGAAATACATTCTTCTGTATTTGACACGCGAAGGGGCACTCCATGCTGTATAATAGTTGAAGTGAAAATACTCTTCCCTGCTTAGTCTGAATCTGAGTGTGGTCAATCCTGTTTTTTTGAATAGGTAATTTTGCAGCTAAAATTATAATATAGGAATGGTAAAAGCTATAGTTGTTGATCGATTATTAAAAGTTATACAGGTAGTAGTAAATTTGCTTCTTAATATGTTCAGGTGATAGGATTTTTACTGTGAATAAGTTATTCAATAATAATAATCTTAATCAGGTTTATTCTGTCTCGATGGTCTTTACGTGCATCATAACCAATTATTTTCTTAAAACGATATAGTTAATGTCAGACAGTACTAGC
>CAZQIQ010000080.1:0-15066 GCA_964593835.1 uncultured Chitinophagaceae bacterium
AAAAGATGTAACACCGCCAGCAACAGCAGCCTTCGATTCCGTGTAAATAGTTGCTTTATGCGTTAGACCGGGTTCCCGGAAATGTACCTGATCGTCGATAGCGCCGGGCAACAAATATTTTCCTTCTCCGTTTATTTCCACGGTGGCATGGGGAGTAGAAATTGTATTATCTATTTTTTCTATTTTTCCATTGCTGATCAACACATCGCCAGGGGAGATAGTTCCCTCGTTAACGATGCTGATATTTTTTATCAGGTATTTTTCCATAATATTGATTCCTTACTAATTGCCAGGCATGCAATTTATTACAAGTTTTATTAAGATAGCTAGTCTCCTTTTGTGTGTAGAACAATTACATGCACAGGCAGTTTTTTTACCTCAAAACAATAAACACTCAGTCTTTCTTGACCGTTTGCAGATAAAAATGCAGAATGACAGGGATCTTAATGTAACAAACATTAAACCCTATGACAGAAAAATGATCACTGCAGTATCTGAGTTTGCTGATTCTTTAGCCGGTAATGGAAAGCTATTACTATCTGCTGTAGACAAATATAACCTGCAAAGTGTGCTGACAAATAATATGGAGTGGGTGAAGGGGGATCGTTCGCTTATGAAAAGCAAAAAGAGTTTATGGAATACATTTTATACCAGTAAAGCTGAATTTTTTCAGGTTGATACAAAGGATTTTTTCCTTTCTGTAAACCCGGTTATTCAACAACAACAGTCGATAGAAAGAGGGAATAGTCAGCGAGTTTTCTTGAATGCGAGAGGCATAACGATAAGGGGACTAATTGCTGAAAGAGTTGGATTTTATACTTATCTGACAGAAAATCTCGAGCGCGCCCCGTTATTTGTACAACAAAGAGAAAAGGATTTTCTGGCTGTTCCGGGAGGGGGGCGATACAATATTTTTAAAAATACAGGCTGGGATTATTCAGATGCAAGAGGAGGGATAACATTTAATGCAGCGAAGTATATTGACTTTCAGTTTGCATACGACAGAAACTTTATAGGAAATGGATACCGAAGTCTTTTGTTAAGTGATTTCGGTAATAATTACTTATTCCTTAAGATCAATACAAAGATCTGGAAGTTCAATTATCAGAATATTTTTATGGAGCTGAACCCCCAATTTGGTTCAGCTGTAAGAGGTCAGGATCTGTTGCTGGATAAAAAATACGCTGCTATACACCATCTGAGTTTTAATGCTACAAAATGGTTAAACATAGGATTATTTGAAGCTGTAGTATTTGGAAGAAAAAATCATTTTGATTTCATGTATCTTAATCCTGTGATATTTCTGCGTACCGCAGAAAAACAATTGAATAGTCCAGATAATGGACTGGTTGGATTTGATGCCAAAGCGAACATAGGGAAGCGAGCTCAGTTATACGGGCAGATCGTATTTGATGAGTTGATCGTCAGGGAACTTTTTAGTGGCAAAGGCTGGTGGGGAAATAAATTTGCTTTGCAGATGGGGGGAAAGTATATAGACTTTCTGGGAGTTAATAATCTGGATATTCAGGGAGAAATTAATCTAGCCCGTCCATACACTTACAGTCATTACGATTCGGCCAGTAATTATAGTCACTACAATCAGCCGCTGGCTCATCCCCTCGGAGCCAACTTTATAGAAGCCATAGGCATAGTTAAATATCAGCCTATCCCTAAATTAACTACTTCAGCCCGATTGATTTACTGGAAACAGGGAGTAGATACCGGCGATAGTAATTTTGGAGGAAATATTTTTAAACTATATAATACGCGAACTGCAGGTTATGGTGTAACTCTTCCTTTTGGTGTTATGGCAAAAGGTGTAAACGCTCAGTTGCTGGCGAGTTACGAATTAAAAGAGAATCTGTTTGTAGACGCTTCTTTATTATTACGAAAGGTAGAGCAACAAAAGACAACAGTATTCACCGCCGGATTACGTTGGAATATGTTCAGAAGGGAGTATGATTACTAAGCCTGAGACACCAAAATCAAAAAGAATACATCTATTATAGGATTTAACTGATCAGCAATAAATACTGATTGTAACCGAAACTACTCTATAGCTGCTAACTGGAGTTATTCATCTTTCAAAATATCAAGGAAATACTATTATTCTGGAATTTAACCAATCAGCAATAATAAATACTGATTGAAATGAGAATGTTATAGTTGTTGACTAAAGTTATTTATCCTTCAAATATCAAGGAGAATACCACCATTCTGGAGTTTAGCCGATCTACTACGTTTGAAAATTTAAGATTCATATCCCGGCTATGACTATTAATTATTCCATTGCTGATTTTTATTTCAGGGGATAAGATAAATACAGGGAAGTAGAAATTGAATCCTATTCCTGCTTCGATCCCAAAATCAGTTTTTTTCAGTTTCACCATCTCTTCTGCGCGTTTAGCCCGGGCGTTAGAGGCCAGATCATATTCTATTTTCCCGCCGGCAAACATGTATACACGGAAGTTTTCTATCCTGTCTGACCGGAACTTAAAATGAACAGGTAGGCCTACAAGTATAGATTCCACTTTTTTACTCATTACAGGCTGTTCTTCTTTTACAGGATCGGGATGACTTAAGTTATAAGTCATATTCTTATAAGAGAATAAGAGTTGTGGAAAGATAGCGCGTACTTCAAATCTTTTGGATAGGCGATAAGTGTGAATACCGGCAAGGCCTATGCCCCCTGCGTTTTCGGGATTGACTGACATGACTGTATCGCTTTGTAAAAAATTAGGGTGATGCGATAACTGAAAACGAGAAGTATTGTACAGCACTCCGATACCCAGATAATATTTTTTATCATCATGATTAGGAAGATACTGCTGACGTTGAGCGTGGAGTTGTTGTCCACACACAAATGCTAATAATGTAATTGTAAAACTGACTATATTTTTTTTCCGCAATAGATTGTACATATTCCCAGGCTCAGCCTTTTTAAAGAGGTTTCTTGAAATCCGACTTTTTGTAAAATGTGTAAAAATGTTTTGCCTTCTGGAAATGCTTTAACGGATGAATGTAAATATTGATAGGCTTCCCGGTTTTTACAGAATATTTTCCCAATTCTTGTGGCTATCAAACTCATATAAAGGTTGTAAGCCCATCTGAACCAGCCTTGCGGCCTTGAAAATTCTGCTATTGCCAGTATGCCACCCGGCCGCAACACACGATAAATTTCTGAAAGTCCTTTTTCAAGATCTTCAAAATTTCTGACACCGAATGCTACGGTCACAGCGTCAAACGAATTATTAGGGAAGTTTATTGCCTCACTATCACCTTTTACCAGCTCTATTTTGTTATTTAACAGCAGTTTAGTTATTTTTTTTCTCCCTATTTCCAACATCCCTTCAGAAATATCTATTCCTGTGATCTTGACTGGAGATAGCATTTTACTGGTCATGATAGCTACATCTCCGGTGCCGGTGGCTACATCCAGTATATGCTGTGGTTTTATCGGTTTAAGTTGTTTGATCAGTTTTTTACGCCATGTGATATCAATTCCTCCCGAAAGAAACCTATTGAGAAAATCATACCTGTAGGCGATATCATCAAACATGCCGGCAACCTGATCTTTTTTTGATTGGCCGGAGTCCTTAAAGGGTACAACAGTATCGTGCGAATAACTGGTCATGATTACAAAGGTAAGAGAATCATGAGGCAAATGATTCTGTTTCATTGCCGTAGGTTTGTAAAAAACCATTAATTTTCACCCATGCACATAACATCTGCTGAATACCTGGTGAGTAGTCCTGAAGTAGCAAAATGCCCTTCACCTGATAAACCTGAATTTGCGTTTATCGGCAGAAGTAATGTTGGCAAGTCTTCTGTAATTAATATGCTCGCAAACAATCAGAAGCTCGCGAAAACATCTGCTACTCCTGGTAAAACACAGCTGATCAACCATTTTATTATCAATAAAGAGTGGTATCTGGTCGATCTGCCTGGTTATGGTTTTGCAAAAGTATCCCAAACTGCCCGGAGACGATGGGAACAAATGATTGAAAACTATCTAAGAAAAAGGGAGAATCTTCTAAAAGTATTCGTACTTATTGATTCCAGGCATTCACCCCAGAAGATAGACATTGATTTTGTTAATAGTTTAGGCAAATGGGAAATTCCTTTCAGTCTGATTTTCACCAAAGCGGATAAAGAGACTCAACGTGTTGTCAGTGCCAATATCAAAGCATTTTTGGACAAAATGAGAGATACATGGCAATTTCTCCCGTCACATGTTGTGACGAGCGCTGTTAAGAAGCAAGGAAGAGACAAGGTGCTCGACTTAATAGATGAACTGCTTATTGACTAGTTCACTACTTTATTAGCACAGCTGCTGCTTGCAAAAGCTTCCGGTTTTGCTTTAAAGGCAAAGCCCATACCCAATATGTAACCCATAGCTTCTTTCAAAGCATCATTGCTTTTAAAAGCAGGATTGGTATTGATATCGGCATGAACCTCCATATCAACGTCATATTTGTTAAATAGCTGGCATAACTCGTAGGCAATCTCTATGCTTTTAGCTACTTCAACAAGCATACGTTCTTTAATGCTGTAAACCTGTCGGGTTTTTTCATTATGAATAAACATAAATCCACCACGTCCTTCACGTAAGAAAACAATAACTGTAGCGAATTCTGTTTCAGCACCTTTAACTTGTGAGTCGGTCCCTATGCAGACTTTTAGTCTGTAACCATTAGCAGTTTCTCTTTTAATGGTGTTTTCCACGGCACTGAAAATGGGTAATTCAATAGGGTCTCCATTAAATTTTCTCCAAATCATGTGTAAATAGGTTTTCCGAATTTAACGAAAAACCTAAAGAGAACAAAAAAAATGAATGTTACTGTTTTATTAACCTAAATACAAGTTGATCGTTTTGATTAAAAACTTTCAAGAATAATATTCCTGTTATGCCGGTATTTACTGGTATATTATTTAACCCTTCCGTTAATATTCCCCGTTGAAGTAATCTTCCGTTTAAATCAATTAGTTGATAGGAGTAATTGCCTTCATTGATATTTAATTGTATTGATGAGCGGATTCTATTTGTTAATAGCACTATATTTTCGGATTGTATGCTTTTTAGTGAGATTATATTAGAATAATATTCTTCATTATTTTTTACATTAACCATTTTAATACGGTAAAATATTGATCCGCTTAATAATGGTTGATAAGAAAAGTCTGTAATTGGTGATGATATAGTTTGAAGCGGAGAGAATTTTTGTCCATCTAATGAATATTCAATAATTGATTCTTTGAAAGATTCTTCCGAGGCATAGACCCACTTAATAATATGCTCATTTCGCCTGATTTCTCCTTTAAGTTTTAAGGTGATAATTGGTAGTGTAGCTTCCACCGATACTTTTATATTATAATATCCAACACTGCCATAATCGCTGAGGTTTTCATTGCCGACTCCATCAACTGATAAATAATAAACGTCACTAACCAAGTGGGTATCTATTGAAGCACTTAAAGACAAAGCAGGATTATATACGCCTATAGAATCTCCATTACTGTTAAATAATTTTAATTCAAGATCAACATTGGCTCCCTGATTACCTGTCCCAACATTATAAGGAGTTGCCTCTATTTTAATATTGGAAGTCTGTTTAATATCGAACCTGAAAAAATCTTTATCATTTTCATCATTAATCAATCCATTTATTTCGAATTGCTCATTTTTATTTTTAATGAAAGTAGCTGAATGAATATCATTACCATGATCATCGTTTCGTAGTCCTACACCATTCCTTACAATAACTTCAATATCATTCTGAATAAAATCACAACCGATTACGCTTGTGCCCGTATGCCAAGTTGTAGTATTTTTATAGTAATTTTCTCCCATAATTGGTGCCCATCCGATTTCTTTATCTCCTATGCCTTCCGCATACTCTTTGGTAAGGTTACATTTATCATTGTATTTACTTTGATGATGAAGGCCAAGGGAGTGGCCTACTTCATGGGAAATCGCTTCGCTAATGTATTTAGGATCGTTAAATAGAAAGTCACTAAAAACCCATACTGGCGTATCATCGCCCCATAAAAATGAATTTACGAGTGCTGCACCACCGGCAGGTTTAGTATACCAGTTAGAAGTAGGAGTAATAATAACTCTTTCTCTTTTTGAAAATGGTGCATTTGCAAATACTGTAGAGTCAGTAGTAATATTTAAGTTAAAGATTCTGAAGTCTTCTGCTACCCGTTTAAATATTTCTTCAATAGCTTCATTTGAAATTATAGTAGGCGCTGCATGGATGGGACCATTCCAGTTCCAGGTAGTTCCATCAACAGTATGTCCATCAAAATCAAGATAAATGGTTGCGGCAGCTGAGGTATAACTACTTAGTCGAGGTAATTGAGAAAAGCAGCTCAGAGTTACAGTTGTTAATAACTGAACTATAATTAATGATGTTATAATATAGTATTGGTAACATCTCATGATCAGTCAGGCATTAACATTGTTTGAGGGCTTTTAATAAAAAAATACTTGTCTTTTTCCCGGGTTAATATTAATACGTCACCAAAGTTTGGATGTAATGCACGGGCATGAAAGTAAAAACTATTGTTGGCCTGAAGTTTTGCGGTAACTGTTATAATAGCATTATGATAATTAAACATACGCACATTTACTAGAAAAGTTCCTGGAACAGGCTGGCGAGTACTGATAACTTCTCCATTAATGTGTAATTCTGCGGACAGTTGTGTATTAATTTTCTCATTTATTTTTTTGGAGAAAAAATCATTGAAGGCTGCCTCATTACAATGCATCTTTTGAGGCAGGTGATCAAAAAGGTTAGGTTTAGCCTCTTGCGGAGCTTGCAAGGGTTGGTAAGGTAGCTGAGCGAAAGGAAAGCATGGCAGCAATATCATCGCACACAGCATTAGCAGGTACAATTGCCTCATGAAAAATAGTTAATGTTAAAAGATAAGGTATTGGAGAGTGTGGAATTAGCTGGATATTGTGTACACAACATTACAACTATTTCTATTATTCTTACTTTTATTAAAAAGATAAGATTGTCGTTTATACTACTGCTTAGTATTGTTTTGTACTCAATAATACCAATGTGCAGGCCTGAATGGGTTGAATGCCATTTGCCAATGCCATATCGGCCAATTCCTTATTCTCCGTACCCGGATTAAAAATGATTCTCTTAGGTTTAAGGTCTATAATATAATTGTAATAAGGCTTCTGATTTTCAGGATTCAGGTATAAAGTAACCGTATCAATATTATTAATAGGTCTTTGTGATGTTTCAATGACGGTATTTCCTACAACGCCAGATCTTTTCCCAATAGCGATAACAGGGTGATTGTTGCGGTGTAGTTGATGAATTGCCAGGTTGCTGTATCTTGCCGGATTATCTGAAGCGCCAAGAACAAGTGTCGTTTTGTTACTCATGATTAATAACTAAAAGAAGAGGCAATAGTTATGCCCAAAATCAGGCTGATGTATATAGCTGGATTTAATCTCGATAAACATTCGGGAAGGAACAAAGCTACTCTGGAAAAAGTTAATGCATTAAAAAATCTGGTACGCCAACAATACACTCATCTATACCCTGGAGGAGTAAAACTATTACACCCAGGTAGTTCGTCTGTTTTGCTTGTTAGTTACCTGAAAGCCTTTTTTTTTGATATATATTTATTGGTAAGGTTGTTTTTTATTCATAGAAAATCGATAGTTATTCAAAGAACAACCTTCTTGCCATTAACTAATTTTTATCTGAAGATAAGAGGTGTAAAAATTATTTATGAATTACATACGGATTTAAATGATGAGATAAAATTTTACAACAAAGGATGGTTAGAAAAAACCTTATTGAGAGCTTATGCCATTTTTGAAAAAGTAAATATTTGTTTGTCTTCTGCACTTATATATAATCATCCTGTTTTAATGGAAAAAATATCAGCTGAAATGCATTGTGCGAGAAAAAAAATGGTTAAAGGAAAAGCTATTTATTCATATAATGGAGCTGATACTGACCTGTTTTTTCCAATGGGTAAATATGTATGTCAAAACGAATTAAATCTTAAGGCTGACCTTCGATATTACTTATTCATCGGATCATTGTCTAAGTGGAGAGGAGTTGATTTACTTATAGATGTTTTTAATCGATATATGGAAGCAGATGATGTGCTGCTGATAGTGGGAAATGCTGATCATGATTATGGAAAGCAATTAAAAAAAATAGCAGATAAAAATGCTAATATTCGTTTTTATAATGAAGTGCCACCGGCTGAAGTGGTTAAGTGGATTAATGCTTCTGATGTTTGCCTCGTTCCGGTAAAACCGGTTCTAAAAAGTCCGGGGAATCCCTTAAAATTATATGATTATGTAGCATGCGGTAAGCCGATAGTAGGACAGGAAAATGTGATAGGTTGTGCTGATGAGGTCATTAATTTTGGGTTAGGTGTGGTAACTGATTTTTATGATGCAGAACGCGCTGCAGAGGATTTAAAGAAGTTTTATGAAAACCACGATGCAACTGCTTATCTCCATAACAATCGAACAATGGCTAAAGAATATCTTAATTGGGAAAAAAGAATGAGTGAATGGCTTAAGCTTGCCAGCAAATTATAAGAATAAAAAAATCTGTTTCAATTCAATCTATACCGGTAGTGAATTTTTTATCTCCCGACGTTGATTGTTAGCAATAGAAAAAATCAGATAGCATTTTTTGATTTATGGTTTGGGCCGATAGTGCAATAATCTAATAGGAACGGCGTAATTTTGAAGTGCATGAACATACACAAGAAAATATATATAGCTGGTCATAACGGAATGGTGGGAAGCGCAATCAAAAGAAATCTTGAAAGTAGAGGATGTCTGAATATTGTGTCATCATCTTCTAAAGATCTTGATTTGAGAAACCAGCAGGAAGTGGAAAGTTTTTTTGCCAAAGAAAAACCTGAATGGGTATTTCTGGCCGCAGCCAAAGTTGGAGGAATAATGGCCAATAATACTTACCGTGCAGAATTTCTATATGATAATTTGATTATAGAAGCCAATATTATTCATGCTGCGTACCGTCATGGTGTAGAAAAATTATTGTTTCTTGGCAGCTCATGTATTTATCCTAAAATGGCTCCACAGCCATTAAAAGAAGAGTACCTGCTTACCGGTCTTCTGGAACCTACTAATGAGCCTTATGCTGTTGCCAAGATAGCAGGTATTAAACTTTGTGAAGCATATTATGATCAATATGGTTGTCAGTTTGTTAGCGTAATGCCTACAAATCTCTATGGGATAAATGATAACTATCATCCCAATAATTCGCATGTATTGCCGGCACTCATCAGAAGATTTCATGAGGCAAAAATGCAAGGTAGTGAACAAGTTATTGTTTGGGGTAGCGGAACTCCCAGGCGAGAGTTTCTGTTTGCTGATGATTTAGCAGAAGCGTGTTTATTCGTCATGGAAAATTATAACGGTAAGGAATTAATTAATATAGGAACTGGAGAGGATATATCTATTGGAGAACTGGCCATTCTTATTAGTAAGATTGTAGGATATCAGGGCGAAATAGTTTTTGACAAAACAAAGCCAGATGGTACTCCACGAAAACTGCTTGATGTCACTAAAATCCATCAATTGGGATGGAAACATACAACAGCTCTGCATGAAGGCATCGAAAAAGCCTACAATGATTTTCTTACTAAGAAATCCTGAAAATTCACCAGTTAAATGACGATAGTTAATTAGTCCAAACGTAATACTGTATTGTTACTTTCGAAATCTCGCAATAAGCCATAACACAATAACAATAACTACAGCAACAAGTATTAAACCTGACCATACACCGGCTTTAAAGATAGAGCCAATAGCTTCGCAGGATGTAAAAGCAGTAGAAATTAATAATACAAAAAGAAAAGAGATAAAAATTCGCATATGTTTTTTAGAACAACCTATGCAAAAACCTTACCTGCGCCATTTATCTGTTCTTGAAGAACAGTTTTTCGAGTAGAGTAACGATTCTTTTATTCCAGAATAATAATCCTAACGCAAAAATTATCTTGGCCGCAGAGGTAGCCAGATAACTTACATCGGGACGTGCCATTCTTGCATACAATTTTCTTTCTTGCACATAATAGGTAGCTAATCTGAAAAATTCTGCAAGTTCATTTATAAGCATATACCCTCCGATGATAATGATAGCTAATTTAAATATTATCGTACGGTCAATGGGTAGAGTTACCTGTTGTTGGGAAATGTTTTTATCAAGTTTAAGCACCTGAATGACGCTGTTTGTACGAAAGATAAGTACATAAACAAAAAGTCCATAAAGTACCAGCGGTGGAATGGCTATTCCAAGATTAAAATACCCCTCATTTTCAGTGGAATATTGAGGTAAGTATACAAGTATGGATAAAATACGGGAAAAAGCTTCCAGAATATCCTTTATAAAAAAAATGCCTATTATTTTTATAATAACGTTGAAAAGACTTCTGACTTCCATATAAGTGGGTAAAGATAAGGCTATTGTACTAAAAACTTAGTCGTATTCGGGTTGATGGTAATATCGATACTGCGACTTTTGTTTGTTTTAATGAGTTCATCATCAATATGTATTAACGGAGATTGATGTTTAATGGTAATATGACTGCCTTTTACGATCAATGGTAAATAATTTTTCTCATCACCTTTTATCTTGCTTTGTATATAGCTGAGTAGTTCTTCCCGTTGTTTTTCAGGGATAAGCACTACTTCGAACTCATCGTCAGATGGATCGGATCCGGGTGATAAGTTTATATTCGGACCAATAGAAACAATATTCATTACTTCTGCCATAATGTATCTGCCGCTGTAATCCTCATCGTCTATTGTTATATCTAGTTTTTCTGCCTTGAACTTACTTGTTATTTCAAGCATGGTCTTAAGTGCGGCTTTTAATTCTTCCTCAGGAGATTCAATACTATCGGTATTTTTTTCTTTCATTGTTTTCATGAGTTGAGGGAATATCCCTAATCCTATACCCTCAAGAAAAAAATGTTTTTTGCCCAGCCCATGAACAGTACCAGTATCAAATTTTGTTTGTTTAAAATCCTGAAGCCGGCTGATAATTTGTTTCGGGTGACCAGTATTATTAAGTGATTTAGCGATATTATTGGCTGTGCCTAAGGGTAATAGTACGAAAGGAGGAATTTTTGATTTTTTTCCTGATTTATCAAGAAAATATGTGAGTACTTTCCTGACTGTTCCATCTCCACCACCTATCACTACAAAATCAGCGTCTGTTTGCAATTTGTTCTTCCAGTCTTTATTCTTCGTGGATGAATATCCACATTGATAGCCATGAGATTTTAATATAGCAACCAATTCTTGTTTAGTGTATTCTCCTTTACCAGCATTGGGGTTATGAAGTATATAAGCTTTTTTCATATTATGACTCTATATTGGAAAAAGCATACCAGCCATACGCTGGCACAATAATGTTATACTCCTGTTTATGCAAATACTCATTACGAATGACGATGGTATTTATAGTCCGGGATTAAAAGCTTTAGCGGAAGTGGCTCGTGAGTTTGGTGAGGTGAGCGTTTTTGCTCCCGATGTTGAGCAGAGCTCAATGGGACATGCCATTACGCACTCACGTCCGCTAACTATAAAGCCGTCCTTAGTGAATTTTGATGGCATTAAAGCTTATAGGGTTAATGGTACACCAGCGGATTGTGTGGCTTTAGGAACACATATTGTTGAACATGTGGATGTAGTGTTGTCTGGTATTAATCTTGGTCCTAATCTAGGAAATGGAATGTGGCATTCCGGTACTCTTGCTGCTGCAAAACAGGGCGCACTGTTAGGTTTTAAAGGAATAGCGTTAAGTACTCCTGTGCTGGGAGCAGAGCCAGACTTTGCTCTATTAAGAAAAGATGTATTTAAAACGCTCAAATTATTGTTGAATGATACCAGTCCGGGCTTATATAATGTCAACTTTCCTCCTGTTGCCAATGGCATTGAATGGACACGGCAGTCGGTTCGGCATTACGATGGATATGTAATTCCTGCAAAAGATCCCATGAACAGAAATATTTATTGGATATCGGTAAAACCACTGGAGCCTGCAGAGGAGGGTACTGACAGATGGGCCATGGAAAATGGAAAAGTATCTATTACTCCCTTAAGACTTGATCTTACAGATGAAGAAGTGTTGAAAAAAAACAATACTGCTGCTCCGAAGCGGATGGGTTAATATATTTGCACAATGGGTGTATTAAAAAAACTGGCAGAATATCTCTATATCAAAAAAAGAGATCCTAATGAACCTGTAACGCAATGGATGAAGTATATGCATGGAATAAACAGGATTTCATTGTTCATGTTTATAATTGCTATTATAATACTGATTATTAAACTACTTAACCGCTGACTTGTCTTTTGTAAACTGTACTATTATTCTTGCTGCTTTTTCAGAAGCATGTCCTCCTTCGCTTAATAGTTTTTTTAACTGCGAATAATCTTTCATTATTCTGGCATGTGTTTCGGTGTTTTTCAGAATATTATTCAGCTCTGTCGTAATGTTGGCTGCATTCATTTCACTTTGGATTAGTTCTTTGACCACTTCTTTATTCATGATCAGATTTACTAGAGAAATGTATTTTACTTTGATTAGTCTTTTTGCAATTTGATATGAAATGGGAGAGCCTTTGTAACATACAATTTGGGGCACGCCAAATAAGGCCGTTTCAAGGGTGGCTGTTCCGGAGGTTACTATTGCTGCTTTTGACTGTAGTAATAAAGGATATGTTTTATTGCGAATAGATCTGACGTTTGTGTATTGATGAGTAAATTTTTCGTAAAACTTATCATCCAATGAAGAGGCTTTAGCGATTATAAATCTATATCCGGGAAAATTTTTGGTAGCTTCCAGCATAATGGGAAGTTTCTTGGCTACTTCCTGGGCTCTGCTACCTGGTAATAATGCGATAAGATTTTTTTCATTTAATATAGAGAGTGTTGTTTCCGGTGTGTTCGCCAGTTCAGCTTCTGCCTGATCTACAACATCAACCAGTGGATGACCTACATATTCTACACTGTAATTCCATTTCTCGTAAAATGCTTTTTCAAATGGTAGTATGACCAGCATCTTATCTACATTCTTTTTGATCTGTTTTACTCTACTTTCCTTCCATGCCCACACTTGCGGTGAAATATAATAAACGACACGAATACCTTTTTTTCTTGCCCATTCAGCTATGCGCAGGTTAAATCCTGGATAGTCTATTAAAATCAATACATCGGGGCTGTAGGACTGAATATCTTTTTTGCAGAAATCAAGATTTCTGAATATTGTGCGAATGTTTTTCACTACTTCAATGAACCCCATAAAAGCAAGTTCCCGGTAATGTTTAACCAGGTTGCCGCCTGCCTGTTCCATTAAATCTCCACCCCAGCAACGTATATCCGAAATAGGATCAAACTTTTTGATCTGTTTAATAAGATTGCTGCCGTGCAGGTCACCCGATGCTTCACCAGCTACGATATAATATTTCATCAGTGTTTATGTAAGTTTTGATGATGCCACATAGCATTGTCTATGGTCACAAGTTAATGAAGCATTATAAGCTTTTGTTATTCGGGGACATGATATTTTATAACTTAATGCTGATGAAGCTTTCTTTTAATTAGAACGGGTGTGTTGAGGGTTGAAGTAAACCCTAACAGTTAGACTGTTTTTGATAAATTAAACAGCTTGGTTTTGCACATTACCTGATTCAAGCCGTTTAACTTTTGTTTACGCAATTCTTAAGCCTTAAAAATATTTTGGATCCTATACTATAAAATAAATTTCAAAAGCAATGCAGATATCGCATATATTAAAGTAGCTATAAATATGCCTCTCGCTGTTTTATCCTTGCGCGAATTAATATAAAAAGTAAAAAGTGCAATATTCAGTACCAGGCATGGAACCGATATGGCCGTCACTTGGGCTTTGTTGGTGCGGATAAATGAAAAAAAATCACTAATTGAAAATAGTGGGTAAAATTTGACAAGGTAATAAATGATCAGACTAAGGATTGGAGCAATAAAACCCAGTGTTAGTCCGAATTTTAAATTATCTCTTTTAAGCATTCAAAGGGGATTTGAAACGTGTGTTTATATGCTAGAATTTCCAGCTTTTTTCCAGTTTGTTTTTCAGCAGGTAGTTGGTCATATCAAATTGCACAGGTACAATACTCACATAATTATTTTTAAGTGCCCATACGTCAGTATCCCTTCCTTTATCAAAATTGACGAATTCTCCTGTAAGCCAGAAATATTTTCTGCCATGTGGGTCATCTCTTTCCAGAAAATCTTCTTCATATTTTGCGTATGCTTGTCTGCAAACTTTTACACCACGTATCAATTTCTCAGCCACGGCTGGAAAGTTTACATTCAGAATAGTGTGCTTGTCAAGTTTGGTTTTTAGCATTTTTTCTACAATCAGTCTGGCAAACTTTTTAGCTGCTGAAAAATCTGCTTCTATACTATAGTCGAGCAAGGAAAATCCTATAGACGGAATGCTTTCTATAGCGGCCTCCACTGCAGCAGACATGGTGCCGGAATAAATCACATTAATAGAGTGATTGGCGCCATGGTTGATACCGCTGAGGCAAATATCAGGTTTACGGTGAAGCACTTTATCTACAGCCAGTTTTACACAGTCTACAGGAGTGCCTGTGCACTGGTAGGCTTCAATATCCCCGAAAGTTTGGACAGCATGCAATCGCAGAGGGTGTCCGATAGTGATGGCATGTCCCATTCCGGACTGGGGTTTGTCGGGTGCTACAACCACTATTTTCCCCATATCTTTCACAGCTTCAACGAGATTGCTAATGCCCGGGGCCGAAATGCCATCATCATTTGTTATCAGAATGACCGGCAGGTCTTTCTTTTTCGTTTTAGCTTTTGCCATAGATCGTAAAAGTAAGTCAAAAAACATACCTTTGCAGCCGGTTAAAAAAATCAATATGGCTGGCCAGTTAAAAGAAGTTAGGAACCGAATAAAATCAGTTCAAAATACGCAGCAAATCACCAAGGCAATGAAGATGGTGAGTGCTGCGAAACTCAGAAAAGCG
>CAZQIQ010000081.1:0-13507 GCA_964593835.1 uncultured Chitinophagaceae bacterium
CCCTTTAAGCCACGTCCGCCACTCACTACTCTTTCTGCTTCACTAAGCGAAATCTCACCTTTAAGTTTATTTTCTCCTACTACCTTTAAGCCTGCAGAAGGGATAGCAGCAGTTACAGCAACCACTTCTGCACTTGAACCTGTTGTTGTAGCCTGAAAGGCATTAGGGTTAACGGCAATAATTTTGATAGCGGACTGAATACTTAGGTTGGCAAAAGCTTTCCCGGAAAAAACAGTTTTTTTCACTGTGAACCCGTTAGCAGTATCCGGTAATGATACAGCACCGCTTACCAAACCCGCTTTCAGTCTGGCTGAAAGTCGCGGAGCGATAGCTTTACCATTCAGGTTATTAGAAAATATAATAATATCTGCTCCGATTTTATTGGCAACTTCTGCGATTATCTGTGTATGTACCTGACTATCGGCATGGTTAAGCGTAGCATCAGCAACATGATGAATTTTAGTAACACCGTATTTTCCCAGTGATGCAACATCCTCACTAATAGTTCCCAATAATATACCTTCTGCTGTAGTGCCTAGTTGTTGAGCTAACTGAGCGCCATAAGAAATTACCTCGGGACTGGTTTTTTTTATTGCATTATCTGATTGATCAATATAAATTAAAACAGGCATAGTGTCGTTTTGAGGAATGATTAAATAACTTTTGCTTCTTCATGTAATAATCGAACTAATTCGGCCGGATTATCTGCCGGAACTAATTTAACGCCTGCTTTGGGAGGAGGTGTTTCGAAAGATACTATACTGGTGAGAGCTTCCACTGCAACAGGATCGGAAACTTTAAGTGGTTTTGTACGTGCTCCCATAATGCCTTTCATGTTAGGGATTCTTTGTTCAGCCATTCCTTTCTGACAGCTTACTACAATCGGAAGGGTAGCTTCAAGTATTTCTTCGCCGCCTTCAATCTCTCGTGTAACCGTAGCCGTTGTTCCATTTAATTCGAATTTGGTAGCGAGACTGACATAAGGAAGAGCAAGTAATTCGGCTACCATTCCTCCAATGGAAGAACTATTGTAATCAATAGTTTCTTTGCCGGTAAATATTATATCGTAAGATTCTTTTTCAGCTATGGCAGCAATTTGTGAGGCAATGTAAAAGCTATCCTGACTAACAGCATTTATTCTGAATGCTTCATCACCTCCCAGTGCCAGAGCTTTACGTATAATCGGTTCAACGTCCTGTCCCCCTACACTAATAAGATGTATTACTGTAGAAGGGTCTTTTTCTTTGATCTCAATGGCTTTCACCAAGGCATACCATTCATCATAAGGATTGATAATCCATTGCACTCCTGCTTCTGAGTATTTCGTATTGTTATCGGTGAAGGCTATTTTTGCCGTTGTATCAGGCGTTTTGCTTATACAGACTAGAATCTTCATATTATTGCGGTTTAACAGTTGTTTATGCAACTAACAGACCATGCAAACCAAAAGAATTTTCATCATATAAACAAGTTTCGTAAGTACAAATGGAAAGGATTAACAGGTTAAAAGAGTTTTTGGCGGATAATCCTGATGACTCTTTTCTTAACCACGCACTGGCTCTTGAATATATAAAGTTGGGAGAAGAGCAGGAAGCCAGAAGCATATTTGAACAAATTCTTCAAAGGGATCCGTCATATACAGGTTCTTACTATCATCTGGCTAAGTTGCTGGAACGCATTGGAGAAATCTCTTTAGCTATAGGTTGTTATGAAAAAGGTATGGAAGCTTCTACCAGCACCGGTGATCGCCATGCATTTAACGAATTAAGAGCTGCTTATGAAGAACTGGTTGATTAATAATAAAGACCTTTTTAAGGCAAAAGACAAACTGCTGCTGGCGGTAAGCGGAGGTGTAGATTCTGTAGTACTATGTGAATTATGTCATCAGTCAGATTATGATTTTGCCATAGCGCATGTCAATTTTCGGTTAAGAGGTGAGGAGAGTGAGGGAGATGAACAGTTGGTAAGAGCTATTGCCGAAAAATATAAGGTAAAAGTATTTGTTGCTGGTTTTGATACGCTAGAATATGCAAAGGATAATAAATTATCAGTGCAGGTTGCTGCACGCCAGCTGAGATACCAATGGTTTGAAGAGTTACTCGATAACGGCTATGATTGGTTACTTACCGCTCATCACCGCGATGATAATATTGAAACTGTGCTTATGAATTTCTTTCGCGGTACAGGGATTAAGGGTTTGCATGGCATATTACCTAAAAAAGACAGATTAATAAGACCCTTGTTAGCTTACAGTAAAGAAGATATATATGCTTTTGCTGAAGCAAACAAATTGAAATGGCGAACTGATAGTTCAAATGAATCAGATAAATATTCGAGAAATTATTTCCGGCAAACGATTATTCCATTGGTAAATAAGATTTTTCCTGAAGCGGAACAAAATATTGCCGCCAATATTAATAGATTCAGAGAAGTGGAAATATTATATCAGTATGCCATCAAACAGATAAAGAAAAAGTTGATTATTTATAAAGGAGAAGAAGCGCATATTCCAATTTTAAAATTAAAGCAGCAAGAAGCTTTATCCTCCGTATTATACGAGATTTTATATGAATATGGATTTACCTCACAGCAAATACCTGATATTCTTCAGCTAATGGATGCAGAGCAGGCTAAGTTTGTACAATCTTCTTCCTACAGGGTAATTAAAAACAGAAACTGGCTGATTATTGCTCCTGTACATCCAAAATCTTCGTCTGTTGTGCTTATTGAAAAAGGTGATGATTTAATAAATTTTGAATTGGGACAGTTGTTTATTCAGGAGAAAAATCAATTTACACTTGAAAAAGAGGATTACACTGCTTTATTGAATAGTAAAGAAATGAGATTTCCGCTTATTTTAAGAAAGTGGAAAACGGGGGATTATTTTTATCCTCTTGGAATGAAAAAGAAAAAGAAGGTTGCCCGTTTTCTTATTGACAAAAAAGTATCACCTACCGATAAAGAAAAAGTGTGGGTACTTGAATCAGCAAAAAGAATATGCTGGATAGTGGGTATGCGCATTGATGAGCGTTTTAAAATCGATGAGCATACCCGTTCTGTGGTAAGAATATGTTTAAAATCCTGATATATATTCCTGGATTTTTCTAATGAATTCCATTAAAACATTATAGTCTGAGAAAATAAATGAAGCCACAATAAAGAATCCTATTCCATATAATGCTCCCCAGATATGTGCTGAATGATTAATGTTGCCACCACCTCTCTTATCTAGATAGGAAGAAACGCCAAGATAAATAACACCAAATAAAAATCCCGGAATATATATACCCGGAATAAATACTAATCCGATTCCTCTGATAGGCTCTACCAAAATATTAGCAAATACAGCTGCAGAAACAGCTCCTGAAGCACCCAGACTTCTGTAATTAGCATTGTCTTTATGTTTGAGATAGGTAGGAAGTAACGATATAACTAATGCTGAAATGTACATTACCAGGTATAATAACTTTCCTTTTTCTTCAAATATTGCTCCGAACCATGCTTCCACACTGCTTCCAAACAGATAGAGCGCATACATATTAAAAATCAGATGAAAAAAATCAGCGTGAATTAAGCCTGAAGTAATAAACCGGTAATATTGTTTATTATCAGTAACAGCAGGAGGATAAAAGATAAGGTCGTTCATTACTTTTTCACTATTAAAGGCTGTAAGTGAAACAATCACGGTAATTGCAATAATGACGATAGTGATGGTAAAAAGCATTTGAATGATTTAGCTATGATGATATTTTTCGTTACGCAAGATAGTGCACCCACGGTATACTTGTTCTGCAAGTATTAAACGAACAAGTTGATGTGGGAATGTTAACGGGGAGAGAGACCATTGAAAATTGGCACGTTGAATAACCGATTCATCTATTCCAAATGCGCCACCGATAAGGAATATGACCTGTTTAATGCTTTCATTGGAGCGAACCTGCAGAAATTGGGCGAGATCAGCGGAAGCCATCATTTTTCCTCTTTCATCAAGTGCGATGAGATAATCTGTTGAAGAGAGAGATTTCAGAATAATATCTGCTTCTTTCCTTTTCAGATCGGCAGGTAATAATTGCCCGGCATTTTTAGGTGAGGGAATGATTTTCCATGATACGGTGAAATAATTGCTGATACGTTTTGTAAATTCATTGATACCTGCTAACACATAGTTTTCATGCTGCTTACCTATCGACCAGAATTGTATATTCATAAAATGACCCCATTAAGGGGTCAAATATAGAATGTTATCTTTTATATGTTTACACACCTGATCCACGAATTAGTCTGAGTATTATTGCAATCACTGCAATTACCAGTAGAATGTGGATTAACCCGCCAGCGCTATAGCCTAAAAATCCTATTGCCCATGCAATAACAAGTATAACTGCTATTAAATACAAGATGTTACCCATAAATATCTTTTTAGTGTTGAAGAAGGATTTACATATTGAATAGCTAAAAATAGCTTGCCATGTACATGACTGATAGATATGTATTTCTTATATGTTTTCGCTGTAGAAAGTTTTCCCCAAGAAATTATTTAATGTAGTTTTAATAATGTCATTAAAATTCGCGATCTTTTATAGAAGTGGATTAAAGCTTTCATGAGAATTTGGTACGTTTATTACTATAGTAATGTCTCGTTTATAAGGAGATAATCAATTATGCCCAAAACAGTTATAGTTTCCAACAGGTTGCCAGTAAAATTAATCGATAACAATGGCGAATATTCTTTTATGGCCAGTGAGGGAGGTTTAGCAACAGGTTTGGGTTCAATTTATCAGCAATCAGGTAATGTATGGGTAGGATGGCCGGGAATGGAAATACCCGATCCGGATGTACAAAATAAGATTGCATTGGATCTCGATACTGCTAATCTCAAACCTGTTTTTCTTACACAGGATGAAATAAATAATTATTATGAGGGTTTTTCCAATGAAATCCTTTGGCCGGTATTTCATTATATGCCTACTTATGCTCGCTATCAGCAGGCGTATTGGGATTCTTATTATCAGGTGAATGAAAAATTCAGAGATGCTGTGCTGGAGATTGCCGAACCCGGAGATGTTATATGGATACATGATTACCAACTGCTGTTGTTGCCAGGTATGATAAGGGCTGTACTACCGGATATCACCATTGGCTTTTTTCAGCATATTCCTTTTCCTTCGTATGAACTATACCGATCTATTCCCTGGAGGCTTGAACTGCTGGAAGGTATATTGGGAGCGGATCTTATAGGATTTCATACGTTTGATGATGCAAGACATCTGGTACATTCGACAAGAAGACTTATGTCATCCGTGATCTCAAGCTCTAATGAAATTATTTTTAATAACAGAACTGTTGTTGTCGATAGTTTTCCTATGGGTATAGATAGCGAAAAATTCGCATCCATAGTTTCTTCTGCTGAGGTTCAGGAACATATTCAAACGCTTAACAAGAATTTTCGTAAGGAAACAACAATTATTCTTTCGATAGACAGACTTGATTATAGTAAAGGAATATTGCAACGCCTGATGGCTTTTGAACAACTGCTGCAGTCCAATCCCGAATATGTATCAAATATTGTTTTGTATATGATCGTTGTGCCATCACGCGACAGTGTGCAGCAGTATCGCGAGTTAAGGGATGAGATTGACAAATTTGTTGGAGGCATTAATGCCAGATATATGACATTGGACTGGCAACCGGTCTATTATTTCTATCGGTCATTTCCAGTCGAAGAGTTGTCGGCACTTTATGCGAAAGCAGATATATGCCTGGTTACTCCTATGCGGGATGGAATGAATCTGGTTTGCAAAGAATATATTGCCAGCAGACTGAATGATGATGGTGTATTGATACTAAGCGAAATGGCAGGAGCTTCTAAAGAACTTGTTGATGCCATTCAGGTAAATCCTAATAATGAAGGTTCTATTGTATCAGCCATTATAGAGGCGTTAAATATGCCTGTTTCTGAACAAAAAAGAAGGATGAAAATGATGAAAGATATTGTGACAAAGTTCAATATCAATCATTGGGTAAAGTTATTTATGACACGTTTAATGGAAGTAAAACAGATGCAACAATCAATGTACGCAAAGAGGATAAGTAGTTCAACAAGACAAAACATTATGAGATTTTATGCGTACACGCATAAACGGATAATTTTTCTGGATTATGATGGTACGCTTGTAGGTTTTAAAACGAATATTGACCAGGCTTCTCCTGATGAAGAATTATATGACCTGCTCAGACAATTGTTAACAGATCCGGCTAATAGAGTTGTCATAGTGAGCGGAAGACCTCCAAAGTTTTTGGAAAAATGGTTCGGTAACCTGGATGTAGATATGATTTCGGAACACGGTGCGTGGGTGAAGACAAAAGGAAATGAATGGCAAAGTATTCCAGGTTTAAACAATCAGTGGAAAAAAGATATTTTTCCTGTATTAGAATCTTTTACTGATAGAACAGCAGGCGCCTTCATTGAAGAAAAAGATTTTTCTTTGGTTTGGCATTATCGCAAAGTGGAGGAAAGTCTGGGTGAGTTGAGAACAAACGAATTGGTGAATACCTTACGATACCTAGTGGAAGATAAAGGACTGCAGTTGTTACCTGGTAATAAAGTAGTAGAGATTAAGAATGTAGAAATTAATAAAGGTAAGGCTGCACTAAACTTTATACAGGATGTGAATTATGATTTTATTATGGCCATAGGTGATGATCATACTGATGAAGATATTTTTAAATCTCTACCTCCAACGGCTGTAACTATAAAAGTGGGCAGTCATATTTCTGCTGCCAGATTTTATATAGGTAATTACATGGAAGTTCGCGGTTTTCTTCGTGAATTGTCCAACGCCATTCAGGCTGAGCCTTATCGCCAGGAATCTCCGTCAAAAAGAAATTAGAGTTGGGATGATATTACAGGAACAGCGGCATATCGAGTTTCATTGAAATCCGGTATGCTGCATTCATTAACCCAACATGGCTGTATGCCTGGGGGAAATTACCCCATTGGCTGCCGGTTTCTTCATCTACGTCTTCACTAAATAAAAGCAGATGATTTGAATATTGCAAAAGATTTTCAAATTCCCTGATGGCTTCATCAATTCTGCCTACACATGCCAGCGCTTCTACATACCAGAAAGCACAGATAAGGAAGGTGGTTTTTGGTTTTCCAAAGTCATCGGCATGTATGTATCTGTAGAATAAACCGTTTTTTGTTTTTAATTCTGCTTCCAGCGCTATTAGATGATCTTTCGCCTTTTGTGAAGAAGGGTCAATATAATTCATCATGATGAGTTGGAGCGTACTTGCATCCAGATAAGGACTTCCTTTAGCGTGAGTGTATACTTTTCTTTGTGGATCATAACAGCTTTCTACATACTCAGCTGCTCTGTCGCGAAGAGTAATTGCTTTTTGTAATAGGGCTTCATCGCCTATATTTCTGGCCATTTTTTCTGCAGCACAACATCCTGCCCACTGAAAAAGATTTGTATAAGCATGATGAAATGCCATATTTCTGAATTCCCATATGCCTGCATCCTTTTCATCAATTGTAGAAGCAATCTTATCCAATACGGTCGAGATCCATTTTCCTGAATCTTTTCTTTCACTAAAAATAAATCTGTGGTCAGTATATAAAGGAAGAAGAGATATTAACACCTGCCCGTAAATATCATTTTGTATGTGTTCATAAGCCTGATTGCCTATTCTGACTGGTTTATTACCCAGGTATCCGCTTAACTCCGGCAGGATATGTTCTGTTAATTGTTTTTCTCCAACTATTCCATATAATGGCTGGTAACGTTTTTCCTCTGAAAAACATATATCCGTCACATAATGGAAATATCTTTCCATTTCTTCAAAATGACCAATGTGATTTAATGATGTGATGACATAAAATGTATCTCTTAACCAGCAAAAACGATAGTCCCAGTTTCTGCCGCTGCCATCATATTCAGGCAAGCTGGTAGTGCTGGCCGCTATAATTGCACCGGTGTCTTCGTACTGATGAATTTTCAAAGCCAAAGCAGACCTGATTACATATGGCTGATGAAAGCGGGCAATGGAAGAATGTTTTATCCATGTGCGCCAGTATTGAGTCGTTTCTCTGAGGAAAGTTTCGGCTGTGCTTTCAAGCGGCGCTTCAAGAGGGGTGCCGTGAGTAAGGAGTAAATATCTTGGTTCGTTTAAAATAAAATAATGCCCTTCAAGGATATAACTGATAGGAATATTCGTTGTGAGTCGCACACTGTCTCCCGACCCTCTGTACTCTACGTGATTACTTCCTCTCGAATGTTGAAGGTCAACAGAACCATAATCATATACAGGTTTACAGATGACTTTAATTCTCGGCATGCCCTCAAGAAGTTCAATTTTTCTGATCAACATCAGTGGTTTAAAAAAACGATCGAACTGATGAAATCTCGGAGCAAAATCTGTTATCCGGTAACGCCCTTCAGCACAGGTGATTTCTGTGCATAGAACATTAGTATTTTCTTTATAGTATTGTTTAGCTGTGTATTCTCCTGAAGGAAGTATGGAAAATTCTCCACCTTTTTGGTTATCAAGTAGTCCTCCGAAAACAAAAGAACTATCGAAGCGGGGCCAGCACAGCCAGTTGATATTGGTATTGATATTTACATGAGCGATGTATGCACAGTTTCCGATAATTCCAGCTTGATAGGTATGTTTATTCATGGGAGTATTGTTATCAAAAGCCATTCCATCTCTCATCAACCGTTCAAATATGACTATAATTATTACAAAACTTAGTGATCAAGAATCTGATCAAGGAAGTTAGGTATAACATGTGAATATGTCCAACTAATTTTATCGGGATCGTTAAGTTGTTCAATCATCGAGTGCCATTTGTCGAAGCCATGGTTTTCAATTACCATTTCTTTTTTATCTGCTCTTTGCAGATACATTGACATTCCTTGTGCATCTGCTTCAGGATGAAATTGTGTACCTAACATATATTCGCTGAAACGAACAGCCATCACTGCTCTTTCAAGCGGAACATGAGGTCTTTCCTTTTCAATAGCTAATACGGATCCTCCAAGAGCTTCTATTTTATCAATATCAGGTTGTATAACCTGATAATCGCGACTGTCCACTGCATAAAAAGGATCCTGTAATCCATTAAATATCGGTTCTTCTTTTCCATTGGAAACAAGATGGACAGGGAATACACCAAATGCAGTAGATTTTCTTTTGGCAACATTGCCTATGTTAAAATATCGGCAAGCCAATTGAAAAGAATGACAAATAAACAATACATATTTTTTTTGAGTATTGTCCTGATTATTATTGTATGCCTCAATAGCAGACATCCAGTTAAAATATTTTTCTTCCCACAATGAACCTATGCTATCAAGGGGGGAGCCTGGTCCACCACTGGATATGTAAACATCGTAATCAAGATCAGGGATATGCTGTGAAATTCTGACTTCAAACTCATGTAGTGTTAATTGCAGATTGTTTTCTGCAGCATAAGCATGTAGAATTTCTCTGATGCATCTCATTCCCTGATTAGGTGTGCCTTCATAAAGATCAAGTAATGCTACACGTATTTTTTTTTGCCTCACCATCGTGCAAAAATACAGAAATCAGAAAGAAATGTGGGTGACGAGCTCTTCAAGAAATTGCTGATCAGTAACATCAAAATTGTTATAATACTCACTATCAATATCTAATACGCCAATAACTTCATCATTTTTTAATATTGGTATCACAATTTCTGACTTTGATGCGCTGCTACAGGCAATATGACCAGGGAAGGTATTAACATCAGGAACTATAATTGTTTTTTTCTCAGACCAGCAAGCGCCACAAACGCCTTTTCCTTTATTGATTCTGGTGCAGGCTAATGGTCCCTGAAATGGACCTAATACTAATTGATTTTCTTTTACGATATAAAATCCTACCCATAACCAATTGAATTGTTGTTTTAAACATGCAGAGATATTGGCAAGGTTTGCAATAACATCTTCTTCTCCTTCTATTACTGCTAAAATTTGTGGAAGAACAGTTTGGTATTGCTCAGGTTTTGTTCCTGCTGATATATGTAATTCCTCACTCATTATACGCCATTTAAAAACTCGCTATGGATATAATCTACTACGGTTAATAAGTTGCTGCTCTCTTCATACACTTTTAATTGTCTGTCAGCACCCGTTCCCATCTCCATTATTTTTGAAACATAATTAATAACATGTCTGCTTCCCAGGTCATCAACCACATCATCAACAAAATCAAGCAATTCATTAATTAACATTCTTGTGCTTATTTCCTGTTCTTTGCCGAAATCTATTAATCTTCCATCAATTCCATACCTGCTGGCTCTCCATTTGTTTTCATTAATCAGTGCACGGCTATATTGAATAAAATTAAGGTTTTGAGAATGGAGTTTATGTATTTTGGCGCATACTGCCTGAAATAGTCCTGCTATCGCTATGGTTTCAGAAACAGTAAGGGGAACATCACATATTCTGAATTCTACAGTATTAAAAAAAGGATGAACGCGCAAATCCCACCAGATTTTTTTACCGTTATCTATACAATTTGTTTTAATAAGCAGTTTAACAAAACTGTCATATGCTTCAATACTTTCAAACGTTTCCGGAATACCTGTACGGGGAAATTTATCAAATACTTTTGTGCGAAAAGATTTATAGCCTGTAATTCTTCCTTCCCAAAAAGGAGAGTTTGTACTCAAGGCAAATATGTGAGGTAAAAAATATCTGGTGGAATTGGCAATATGGTTAGCCATATTTCTACTTTCCATACCTACATGCACATGTAAGCCAAATATCAGATTACTTCTTGCAGCTTCCTGTAATTCATTAACAATTTCACTATATCGCGCATGATCAGTAATCAACTGACTTTGCCAGTGACTAAAAGGATGAGTGCCTGAAGCGCCGACCCACAATCCCAGATCGGATGCTATTGCCGCAATTGTTCTGCGTAAATAGGCTACATCCTTGTAGGCCTCATCAACGTTCGCACATACATCAGTTCCAACTTCCACCACAGCCTGATGCATTTCTGCTTTCACTTTATCCTTGATCACTTTTTGTCCTTCAAGGACTATTTTTTGTTCATGACTTTTCAACTCTCTGGTAGAGGGATCCACTACCATATATTCTTCTTCTATGCCAAGCGTAAAAAGGTTACTGTTAATGGTGCTCATGTATGCAATGTTAGGATTGAAGCGGTTGTTTGGTTACCGATCTTCGAACGAATTCTCCCCACGTCAGATTGTCTACTCCCTCTTTTTGTTTAATCGCTCTTTCTATAGCGTAATTAGCGGCGTTTTCTACCACCCACTCAAAATTTTCTTCTCCCACACTGGATAATTCAGCATCAGGAGCGGGATTGCAAAAATCAATGGCATAAGCCACACCATTACGTATTGCGAGTTCAACGGTATTAAAATCATATCCTAAAAACGCATTTAGTTTTAATACAATTTCTTCTATCTGCTTTAGTCGTGTTGAGTCGGGTTGAAAATTATTTTCATAACGCAAATGATGAGGATGGCGCGGTTCATAACTCATAATATGAACATATTTATTGCCGATGCAATAACATCTGTAATATTCTTCAAATTTTATCTCTTCCTGCAATAACATCACCAGTTGTCCTGTTTCTGCATGTTTATGATAAAAATCCTGCATATCATTTATTCTGTAAACATTTTTCCATCCACCACCTGCAAAAGGTTTCATGTATGCAGGAAATCCTACATATTTAAAAATTCCTTCCCAATCAAGAGGATATTCTAAGTTGCTAAATGATTGATGTGTAGTATTTGCAGGAATGTCAAAAGAGGGTAATATAACTGTCTTCGGAACAGACACACCTATTTTTACAGCTAGCGCATTATTAAAAAATTTTTCATCAGCGCTCCACCAAAAAGGATTATTGATTACAGCGGCCCCGCTTACCGCGGCATTTTTGAGATAAGCTCTGTAAAAAGGAACATCCTGTGATATTCTATCTACAATTACAGCATATTCGTCAGATACGCCCTGTATTATTTTATCGATTTTAACGGGTTCAGCTACTATTCCATCCACCTTTTTACTGTTCACACGCTCAATAAAAGCCATAGGGAAACTTCTTTCCTGACCGAACAGTATTCCTATTTTTTTCATAACTATGTGCCTGGTTGATTTTTGTGTTTTTTTTGTGCAGGTATTTAACCAAATTTAATGTTTTTTCAACTATGCAAATTGAACAAATAGGGAAAGTGTCAGTAGAAACTATAGAGTTATATTCGGAGCATTTAGACAGATCAGTAAAAATAGATTTTTATCATACAGATGTTGATAATAAGTCGGGTATGTCGTTATTATTAATTAATGATGGTCAGGATGTAGAAAAGATGGATATAGATAATATTTTAAATGATGCTTCCAAACCATTACTGATTGCAGCTATTCATTGTGGATTGGAAAGAAAAAGAGAATATGGTATGTCGGTGGCGCCTAATGCAGACGGGTGGGGCGATAAGGCTTCGGCATATGAGCAGTTCATTATTACAGAGTTATTACCTTTTATCAATAGCAGATTTAATCAGTATCTGTTCACGGAAACAGCATTTGCTGGTTTTTCATTAGGCGCATTGAGTGCATTGGATATTGTATGGAATAATCCGGATGTTTTTAATCGTGTTGGTGTTTTTTCCGGTTCATTGTGGTGGAGAAGCGTAGATCAGGAAGACGAAAAATACGACGATGATAAGCACCGTATTATGCACCAAGTAATTCGGAATGGTGAATATAAACCGGGTTTAAAATTTTTCTTTCAGTGCGGAAATCAAGATGAAACCCATGATAGGAATAATAACGGCATTATTGATTCTATAGATGATACGTTAGATATGATGAAAGAATTGGCAGCAAAAGGATATGCTTCCGAAGATGTTTTTTATATGGAATTAAAAGACGGAAAGCATGATGTACCTACCTGGGGTAGAGCATTTCCCTATTTTTTAAAATGGATTTTTGGAAAAAAATAGTTTTAATGAAATAAACAAAGCCTCTATGGTTAAACAGAGGCTTGTTTATTTCTCATGGCTATAAAAAATTACTCCATCCACTTAGAGCCGCTACCATCAGAGGTATAGGTAAATTTTTTGTTCTTCTCTAAAAAGGTTTTGTATTTATCGTATACTTGTTCAGAAGCTTTTACACCATTAATCCAAAGTGTACCGTCTTCATGTTTAATCGTAAATTTTTCCTTATCAATCAGTCCGTCTGCTTCCAATCCATCGATGAAGGTTGTATACTCTTTTATGGCTTCTTTGGCCGTTTGCATCGCCTCCTCAATTTCGGGTTTTATTTTAGCCAATTCTAATTTTACATTTTCTAACTCTTTCTGCATGTTAGAAAAATCTATTTCTTTTATTTTGGCTAATTCGGTTTTCATTTTTTCCATATCTACTTTGGCTAATGCACTTTGTACCTCATTTTGAATATCGCTAAAGTTTACACTAGCCAATGCCTCTTTT
>CAZQIQ010000081.1:13521-14417 GCA_964593835.1 uncultured Chitinophagaceae bacterium
ATTCTACCTCATTCATGGCTTTTTTTACTTCGGCTTGTATTTTCTGTGCATCTACTTCTTTTAAAGCATTTTTAATTTCCTTTTCAATATTACTCCAGTCTATATCATTAATACCAGACAAAGCCTCATCCAGATTTACTGTTTTTTTCTTGGGCGGTACAGTGTCGGTAGGAGGTTGTTGCTGCTGAATGGGCTGAAATTCTTTTTGCGGGATACCAAAGGAAACTAAAACGATAGCAAGCGTAAGGGCTGTAAGGAAAAAGAAGGTTTTTTTGTTGGCTAAGACTTTTGCTTTCATGACTATACTTTTAATATTTTAAAAACGAAATATTTCGTATAAAAGTACGATTAAGTTCGTAATAAGTTGCATTTATTCATGAAAAAAGGAAATTTTAACAAATAAAAAAGGTGTTATGAAATTTGGGTCAGCCGAAACGTTATCGACATTTTTATCCAAAATTTTATAACACCCTATGTATAACCTCTAGTAGTTATGATTTGCTGGTGAGCGCTTTAACGCCGTTGGCCAATTCTTTCCAGGTGGCTTTTTTGCCGTACATTAAAATACCTGTGCGGTAAATGCGACCGGCAAACCAAGTGGTAAATATAAAACCGGCTATCAGTAAGCCCATTGATAAGCCCAATTGCCAGTAAGGAATAGTACCCGGTACGCCATACGGCACTAATGCCATCATTACAATAGGTGAAGTGAAAGGTATAATACTTCCCCAAAAAGCGATAGGGCCTGTGGGGTCGTTGGCAGCGGCCGACATGATAGCGATAGCAATAATTACCAACATAGTAATCGGAAAGCTTAACGACTGCGCTTCTCTCATATCTTCGTTTACCGCACTGCCAATAGCACCGTATAGTGACGCATAAAAGAAGAAGCCGCC
>CAZQIQ010000082.1:0-13287 GCA_964593835.1 uncultured Chitinophagaceae bacterium
CGGGTAGCTGGGCATACAGGCAACCCATAGCCTACCCTTATTATCAAACGACATTTGCATTGGTTTGGCTAAATCGGGAAACTCCTGTTCTGATGCAAAAAGATCTATTTGATAACCATCCGGAACCTTAAGTTGAGCCAACGCTTCCTTTCCATATTGATAGGTTAGATTTCCATTTTCATCAGGTTGGTAATTCGTTTTTATTTCCGGAAGAACACGTGTGCGTTCGTCTGCAGAGGAAATATCCATTTGTATTCCTGTTGTCGCAGCCAGCCATATAGCAGAATCACGTATAGCAGTCATTTGACGAATTTTTTCTAACTCAGCAGGATAATTATCCGGACCAAAGGGATTATAACGTCGACCAAATACATGTACGCCATTAGGAATTTTGTAATCGTTATGCCACATCCAGTTTTTCTCCATTACTGCTGAGTAAACTAATGCACGTCTTGAAGGGTTAACGGGCGGTTTATAACCAAATATTTCATTTGATAATAACAGGGATAGTTTTTTATATCCATCATCATTGAGTTGTGATCCGTCTATAGTCAGGAATTCTTTTTCTTCATTGTACCATTTTTGAGATGGATGAAATACATCAATAAAATGCACTTTGTGCTTTGCAGCCACTTCTTTCATTGCCTGTGTGTACAAGGCAAGATTGCTATTTTCCTTTTTACCATTCGGAAGATCATATTGAGCGGAAAGATCTTCAAAAGCAATAGGTGATACTAATACCAGTTCAACGGGCCTTTTACTATTATACTTCTGTTTTAATGTATGTTTAATAAAAGCGTCTAGCTCAGCTTTATAATTATCTACACCTGCTTTACCCTGAAAGGATTCGCTGTAACCGAAAAAAGCAATAATAATATCAGCTTTATGTTTAGTCAACCATTCATCTGGAGAAGCCAGATGCCCTTCGCTTGCTGAATTAGTCGCCAATTCGCTCTGGAATTTTTCTGCACCCGGAAATGCCCAGGGATCATTTCTTCCTGAATGGGGACGAAATCCTGCAGTGTTTCCACCATCGCACATATTACGAACATATAACAGACTATCAGGATATCTTAGTTGCAATTCTGTTTCAAAGTGATCGAAGTTGATCATCCTTGAACCGAGATTGTTCCCTACTAAAATAATATGTGTTCCTTTTAATGGAACACATAAGCCTTTGCTTTCCGGATTACCATTGAAAGCCGCTATAAATGATAGTACGACTATCAGCATAAACGTTATTATTCCAATACTTTTTTTCCTGTTTTTTAACATACATTATTTTTAATGCTGTGATAACACGATCATCATCATACTCAGATGACCCCTTTTTCAATTATTGCTGGATGGTAACTTTGAATGCTGTAATTCTCCTTGCAGTTCCGTAATCTTCATTTTATAGAGACTTTATCTGGTGGTGCAGGATGAATACAAAAATCTACTTATCCATCTATTAGTTTCGCCTGTAAGCAGTTCATTTCAACCTTCGCGACTCATATGACCTATTTTCATCAATAGCATTAATCTGTTAGCCAGTTTATTTAAAATATGCGGTTAGTTTTTTTACAGATACATTGAAGCAGATGCTATTACAGGATTTATTGTATTGTTATCCAACATACATGTAAGTTTTAGCATGCTTGTATCATAGAGGAAATATTGTATTTTATAACAACTACTCTGGTATTCTATATAATCCAATCAATCTCTATTGATTAAAAGAGACTGATCGGATTATACTATCAATTATTTTAAGTTAAAACCTGAATCATTTTTTATGGGTTATACCAGAAAGAAATTTCACTCATATTACTTTCTGTATTACCGTTATTTGTTTCCAATACTCTCACTCTAATATATCTCATAGGAGGAGTGTTTTCTGGAATATTAACTTTTAAAGCTGCCATTCCGTTATCATTTCTTTCTATGGCATTCAGCAGTGTCCATCCTTTATCTATCGATTCCTGTTCCCATCCATCATCGCCCGGAGAAAGAGCTGTGGCTGCGTCGGTAATATCATTTGTTGCCCAAAGCTCAAATCTTACAGGATTATTACAATCACAACCTTGTCTCCCTATTTCTTCAAACATAGTGAGTGCATAAGATGCTCCGAGATCAATAGTGAATGTATGTGGGATACCTTCTGATCCTGAGTGATAAACATCGGGAAATGATCCTGCTGAACCATCCCATATGGATGTGAAATTGGCCCCGTACTCATTTCCACCGATATCTCCGGGAAGATCAACTTTAGACCAATTTGTTTTAGGGACAGGAATATTCGACACGATAATTGAATCTTCATTGACTACTGTAAATGAATCAATAGCTGTAATTACTGGTTTATATGCAGAACGATAATAAATAACGGAACCAAGTTCCCAGGGTATATTTGTCTCATAGCTGCCTGAATCTACAGTGATGGTTTGTTCATTACCTGTCACATCAGTATATCTTAATTTTGTTCCGATATTAAAAGTATCTGCAGTATTCCAATGGATTAAAAGACTGCCATTATCAGCATCATAATCAATTGATCTGTATGATCTGTTGAGAATGCCATTTTCATAAAGTGAACCGTAAACTCTGGCTGTACTTAATTCAAAAGGGACTGACAAATTATTATTCTCATCTACCGAATACACTAGAAAAGCATAAGTTCCTTCTGATAAACCTTCAATTACCGGAGCAACTGTATCCCCGGCATTAATGGCTGATGCATCTAATACAATAGAATCATTACCATTATTCCATAAAACAACATATTTGCTGATTCTGGAATCTATTCCATGTATCCAGGAGAGTTGTATTCTTTCATTACCGGGTGATGCCACAACTTTTGTGACAGCACCGGGATAAACCTTTTCTCCTTCATTGTTATATTTTTTATAGTCATCCCACTTTTGGCAGGAAACAATAAACAATGAAGCCATCAGGATGAACTTAGATATGTTTATATATATGTTAGTCATTGTTCTTGGTTAAATGTTATTGAGGATCTCCCCAGAATGTAATTTCATGTGCATGGAAGAAATCAGTACCACTCCAGTTTTCCAGTATTTCCAGCCTTACCCATCTCACTGCAGGAGCAGATATAGGAAATACGAATTCTTCTCCCAAACCATCCGGTCCCTGAGCGAATGACATATCTTCATCTGAAATTTGTCCCAAAGGAAGACCTGAAGGTTTAATAGATTCACAACGCATCAGCAAATTCCAATCATCCCAACTTCCCGATGAGTTAGGTGTTTCTGCGACACCCCACATATTCCAAATTTTAGGATCACCATGGTTGTATAAATAGTCACCGTTACTAGCGGTACGTTTCAAAATCTTAAAACGACTGAGTTTAGATACGGCCCCCAGATCAATTGTAAAGCGGTGAGGAGTAGGTTGAGCACCCTGAGCAGTATGAAAACCATTTCCATCAACACCTAATACACCATCCCACAAGCCAGGCATAGCCCATCCCCAGGCTGATTCCTGATCGTTGGGTAGGCGATATTCCCTGAATTTTGTTTTATCCAGCATTTGCTCATAAATAGGATGAATGGTTTTAAAAACAGTGTCTGATATATTATTCCATCTGTCTTTGATATATACTCCAAAATCTCTTGCTATAGTGTCAAACCCTCTCACAGCAAATGAACCGGAATCCATTGAAGTATAAAATGTTTCTGCTGGTGTAAATTCCCCGTTGTTATCTCTTGCTAATACGACAAGTGCAAACTTGTCTTCATTCTCATTTTTGAAAGACACGGTTACTCCACCAAAATCATCAACTAAATTAACGCTTGAAGAAATGTTCAGATAAGGCGGAGTGGTTGGATGAACAGTTACTTCAACCGGTTCCGATATGTTTTCACCTTTATCTACAGCATAAATTTTTACTTTATATTCTTTGGCTCTGCTAAATCCGTCAAGAAATAATGTATCACTGTATCTCGATGTTTTCACTTTTCTACTATCCACTTCATTATTAGAATACTCTGCCATTACATACTGAAGATCTTTATCGGCTGGGAGCTTATAAGTAAGTTTAGCCGCGCCGGGCAGGTTTTCAACAATAACATCCGAAACAATGCCTGGCTTAATGCCGTCATTTTCTATTGGACCATGCGTGTTCAGATCTTTTTTCATACAAGAACTGACAACAACAGCAATGGTGATGGCTATATATAAATTAAATAACTTCATATTAATTGATTTAAATGACCGTTACCACATTGGGTTCTGAACAAGATTAGGATTTACTACTAATGTGTTTTCTGATAAAGGCCACAAATAATCTTTTTGTGTAAATGCCGGTGTATAGATTTGTCTAACACGATAATAGTTCTGGACTGTCTCCTGCTCTGTATCCCATCCGGTAACAGTTGCGTTAAACCAGGCTTCTCCTTTTTTCCATCTGAGAATATCCCAGTAACTTTTTCCTTCAAATACCAGTTCGATCATTCTTTCTTTTTGTATGATCTCTCTTAAACCATCTTGCGACAATGGTTTGGATGGGTTACGTGAATAGGTATTCCAGCTTTCTATTACACCTTTCAGTCCTGCACGCATTCTAACTGAATCGATCCACTGATATACTTCAGGGCTTGGACCATAAGCTTCATTTAAAGCTTCTGCATATAACAGATACACCTGAGATAATCTGATTACCGGCCATGGATAAGGAGCTGCATTATATCCACCTGAATTACTGCCAAAATCAGTTTTATAGTTTACTAGTTTTTTAGGCCAGTATCCTGTAACAGAATATAACGACGCGGTATGTCTTCCTCCAAACTGTCCTTTTTTTGCTGTTATATACCAAGTTTTATTGTCATCAAATAATCCTGTTCCATACCAGATGCCGCCGTCAAAACCAAGGTCGGCATAGAAACGTGGCTCACGATCAAAATTGAGTTGTGCTGTTTCAAAATTTTCTTTGATATAATATTTATGTTCAGGACCTGCAATTTTTGTCGACAGTCTTCCTGCATAATCATAATTTCTATCTTCTTCAATAGGCACACCGTTATTGCTATAGAACATTTCAGCGATCTGTAATGGTGGCGCCAGCATAGAAGCGATCCATTCGTTGGTGGCAGGTGGCGTGGGAACCACTGAGGGGTCGCCTGATGTGATACGTGCCTGAGAGTAACGTTGAATAACATTATTAGCGACAGAATTAGATGCTCCCCAAAGGATTTCAGGATTCCATTTATCCGTTAAGGCTGCTCTGATGTTCATTGTTAACCGGGTGGAATCTGTCATGATTTCTCCTGCTTCCGGAAGGAAATAATATAACCTCGATCCCTGTGCTCTTGCTGTATCAATAGCTGCTTTACAAGCTTCTGCTGCTCGCTGCCATTTTTCTACAGAATAATTAGGATTAAACAATTCTGTACCATCTATGTTTTTGAAATTATTGTAAGCTGAGTTACCATTAAATAGCGGACTGGCAGCTGTTGTGAGTACTTCAGCTTTTACGCTTAATGCAATTTGTTTAGTTACTCTGCCAAGTTCAGATGATTCATTAGCAATTCTATCAGGAAGATTTGGTACAGCTTCATCAATCAAGCTAACGATATAATTAACAACAGTATCAACATGCTCACGTTTTACTTTAACATCTTCAACGGAGGATGATACAGGAAGGTTTGTACGGATAAGCGGAATAGGACCATACATCCTGAACAAATAAAAATGGTAGTATGCTTTTAATGTTTTGACTTCGGATACCCATCTGCGTTTTTCATACTCGCTGATGTCAGGTACATTATCTATATTTTCGAGAAATATATTGCATTCACGTAATGCCTGGAAATAGGGTTTACCACCATTTTGCCCATCCCAAAAATTTCCAATAGGATTGACAACATTTTGTTCATCCCGAAAAATGCGATACATAGTAATATCTATGTTTCTGTCATTAGGATAAGGAAAATGAAATTCTCCACTGGACAGGAAGCCTGGATCCCAGCTCATATTACCAAAATAGGGAAGGTTATTATAGCAGGTGAAAAGATATTTTTCAGCTTCTGAACGCATTCTGAATGCATAATCAATTGTACCGATATTATCAGGAGCAACATCCAGAAACTTTTTACAGCCGGTTGCGAAAAGCGTAAAAAAACCGGCAATTAAAAAATTAAATATTATTTGTTTCATTTCGTTGTTGTTGGGTAATTAAAAATTCAGGTTAAGGCCGAAGTTGATCACTTTCTGAACCGGATAACCCAGGCCATTTCCTCCCATTTCAGGATCCCATAATTTGAACGCAGAAAATGTGAACAGGTTAGTACCATTAATATAAAATCTCATGTTGGTAACCTTATATCTCATAAGAAAGTTTCGTGGTAATGAATAACCTAATTCTATAGATTTAACTCTTAAAAAACTTCCATTACGCATAAACCATGTGCTGGTCTGTGAATTGTTCTCAATAGGAAATACAGATAGCCTTGGCCATACTGCATATATATCCTGATTTTCTTCCGACCAGTAGCTGTCAGCGTAAGCTTTCAGTAAAGCATTCTCTCCTATAAATCCGTTATTGATGACATTTCCATTATGTCCATCATAATTAATAAATGGCGCCGTAGCATTTGGATCTATCCAGAAAGAAGTTCTGGCTAAACCCTGCATAAATACAGACAGGTCAAAGTTTTTGTATCCAGCAGAAAAACCAAAACCATAAGTAATTTCCGGTGTTACCGGATTACCAAGAGGTACTCTGTCAAGTGAAGTAATTTGTCCATCACCGTTAATGTCTCTGTATTTAATGTCACCAGCCTGGTATATTCCAAAATTTTGACGGGGAGAGTTTTGTACATCCTTCTCATCTACAAATAATCGCTCGGCAACATATCCCCAGTTTTGTCCGATAGACTGGCCTGTATGCAAAAGATAAGTGTCTTTGTAGCTGGGCTCTTCATATTTATCATATACACCACGGGCAAACGTAAAACTACCTCTTCCGGATAACCAGAAGTCGGGTGAGAAATTATGATTGAAGTCCATTTGAATATCCACACCTTTTGATGAAGCTTCACCTACGTTTGCCTGTGTGAGTACCGCTAATCCCATAGTAGATGGAATTGAGGTACGAGGCATCAGGATATTTTTTCTTTTCTGTATATAATATTCTGCTATAATATTCAGCTTATTGAACAGAGTTAATTCTACTGCCATATTAGTCTGTAAAGACTTTTCCCAGGTAATTTCCTGATTAGGGTATCTTGAAATAGAAATACCATTACGACTATAAGCATTATCAAATCCAAATACTGATCCCCTGTTTCCATCATTCAAATTAACTCTTGACAGGTAAAAGAAACGGTCAATAGAGCTTCCGATCGCATCATTACCTACCAAACCATGAGAAGCTCTGAATTTCAGTTTAGAGACAAATTCAGAATTCCAGAAGTTTTCATTGGAAGCTACCCAGGAAACACCAAATGTTGGAAAAAATCCAAATTGTTTGTCCTTGTAAAACCTTTCAGAACCATTATACCCAAAGTTGAACTCGGCAAAATACCTATTATCATATGAATAAGAAGCACGGCCGGATATACCTGTATTGCGACTCGGAAGTGATGCTTGTACATCCAGATCATTGCTGGTTAGTAAACTTTGCTGCACTGTTGATACAAGTGTACCGCCAATATTATGTCTGTCAAAACTACGGCCATAGTCTAAAGTGAATTGTGCATATAAGTTAGTGCTTACACTTCTCTTTGGATCTATTGAAGCGTTGCCACCCAGCTCACCTAAAGGCCTGATGTCTTCAAAAGCTGAGGGCCCCTGCATCTCATTGAGCCAGTTGAGCGTATATCTGTCAGCTGCTTTATCATAATGAGAAACATTATAATAATAAGGACCATATCCTCTTGAAACGTCAAAATAAGAGTAGCGATTAGTATTAAATAATCCTCTGAAATTAAGTCCGGGTGTGATAAAGTTTAATTTCTGATTAAGTTCAAGCTGAGCCAGCATTCTGCTTTGAGAATACTCTTTGTAACCACGCATCATTTCTGCATATGGATTCAAATAAAATCCACTACCCATGCGATAGTTTCCGAATAATATATGATGAGATGCCCGATTAGCTGAATCAGGTTCGTAATAAGGTGCAAATAATGAGGGACTGGAGCGGAGCGCTTTCTGGTATAGTCCAGTTCCGCCATCAATAGGACCGTTATAATCATCGAATAAACCATGCATCCTTACCACCAGTTCTGTTGAGGATGTCAGCTGGATATTAACATTCGATCTTAACTGATAGCTCGAAAGTTTTACGTTATTATTGAAGTTGTTTTTATCATCAACTTTTAATATTCCGTTATCCAGATTATAGCTTCCAGCTACATAATACTGAGCTACTTTTCCGCCACCTGTAACACTAAGGTTTCCACGTTTATTTGAAGTGCTGGGTTTGAACATTTGATCAAACCAGTTAGTAGCCGGATATACAGATGGGTTATCGCCTGCAATAGTATGATCTATTTTATTTTGTGAATACAGTAAACGTGCCAGAGGATCTCTGGTAAGTTGTGCTTCTGTATACAGTTGCATATGTGTTACCGGATCAACAATATCTACTGTTTTTGTGGGCGAGGATATTGAGTTTTCAAGACGGATATTAAGTTTAGCCTTTCCTTCTTTACCTTGTTTGGTGGTAACAAATATTACACCGTTAGCACCTCTGGCGCCGTATAATGCTGTTGCACTGGCGTCTTTCAAAATGGAAAAACTTTCAATATCATCTGGTTGCAGTCGGGCCAGATCTGTCGAGGTTAATTCGATGTTGTCAATTAATATTAAAGGTGTACCGCTTCCGTTACCGAAGGTGGTGACTCCTCTGACAAAAAATGTAGCATTATCAGCTCCGGGTTCTCCTGAACGCTGATAAGCAATTACACCGGCAAGCCGACCTGCAAAAGCAGTTGTGAGGTTGCTTGAGGGTACTTTAAGTTCTTTAGCATTAATAGAAGTAACTGATCCTACTACAGCTTCTTTACGTTGTCTTTTACCAAAGGCTGTAACAATTACCTGATCAAGATCTGCAGGTGCAGCAAGGAGGGTGACATCAATTACTTTCTTGCTTAGTACAGGAATAGTTTGTGTAGTGTATCCTACGTAACTAAAAACCAGGCTTGCCTGTTCAGAAGCGTCAATGACAAATTTCCCATTTGCGTCGGTACTTGTTCCGCCGGTATTAATACCCTGAACGGTTACCGTTATACCTTGCATGGGAAGTTGAAGCGAATCCCTTACCGTTCCGGTAATGGTGATTTTGTTTTGGGCGATGACCTGGAAGGCAGAGATAGTAAAAATAAAAGTCATGGCAATGCCCACCAGCCATCGGAGTCGTGGTTGTCCCATAAGCGTGTTTTTGTTAAGTTTTGATTACTGGTAACGGTGTAGATTCCCAGCGATCATTTGTTTTGGCTTGTTTATGATTGTTTGGGTTTCAGCTAATCGATAAAAAGTATTTTATGCAAATAAAGTGTTTTTTGTTGTAAATATAATATAAGTATTTATAAAATTTTATTTATCAATATTAATATTGATTTTAAAAAGGTGGTACATACACTTATGATCAAGATATTTTGTTTTTGATTATGTAAAAATTCTTCTCAATCGAGTATTGTATAAAAGAGAAGTTTCAGTCCGGTGGGCCGGAACTTTCGTGCAAAGATGTCCATTCTTAAAACATAGGAAAAGAGGCGAGGAAGTTGAAATTGACGAAAAAGTTGATCTATCACTGTACGATAACAAGTTTCACATACTTAAAGAAATCAGGCTGGCAGAGGATAGTCTTTTGGGTGGGTATGTTAGTTATATTATTTCTTTAATTAAACTTAAAAGTTTAAGGACAGCAGATGTTTATCAAACTGCATATTATTCTTTATCTGCATTTGCTGGCAATATTAAATTAAGGTCAATTACTCCGCAGCTTCTGAATGAATATGATGTTTGGATGCGCGATAAGGGTAAAAGTAAATCCACTATGGGAATTTATATCAGAACTTTAAGAAAAATCATTAATAATGCTATTGACAATGACATTCTCTCTAAGAAACAATATCCATTTGGGAAGAATAAATATATAATCCCCTCTAGCAGAAATATTAAAAAGGCCATTGATCGTTCTATTCTCAAAAGCATTTATTATTATTAGCCAAAAAATAAAGGAGCATGGTTCGCCAGAGAACGTGGTTATTCTTATATTTTGGAAACGGAATGAATCCAAAGGATATGGCACGTCTTCAATATAAAAACATAAGAGATAATTATATTGTTTTTGATAGAGCTAAAACAACTACAACTGTAAGAGAAGATGCAAAGTCAATTAATGTATATTTTACAGAAGATCTTTCTAAAATTATTCAACGTTGGGGCAATAAAAAGGAAGATAATAATACATATATTTTCCCAATATTAAAGGAAGGGATGAATCCTCTTGAAGAAATGTTCGCCGTTCAAAATTTTACTAAAACGACTAACAAGTGGATGAAAAAGATTTTTAAGGAATTGGGGTATAATGTTGGTAGTACAACTATCGTTGCAAGACACTCCTTCTCAACGCATATATTTTAGTTGGGAGCAACGAAAGAACCAATGCAGGAATCTTTAGGTCATCAAAATGCAAAAAACAAAGAAAACTATCTGGCAAGTTTTGAAAAGTCAGTAGTGAAAGAATTTGCAGATCGGTTAACCGCTTTCAAAGATGAACCAGGCAATCAGGAGCCTTCATCAACTATTTACAACCTAAGTGTTTGATTATAAATGGTTTTGAAAGCTTTGATGTATAATGTATCTTTATCTTTTAACACAGATGGACTTAGTTAAACTCATACAAGAATATAAGGCGCTTAACCTGCAGGATGTCATTGATCATGATAGGTTCAATGAATACGCTATTGTGCACCATTCAACTACTATTGAAGGATCCACACTAACAGAGGTTGAAACAAGGCTATTGCTTGAAGAAGGAATGACTCCTAAAGGCAAGCCTCTCGATCACAGCCTTATGGTTAAAGATCATTATGAGGCACTACGTTATACACTTACGCTGGCAGAAACAAAAAAACCTGTAACCATCAAATTAATACAGGAAATAAATGCCAGGGTGATGCATAGTACCGGAAAAACTTATCGTACTGTTTTAGGAGATATCGATGGATCAAAAGGTGAGTTCAGAAAAGGAAATGTACATGCTGGAGGAAGTTATTTTATTTCATATGATAAGGTTGAGCCATATACTAATAAATTAATTGAGTCACTAAATACGCAGATGAAAGATTTGTCATCTATTGAAGATCAGTTACGTTTATCTTTCAGTGCGCATTTCGACTTAGTTTCTATACATCCCTTTTATGATGGAAATGGACGGACGAGCAGATTGTTAATGAACTATATTCAGCAATATTATAAGTTGCCGTTAGCCATCGTTTTTAAGGAAGATAAAAACGAATACTTCGAGGCGCTGCAGCAATCCAGGAAGCAGGAAAACACAGCGATTTTCCAGGAATTTATGTCTGACCAATATCAAAAACATTTACAAAATGAAATTGCCGAATTCCAAAAAATGTCTAAAGGAGAAAGTTTGAAACTAGGATTTGGAAAAGGTAAAGGGTTTTCGATATTTTTTTAAGGGTGAGGTTTTTACTGCGATGATAACTAGTTTACCTAACTAAATATAAAGACTTCAGGAATTTTAAGTGCTTATTAATATTTTATTGCCATTTTCAATATTTTACTTGTGATCACGAGGGGTCAGTTAATGTTAACAATACTCAATTTAATTATGTTAATCCTAATCAAAGTGAAACAACATATAATATAGAAGATATTAAGGTTTGAGGATTAACTTATCAATTTCAATTTTTAATAGTTGCAAGATATTCTTTTGATCAACCTCTTTCATTTGATCGCATATGTAATTACAGAGCTTTATCTTTTTCAAGGATTCAAAGTTTTTTCTTTCATCATACTCGCTAATCGATTGTTTAATACTATAAAATGTTTGTGTGTCGAAGTCCGAGGGGAGGGTCAGTAAATTTTCGGTTCCTCTTTTAAATCTGGTATTTAAAGGAATAGGCTATCATAAAATTTTAGTGATCTTATTTTCATTTGTTGGCATTTAATGGAGGGTTGATTTAATTATTTGTTATAACGAGGCGAAATTTCTAGTAAATAATCAAAATGGAAATAGTTGACTTATTTTGGACATTCATTATTATTGTCTTTTATATATTTCTCAAATTCCTTGTATTTGAAGCTTAGGATATGAGACACATATTTCTTTCCAGGGATATCAACTTCGCAAACTTCGCGAAAGGCTATTTGTTGACCTCCTTCAACATCAGGGGAAAATGTCCCCCGAAGTATAAGAAGTATTCGGTTTTGCCTTAAAACTTCCGGAGTGAGAACAAAAGCATTGTTGCTTGCCACATCAGTTACTAAAACCTTATTGGTTGATTGTTGACCCTGCTGCAAAATCTCAAAGGATGAAAAAGGGTATTTTAGAACATAGAAACATATATTGATTTGCCTTGAAGTTGCTTCTTTTGACATCAACCGGAAATGGAGTTGTATGAAAGTTCCAAAAGACTCGAGATAAATAGGGTCAAGTGAATCCATACCTTTTGGGATAAGAGACAATTGCGGAATGTTTCGGGATTTTGCATTTATTCGACTTTCAACACGACGTAATGAATCATTTAATCTTAAATTAAACTCGCCCAATGCTTTATTTGATGCTATTATACTTTTAGTATAACTGCTGTCGACCTTCGCTGAATAAGCTAACGACAAAGAATCTTCTCTTTTTTCGTGTCTGATGTCACGTTCATTGATATCCGCTGCTGCTGTTGAATCGGCTATACGTTTTGCTTTCTGAGCTGCTTCCGAAGCCATTTTGCTTTTCTGTTCAGAGGCGATAATTGTTAGTACTATCAGGCAAACCGCGGCGGGAAGTTTAAATCCGAGACGGTCAATCCATTTAAGTTTAGGAAATTTTTCAGCCAGTTGTTTTGAAAAAGCGAGAATTCCTCCGCTGATTAATGAGGATGCTTTTATTGCAGTATCCCAAGATAATAAGTCCATAGTTTAAAGGTTAGGCAAATATAATCGAAGTAAGCAACTACAAGAAGTGTCTAGGCCAACATTTGAGTAAGAAATTAATTTTGTCGATGTTTGAATTAGGCGATTAATAGTGCAAAAAGTAGGAATAAAAAAGCCTCGACAAAATGTCAAGGCTTTTTCTGTGGGAGCACACGGGCTCGAACCGCG
>CAZQIQ010000083.1:0-13044 GCA_964593835.1 uncultured Chitinophagaceae bacterium
CATATAAAGTGGCATATTATGTAAATCGTAATAAGATTTTTGGAGACATGTTCAAAAAAATAACTTCCTTCCGGAGGAAATGAGTTGTAATATGCGATAAATTTCAAATTTCTAAACCTGTCTTAAAAGAGTAGAGAGATGAGGAGGGTGACTAATGCGAGCAGTAGTAACAGGTGATGGCGTTTGAAAGGATGGGGCATAGGCTTTCATCCGTTCTTATAGGTATTGCTTCATATATCATAAGTGGTAGAAGCTGTACCTCCACCACGGCCGGTCCAGTTGGTATGGAAAAACTGTCCACGCGGCTTGTCTATTCTTTCGTAAGTATGGGCTCCGAAATAGTCGCGTTGAGCCTGAAGGAGATTAGCTGGCAATCTTTCACAGCGGTATCCGTCATAATAATTAATGCCGGCACTTAAACATGGAACCGGAATGCCGTTTAGTATAGCAGTAGACGTTACCTTACGCAAACCTTCCTGGCAAGCTTGTATTTTGCCTGAAAAATAGGGGTCGAGTAAAAGGTTGGTGAGTTCCGGGTTTTTATCGAAGGCTTCTTTGATATTTCCCAGAAATCGCGAGCGGATAATACATCCCCCTCTCCACATCAGCGCTATATTTCCATAGTTCAGCTCCCACCCATATTCTTTTGCAGCGGCGCGCATCATCTGGTAACCTTGCGCATAAGAGATCACTTTGGCAGCATACAAAGCATCCCTTAATAAATCGATGAATTGTTTTTTATCGCCTGTAAATGAATCTTTTGGTCCTGCTGTCAATACCTGTGCCGCCTGTACCCGTTCGTTTTTCATGGCCGACAAACACCTGGCAAATACCGATTCGGTAATCAGTGTAAGGGGCACTCCCAAATCAAGGGCCACTGTACCGGTCCATTTACCCGTGCCTTTTTGTCCGGCAGTATCAAGGATTTTATCAATAATGGGAACGCCATCCTCTTTATAGGCAAGAATATCACGCGTGATTTCGATCAGGTAACTACCGAGCTCGCCTTCATTCCACTCTTTAAATACTTCATGCATCTCGTCGGCCGACATTCCCAGAACGTTTTTCATAATCTGGTAAACTTCGCAGATCAGTTGCATATCGCCATACTCTATGCCGTTATGCACCATCTTTACAAAGTGACCGGCGCCACCAGTTCCAACCCAGTCGCAACATGGTGAGCCATCATCCACTTGCGCGGCGATGCCCTGGAAAATGGGCTTTACTTCGCTCCATGCCTCTTTAGAACCTCCAGGCATAATTGAAGGGCCGAGCAGGGCACCCTCTTCACCACCGGAAACACCGGTGCCGATATATTTCAATCCTTTACTTTCTACATATTTTAAACGACGTTCCGTATCCGGAAAATGTGAGTTGCCGCCATCAATGATGATGTCTCCTTCGCTCAGATGAGGGATCAACAATTCAATGAAATCATCAACGGGCTTGCCAGCCTTCACCATCAGCATTATCTTACGTGGCAATTTTAAAGAAGCCACAAGCTCCTCAACAGAGTGCGCACCCACTATGCTTTTATCTTTTGCTCTTGTATTGATGAATTGCTCTACTTTATCAACGGTGCGGTTGAAAGCAGTGACGCGAAATCCTTTGCTTGCCATGTTTAATATGAGGTTTTCACCCATTACGGCAAGACCAATGACACCTATGTCTGATAATTTGTTCATGTTTTGTATTACTGTGTAAAAGGTGCTAAGGTAATCGTTCTGCGGAAAAGATGAAGAGTGGGATAGGAGTTTCTGCTGTCCATTCCTGAATTAGTGTCCGATGAATTTGCTGATGCTGAATTGCTCACTTATGGTAAAAGTTTTATACTTCTGATGACATTTTCAGGTCTGTTCCGATATATAACTGATAAATGATTGGCTGTGATCCGGAAGGCAGGATGGGTCCGGTAGGCCGATACTTATTGTTTCATTAATAGAAAAGAAAAAAATGAAGGGATTTCAACTACTATCAACCGTCGCACTGCTGCTGATTGTCGCCAGTGCATGCAAAAAAAATACTGATAAAAAAGAAACCGGAGATGATAATAGTATTTTTTATGATGGTAAATCATATAATATTGAAAAGGGACTGATATGGGATTATAAAGAAATGTCCTATTCTTCTCATTATTCCCAGAGCTATTTCCTGAAGAATGGAAAAGAATTTGCGTCCTGGAGTACTCAGGACCTGTTGCCCGATGACCCTCCCATTTCAATATATTACATGCTATCATCGCCGGGTACGGATAAATTCAGGACAGGCACATTTAAATGTTATTTTAGCCCCGACTATTTTCAGTGGTTCAGAGATAACAAGGACGATCTGAAAAATGAGTTCTTCAGCACATCGGGATATGTAAATTTTGATGCTAACGGGGACAGAGAAATATCTCAGGATGAGATCCATACTGTTATTGGAGGAACTATTACTGTCACTGCTGACTACACAGAATACAACCTCGAACTGAGTAACGGTAAAAAAGTAACAGGCCGTAATGCTGCATCGTTCGTCAAAACATTACCTCCTGCATAATTGTAAAAGTGTAATTAGCTGCTAAAACTGAATTCGTTTTAGCGGCTAATGATGCACGGAATGCGAAGTCAGTAATAGACCTTGATGTGGTTTTGTCATTGATTGAACTTCGTGAAAGAACTTCGAAGTACGATACACTAAACTTGTAATATTATATTTCTCCGGATTTCGCTTGTTTAATCATTTTATTATTTTCGGAATCTCATGATCATAGTAAATATTACAAATCGTAGTATATCATTGTATTTGAAAATAAGTGTATTACGATAGAGAATATTTTCAATATTAAGTGTAGTTCTATTTTAGTTTAAAATTATTGTCAGATTACGAAAGTGAAATTCGTACGAAATGAAATGATCATAAAAGAAAGACTATCCTATAGAATATATGCTTCACCAATTACTGCATCACTAATTCATTTGTTTGTGGACAATAAGATACTTTGAAAAGTAGTACAAAATCGTATCATATAAGTTCTTAATTTTTTGAGCATAAAGATCATTCAGCTTCCTTTCCAATAATATTCTTTATTAAAGTTTTCAGCATTATTTCAATCACTTCTTCCAACTGCTCATAAAAACAAACAACACTATTTCAGTATCGGTTGCCTTCAAAAATATCCTTATCGGTTGTTATGCTACTTGTATCAAATCGCATATATGTTGCCTGAAGTCACAAATCTTATAGACTACAATAAATTTTTTAATAATAGTTTGAGATTCTTCATCATTAAGTAGAATGGCTTTATTTGAAAAAAGAATGCAAAGAGTTTTATTTAGAAGTTGTTACCGTTATTTTTTCTCCGGGTGACAGTTCAATATTCAGGTAGGCATAAGCTTTTCCATTATCTACGCCTGACTGACATGGCTTCTTCTTTCCGTTAACATAAAGTGAGTGGTACTTGCCAGGAAAACATACTTTCCATTGAAGCTTGTCTTTACCATCTTGATAATATAGACTCGAAGTGTGATTCCCCACGTGATTAATCCCGACATATGAACGACCAATTTTCAAATTGCTGATGCCCAAATCGGATATATCTGTAGTCAGGTGTGAAAACGTGGATACAGTATTGTTTCCGGCATCAGGAACTATACCCATCAGACCTTCAACCACATTGCTTAACAAAACAAATGAAACTTCCGGGTAATCACCATTTCGGCCTGTAAGTGATGAAAGAGTATGTTCTGTATCTAGTTGCGAGATAATATATTTCATCCATTTAAAGCCTCTTTCATTTTGATGATGACGGAAATACATTTCCGGGATATAAGATATAGCCTCAATATTATCAGGTAAATCTTCTTTGTTTTCGAGCTTTTCCTCTATAAAGTCGAGATATTGGATATGTCGGTTCGTATTCACATCGGTGATCCCTTTCATCGGCATAAACCATGAATTTTCTTTTCCCCATCCATCTACAGGTTTCCCGGCCATATTGTATCCTCGGTTATAGATACCTGTGTTTTTAACACCCCATTCCTTATTAAAATAATCTTTGAGAGTTACAGCCTCTTTCGCATATAGGTCGGCAAGCTCCTTCTCTCCACGAAGTCCTGCTAATGCGGAGTAGGCCAAAAATGCTTCGTACTGAGAGGCGATTCCGTCCCCAGCTTCCAGAAGAGGGAAATCATAATGTTCATTATAGGTGGAGCTTCCTTCAATAATACCGCCACCACTGCCTTCGGGAACACCGTTAGGCATTATTTTATCATGAAGCTGAATAAAATCCGTTACTGCGCGCGAGCAATAATTCCATAGCACTTCATCTTCATAATAGTTTTTATCACCAGTCCATAAATATAATTTGAAAGCTTTCTCTACCAGTTCAAAAACTGCAGGTATTTCCCTGACAAATTTATTGTCATTAAAATAATCCACAGCAAAAGCAGAACCATCGAAATTAATAGCCCAAAGTGGGAACCATTTCCTTTCTTTATTCGCAGAAGTAGCAAACTCCCTCAACATAGAAATATTTTCATTTTCTAATCCCAGGAGATGAGCGCCAACAGCTTGATGACAAAAGTCACGACTGTAGAACGCGCTTCTTAGCGGATAACCAGCCCAATAACTGGGTATGTAGTCCTTATTTAAAGAATCACCTGTTAAAGACTGTTCAGAAACATTTACAGGACCGGTCTTTCCGGTTTGTACAAACGAACGAGCTTTATCCTTAGCCCAATTAAAAGCGCTGACCAGTTCCTGGTTAGAAGATATAATAGTTATCCCCTCATTTGGATCTGAAGAATTCGTTTCTACTTCAACGTTATTACATCCGAATGGAATAAGGCAAAACACATATAATAAATATCTTAACATGATAGAAGTGTTATTAAATAAACAAGTGCGTTTAAGGGCACAAAGCTATGTACTAACCATGTTTAAGGCAAACAAATTATATTATTCGTGTAAAACTTATGAAGAGGCATGCATAAAATATTTGTATTGAATATTATTCCGAAAACGATCAGTAATGCCAATTAGGGTTCCTTAAAATTTTAGTTTATGATAAACCGGAATTTGATAAGTAACACAATAAGGGAACTATGAATCTTGCAACATCCATAAGAGCGATGCGAATACCCCATGCTTGATTTGCAGTACATGTTTTTGTTAACAGTAGTATAGAGATGTAATAGATTTTCTGGTATTTTTAACCTTTAGTGTTTTGTATACTTATCACCTGAATATCAAACAAACAATGAAGGAGTAGATTTATGAAAAGCAACGTGGAACAATTGTCTTTTAAAAATAGATTAAAAAAGTATTGTGAAAGTATTATCGAAGAACGCATTGCCGCAACAAAATTATTAATGGATGATGCGCAATCTGCGGCTAACAGTGAAGGTAAAAGTTCGGCAGGCGATAAATACGAAACTTCAAGGGCAATGAGCCATTTGGAAAAAGACATGTATTCGCGGCAGTTGATGAATCATCTGAATGAACTAGCAGCGCTTCGCGCTGTTAAGGCTGATATAACTTATTCGACAGTTATGACCGGAGCTGTTGTCCATTGTACTGATGTTACCTTTTTTATTTCGGCCGGTTTAGGGAAACAACTTGTTGATGACCTTCCTGTAATTTTTCTTTCTCCACAATCACCGATGGCTAAAAAGATGAGTGGAAAAAAAATAGGTGATGTTGTTTCATTTAACGGTGAAATGAATATTGTGAATATTTATTAATCAGTCGTCGCAAGCTGGCTTTTAATGAAATGTATAGTTTATATATGAAAAGGAAATATCAGTATGATATATAAGATTAATACATTGTGTTTTAATTCTATCAACCATGATTAAAAGCTTTATTCTACGCTATTTCACTTTATCGCTGCTTGTTTTTTGTGTAGTGTTTGGTAGCAATCTTTATGCTCAGAAGACAAAGCAGGAAACGAAAAACAAAATATTTGAACGTCAGGTCGATAGCATTATAAAACAGCAGATACAGGAACAGCATATAATAGGGATTTCCGTCGGAGTAATTGCTGTAGGAGAAATTTTAATAGCAAAAGGGTACGGAAAAGAAAATGTTGAGCATGATATTCCGGCAACTGCCAAAACTGTGTACAAGCTGGCATCGGTCAGTAAACAAATGGTTGCAGCAGCAATAATGCAGCTTGTAGAAAAAGGAGCATTGTCACTTAACGATTCGCTGCCGGTATTTTTTAAAGATGCTCCTTCATCATGGAATGCTATTACTATTCGGCATCTTCTTAATCATACAAGTGGGTTGCCAAGGGAATCACCAATATCTGACAATATGAAGTATCAGACCGATTCATTACTGATCAGAGCTGCTTATACAACGCCACTTGTTTTCGATCCTGGAACAAAATGGAAGTATTGTAATCTTGGTTATTTTATGCTGGCAGATATTATTCGTCAAATAACTAAACAACCATTCGATACCTATATGGAAAAAATGATTTTCCAAAAGAATGGTTTACAACAAACACGTACAACTTCTGCTTCTGCGATTATTCCTCAACGTGCAAACGGCTATCAATGGGTGAATAATGATAGTCTGATTAATGCTGCAAATTATCTGGCCCTGCGTCCGAGTGGTGCCTTTGTTTCATCTATAGATGATATGCTTAGATGGGAACAACTGCTACAACGACATATTTTACTGGACTCGGCTACAAGTAGGCAAATGTATACTGACACTGTTCTTACTTCGTCCAACCCTACAAATATTCCTGAATATTATGGTTACGGATGGGACGTTGTCACGTATAAGGGCAAACTAATGGTATATCATGATGGATCCCTTCCAGGATTTACCACCAGTTACCATCGCTTTGTCAAGGAAGGTATAGCTGTTATTATACTTACCAATACTGATAATATTTTCCCACATAAAATTGCTCTCCGGATTGCTGATTTATTGTTTGCTGATTCATCTAACTCTAATCCGGAACGGAAATAATATATTAAGACTGATATAATTTTTTTAAGAGTTTGATATTGACAAAGAAACTCGAATATTATTTATTTGAGTGAGTTTATATACTTTAAGATTAACAAAGTTAGTTAATGGTACGTACGGATGATAATGCTTTATTTTAATATTAATCTTTCATAAAACATCGGGTAAATATTATGAGTTAGTGTAAGCGAAATACGAAAGGCTGCTTTTTATAAGATTTAACATTAATGCCGTGATAAAAAGAAGGAACCCATTTGCCGCTTATCTTTATTAACCTTTCAGATTCTTCTCGTAACTCTATTGGGCCGGAGATAGCTTCTACATTGCTCACATTGCCCTCTCTGTCTACCATAAACTGTACAACTACAATTCCCTCAATTTCCTGCTTAACTGCATTTCGGGGATACCGAATATTTCTGTTTAAGTATCTTGTCCATACGGGAATGCCACCAGGATATTCTGACTCGATTTCAAGTTTTGTATCCAGTCCTTGGTTGGGTGTTGAGTTGCCATTTTCGTCAAATGTTTGAATATCTTTCAATTCCCCATTATTATATATTTCAGCTGAACTTATTTTTCCATTTGGATGATAGAATTTCCAGGATCCTTGTTTTTTTTCTTCGAGGTTCTTATATCCTGCCGCCTGAAATCTTCCTTCATCGTTCCAGGAAAAAACAGTCCCACCATTTTCAGTCCAGATAATTGAGTCGGCGGGAAAACCATTAGCGTGCCAGGATAAATGGGTGCCGACTGGTTTGCCATCTATATATTTAGCAGAATCCCATGTTGATCCATTACTGTGATATTTAAGCCATATTCCATCTTTTTTTCCGTTAACATAATTTCCAATACCCTGTAACTCTCCTGAAAAATGGAAGGAGTAAAAGCTATCAACAGGAATTTTCAGTTCTTTGTCTTTATAAATGCCATAACTAGAGAGTTGAAGGGTAGGGGAATAATATTTAGATTCCTCCCAAACGGAATCCTTTAAAATGCTAATTCCATAGTATTTGGCTTTTTGAGGGGCATCAGTTACTTTGTATTCCCTATCATAATATCTTATTACTGAGTCGGCAGTTTGCGCCTCTGCATATATCCACATTACGCAGAATATTGCTCCTAGAATGAGTTTCATATGACACTAAAATAGAATTTTTAAGATTAATAAGATCCAAACGAAAAATTTATGTTTGATGAGTATACTCTAATTTTATCGGGGTACTCCACCGGATGATGTCTTATCTTATGTGATTCTAAGGCCATTCGAAATACTTTTATACATCCTCAAGGATTACTTACAGTCACAATTATAGAGGAAAAATCATCAATTTGATAATTTGTGAATAGTCTTAAATATATTAAGATTGATATTGTTTTTTAAGAGTTTGATATTGACGAAGAAACTCGAATATTATTTATTATTTTTTTGAATGAGTTTATTTTCCAGTTCTTCGCATTCTGCTTTTCCGATATCCGGATCTACCTGATGAAAGATAGGTTTACCAAACCAGAGTCCTGCAATTACTTCGCATTTAAAGTAGTATGTAGTTCCGAATTTGATATTCAGTAGAGTTCTGGTTTCTGATTTTTTGTCAATGGCCACATAGTTTTTTCCTTCTGAAAACAGTTTTATTCGTATAATAGTATTCGCTTTTAAATGGTTAACCAGTGCATCGTTAACGTATATAGGCACTTTTTTAAGAGGCGCGTTCATGTATGGAATATATGAACGATAAAAAACTAATTCAGCGTACGGAATATTTTCTTTTTCCTGCTGCTGACCGATAGCTGTAAATGTCAATATAAAAAACATCGCGACGGTAAATGCATATTTCATTTTCAGTGATGTTTTATTCCTTCTCAAACCTGAATACAAAAGATTGTTTTTTATATGATCTTACAGGAATATTATTTATACGTGCCGGAATCCATTTTCCGCTTGCATTAAGTAAGCGGATTGCTTCTGCTGTTAATATTTCAGGCCCTTCTATGGCTTCGGTTTCCGTCACTTTGCCATTAACATCAACAACAAACTGAATGGTGATTGTTCCTTGTATTCTATTTTTTATCGCCTTTCTGGGATACTGCATGTTTTTGGTGAGGTAGTTTTGCCAGCCTTCAGGTCCACCCGGAAAGTAGGAGTCGACTCCATTTGCTGGTAAAGTGTAGATGATTTTACCAGTGGTGTCTTTTAGCTGTGCAAAGCCGAAAGAGGGGATAAGAAGGATAAGTAATAAGAGTTTGCTGTACATAAAAAAATATTAAACAATAATAATAAATTTATTGTTTAATGCACAGTAAGAGGAAAACCATATGATGTTTGAAACAGAGAAATTTGATATATTGGATGATAACCGTTTCTGTTATAATTATAATCTGGGAATTCCCTATTATATTGAATCTACCAGAGAAGTAGTGATGAATGGAAAAAAAGATAATGCCAAATCATGGGAGATAGTCAGAATAGAAATATTAAAATGATCAGATTAGCGCATTTACTTATTGAGTCTGATTTGTAGATTTAGGCAGATTTGTCGGGAAATATATGTTTATTTTTTCTGTAAAGCTTTTCCTTCAAATTGAATACCATTCCATCCATGCAATATAAATTGACGAATGTTTTGGTGGTCATTTCCATCAGGAGAGTTTAATACCGACTGGTAATGTTCTGCGAATAAATTCAGTGTGTCTGATGCACTTAGCTGATTTAATTGTGCGAAATAAAATACTTTCGCGCTGCCCTGGTTTTGAGTCGCTTCATTATAAACGTTTCCATTTTTAAATGCAGTAGGTTGATGAGCATACAAGGTTTCAATGAAATCAATAACTTCCTTAAAAGTTACTTGGCCTGATTGTGGTTTTTGGATGAACTCTTTTATTTGTTCCGTCATTGTTCTTTATTCAGTTTATATTTTTTCCTAAGCACTTTTAAAATGCTGCGCGAAGATAGTTAAATGGCTGTCATTGTTTTATCAACATGTACTTAGGGAATAATCCTTTTTAATTTGCGGGCGACACGTGTATAATAATCCATTCTTTTACTAGCGTTTTCTAGTCAATGGTTGATAAAGGACGGGTTGGCGACTATCGTTTATGAAGATCAACTGAACAGTAGATGTACGGCCGACATTATTTTGGAAAAAACATGGATTATCTCTCTTTTTTTTTATTAATGTTTTTGTTGATATCATTAAGACTAATCGATTATAATTGTTGTGTAGAATGAATGAAATTGATTGAAATGCCTGAGATATACCGGTAAGTTAGGAAATAATGGCCGTCGTGCTTTTTAAAGTAAGTTTGATTAATGTCAATTAAAAATAGAATAATAGGTTTATAATTATTTAACCTAAATTAACTTAGATTTTTGAAAAGTTATCTTTGTTGCAAATATTGCCTTATCCACTCCTCTGCAAATACTAATATTTTCTCAGTTGTTTATTGGAACCTAAAAATGTCTCATCTAATATCTGTTGAGAATATAAATATTAATAATCCTTAGAATCTCCCTCGTTTTTAATCACTCTTTATGAAAGGTGTTTTTAATGTTGATTTGATTTCGATATTATCATTCTCATTTATTATTTATACATACTATTAATCTAAAAATGAATTCCTTAGCATGAAAAAAATTTACATTGTTGGCTTGTTGTTGTTTATATCTGTGCACTACGTTTCTGCACAGAATTGTAATCCACCAGGTGATTTGAGTGACCAGATAACAGGTCCTTCTGTTGTAGAATCTGGCAAGACCTATAATTTTACTCTTCCAGCTATTCCCGGTCTATCCTATTCTTGGGTGGCAGATGGTGGTAATGTTGTAGGCGGTTGGAATTCAAACAGCGTTCAGATTAGATTTGGGTCAATTAACGGATACGTAAAAGTAACAGTAAAAAATAGTTGCGGTACTGGTCCTGTTGCCCGCAAAGCATTTACCATTGATCCTGTAAGCTGTAAGCCACCTGATTGGATTGATGGGAATCCAAATGGATTGTGTGGAGGTAAAGTAGCACATTTTATTGCAACAAAATCCTGGGGAGCTACCTCATATAAATGGACTGTCCCTCCTGGATTTACCATTCTTTCAGGTCAGGGAACCCAGTATGTTGCTGTAAAAGTGCCTAATCATTTTACTTCAGGATTACTTGAAGTAGCTGCAGTAGGAGTATGCGGAACTAGTCCTACAACGGGCATCCTTTTGACTGGTGCTCCTGGAGATCTTAGTGCATTAATAGAAGGTCCTCAATCAGTAGTGAAGGGGACTACTAATAATTACAGCATGCCCTTCGTGCAAGGCCAATCCTATTCTTGGGTAGCGGATGGTGGTAATGTTGTTGGCGGTTGGAATACAAATAGTGTGAGCATCAGGGCCGGAAACATTAGTGGTGATGTGAAGGTTACAGTAAAAAATGCATGTGGTACCGGACCATTAGCCAGAAAATCTTTTGCCATAGTTCCTGATTGCCAATTACCCCAGTTAAGTTATACCTGGAAAGATAATGGTATTTGTGAAGATGCTGCCGAAGGTGCTCTATCTGCAATCACTATTGGTGGAACTGGTCCTTTTACTTATGAATGGAAGGGTCCGGACGGTTTTACATCAACATCAAAAGATATTTCAGGTCTTAAAACCGGTAGGTATCATCTTACAGTTAGAACCATAGAGGGCTGCTCTGTTGATGAGTTTGCTTATATAGGGCCAATGTACTGGATTGATCAGCCTCCTGGTCCGATAGAAGGTCAAAAACACACCCTCTGTTATGGTAAGGTTGCAACTTATACAGCAACCGAAGTTCCGGGTGCAACAGCATATCATTGGCTTGTTGATTCAGGCTTCACTATTCTTTCCGGACAGGGTACACGTAGTGTAACTGTAAAAGCGCCGGCAAAATTTACAACAGCTGTTCTGAAGGTAAGCGCAAACGCTCCTTGTGGTAATACGGGCTATAGAGAGGTGGAATTGTCGGGAGCACCAAACTTCGACTGGATGGAGATGGAGGGACCAGCAGAAGTAGTTACAGGTTCCGTATACAATTATACTTTTCCTGCCGTACCTGGATTGTCTTATTCATGGGTGGCAGATGGAGGATTCGTAGTTGGTGGATGGGGTTCAAATTCCGTAAGTATTCTTGCCGGGCGTACTGCAGGACTTATAAAAATGACAGGAACCAATGCATGCGGATCTGCTGAAGCATATAAATTTTATTCGCTAGTGGCGGCTACCGGAGCAAATAGTATTCTTGCAAATGATAACCAGCCTAATATGTCTACCTCCTTATTCCGTGTTTATCCTAATCCGGTGCAGGGTCAGGCAACGGTTGAGTTTGAATCTCCAGATAACACGAAATATGAGTTGAAAATTGTCGATATGTTTGGACGCATTCTGGTAGCAAAAAGAGGAACTGCATTCGCAGGTATCAATACCGTTCAATTGCCTTTGAGTGGATATTCTAAAGGAATTTACTTGGTGAATCTTACTTCAAAAGGAAAAGTGAGAACGATAAAATTGCTTAAGAGTAATTAATAAATTAATTACCTGTTGATTTAACGCCCGTGACTAATTATCACGGGCGTTAATGTTTAACAAAAACAAGTACTCCTGCGGATGATGTTTAGTCGATTTAGGGTTGCCTGCTTTCAAACGAATTAGTACATCAGATAGATGTTGCGATATAACAATAAGGTATTTACTGTTTTAGTTGTACAATAATAATAGCAACATTATTATTGTACTAATGATATTGAGTATAAACAGTATTAAATATATCAACAGTGAGTAATACCAAAACTATTGCATACCTGGAATATAAGTTCTTCAAGGGCGTTTTACGGATGCTCAGTACCATTATATCATTTTAATTGTGCTGAAAAGGATTATTTTTTAACTACACAAATGCCAATTAAGTATTATCACTATGTATGATTTTTTATTCAGAACGGTTTGGGTGATCAACTAAAGAGGATGTTCCAAAAATAAACGAAGCCTTTGATAATTGCTTAAACAGCTACCTATCTCCATCAGGTATCCAAATAAAAAGAGGGTGTCTCTTATTTTTGAGACACCCTCTTTTTATAGGA
>CAZQIQ010000084.1:0-12811 GCA_964593835.1 uncultured Chitinophagaceae bacterium
AGTACTGAATGTGAATCTGGGTGGGTCTTTCTTCCTTGCTCAACAAGCTGCCAAACAAATGATCAGTCAGCAGTCAGGAGGTTCCATATTATTTATGTCTTCTGTAACCGGTCATCAGGCTCACAAAAACCTTGGTGTTTACGGAATGACAAAAGCTGCACTGGAGATGCTGGCTAAAAACCTTGTAATTGAAGTGTCTGAATATGGGATTAATGTAAATGCAGTGGCTCCCGGCGCTACGCTAACAGAAAGAACGCTTGATGATCCGGCTTATGAAGATACATGGTCAAAATTAACTCCTATTGGTCGTCCTGCGTCCACTTTAGATATTGCCAATGCCGTATTGTTTCTTGTTTCTGAAGAAGCAAGACATATAACAGGGCAAAGCCTTGTTGTAGACGGCGGTTGGACATCGGTAAGCCCGTCACCCTATTAAAAACTAATAATTGCTATATGTTCAGTTTAAAAGAAAAATCCGCATTAATCACCGGAGGTGGTAGTGGGATAGGAAAGGCCATTTCTACTGTATTTGGACAACAAGGAGCTCATGTTTATATCCTGGATCTTGATGAAGCAGGAGCAACTTCTACTGTTGAAGAAATTAATAAAGCCGGTGGTAAAGCCACATTTTATAAATGTAATGTTGCTTCTTATTCTGATGTAAAAGAAGTCATTGATAATATTCCCGCAATAGATATTGTAGTGAACAATGCCGGTATTGCACATATTGGAAATGTGGAAACCACAACAGAAGCAGATTTCGAAAGATTACTTACTGTCAATGTAAAAGGAGTTTTTCACGTAGTGCAAAATGCTATTCCAAAATTAAAAGTTAAAGGCGGCGTAATCCTTAATCTGGCTTCAATTGCTTCGACGGTGGCATTAGCTGATAGATTTGCTTATTCAATGACTAAAGGTGCTGTAGTTGGAATGACTTTATCTATTGCAAAAGATTATATCAAGCATAATATTCGTTGTAACTGTATTTCTCCTGCCAGAGTACATACCCCTTTTGTAGATGGATTTTTAGCAAAAAACTATCCGGGACAGGAAGAGGAGATGTTTAAAAAACTTTCAGCTACACAACCAATAGGAAGAATGGGCAGACCCGAGGAAATTGCTTACCTCGCGTTGTATCTTTGCTCGGATGAAGCATCTTTTGTAACAGGATGTGATTACCCCATTGATGGTGGATTTATTAAATTGAATAGTTAATTAAACATGATGCGTTTTGAAGAAAGTCTTGCCAGAATAATTCCTGCTGAACGCATTAAAACTAGATATATAGACCTGGTTTCCTATGGAGCAGACGCAGGGTTTTATTTTTTGTTACCTAAAGCAGTAGTAAAACCCGTTTCAGAACAGGAAATCATTCATCTTTTTAATTTTTCTCATGAACAAAAAGTGCCACTGGTATTTAGAACCGGTGGCACTAGTTTGGCTGGTCAGTCAATCACTGACGGAATACTTGTTGATTTAAGTCAGTATTGGAATCGCCTTGCCGTAGAAAATAATGCTGAGTTGGTCAGAGTTCAACCCGGAATTACCGGTGCGATGGTAAATGCCTATCTCTATAAACATAAAAAGAAAATAGGTCCGGATCCCTCAAGTATTACCGCTGCGATGATGGGAGGAATATTATCTAACAACTCCAGTGGAATGTGTTGTGGGGTATCGCTGAACGCTTATCATACTACAAAATATATACGCTTTATTTTGCCCGATGGCAAAACCTTTAATACTGAGCATAAAGATGATTTTGAAAGATTCGAACGTGAGTGCCCGGAAATATTTAAGGAATTAAAAAGTATAAGAGAAGAGGTTTTGGTAAATCCTGAATTATTTAGCAGGATAAGAAAAAAATACATCACTAAAAATACTGTTGGTTATTCGATCAATTCATTCATTGATTATGAACATCCGCTTGATATATTAGCTCATCTGTTGATTGGTGCAGAAGGAACATTGGCATTTATTGCAGAAGCTGTATTAAATACAGTTCCTGATTTTCAGTACAAATCGACAGCGTTGCTTTATTTCCCTGATATATATGCTGCCTGTCAGGCTATTGTACCGTTGAAAATAGCAGGTGCAGAAGCTGTTGAATTAATGGACAGAGCTTCACTGCGTTCTGTAGAGATGATGCCGGGAATGCCTGCCATTGTAAAGACGCTTCCTCCGCTGGCGGCTGCATTGCTGATAGAGTTTCAGGAAAACTCTCCGGAATTGTTGCAGTCTAAGGTTGATGCCTTTCTTGCCTCGGCACATAACCTTTCTATGATCACTCCTCCGGTATTTACTGCTGACGATGAAGAACAGGCATTTTTGTGGAAAGTACGTAAGGGACTGTTTCCTGCAGTGGGAGCAGTAAGGAAAAGCGGAACTACAGTTGTGCTGGAAGATGTTGCTTTTCCGGTAGAAAAACTTGGGGATGCAATTGTTGAACTTCAACAATTATTTGTTGAGTATGAATATGATAATGCTATCATTTTCGGACATGCGAAAGATGGGAATATTCATTTTGTGATTACGCCATCGTTTAATAATCCTGCTGAAATAGAGCAGTATGATGAATTCCTGAAAGACGTTGTTGAATTGGTAGTGAATAAATATGATGGGGCTTTAAAAGCAGAGCATGGAACAGGGAGAAATATTGCTCCTTTTGTCGAAACTGAATGGGGAAGTGATGCTTATGCTATCATGAAAAGATTGAAACAATGTATAGACCCTGATAACCTGCTTAATCCCGGTGTAATCATTAATAATGATCCAAATGCTCATATAAAGAATTTAAAAGAATTACCAACAGTAGAGGAGGAAGTAGATAAATGTATTGAGTGTGGCTATTGTGAACATAAATGTCCCAGTAGAGATCTAACAGCCACGCCTCGTCGAAGGATTGTTATTCGCAGAGAGCTGAAAAAACTAAAAGAAACCGGCCAAAAACAAAAACATGATCTTTTGCTGAAAGATTTTCAGTACGATGGACTGGATACCTGTGCGGTTGATGGACTATGTGCTACAGCTTGTCCGGTTTATATAAATACCGGGGATCTTGTTAAAAGACTAAGAAGAGAAAATCATAATGAATTTTCAAATAAGATAGCTTTATCAGTAGCTAAAAACTTTAAAGCAGTTGAGCTTTTAGCCGGATGGGGATTAAATACCGGAAGAGGTATTAATAATTTACTCGGCAATAAAGCAATGGTAAATATAACAAAAGGAGTTAGGAAAGTAATTCCTTCTTTTCCGCTTTGGTCAAACCAATTACAGTCGACACCTTCATTACCTAAAACAGGATCATCTACTGCTGAGATTGTTTACTTTCCTGCTTGTATATCCAGACTAATGGGAAAGGGGATAGGGAGTAAAAAGAATATAATGGAAACGCTGATCAGTGTTTCACAAAAGGCAGGCGTTACGGTTAAGATTCCTGATGATGTTAAAGGAAGTTGTTGCGGACAAATATTTTCTTCAAAAGGTTTTGCAGCAGCTTACCAGCATACGGCAAATGAAATTATTGAGAAACTATGGAAATGGACAAATGATGGCGCTTTGCCTGTTGTGATTGATGTTAGCTCATGCGCTTATACATTGCATAATCTGAAACATGCGTTAAATCCTGTCAACAAAGAAAGATTTGAAGTATTAAAAATTATGGATAGTGTTGATTATCTGTATGAGCTTATTCTCACCCGCAATATTCAGGTAAACAAACGTGGCAATATTGTATTACACCCTGTTTGTTCATTGCAAAAAATGGGGACGCAGGGAAAGTTTGTTAAAATAGCGAATCATTTTGCTGAAAAAGTAACTGTTCCTAAAAATGCAGGTTGTTGTGGTATGGCGGGTGATAGGGGATTTTTATTTCCCGAACTTACGCATTCAGCCACTTTGCCAGAGGCTACAGAAGTGATGAATAATGAATATGACGGATACTACTCATCTACAAAAACCTGTGAAATGGCTTTGACAGAAGCAGTGAAGAAAAACTACGAATCTATTCTTTATCTGGCCGATGAGGTAATGTCTTAATGAAGAGAAATATGGACAATGAATAACAGATATACCCCCAAAGTTCTGAAAAACCGTTAATGTCAGGCCTGAAGAAATATTAATAGTGTGCGTTAGTCCTTGCTGAATGTTAAAGGGTAATCAATACGCTTACTGATAAGAATATTCAACTGTTCCCAATAAACGTTTCTTTTTATTATAACAGCTCTCTTTTGTTTTTAATCCTTTGTCATTGTAGTTGTATACCCATTTCTGATAATCGTCACTTCCCTCAGGTACTACAATCATGGATTCAATCAAATTGTTACTATTATACTCAAATACATATATAGGTAAGAGTCTGTTAGCTTTTTTATTATACGTAACAATATCTGTCAGTCTGTTCAATTGATCATAATAATAGAAAACAGAAGGGAGTTTCTCTCCGTTTCTGACACTATTTTCTTCTACTACATTATTTTGATCGTCCAGTATAAAACTGGTAAATATAGTATCCTTTTCATTTTTGATTCTTAAAAGCCTTACCGGTTTTCCTTCTAATCCGAAGGTCCATATATGTTCCTCTTTATCAGAATCATGCCGAAAGGACCTCGCTATATTAGTAATACTGCCAATTTTTTTGTTTTCAGCATATGTATAGGTTGTTGTGCTGGATGCGCCGTCTGTCGAGTCGACTGTTTTTATTAATAAGCCTTCATTATTAAAATGACTAATAAGCGAAGAGCTACCATTGAGCATGCTACTTAACACTGTAATCATTTGGGTATAATTACGATTTACTGTCTGTTGCCCCTTAAAACCTTCGGTTGGAGAACCATCGTTTTCGAAGCTTTGCAGGCGAACTGTTTTTATGTTTGCCGATTTAATTCTTTTAAGTTTTTCAATAGTTTCGTTAGTGATAAGGATATCCCTGTAAAAGTATTGTGCAAAAATGGTAGCATGTCCGCTGAACAGGAGAAGGATCAGGAAAAGTGGTCGGTATAGCATATCCTGCGAATATCTTTCTTTTTCTATTTCTAAAGCAGTCTATTGCGTATTTTTAGTCAAAATTTATAGTGAAACAGCAGAATGATCAGGCAGTACAATCTGCTTTTATACGATTAAAAGGAATTATGGATGAACTCCGGGAAAAGTGTCCCTGGGATCGTAAGCAAACTATTCACTCTCTACGGTCACAAACTATAGAGGAACTCTATGAGCTTACTGATGCCATTACACAAAACGATTGGAAAGGCATAAAGGAGGAGCTTGGCGATCTGCTGCTGCATATTTTGTTTTATTCAAAAATTGCCAGTGAACAGGAACAGTTCGATATATCAGGAGTAATGAATGCGGTGAGTGAAAAGCTGATTAACAGGCATCCGCACATATATGGAGATGCAATAGTCGAAGATGAGGAAGAGGTAAAAAGAAACTGGCAGAAATTAAAGTTAAAGGAAGGAAAAACATCCGTTTTAAGTGGTGTTCCAGGCTCATTACCTGCATTGGTGAAAGCTGTGCGGCTGCAGGAAAAAGCCAGGCAGGTAGGATTTGAATGGGAGAATAGTACGCAGGTATGGGATAAAGTAGAAGAAGAAATAGGTGAACTTAAGGAAGCTATCAACGACGAAAATCACGATAAGATGGAGGATGAGTTTGGTGATGTATTGTTTTCGTTGATTAATTACGCACGGTTTTTGAAGATTGATCCTGAAAATTCATTAAGCAGAACAAATAATAAATTTATTTCGCGGTTTACCCGGATGGAAGAATTGGCTGGTAAGGAAGGCAAAATTCTTGCAGAAATGACTCTGGAAGAAATGGATGAATTATGGAATAGTATTAAAAAACAAAATCCTACTCATTGAAAGAATGGCTGAATAAGTTGGGTGGCCGAAGGGTTTATTTGCTGGCAGTAGCAATAGGTTTGTTGTTGCTGGCATTTGTTGTTAATCAGTTCATTCTAAACAGTACATCTTCTCCTTATTACGCAGGTCTCATCCAAAAAGATATCATTAATAAGGAAAATAATTTCAGAAAATTAGCAAAAGATACTTCGCTTTTGTTAAGCCTGATTAATAGAACTTTTGATGAAGCCACATTGCAAAAAAATTCCGATAAGGAAAAAGGTTATCTGTTTTTTATATACAGCAGAGATACCAGTATAGAACATAAATTACTGTACTGGAACAGTCAGAAAGCGCTCCCTCCAATTAATATAATGAATGAGACTGACGCCAGCAGAATGGTGAGGTTGAGTAATGGTTTGTATGTTCATACGAGTAAGATTGTTCATTTATCTGATGGTAGTTATATTTCTCTGGAAGGCTTATTGCCTGTTATGTATAAGTACTTTGTTGAAATTGAAAATCTTCAAAAAGAATTTGCTAGCTATCCTGAGGCTGTCAGACGTGTGGATATTAGTTTTCAACCTACTGAATACCCTATCAAAAGTTCTTATGGTAACCTGCTTTTTTATCTGCAAAAGATAATACCTACATCCCATCAGGGCAGTTGGTGGACATGGTCGGTTATTTTACTTGGATTGTTTTTTTTATTCATTTATATACATCAAACCGCTCAGTACTATAATAACAGCTACGGGTTATTGCCTGCAACAATGTATTTAGCAGGAATGATTGTGTTCATGCGGTTAATCACATATTATTATCCAAGTTTGCTCGATCTGCGACAGTTTGAACTTTTTGATCCTTCCATATATAGTTCAAGTTTTGTTTTTAGTTCTTTAGGCGACCTGATGATTAATAGTATATTGTTTTGCTGGGTTATGTTGTTTATCAGCAGAAGATTACCTGCCGACACCTTTAAGCCTATAATACCCGACTGGCTTAATCTGCTTTGTTTATCTTTTCTGATTATTGTGTTGGTCTCTGTAACTTTTATTTTCGCTGATATTCTGCAAAGTCTTGTTTCCGATGCCCAGATATCTTTTAACGTTACTAATTTTTTCAGTCTTACACAGTATAGTTTTATCGGATTTTTAATATTAGGTACTTTATCCCTTTCCTACTTTTTCTTCTCTCAAACCTTGTTGAACATATTAAAGCCGTTAAGCAGAGGTTCTATTTACATGGTTATTATTATGACTATGTTCGTAGGCCTTGCCATACTTACTTTTACAAGGAATACAGCAGTGCTTGAACTGAATATTTATGTGTTGTTATGGCTTGTTTTTTACATTCTTACCATGCAGCAGAAAATATTTTCAGGCATTAATAGCAGATTAAATATTTCAGAAGTGTTGTTCTGGTTGTTCGTTTTTTCGTTTTCTATTACCGGGGTCATCATTTTTGAGAATAAGAAGATAGAACTGGAGCAACGCAGGTCTTTTGCTGAAAAGCTTTCTCTACGCGCAGATCCTTCGAGCGAGCGATTGTTGAGCATTGCGCTTACTTATTTCGATCAGGAATTTTTACAACGTAATTTCAATAGATTTAAAACTGAAGAAGGGAATATAGATCTGAAAGACAGTATCCTGAAAAAAAGCTTTAGCGCTTATCTGGATAAGTACGATACGCAAATCTTTACTTTTGATGCTTCTGAAAAACCACTTTATAATGAAACGCCTGTTTCCTTCGATACTTTAAATACTATTTTCAGAATACAGGGAAAGCAGACTACCATTGCAGATTTGCGTTATTTCGAAAAATCGTTTGATAAGTTTTCCTATATATACAGAAAAGACGTTGTAGACTCTTTTGGTGTTAATACCGGATACTTTTTTGTTCTATCGGAGCCCAAACGTTACAAAAGCGATGCTCTGACTCCTGAGCTATTCAGGCAAACCAAAGAGTTAGTACCCGAATATTCTCCCGGCTATTATTATGGAGTATATAGTAAACTTGATCTCGTTAATTATTATAACGATTATCCTTTTCCAACAAGATTGTCGCAAGAGCAAGTACCTAAGTTTGAGTTTGAAACACGCAAAAACAAAGATTTTGAAGAACTGTGGTATAGAGCATCATCTGATAAAGTAGTGATCATAGCAAAAAAAGATAATTCCTTTATAGAAGGAATAACGCTGTTTTCTTATCTTTTCAGCACTTTTATTTTATTGTTATTTATATACAGGACTACTGCATTTCTTGTTAAATCAAGATTTAAAAAGGGAGTGATTGCAGAATATTTACAGTTTAGTATACGATCACAAATTCACAGTACTTTATTATTAGTCAACTTGCTATCTTTTATAGTGATTGGTTTTGCTACTATCCTGTTTTTTATTAAAAGATACGATCGAAATAATCAGGATAAACTGAGCAGAGCTATTCAGATTATGGTGAATGAGGTAGAAAGTCAACTGGCCGATCGGAATTCATTTAATAATGGGATTTTATTATTCGAAACAGGAGCCAGCCATGAAGTGGAAGAACTGATGCAGGAAATATCTGAAATTCATGGTACAGATGTAAACCTTTATGATACTTCAGGTACGCTCAGAGTATCTTCTAATCCTTTAATTTATAATAAAGGTGTATTAAGTGAAAAGATGAACCCATTGGCTTTTTATCACCTTAATACAAAAAAAGCTATTCAGTTTGTGGCAGATGAAGAGATGGGTAAGGTGGATTATGTAAGCGTATATTGTCCAATACGTGATGATCAGGGGCAGGCTTATGCATATCTGAATATTCCGTCTTACAGTACACAAGGTGAATTGAAACAGGAAATTTCCAACTTTCTTGTGACTATTATCAATCTTAATGCATTTATATTTCTTATTGCAGGTGCCATAGCATTATTCATTACAAATCGTATCACTCATTCATTTACGCTTATCGGTCAAAAAATGAGGGATATCAATTTGCAGAAAACCAATCAGGAGATTGAATGGCATCGTAATGATGAAATAGGTGAGCTTGTAAAAGAATATAATAAAATGGTTCACAAGCTTGATGAAAGTGCTGAAGCCCTTGCAAAAAGTGAAAGGGAGGGAGCGTGGCGACAGATGGCCAGACAAGTTGCGCATGAGATCAAAAATCCATTGACACCTATGAAACTGAGTATACAGTATTTGCAGAAAGCCATTGATAATAATTCAGGTAATGTAAAAGAAATGACTACTAATGTTGCTAAAACACTGGTAGAACAAATAGATCATTTGTCGAAGATTGCATCCGACTTTTCCCAATTTGCTAATATAGGCAATCCCAGAAATGAGGTTTTTGACTTACATGAACTTATGCATTCTCTCTCTTCTTTGTATGGAACACTGGAGAATGTTAGTCTGTCATGGTATCCTGTTACACAACGAGTATTATTATTTGCAGATAAAACACAGTTAAACAGATTGTTCACCAACCTTATGCAAAATGCCATTGAAGCGCCTCAAAATAAAGATAACAGATTGATCAAAGTGCGAGAAGAGATAGAATTGGATAACATATTAATCAGTATTCAGGATAATGGTGGCGGTGTTCCGATTGAAACAAGAGATAAAATATTCATGCCTAATTTTACGACTAAGAGTTCTGGTACGGGTTTAGGATTGGCGATGAGTAAAAGTATTGTCGAGCAGGCACAGGGTGAAATCTGGTTTGAAACGATAGAGAATGAAGGTTCTATTTTTTACGTAAGGCTTCCTTTGCTGAGAGGAACTCATTAAAATCTTTTAAGGAAAATGAACTGAGATTTTGTTTTGCCTGAAGTCCTCCTTTTTGTGCTGCATATACTCCATATTTATTATTGTCGTATTCGCTTATCTCGTGCGCATCCGGATTGATTGATAATAAAACATTTTTCTCCATTGCATAATCAACCCATTCCCATCCCATATCGAGTCGTCGGGGATTGGCATTTATTTCTATGACTACGTTATGTTCTGCACAGGTATCAATGATTTTCTTATGATCGATTGGATAGCCCGGCCTGCTTAATAATAACCGTCCTGTCATATGTCCCAGAATTGTAGTATACGGATTTTTGATAGCAGTTAATAATCTGAGCATTGCCTTTTCTTCGTTCATTTTGAGATTAGAGTGAACAGACGCTATTACCAGATCAAACGTAGAAAGAATATTATCCGGGTAATCCAATGATCCGTCGCTCAGTATATCTGCTTCTATACTTTTAAAGATGGTAAATGGATAAAACTGTTGATTGAGCTGGTCAATTTCCCTGTGTTGTTCTTTTATTCTTTCAATGGATAAGCCATTCGCATAAGCAGCTGATTTACTGTGGTCACTAATGACGAGATATTCAAGTCCGCTGCTGATACATGCTTTTGCCATTTCTTCAATGGTGTTAGACCCATCGCTCCATACACTATGACTGTGAATAATTCCTTTTATATCTGTTGGTTGAATAATTAATGAAAAATCTTCCGTCAAAGCCTTCTCAATAATACTGGCTTTTTCCCTTAGAAAAGCGGGAATCAATTGTATGTTTTTTGAAGAAAATATTTCTTCTTCATTGCTATAAGAAAAATCATCTTTAGGATAACGTTTATGCCATTCCTGTAAAAATTCTTCGGTCGAAGCATTTTCAAAAGCGGTAAGATGAAGGAGGGAGGTGGGTTTTGAATTGATCGTGATGAGTATTTTTTCGGGTGTTCGAAAAGAAATACTTTCTGCTAGAGATTCTTCTTCGGTATAGCCATTCTTTAAAAAATAACCCCTGAGCGCTTCAATATCCACATTGCTTACCCACTCCAGTTTTTCAATAATTATTGCCCTTCTTTTAAAAGCTCCTGTAATTTCAAAAATCTTTTCGGGAAAAGCATTGTTAAACTGTCTGTCAAGTTGAATAGCATAATTTTCTATTTCAGCATACAGATATTGTCCCTGGCTTTTTAAAAAGAACTGTATGGATTCCTGAATGCTTTGTTGTGTTTTTTCGCCAAAACCTTTATATCGTGTAAGCCTGTTTTCTGTACAGGCATATAATAATTCTCCGGGCGATTCAATTTCCATCTCTTTCCAGATAACAGCAATTTTTTTTGGTCCGATACCCTTTATGGATAACATATCTATTACACCGGCAGGGGTTTTATTCATCAATTCCTCAAGGGCTTTGAGACGACCTGATTCCAGAATTTCAATTATTTTTCTGGCTGTTGATTCTCCAATTCCTTTAACAGTAAATAGTTGATCCGGGGGAAGTGCTGATAGTGCAAAGGGTAACTTCTCTATATTAAATGCGGCAGCAGCATAGGACTTTGATTTAAATGGATTTTCTCTGTGGATGTCCATCAGCTTTGCCAATAAAGAAAACTGTTGTGCTATGGAGTAATTATCTGGCGCTACCATTTAACAAATGTAGAAATATGTTGACTGTAAAAATCTTTTCTTTTTAGTGAGTCGTAATAGCAGGAGAGAGTATATGATATAACGCTTCATCTACCTGATCTTTTGTAGGGTAAATTGATAGAATGTCTATTGAAAAAAAATATTTTAACCTGCTGGTCCATATGGCAAAATTATTTCGAAGCACAGAGGTCTTTAAAAGAATAAGACTTCGGACAGTTATTACTTTAGAGTCAGTTCTTTATAAAAGGTAGTATGATTACTCCCGGGAGCACATAAATAATTATGTTTTCCCATCGTAAAATATTGCTCACGAATGACCTTTGTTCAACACGTTTCATAACGGCTACACTCGTTTCGCTTTACCATGAAATACGAATTTGAACTTTGCTGATTTTTTACATTTCATGCCTGAACATTCATTTCTGAGTTATGAATATTTGTCGGGTTTACTGCATTATGATGTTCGATTGATTACTGTATCGTTTTCGTTTGTGTTTACAGCTTCTCGGAGTTTGCTGCATTACAGTGTCGGATTAATCGGATGAAAATCACTGCTAGTGTAATGTGGAGAAGAAAAGCATTTGATGAAAAGTACTATAAATGAAAAAGTCCTCTTTAAGGGAGGACTTAATATTTTCTATAAAAAGAAAATTATTTTTTCTTAGCCACTTTCTTAGCAGCTTTTTTCTTTGGAGCTGCTTTTTTAGCTACTTTCTTAACTGCTTTTTTAGCTACTTTCTTTTTAGGAGCAGCTTTTTTTACGGCTTTCTTGGCAGCTTTTTTCTTTGGAGCTGCTTTTTTCTTTGTTGCCATTTTTGTGAATTTAACGGTTAGTAAAATAAAATTCTATCATAAAAATAGAAACTTATTTTTATCCACCAAATTTTTTTTCACATTGTTTGGAAATATAGAATGAAAACCTTAAAGAGCGATAGTAGATTTTAGATACTTTGTACGCTTACGATAGTTTTTTGATCGCGGCTTTTTCTAAATTCAACAACGCCATCAGCTAATGCAAACAATGTATAGTCTCTGCCTACTCCAACATTTTTACCGGGATGATATACAGTACCACGCTGACGTACAATAATGTTACCTGATATAGCAGGTTGTCCACCATATATTTTAACTCCCAGGCGTTTGCTTTGGGAATCGCGACCATTCTTTACGGATCCTTCACCTTTTTTATGTGCCATGTCTTAAGAAATTAATGGTTGAAAAAATTAAGCAATAATATCACTGATCTTAATCTGAGTGTACTTTGTGCGGTGACCATGTTTTTTACGGAAACCTTTTCTTCTTTTCATTTTAAAAGCGATCACTTTATCACCCAGAACATGATCAACGATCTCTGCTTTAACTGTAGCTTTTGTTGCTGTACCTACAACAACACTGCCGTTTACTCCTGTCAACAAAACATCGCCAAACTCTAAGGCATCACCTGCCTGTCCCCCCTGATGAGGAACGTATAATGTTTGATCCTTCTGAACTCTGAATTGCTGACCGGCTATTTTTACTATTGCGAACATGATTCCAAAAATTAGGAG
>CAZQIQ010000085.1:0-6755 GCA_964593835.1 uncultured Chitinophagaceae bacterium
GGAAAGTTTTAGCGCCTGAATGTATTTGAATGTGACTTCGTTGAGCAATTCTATTTTCAGAGAGTCAGTATGCTGAGCGTAATTTTTTTTATGCATAACGAGCAACAAACCCGTTATGCATAAAAAGTATAGTATACTCCGACAGTGCCAGGACATGATTAATTAAATACCATCATCCCAGGGAAGTAATAGTATTGATAGTTAATTGTATTCTTAAGTGATGCGCTTGACGGGTCGTAGAAATAAAGACTGTTAAATGAATAATTATCTCCGTAACCTGATTGTATTGCAGTTACCACCAATTCATTTTTTAATGGATTATACTGAACACCGGCTCCATAAAACTCTTTGCCGCCTGGAAGTGTAATAAATGGAGCGTCAAGTGAGCTGGCATCACCTGGTACATATTTAAATATTTCTGTTCCTTCTGATCCCCATGAATTAGTCTTTCCTATATATACAACATTCTCTGTGGTTGAAGCAGTTACAGTACCAATATTCCATGCGAACCAGGGATTAGCCAGCGCGAAAGGAATTATTGTTTCAGTAGTATCCAAAGAAGTAGGATTAATTTCAAACAGAGAGGATTGTCCGGCCACCCATAAATGCCCGTTGGCTGTTTTTACCAATCCATGAGTCATTCCGGGAATTTCTAGTGCAACAGAATAATCAGCAGCATTTAAGGCTACCAGTCCTTTGTCTTCCGTAATCGCAAAAACATAATTGCCTTCTTTTTTAATTGTACCCACCTGTCCGGTTACAGTAGCAATTTTTTCGCCTACTGTTAACGATGTAAGATTTACAGGATATATACCATCAGCCGTACTTAACAAACCGGTGGAGTTATCAAGACCTGTAAAGGAACGTCCGCCGGCAGGTAAAGATTCAATTCTTCCGGTTTCCTTCAGTGTGGAAGCGTTAGCCACCACAAGAGGTCCCTGTTGGGAAACGATATATAAATGGTCGTTAAATATAGTTCCAAACTGTGTAGTTGTACCTAATTCCTTACCGGGATTTTCTAGTGCAAACACTTTATGGGCTATGGAATCTGTATCATATCTAAAAAAGTTAATGCTTCCTTTTTCATTTCCGAACCAACCTTCATTAATCAGAAATATACCGTTCTCATACAGCAGCTTTGCATAAATATTGTATTCTATCCTTTTTGCTCCAAGGGAATTAGTTACAAAATACACGACTTTGTAATCCCCTACGGCAGCAGGTGTGAATGAAAAAACGGAATCAGTGCTTACTAATTCTTCGTTCAGAAACCATTGATAGGAGGCATTATAACGACCCGTCATTTGTGGATGAATAGTAAATGCCTGGCCGACAAGAATTGTGTCAATACGGTTGGCTCCTTCATCGTACACGATAGGCATGTCATTCTTGTAATCACCTTTTTTACAGGAATTCATCAATACCCCTAACAACAATGAAAGAATAATAAAGGAACTGGCTTTAAAAGAAAAATTTTTCAGCATGGTGCAGAATTTTCGGATTATAAGTATAAAAAACAATATACAATACTTAATGCACCTTACGGAAACAAATGCTACTTCATACTTTGCTCCCGAAAGTGATGAATTAAGTATAATGCCTGGCAGGTCTTCTGGCTTGTTCCCCTCCACCGTCTTCCCGTATCAAAATATACAGTGACTATTCAGGCTTCGGTTAACAGAACTTACAGCTGCGGGTCAGCTCCGGACTCCTCCAGATACTGAAGACCGGATTCCCTATTCATCCCATTTTATTGGGAACCAAGGCATCGCAAAGATATTGTCTTTCCTTAATATTTATTATAATGTGACCGGAAAGCTGGAAAATGAGTTAAACCCTCAAAGCTTTACATAAAGCAACCAATCCAGATGTACAATAAAGAACGCTGTTGTAAAATAAAACAACAGACAAGTATTTTATATCAGCGCTATATAACTCTGTCAGTACAATCTAAAAGTAATTGCTTCTCGCTTGCAGACAAGCAGTTGGTTGCTTATGGATGATTAAAAACTTCATGATTTGTCTCTAAATCATCATCAAATGTATATGAGTATATAAAAGATAGAGGTACCCCTAACAACGAGTCACATATTACATTTAAGATATATTATTCAAAGAGAGGGGTGTAGATAATTTTGATGCTATTTTTTGTACGTAGAAATTAGCCTCCTATCACCTGTTGCGCAAAAAAACAAATGGCCTGATCCGGTTATTACACTGAAATCAGACCATTTGTTTTTAAACATGTTGAGCATTTACTAAATAATCAAAATAATGATGCTCGATTATTTCTATAGAAGAATACATTTTACAAATTTGCCAGCGTTTCTTTAATCACGTTAATTTTAGCTTCTGCATCTGAACGTTTTTTTTGTTCCAGTGTTATAATTTCCGGTTTTGCATTTTGCATAAACCTTTCATTGTTTAATTTTTTATCCACCGACTCAAGAAACCCTTCCAGATATTTTAACTCCTTCAACAAACCTTCTTTCTGCTGGGTATTATCTATCTCTTCAGCGGTTTCAATAAAAAATTTATCCTTTCCTATAATTACAGAAATATTATGGCCTAAAGCTTCTGTATTAAACGCGATAGCATTTGCATTCACCTGTTTGGAAAGAATATGATAAAACGACTGATAGAGATCCTGATTTTCAGTAATAACGTACAGTTTAACCTCTTCTTTCTGCTTTAGATTTACTTTATTCCGCGCATCACGTAACCCTGTAATGACTTCTTTTAATAGAGTGCCGGCATTTAATATTTCTTCATTTGGTGTACCGATAGCCTCAAATTGCTTAACCGTAATATCATCATTTCTTTCTGCTAATAAATGATAGATTTCTTCGGTAATAAAAGGCATAAACGGATGAAGCAATTGCATGAGTTCGCTGAAAAATCCTATAGTGTGCCGATACACAGCGGGTTCAATTGATTGACCATATGCAGGTTTTACCCACTCAAGATACCAACTGCAAAAGTCATCCCATATCAGGGAATAGACAGTTTTAAGCGCTTCACTTAATTTAAATTCTTCAAACTGTTTTTCAAGTTGAATTCTCGCCTCAATTAATCTATTCCTAAACCATTTAACAGCAAAATCATTTTTAACAGATCTGCTATACACATCTCCTTCTTCGCGGATATCAACAGTGCCTGAAAAACCAGAAACGTCCATTACCAGAAGAGCGTCCTGTCCGCTACCTTCAGTAGCTGCATGACCGGGCTCATCCAGTTTGGCCTTCCACATTTTGATGAGTTTAAGCGCATTCCATAGCTTATTATAAAACTGATAACCCTGCTCAGGAGAAGATTCATCAAATAGTAAATCATTACCTGCAGGAGCAGAAATCATGATTCCGAATCTAACCGCGTCAGCACCGTATTTATCAATCAACTGTAGAAGATCGGGAGAATTACCCAAACTCTTACTCATCTTCCTTCCAAGCTTATCACGAACCATACCAGTGAAATACACATCTTTAAAAGGTATTTCCTGTTTGTATTCCATTCCGGCCATAATCATACGGGCCACCCAGAAAAAAATGATATCCTGTCCGGTAACCAGTACAGAAGTAGGATAGTAGTAAGCAAAATCTTTATTATCCGGATCCGTTATGCCTTTAAACACTTCCATTGGCCATAACCAGGAAGAAAACCAGGTATCCAGCACATCTTCGTCCTGTTTAATATCTTCTATGCTTATTCCTGTGGATGCCAATTGCTGATAAGCATCTTCTCTGGACTCTGCCACCACAAAACTTCCGTCTGGCGCATACCATGCCGGAATACGCTGTCCCCACCATAATTGCCGGCTGATACACCAGTCTTTGATATTAGATAACCAGTATTTATAAGTATTTAAAAACCTTTCTTCCGGATGGATTTTTATTTTTCCTTCCAGAACTGGCTGGAGCGCTTTCTCTGCCAGAGAGGACATCGACACAAACCACTGAGTAGATATTTTGGGTTCTACAATACAATTTGTGCGCTGACTAAATCCGGCTCTTGTAGCATATTCTTCTTCTTTCACCAGCAAACCTTCTTCCTGTAATGCAGATACAACTTTTTTTCTGCCCTCAAACCTTTCCAGTCCTGCAAACTTACCTGCAGCAGCACTCAGCGTGCCATCGTCGTTAAGCGTATCAAAGATTTCAAGATGATGTTTCAGTCCGAGATTATAATCGTTAATATCATGCGCCGGAGTAACCTTTAGCACGCCGGTTCCAAAAGCTGGATCAATATAATCGTCGGTGATCACCGGAACAACCCTGTCAACAAATGGAACGACTGCATACTTACCATGAAAAGAAAGGTATCGCTCATCGGTAGGATGCACACATACTGCAGTATCACCCATGATCGTTTCTGGACGTTGTGTAGCGATAACAACATGTGGAGAATCATTGGTTAAAGCGGTAATATCTGCATCGGGACTATCAACAATAAAATACTTTACATAAAATAATCTTCCCTGCAAATCCTTATGTTCTACCTCTTCATCACTTAATGCTGTTTTAGCTAAAGGATCCCAGTTGATCATTCTCGCACCACGATAGATTAATCCTTTCTTATACAGATCTATAAATACTTTGATTACTGCACGATAATAATCGGCATCCATAGTAAAAGAAACTCTTTTCCAATCTACGCTACAACCCAATTTTTCAAACTGGTGATAAATAATACCGCCGTATTTCTCTTTCCATTCAAAAGCATAACTCAAAAATTCTTCGCGGGTGAGTTGAGACTTTTCAATATTCTTTTCCTTCTTCAGCATATCAACCACTCTGGCTTCAGTGGCAATAGAAGCATGGTCGCTGCCAGGAACCCAGCAGGCATTATATCCACTCATCCTTGCTCTTCTGACAAGAATATCCTGTACCGTTTCATTAAGGGTATGCCCCATGTGCAATACTCCGGTAACATTTGGTGGAGGAATAACTATAGTAAATGGTGAACGGGAATCAGGAACACTATTGAAATATTCTTTTTCTTTCCAATGCCTGTTCCATTTATCTTCTGTAACTGAGGGATCGTAATTTTTTGGCAGCTCCATAAGAGCGCAAATATACATGTAAGTACACAAAAATGTACCGGGACGTATAACATGCCGGTACATCAAATTTTATATGCTGATTTATGCGAACCAGTAGAGGTATGAAAGCAGCATAATAAAACCTAAAAAGCCACCTGCCCAAAGTGCAGTAGCAGCATTTTCGCTCATTGGATGCTGTTGATTATCTTTTTTCATAACTAACGAGTTTATGTGAATACAAAAATTACACAAGCCTCGGGTAACGAGTTACAACAAAGTTTTCGGGAAGGATAGCAGATGATGATCAGAACAAATTTAAGATTTTCATATTAAACGGGCAAGGTATTTTTCCACAGAGAAATGATGAAATCCGCAACAGTATTAACTTTACATGGAATGTATGCTATTGTTGACATCGAAACTACAGGCGGATATGCTGCGGCAAATGATATTACTGAAATAGCTATACTGCTGCATGATGGCACGACTGTTACAGACCACTACGAAACTCTTATAAAGCCATCAAAACCAATCCCTTACTTCATTCAGTCGCTTACCGGAATTAATAATGACATGGTTAAAGATGCCCCAGACTTTGCAGAGGTGGCGCTCGATATTTTTGAGAAGCTCAATAACAGGATTTTTGTAGCGCATAATGTTAACTTCGATTATTCTTTTCTCAAGCATCATCTGTCTCTCGAAGGACTGTCGTTAAATACACAAAAACTCTGTACAGTCAGGTTATCTCGCAAAGTTTTTCCCTCTCTTGCATCCTATAGTCTCGGAAATATTTGTCGGCATTTTGGTATAAACATTAACAATCGCCATAGGGCAGGAGGAGATGCCGAAGCTACAGCCACTTTATTTGAATATATTCTAGCCAACAATGGCATTGATCATATTCAAAAACTACTGAAAAAACGTTCGGGTGGACAATCTCTTCCACCTCATCTTCCTAAAGAACAAATTGACATTTTACCTTATTGTCCTGGGGTATATTATTTTCACGACCAAAAGGGAAAAATTATTTATGTAGGAAAGGCAAGAAATATTAAATACAGGGTAAGCAGCCATTTTACACATAATGGAGCGGGCAGACAACGACAGGAGTTTTTAAGAAATATCCATAGCATTACTTATCAGCAATGCGGTACCGAACTAATGGCTTTTGTATTAGAAAATGTTGAGATCAGAAAATACTGGCCAAAATACAATGTGAGCCAGAAGTCAGTTTTGCTTACTTATGGTATCTATATGTATGAAGACAGATCAGGATATTATCAATTGGTGATAGAAAAAAAGAAACCCAATTTACCATCCTATTATACGTTTAATGTATTGCATGAAGGTCAGCGGGTATTACAACAATTACACACTGATTTTTTGTTGGAACGTACCCTTGATGACATTCCTTCTACTTATAACAAACGTGTGGAGGAAGCGATAGATTATCTTCAACAATTACTACCCACTTTTGCCGTGGTGGAAGAAAGCTATGACAAGAATGGGAAAACATGTTTGCTGATCGAAAAAGGAAAATTTTATGGAATGGGGTATGTGCCTGAAGAAAGTCCTGTTTATTCTATTGATGAATTAAAAGAATATCTGAGCATCTATCCTGAAAACGATTATATCCGCGGACTGGTATATCAATATGCTCAAAAAAATCCCGGAAAAAAACTGATATTTAATACTGTTTAAAGATTTCTTTTTTAAT
>CAZQIQ010000085.1:6765-12750 GCA_964593835.1 uncultured Chitinophagaceae bacterium
GTCAAAAGAGACCGACAACTGACTGAAAGACGAACCAATGACGTCGCGTTAAATGTTTACTCTTTGTTGATTATTCTTTCTTTTTTAATATCATCATCTTTTAGTGCAATATGTTATTAGCCAGCGACCGCATAAACTACCATATCAATAACTCTTTATCTTTCAATATCTGACTGTTATTATCTACAGTCTCATTATCCGATCGACGCATAAATTACAGATGACGCACCTCACATTTTTCAATATCTCTAATGTTATTAAATATTCGAATCTGCCACTCAAAGAAGTGTCGGGCGAATATTCTCACTTTTAACTACTCCATCATTTTTAGCTATCTTTAAGTAGATAAAATTCATTAAGAAACGATTTGTTAATAGCCTGAATATTATTTCCTGGCGCTTAAAAATCATCCATAAATTTATTGTATGAATACGCTAACAACACTTACAGAAATACTCAACAAATTAAAATCGGAAGGTTATACTACTGATTTTAACCTCCAGAAAAATTGTATCGTCTGCAATAACAATTCATTGGAAATTGATCCGGATGACTTTGCAGTAGACAGATATTTTCGTTTTGAGGGGAGTTCAGATCCCGGAGATCAGGCTATTGTATATGCCATATCTTCTGACAAACATCATCTAAAAGGCGTTTTAGTAAATGGTTATGGTATTTATACAGATGATAAAAACGATAAGATCATGGCAGAAATAGATAAGAAAGTTAAAAACATAGCTCCTTCAGCATGATTTTTTTGAACAATTAGGATAAGGTTATACATAACAAAATAACAATGGAAGGAACAACAGGTACTATAGCATTAATTTTAATAGGAATTGTTGCACTCGAACATTTATACATTCTATGGATAGAAATGTTTGCCTGGGAAACAACAGGCAAAAAAACATTCAGGAATTTTCCGGAGCATCTATTCACGCCTACAAAAAGTTTAGCCGCTAACCAGGGCTTATATAATGGTTTTCTTGCAGCCGGACTAATATGGTCTTTATTTATTACAGATCAGCAGTGGCAAAAAAATATAGCCATATTCTTTTTGAGTTGTGTGTTGATTGCTGCTATATACGGGTCGTTCACTGCTTCAAAAAGTATATTTTTTAAACAGGGGTTACCTGCGTTACTCGCACTGATTTTTGTGTTATTGAGTTAGTGATATTTCCTTTGAAAATATCAGTTTCCTATTTTCCATTGTCAGACTCAATAGACTATATTCTTATTTTAATTTGAGAAGAGTAGACTGTAAGCTTACCCGAAGTTCGACCATGATTGTTAGAGTTATCAATTAATTGAATTGTTAACTTCAATCATCAAATAACATGAAACGCTTAAAATTTACAGAGAGCCAGATTGTATCTGCGCTAAAGAAACGAGGAAGCAGCAAAAGTATAAAGTATTCTGAAGGCCTCGGGAATCACGCAAACGAAATTTTTACTCTATCAGATCTACCCTGATAAAACAAAAACTTAAACGGCTTGAGTCCGGTAATACACCGAAATCAAGCCGTTTAAATTATCAAAAAACAGTCTAACAACTATTAGACTTCATTTTAACCTTTGATATAGCCTCATCAGGTAACGAATTAGTACTTACCCTAAATTCCTATAAATACTTCATACCATGACTTAATGTTTGATTTACATTATTTGTGATACAAAAACAGTTAGGGCTTCTTTAAAAACCGAAACAATTCATTATCGGTTGTTAAAACAATATTTGTACTGCTATCAAGTGATTTTTCCAATGTTTCCATTGATTTAATAAAACTGTACAATTCCCTTGACTGACTATTTTTATTATAAGCAGCAGAATAAATAGCAGTAGCTTCAGCATCTGCTTTTCCCCTGATCACTTGCGCATCTTTAATCGCGGAAGATTGAATTTGTGCAAGATCACGCTCCTTATTACCTCTTATTTTTAGTGCCTCACCCTGACCTTCTGATTTAAACTGTTCAGCAATCCTGTTTCTTTCACTCACCATTCTATCATATACACGGTTTCTTACTTCGTCCACATAATTTATTCTTCTAAACCGAAAATCCAGTATTCTTATACCAAGATCGGAAGTTCTTTCATTGACTTTTGCAAGAATCAGTGATTCAATCTTATCTCTTCCCACTGAAATAGAATCAAGATTTTCCAACTGCTCTAAAAAGTCTTCACCAATTTCCGGTTCACGGTTAGAAGAACGAACCAGATCAAGCAATTCATGAGCAGCGACGGCATTTCTTGTTTCACCATCAATGATATCATCTAATCGTGAAATAGCGGACCGTTCGTCACGCAGACGAATAAAAAATTGCAAAGAATTAGTGATTTGCCACCTGGCATATGTGTCTACAAAAATAAATTTTTTGTCTTTTGTCGGCACCTGATTAGGATCACCATCCCATGCTAAATAACGTTTATCAAAAAACTTCACCTTTTGAATAAAAGGAACTTTAAAGTTTACTCCGGGTTTAACGCGTGGTTCACCTACTGGTTTACCAAATTGGGTAACGATAGCCTGCTCAGTTTCATCAAGAATAAACATAGAACCTGAAATGGTTAATATGGCGATGAATAGGAGAGCGCTAGATATTAATTGTTTGGTTTGAATCATTATAATAAAATTTTACAGAGAATACAATAAAAGAAATAGGTTGTTTAATTTTTCCTGGAACCAAGATTTAATAATGGCAACACGTTATTTCCCTTATCGTCTGCAATAGTTTTATTCCCAATTTTAGGAAGCAATCTTTCCATCGTTTCCAGATATATTCTTTTCTTAGTTACTTCGGGAGCTTTAATATACTCAGTGTATAATGCCTCAAACTTAGAAGCGTCACCGGTTGCTCCATTCACCCTGTTAAGCGCATAAGCTTCTGCTAACTGAATAGTTTCCTTTGCTTCTCCTCTGGCTCTTGGGATTACACTATTGTATTCTGATTCAGCTCTATTAATCATGGTTTCTCTTTCCTGCTGGGCCTGATTAACACCATTAAAAGAAGGTTTAACCAGTGCGGGAGGATTAACGTCCTGTAATACTACCTGATCAATACGTATACCATTCTGGTACTCATCACATAGTTTTTGCAATAAAACTTCTGTATTCGTAGCTACTTCCTGTCTCCCTATAGTAAGTACTTCGTTAACGGTACGATCACCTACAGTTTTACGCATAGCCGACTCAGACATATCTCTTAAAGATCTTTCAGGATCTTTAACACGGAATAAGTATTGAAAAGAGTTAACGATTCTATACTGAACAACCCACTCAACATCAGCCATATTCAAATCTCCGCTTAACATAGATGCTTCAATAGAAAAATCAGCATTTGAATATTGAGAAGATGATCCACCTATAGTCCTGAATCCAAATTCATGTTTTAACTGACGTTGTACAGGAATTTTTACCATTTTTTCAATCCCAAATGGAATAATAAAATTTAATCCGGGATTAACTGTTCTGCTATATTGCCCCAGATTTAAAACCACTCCTTCTTCTTCTGGTCCAACTGTTCGTACTGATGTCAGCACAAGAATTAATAAGAATAAACCAATAAATATTTTTTTTCGGTATTTTTTAAACAAATAATTGTAATAGGCTAATTGCTGTTCGTATTCTGTCATTGTTGGAATTTTTATATGTACAAGCTTATGTATTAAGGTATCCGGATGAAGATACGAAAGTAAATGAGAGATGAAATAAGGTGGCTGAGGGATCCTGAATACCTTATTTAATTGACAGCTGTTTGTATAGCTAATTTCAGAAGCAAATATTAACTCAATCCGTTCATTTCGTAACGAATTAATTTTCCATTAAAATGTATTATTCACCAACGATTGCGTTTATTCTTCAGATAAATACTGATGGAGAAAACTTATAAATGATTCGCGGTCAATCATTCTGGCTCCAAGACTCTCCAGATGGGGAGTGTATACCTGACAATCGATTAATTGAACATTTTCTTTTATCAATTGTTGCACATAACTAATAAATGCAAACTTGCTGGCATTACTCACCCGGCTAAACATACTTTCTCCAAAGAAAACATTCCCTATCCTAATGCCATATAACCCACCTACAAGCTCTCCATCCAGCCAGGCTTCAGCGCTATGTGCATAACCTTTATAATGTAATTCAGTATAAGCTTTTTTTACTTCATCGGTAATCCAGGTTCCATCCTGTTCTTTACGCGTTATTTTCTTACAATGATCAATCACTTTTTCGAAGGCCTTATTTACAGAAAAGGTGAAAGTATTTTTCCGTATAATCCTTTGCATGCTTTTACTAATGATTAATTCACCGGGAAAAATCACGAATCTCGGATCCGGACTCCACCAGAGTATATCTTCCCCTTCGTACCAGGGAAAAATGCCTGAATGATAGGCCAGCAGTAGCCTTTCTGTGGAAAGATCTCCTCCAATAGCTAATAAACCATCAGGTTCAGCGAAACTAACAGGGGGGAAAACAAGTTCATTATCAAGGGAAAATAGCGGCATTTTATTCGACAGCAGATTCAATGGTAGCGCCAATACCGCGTTCTGTTATAGCATCGCAAAAAGGTTTGAGCTCATCATATTCACCATCTTTGACAGCATATTTGCCTTTATAATGAATAAGATAAGCACATTGCTCTGCCTGTTCAGTAGTATGGCCGCAAACATCCACAAGTGTTTCTATCACCCATTCAAAGGTATTCACCTCATCATTCCAAACGATAAGCGAGTAAGGATAGGCGTGCGCAGTCAGCACATCTACTTCTTCTAATTGTTTGGTTCCATAATTCACATTGTAAGCCATAACACCAATATTTGGATACACAAAAATAAAAATTATGCCCGGCTAAACAAACGCCAGTCCAATAAAACATATATTAAGTAAATGTTCATACCATTTGTTTGCTACAAAATAGCAAACCTGACTATCGATAGTCAACAGCACTGGGTCATTTTGCAAGCTCTTTAAGCCCTCCCGATTTAATGGCTGGACTTCAAAACAATAATGTATAGTAGGTAAGCTGACAATTGCAGTTATTGACAGAAAGCACTTTGTATATCTGAACTTCATACAGTCTCATGAAAGACGATCACAATTAAATGCATCAACTTTTACAGTGCCCGTTTTTAGCATTTTTTACTTTAATCATGCTGAAAACATGATAGGAGAGGTATGATCTCCTGTCTTTTCCATCCTCATGAAGACAATCAATATGATTTTCCAAGTTTAAAAAGGAGCAGTTTGAATATCTTTCTTTCTGTTAAGCGTATTGATTAACAGACTATATTCTCAAATCTTCATGAAGAAGATTACTTTTCTGGAGCTTGGTCCTGACAGCTATGATTTTTGCACTTTATATCTTGTAGCTTTTATGGGGAAACCAGCATTGCTGCTTTTATTTCGGTTATTCATTTTCTGAAACAGACACATCTATTAAATTATCCCAGGAAATTCTATTTTGGTAATCCTGATTTTTAGCCGAAATATTGAATCCTTTGTGAGACACCTTTTACACGAACAATTTTAGAAGAGTATTATAAATTTTGTGATTGGAATTTGACGATTTTACTACTTGTTTTTGAAAATGCCAGTTCTTTTCCAGTAATGCTATTCCCAATGACCTATCTCTATATAACCTACCCTGAAACAATCTGATTTTAAGGGATAGGTTTTATTCTTTGCAGGATACCGCTTATCCAGAATAATTTTTTATTCCATGTCCAAATTTTGGGCACTGCGAGCTAAAAAATTCGCAAGCTTTTTCGCAAGCTAAAAGCTTATCTCATGGTAATTTGAGAAATACTTAGAACAATATTCAATTCAACAAGTCAGTATTTTTATCCATGAGGCATGACCATTTCTTGAGGATAATCCTCTGAAACCCAGTCTGGTACTGCATAAAAAAAAACTTTAAAAAAAATTTGGGAGAAACTGTTCTACCCCTATCTTTGCACTCCCAATTAAGGGAGCATAGCTCAGTTGGT
>CAZQIQ010000086.1:0-11350 GCA_964593835.1 uncultured Chitinophagaceae bacterium
CGCTTAATCTGATTAATCCGGATAATATTGAAACTATAGAAGTGCTTAAGGATGCCGATGCGACAGCTATTTATGGGTCAAGAGGATCAAATGGAGTGATTCTTATTACCACTAGAACTGCAGTGGAGAATCAATTAAGGGTATCATTAAATACAAGTAAAGGGTGGGGGAAAGTATCACATTTTCCTGCAATGTTTAATACACAACAATACCTGCAGATAAGACGGGATGGATTACATAATAGCGGACTTGAAGCTGATGCTTCTACCGCTCCTGACCTGACCGTGTGGGATACCACGGCTTATACAGATTGGCAGCGCTGGTATATGGGAGGAACAGCAGAAACCAGTAAAGGTAGTTTGAATGTTTCTTTCGGAAGTGATCAACATAAGGTGTTGTTGAGCGGTACCTACCATGAAGAAACTACCGTTTTACCCGGGCACACAAAATACAAACGCGGGAATATTCATGGAAGTTATCGTTATATATCAAAAAATAAAAGATTTGATGTTTTGAATAATGTATTTGGCACTATTGATAGAACCAGGCTTAGCGGAACGATGATCGGTGCCATTTCACAAATAGTGACAACGCCTCCTAATTATCCTATTTATAATGATACGGGTGGCTATTATTGGTCAAATGACAGAATAAATTATGTGGCTGAATCAGAGGGTTATTACAAAGCAGGGGCCAATAATATTAATATTACTTCCAGTTCTTCGTATAAACTTATGAGTAACTTGTCTCTTAAAGGATTTGTGGGATACAATCAGATGAGTATAGATGAAATAAGAGCTTCTCCTTCTATATCTCAGCAACCTTTCGGAGTATCTCCTAAGGGGGTATCTATATTTGGTAAGCAAATCATTCACAATTTTATTGTTGAGCCACAATTAAACTATACAAAAGAAGTCTCTTCTGGAAAAATAGATTTTTTATTGGGAGCTACTTACCAGTATAATGTTAGAGATGGAGACTATAAGTTCGCGAACAATTTTCAGGATGATGCTTTTCTGGAAGATATTACCAAAGGAAATGTGTTTTTTAAAGATTCAATAAAGTCACATTATAAATATGTTTCTCTCTTTGGAAGAGCTACTTATAGGGTGGCTGATAAATATATTCTAAGCGGAACTTTCAGACGGGATGGTTCTTCTCGTTTCGGGCCTGGCAGACAATTTGGAAATTTTTATAGTATTGCTGGTGCCTGGATATTTAGCAATGAAAACTGGGTTAGAGATCCTCTGTATTTTCTTTCGTTTGGCAAGTTGAGAGCTAGTTATGGAACTACAGGTAATGATGCAATTGCTGATTATGGTTTTTTGAATACTTATACTTATAGCAATATTGTAGGTTATGGTAACCAACCTATAGCTGTTCCTTCTTCGCCAGCTAATAATGAATATCGATGGGAGTTAAATCGAAAATTCGAGCTGGGTATTGAATTGGGTTTTTTTAGGGATAGATTATTTGTAGGAGCTTCCTGGTATGACAATCATTCTACAGATCAGCTAATACAGCAACAATTACCTTATATATCTGGTTTTGAGAGCTACATTGCCAATGTTCCCGCAGTTGTAAGAAATAGCGGATGGGAATTGGAGTTCAATATAGTTAATCATCGTACTCAACATTTTAAATGGATAACACAGGCAAATGTTTTTATTCCGAAAAATCTGTTGAAACGTTTTCCGGATATCAACAATTCCGCTTATGCCAATCAATTTATTGTTGGATATCCTCTTGAAAATTATCAGGTTGTTCTGTATAACGGACTTAATACTCAAAATGGAACTCCGGAATTTAAGGATGTAAATAATGATGGAATAATAAGATTTCAGAATAGCTCTTACAATGGACTAGATGGAGATAAAGTGTATGCTGGAAGTACTATGCCTAAGATGAGTTTAGGGGTTTATAACATTTTAAGTTTTAAATTTTTTGATTTTTCATTTTTGTTCCATTATGTTCAGCAAAGAGGATATAGTTTATTTACTTATTATACTATGGGGACTCAGCGGAATAATTGGACAATTTTTAATGATTATTGGAAAAATCCTTTCTCAGGTAATTTACCTGCTCCGAGAGCTATATATCAATCATCACCTTTGGGCTACTTTTCTTCATCTGATTATTCTGTAACAAATAGTTCTTATCTGAGATTAAGAAATATTTCTTTAAGCTGTGAATTAGTTAACGTGTTAAATCTTAAACCTTCATTTGAATCATTGAAAGTTTATATCCAGGCACAAAATCTTCTTACTATTACTGCTTATAAAGGCTACGATCCGGAGACTTCAATCATCAGGCTTATAATGGTTCCTCCTATTCGTATGGTACAGGTTGGATTAAAAATTTCAATCTAATTCATGAGAAATTCATTGTTACCCATATTAATGGTTCTATTATTTGCAAGTTGTAAAAAAATGCTTCAAATTCCTGAGAGTGAGAAACTCATATCAGCTGATAAAGTATTTTTGACATCTCAAAATGCAGATAAAGCGATCCTGGGAATATATAATAGTTCCAGAGCACTAATTGATGCATACAGTTCAATAACCATTATTGGAGGTCTGGCTGCAGATGAATTGAAACTTTATTTATATAATGAAAGGCGTTCTGAATTTGAACTAAATAACGTTACTTCTCAAAATTCCTTATTGCCTTGGAATCTTTTATATAAAATAATTTATCAGTCTAATGATGCTATTGAGCGGTTAGACAATTCTACTCAGATTGATACTATCCATAAAAACTACTTAAAAGGTGAAGCGTTATTTATGCGCGCATATGCTTACCATTTGTTAGTCAATTTTTTTGGAGATGTACCATTACTGTTAACCACCGACGTACAAAAAAACTCTTCTGCTTCAAGAGTTTTTGCAGACCTGGTGTATAATCAGGTTGTAGTTGATTTAAAAGAATCTATCGATCTGATGCAATCTGATTGGCACGGTGTGAATAATAAAGCACGTATTAATCGATGGTCTGCCTCGGCTCTGTTATCAAGAGTTTTTCTTTATCGACGTCAGTGGGAAAATGCTGAGCATTTGGCATCAAGTATTATAAGGGATGGAGGATTTAAGCTTGAAGAAAATATTGAAGATTGTTTTTTTGTCAATAATAAAGAACTATTATTTTATTTTGAAACCGAAGAATATTCAAATGTTTTCGAGGCGAGTGTATTTGTTTTTCGGAACAACCCAAGTATATTATTAACAGATAATTTTCTTGAATCATTTGAGGAGAATGACTTAAGAAAAGAAATATGGGTTAGTTCAGCATCTTATTTAAATAAACTATGGTATTATCCTTTTAAATACACTCTTAATCAACGTAATGGTATAGAAAAGTACATATTGTTCAGATTGTCTGAGCAGTATGTAATAAGAGCTGAAGCACAAGCTCATTTAAATAAGGTTGCAGAAGCGGTGGATGATATCAATCAAATCAGGGGTCGTGTAAATCTACCCCTGATTGAAGATCATATTAGCAAGGATTCCTGTTTACAACTTATATATAAGGAAAGAAGACATGAGTTGTTTGCTGAAACTCCACACCGATGGTTCGATTTAAAAAGAACAAATCAGGCATCTGCTGTTCTGGGAAAACTAAAACCAGCCACCTGGCAGGATACAGATACTTTATTTCCTATTCCTTATAACGATATTATTCGCAATCCTAATTTGATACAAAATCCTTAACAGACGTTACGATAGCACAATTATTATTTTGTGTCAGGAAATCTGTATATAACAGTGTTGTCGGGAACTCTATAACAGCATATGAGTGCTCCAGGCTGTCCGCAATTAAAGTCAGAAACAGGCCTTACTCCTCCTCCTCCATAGGGTTGAGGTGAACACAAGGTTGCCTGTTTACTATTATTAGCATTTGTGATCAGGCTTAAACATATTGCTCCGACTAATGACAGGGCAGCTAGCGAAAATTTTATTTTTTTCATTTGATGGGATGTTTTTTAAATCAAAAAACAATAAAAACTTTAGTGATAAAAATTGTGTGTATTAAATCCCACCTGTCCGATAAAGAGAGCTTGTATCAGAACAGATGAAAAAGCTTTATCTTATTTTTAGTTAATACTATAATCTCATTCTCTGACAACATTTTAATATCTCTTATTTCATTCGGATACACCGGGATATAAAAGCTGTTTTTATAAACTTTATCGTATACATCAATCACCGTTTTTTCGCTAAAATCTTTTACGTTTTCATTGTCCGAAAGCAGAGCTGAATTTACATAAATAATTCCTTTATAATAGCAGCTCTTTCTGTTAACTATCACCGGAGATTGCCGGGTAGTAAGATCTTCTCCGGTATTGAGTGTCTTCACTTTAGGATGAAATACTGTATCAATTGTTTGCATCCTTTGTACGTCCAGTGTATGCTTATCAAATGCGATTATTTGATTTGAATGGAAATTAACGTAAACCGCTCTCGCGCTTATGCTATCATAGTGCAGCATACCATTGTGTGAAAATATATTATTGCTGTCTTTAATATGGGTTATGGGTATTGGATCTCCCAGAAGTCCATTTAAAAGGTTGAATTTTGCTAAATAGGGTTGAAGGTTTGAAGTATCGATAAAGCGAATGATTGCATTTTCACGATCGATAAATTGTGAACTCAGAACAGGACCAGCAGCTATATGAAAAGCCTCTTTCCATCCTTTCTGAAGATTACCCCTGATAATTTTTCTGGCGTTCGTTCCCGTAATAAATATATCAGGGTAAAAAACAGCAGTATGAAATGCTCCTTCGAATTTTTTCACTTCATCGATATGGATTTGCTCAGTCTCCGTTTCCCCCTCATTCAGGTTAAGTTTAATGATCTCACCCGGTGAGGCAGTTCCAAGGTATACCCGGTTTTTATCTATACCAGCTATACTAAAAACTGGTTTTTCAAGTGTGTAATCTTTTATTAATCTTATGTTATAGGAGGGCTCAAAATGCCTTTCAAAACCATTCTTGGTATATAGTTGTCTGGTACTGTTAAGAGTTAATAATGCTATAGTAGCAATAGATAAAATACTTAAAGCAAGCAGGATAAGAATTGGCTTTTTCATATTAAGCAGTTAATAATTCGCTTTTGGTTTTGTTTGAGTATGATAATAATACACCAGCTGCTGATATTATTACAAAAATTATATTAAAGTATAAATGCTGCTGCCAGCTCATTGATGCTAAAATTCCTCCACAGGAACAGGGTAGAGAAGGAGAATATTTTAACATTGAATAAATGTAACCCGTAAACAACATCATTAAGGTAAAAGCACTGTAAAAGCCTAATATTCTGGTTTTTCTAAAGGCTAAGAGGATTGCAATTATTATTTCCAACAATGGTATAGACCATGCAACAAAACCTGCCATAAACGAAAGGTAAGGTGAGCGCTCCAGTTCAATACTGAAGTTTTTGTAGTCCATCAGCTTACTAAGCCCGGCATAAATAAATAGAATGATGATCAGCGAAGCAAAAATTTCAATCAGTAACTTTTTCATCAATACATTTTTAAGCAGAAAGAAATTTTCAAATCACATGTTTTTTAATTGTTAATTACATAAGCCTATGCTTCGAATGATTAATCATATTTTATCACTTTAATTATTATAATCAATCATTAACTGCTTTTGTAACTTAAAGAAGAATATTGATGATGATCTTACGAGATAATAATACCTTCATCCTTATTAGGATCATCTCTCTTCTTTCAATCCTAAGTTAAGAATGCTATTGAAAAAAAAATCGCAAAACAGGAGAAAAAACTATGCAGCTACAGCTATGATTCATTCGCTTATTAATCCTGATCATGTTTTATCCTTCAAATAGGGTAATTTAACAGACAAAACAAAACCGGTATCTTGATTTATTATCATGCGTTTGAAGGCTCATCCCAAGAAAGTATTGTATTTGATAAAGAAGATCATTGTTTCTTTTTTCATTATGTTCGTAAGGGATCAGTTATATTTCATTATCCTTCTCTTAACTGTCAGCTGATTCCTGAAGAGCATTTTCAGGTGTACTATATAGGCGAACATCCGCAAGTTCTGACTTGTAAAAAAAACGAATCTTTTGCGCTGTATAGCATAAGTTTTAAAGAATCATGGCTTACAACGTTAAAAGACTATTCCCTGCTTGTATCTCGCTTCTTGAAAAGTTCAGGAAATGGTCTTCCTGCGGTTTTATTTAACAGGCCTCAGCCTGTTACAATTGAGAATAAAAGATTGCTGAATAATATATTATCCCGTCAGGATAATGAGGCACATGTAAAACTTATCTTTCGTTTATTATTAATTCCAGCTCTTAAAGGACATGCAAACCCATTAGCCTCTCAGTGGGGTAGTCAGGAAGATGACATTATTTATGCTGTTGCAGAATGGATACTACTTCATTTAGATGAACCGGTAACACTCTCTATGTTGTCTAAAAAATTTCTCTTGAATGAGTTTAAATTAAAATCAATGTTTAAAAAAACTTTTGGTATACCTGTAATTAGTTTCCAGAGGATGGCAAGAGTAGAGAAGGCAAAACAAATGCTTTCGCAGGAGGGAATAAGTATTTCCGCTATTGCAGGGACGGTAGGTTTTATTAACACTACTTATTTTTCAGATTTTTTTAAAAGAGAAACAGGATATTCTCCTTCCGGATACAGAAAAAAAATGCATACTAACGAAAATGCTTTTTCAGGCGACCAGGAGTAACACCATAGGTGTTCCTGAAAGCAGCGATAAAGTTCTCCTTTTTTTTATAACCTGATTGTTCGCTTATAGTTCCAATTGTATAGGGGGATTGCAGGAGAATATTCATTGCTTTCTGCATGTTAATTTCATATAGCAGATCGCTGGGAGAACAATTGTATAATTGCTGAATGAGCATAAGAAAGGTGCTGTGACTCATTTTTGCCGGCTTGTACTTTAATGGCTTTTCAGTGATTCTTGTTTCGGCTGACTTCCAGTTTTGTACCATGTTGTATATGTTCTCAGCATCCTTAAATCGTATGAAAGACTCTTTTTCTTCAGCACACGAAATAGCCATTGCTGTACTGCAAAGAGCAAAACTCATTATTTCTATCTCATAGTCATTTCTTTCTTCTTGTTTGAGAGTGTTTAATAGTTCCAATAACTGTAACGTCATGGTCGGGCCTGTAACAAATAATATGTTTGGAGAATAGAGTGGATGAGATTCCAATATGTCTTTGTCGACTTCGACAGTTAGTACCACAGATTGATGAGGATTAATTAGACTTTCAAAAATGAAAACTCCTTCGTTTAACAGGCAATGTAATATAAGTCTTCGTTTAGTCACGCTGGCGGAAAAAAAACTTTTGTATGATTCCTCCTGGTGAAGATTTAAGTGAAAGTTTTCATTCATATATTTAGAAATCAACCTTTAAACTGTAGATATTATTTAACAATGAAGTCCATATCCGGCTTGTTAGAGCCTGTTCCATTTTTAATTAGATACCCAATTTACCACCAATTATTTTATCCTGATGGCAGTTGTCAGCTTCAGCTTAGATTTTTTTCGATTATTGAAGATATAGCACTGGTGTATAACTGGATCAATAAACCCAAGATATTAAGCTGTGGCCATATTAGGCCATATCAGCAACATATGTTAAAATATTATAAGACAATCCTTGATTCTTCAGATAGTCAATCATTCATGGTTATACGAGATAATGTCGGGGTTGTACAATTTGATATTTTACTTGCACGAACTGATCATCATACTTCTGGTCTGACAGCAAGTCCTTATGATATAATCCTTAGGTATTTAGCCGATTACAGAGTCTCACAAACGCTATTTAGTCACAGCCTTCATCTTTGCTTAAGTCACATATTTTCTTTTTCGGGGGATTTTAATGTGTACATAAAATTATTACCTATGGGAATTATTAATGAGGATAGTTTTACCTCAATAGGATGTACATATGAAAAAGGAGTGGCAGATGGTAATGGAACGATTAAAATCTTTTCATGCACCAGAAACAACTTAAAAAGTATTAATACTGAAGTACCTGCTGAATAAGTAGTGCCAGCTTTTCTTTATTTGGCAGTACTGCATTTTCTAAACGGATATTCATGGGTATAGCTGGCACGTTCAGTGCCCCCATTACTTCCACGGGGGTTTCCAGCCACTGAAAGCAAGCTTTGGATATTCGTCCGGCAAGCGCTTCTGCAAATGAATTATTTTGTTGTTCTTCTGTAAGGACAATACACTTACCATGTTTTTTTACCGTGGTAAAAATCAGGTCTTCATCAAGTGGATATAACGTTCGTAAGTCAATTATTTCTATCTGTCCCTTAAACTGAGCCGCTGCTGCTTTGGCCCAGTATACTCCCATGCCATAGGTGATGATACAGCATGATGTTGCATTAGTTATTTGTTGTTCAGCGGCGGAAAGAACTATATTGGCTTTTCCAAGAGGAATGAGATAGTCGCGAGAAGGTTCCGGCGTACGGGCATCTTCAGTATCTTCCATTTTGCTCCAGTATAAACCTTTATGTTCAAGCATAACAACAGGATTAGGATCATAAAAGGAGGCTTTCATCAGTCCTTTCATATCTGCCGCGTTTGAGGGGTATACTATTTTAATTCCTTTAATACTTAACAATGTAGTTTCTATACTTCCGCTATGGTAAGGTCCGCCACCGCCATATGAACCTGTGGGTACACGTATAAGTGTCTGTACCGGAAATTTGCCACAGCTTAGATAGCAAGACTTTGCCATTTCGGTAGCTAATTGATTTAGCCCCGGATAGATATAATCTGCAAATTGAATTTCTACTATGGGCTTAACACCTACGGCACTAAGGCCGACAGTTGATCCAATAATATAAGCTTCCTGAATAGCTGTATTAAATACTCGGTGATCTCCAAATTTCTCACCTAAAGTTGCCGCTTCTCTAAAAACGCCTCCAAGTCTCCTGCCAACATCTTGTCCAAAAAATATAGCTTCAGGGTTGTCTTCCAATATCTCTTTAATGGCCAGTAATGCTGCATCTACCATCATAATCCTGTTTTTGCCAGAAGGTTTTCTTGTTCCTTTTTCTTTTGTGAATAGGGTGGGGGCGAAAATATGGTCGATAACAGTAGATGGAGCTGGTTCGGGAGCTTTTACTGCTTTGTCAAAAGAATACTTTATGTTGTTATTTTCTTCTTCTTTTATTTGTTGAAGCAGACTTTCTTCTACTCCTCTTTCCTGTAGTTGATTCCGTAAAAGTAAAACAGGATCATTTTGCTGTTGAATGGATAGATCATGAGAAGAGCGATAAAATTCTTTTCTTACTCCACTGGTATGATGCCCCAGCAGCGGAACTTTTGCCTGAACTATATAAGGAGTTCGGTGTGTACGTACTTCATTAATTACATTGGCCATCCGATCATAACTTTCGAGAAAGTCATAGCCATTGATTTTTACCCTTTGAATACCAGGAAACCCACAGGCATACTCATAAACATTCATTGTTCTTGATTCGGCTGCAGTTGCACTTATTCCCCAGTCGTTATCTTGTATAAGATATATAATAGGAAGTTGTTTAAGTGCAGCAAACTGAAAAGCTTCACTTACTTCACCTTCGGTCACGCTAGCATCACCCAGAGAACACACCACTACAGGTGAAGTATAGTTTTCATCTTTTCTGGGTAGTTTCAATGCTATGTTATGAAAATATTGGATGCCATGAGCTATTCCTGTTGAAGGAATCACCTGCATTCCTGTAGCGCTGCTTTGATGAATGATGGTAGGCTTGTCTTTACCTTTGAAATTTGGATGACTGTAGTATTCCCTTCCTCCGGTAAATATATCGTCAGCCTTTGCAAGTAATTGCAGCATAAGCTCGTAGGGCGTAAATCCTAGCCCTAACAATAAACTCTCATCCCTGTAATAAGGGCTTACGTAATCAGTAGGTAATAATTGAAAGGCTGTGGCTAGCTGGATGGCTTCATGGCCTCTGGAAGTGGAATGAACGTATTTACATATGGCTCGATTATTTTCATAAATATCAGCCATAGCTCCGGCCTGACACATAAGGTGATAGGCCCTGAGTAGGGTTGTGGTAGCAAGCATATCGTGTTTCGAGGTAGCCGTTAAGGCAATTTTGCCAGCGCTTACTTAATCTCAACAATTCCCATACTATCGCTCTCTATAAAATACTCCAGTTCATCCCCTACTACACACTCAGCAACGCCTGCAGGAGTACCAGTAAAAATCAGGTCTCCGATATTGACAGAGAAATAGTTAGAAATGTAAGCAACCAGCTTGTCAAATGTATGTATCATCAATCCTGAATTTCCCTTCTGAACAAGTTCCTTGTTTTTGTAGAGACAGAAATTGATGTCTTTCTTGTTTTTTATATCATTCAGGGGAATCCACTTACCGATAGCGGCAGAGTTGTCCCATGATTTAGCTTTCTCCCAGGGTAAGCCTTTCTCTTTTAACTCATTTTGTACATCACGTGCAGTAAAATCAATGCCTGCAGTTATAGCATCGTAATATTTACTGGCAAATCTATCCTGAATATACTTGCCATTTTTTGATATCCTCAACACCAATTCACATTCATAGTGAAGTTCATTAGTGAACTCAGGGTAATAAAATGGAGTATGTGCTTGCAATAAAGCACTTTTGGGCTTCATGAAAATGATAGGCTCGTCAGGGACTTCGTTACCCAATTCTTTGGCGTGATCTGCATAATTCCTGCCAACACAGAATATTTTCATATTCAATAAAGGGGTTTAATCTGTTTTTAAGTGCTTTCAAATTTAAGATCTTGACAGACCGGGTAGGAAGGTATAGGGATACTGAATATCAAAATATTATCATACCTAATTAACATTGCGAAAATAAAGATTCAATTGAAATTATCATAGTTTATAATCTTTTTTATTCACAATTGTCATTGTTCTATCAATACCGGCAAAAATGAAGCTTTCAATAGCCTCAACGGCATCATTTACTCTAGCCTCTACTAAAGGCAGCTCTTCTGGTGACCACTTGCCCAGAACGAATTCCACCTGCATTCCTTTTGCAAAATTGCTGCCGATCCCAAATCTGAGCTTAGGGTAGTTTACTGTTTGAAGGTGTTCTTCAATACTTCGAAGACCGTTATGCCCTGCACTACTACCAGATGGTTTTAAACGCAGTTTGGAAAGGGGTAAGGCCAGATCATCGACTAAAGTGAGTGACTGATTGAGTGGAATTTTTTTTTGATCCAGCCAGTATTTTACAGCCTTGCCGCTCAGATTCATATAAGTGGTGGGCTTAATGATGAGGATTTCTTTCCCCTTAACAGAGAATTGGGCCTTTTCCGTCAAACGAGCTGTAGAAA
>CAZQIQ010000087.1:0-10104 GCA_964593835.1 uncultured Chitinophagaceae bacterium
TAATCAGAGGGTCGCTGGTTCAAGTCCAGCAGGGGGAGCTGAAAAGCGCATAAAACATTGATTTTGTGCGCTTTTTGTGTTTTAAGGAATATGTATATGTGGCCGGTTTTAGATGAAAAGGTTTCTAAAAAGGTAACTACAGTTAATAAAAGAGGTAACCTTTTTTAGAGCATTCAAAAATCTTATTGTTGGGCGTACATAATTTGTCTTCTCAGTCAATTTCCAAGTCATCTCCAATCTTTTTATCCGGAGAAACTTCTTCGATGTCCAGTCCTCCCATTTCGGCTATTATCTGATTAATGATTGTCTCCATTTCCCTTCTGTTGGTTCCTTCATTGGCGATAAGTGAGGTTAGGTTCAACAACAATGCGCTTTGCGTGAATTCTTTTATTGTCACTTCTTTTATAGCTATCCGTTTAGGGTTGAGCAATTCTGACAACAGAAGTGTTAATAAGATAGCTGCAACGGGAAGTAAAAGCATCCAATTGCTATGATTTGAAATAAAAATCAACAGTAGTGCGGTTGTCAGTCCGCCAATAATTGTTATCCATCCAAAGCCAGAGAGTAAAATCTTCCATGGCTTGGTTAATATAAGAGGCGGAAGTTTTAAGTTTATTCGATTAGCAAAATTTGAGTAAATCTGTCGTCTGTTCGTTTTCGGGAATATTTCCTCAGGTGAGGTATTAAGAGTTAGTTGTTGTGTTGAAAAGCCAAATTCTTCGACAAAAGATTTTCTTAGTCTATAAAAAAGCAATTGTGATTGACATTTGTCGCTCTGTTTACTGCTAAGGTGGCGCCATACTGTATCATGAAAGTCACTAACTGTTAATATTTGTTCTGCTTCTTCATCGGGAATCTTAATGCCAAAACTATCTTCAACTTTTATTAGTATCTCTATGCTGTCAAGTCCCATAGTGTTTAGGTATTAGGTTAAATAGGGTTCAATTTTATTTGCCGTTTATATAAGATCTTATTCACTTTAGTCTTTTATTGCATTGCAAAGTGTCTATAAAACCTTACCCCAAATCGCTGGATTTTCTGAGCCAACTAGCCAACGGTACTTTTCATTGTTAATCACCGTGTCTTTTACTACATCAATTGCTCCTTGACCAGACCCTCTTGTGGGGTCTTTAAGAGGTGCGATTTTAATATTTTGTCCAACGATATAGTTTTTATTGTCACACAACGCTAAAACTGTTATAGTTTCAGGTATGTCAATATTATCTATATTTTCTGTCTTTCCAATAAGTATAGCATAGGGAATTCCCGCAGAATTATAACAGTAAGCTGAATTTTTTACAAAGAAAGTAACACGAAGGTTGATAGTGTCATTTGTTTTAAGAAGGTTAAATGTTCGTGTGTTCCAACTCGTAATTGTCGGCCTAGTTGTTTTACAACTTATTACAAAAAATGCAATTAATAAAATATATAACTTTCGCACAGAGTCCGTTTTTATGATTGCTTGATTTTGCTGTAAAAATCAATATACCTAATGATAAAATAGGACGAATTACAGATTACAGGTCAGTGCTGTTTTACATAGAAATGAATATAGCAAAAAGTTTGATAATAGTATCTTTCAAATCTATCATAAAATGTTTGGCGGGTTTTCTCTGCATTCTTATAAAGAATCTTTTCCTGCTTCTCGTTGCTAACATAAATCTTTGCTCATTCTTATCTATTATTAACCCCACTCATTTATGGCAAAAAATCATTTAAATATACTGTTTTGGCTATACAAGTCAAAGACTAACAGGAAGGGTGAAGTGCCCTTTTATTTACGGCTTACGTATAAGACCCAAAGGAAAAATCTGTCTACCGGTTTTAATATCCTGCCCTCAAAATGGGATGCTAAAAAGGGCGTAGTCAAAGGAGGAAGTGAAGATGCTAAACGCATCAACAAGTATATTGTGCAAACTCAATTACGATTGCTGAATTTATTCAGCGACATGGTCAAGGAGGAAGACATAGACCTCGAAGTACTCATTGATCGTTTTATGAACAAGGACGTTGAACATCATACCCTACTTGAACTTGTCGACTATCACAACAAGAATTTTGAAGCAAGGGTGGGCATTGATTATGCCTATTCGACCTTTGAGAAATATGATATTCTTAAACGTAAGCTGGAAGTGTTCATTCCGTTCGCTTATAAGAAGAAGGATATTCGTTTAAAAGATCTTACGCCCAAGTTCCTGACGGATTTTGATTTCTATCTGAAAAAGAATGATAAAAACCTGCACAATACGGCTACGAAGTATTTAAAGAACCTGAAGAAGATTATCAATGTAGGTATATTCATAGGCTGGCTGAATGAGAATCCATTTGTGTTAGTAAAATCTAGTTATAAAGACGTAGATCGTGTTTATATCACACAGACTGAGTTGGACATTCTGGAAGCGAAGCAGTTCTCTATCCCCCGATTAAACCTTGTGCGTGATCTGTTTTTATTTCAGTGTTATACAGGTTTGGCGTATAGCGATATGGCTAAACTTACGGTTAAAAAATATCCCCCGGTATTGATGGTTCTAAATGGATTATCACCCGCCGTAAGAAGACGGATGTACGATCAGCCATCCCATATGTTATTTCAGGCAGAGGAGCTTATTAATAAATACAAAAAGGAAGCAGAGAAAGATAATGCTTCTTTGCTTCCTGTATATGCTATTCAGAAGTTCAATGCTTACTTACATGAGATTGCTGAACTGTGTGGGATACATAAGAACCTCACCAGTCATGTAGGCAGGAGAACTTTTGCTACTACTATTGCGCTCGCTAATGATATTAGTTTGGAAACGATTGGTAAACAGTCGGGTCATAATGTTCTCTATATAAGTAGAGTTTTTTTGACACACTTTCATAGTTTATAAGAAAAGCTATTATTTAATGAATTTTCGCGTATAGGTGTTTTGAGGAGTTTTTAGGTTAAGAAAATATAATCCACTCGGCAGATGATCCACTGAAATGGTAGTAATTCTGTTCCCCGATGGCAAATCTCTTTTCTCTAATATGCGACCTGACAAATTATAAATAATAAGTGTATGCTTTCCAATTGAAACATCATCTTTTCTGATCACCAGGTTCTTTGTTACGGGATTAGGGTATATGGTAAAATGTGTTTCTTCATGCTCTTCTGTATTATTTTCACAGGACACCACCCTTATTTTTTTATACACTGGTATTGACCAGCCGCAACACTCATCTTTTACCCGTAATCGGATGGTATATTCTCCTGTATCTTTAAGAGGAGCTGACTCGCTCGGATATTGGAGTGAGGACGTATATATTATATCTGTATTCTGACTGAAGCGCATGATCATCCAATCATATTCGGTACCCTGGGACTCTGTTCCTAATTGTATACTGAAGTTAGGGCATATGGAGTTTGGGATCTCTTCAATGACTGGTGGATTTCTATTTCCAGCTACCTGAATAAAATCATTAAGGTATGTATTAGTATTACTTAATGCGTATGAGCCAGGTTCATTAAAAAAAATGATTGCTTCTTCACTATTGTTATTGTAAGATGAGGTAGTGGAGTTTTCATCATTAATAAAGTGAGCCCCTGAAGGTAATATCCAGTTTCCTGCAGATTTTAAAATACCTACTTCAGAGTTGGGGCACACAGTATGATAAAAAGGTGCAGCAATTTCACTATGATTAGATGGATCATCTCCTGTTACTATTACCATTGCGGCGCCTGCCTGAGCAATAGCTTCAGCTTGACCTTCTGCTCCATCGCGACCACGCCCACCATTACCTCCGTTTCCACCGTTACCTCCATTTCCACCAGTGTAGTTCCTACCACATCGCGCGCCTGCAATACCAGACATGCCCTCTTCGCCATTGCTACCAGGCTGTCCTGGTGCACCATTGCCACCCTTACCACGCATACCTGCGATTAATTTACAATCATTCACCCTGATAACGCTTGATCCTGTTGTATACAATGCGAAAGAACCGCCACCACCTAAGCCTCCATTTCCACCCTTGCCTCCATTTCCACCTTTACCACCGGCTCCACCATTACCGCAGTAATTATCATTACATCCAATATCGCAGCTACAACTTGTGCCTCTTGCCGCTCCTCCTCCGCCACCTCCACCAGCCCCACCTTGTCCATCTTCTCCATTTTGAGGTGAAAACTGCGGTATATAGAAATCGGCAACAATTGCAGGAGACATTGGAGCATCGCCTGGTAAAAATCCGCTTCCCATAGCACCTGTACTTCCATTTCCTCCATCTCCCCCATTAGCGGAACTCTTATCGCAGTTAAATACATTGCAGTTTCCATTGGCTCCTCTAGCTCCGGGGCTTCCTCCGATTCTGCCTACTGCTTCGCCAGCACTTCCAGGATTGCCGTTACTACAGTTATTCCCATAACTTCCGAAAGCTCCACCACTGCCTCCGGGCAATCCTTCACCTGAATTGGGTATTATAGCTCCATCAAGTCCGCTTCCTGCATTACCGGCTGTTATTTTCACCCGTGCAAGCAAAGCATCTTTTGCGTCTTTAGCCCATATTCCATAAACAGACATTCCTGCTCCGGAAATAGTCGGCTGTGTTGCATCCGAAGTGCGGATATGTATATCTGTCAGTTTCCAATGGCTAACGTTATCTGCTTTAAACCCTATAACATGAGCTATATTATCACTAATAATTTCAGTTCCTGAGAAAAGTAATTCAGTAACTGCGGCATTTTTTTTTACCCATTTACCTGATTCGATTGTGAAGCCGCCCTCTATCTGCATATTATCCTGTAATACTAACACAGTATCGATGATATAATTTCCGTCAAGGCAACGAATGATATTTCTGTCTGCTGTTGCATGTTGCACAGCGTATGTAAGTGCAGCAGGCATTTCTCTTGTACCCATAATACTACTGCCAGATGGTGAAACATACCATGTTTTGCAATCACCTTGCGCAAATAGATTAATACAGCAATACATTATGGCCAAACTCAATATAATTCGCTTCATAGTTATTGGAGTTTATACGCAGCAATAGTTACCTTATCAACTCAATGATAATTGTGATAGATAGTATTATATCGTATAGGTGGTTTATTAATAAAAAATACAGTTATATTAAAACTGGGTATGATAATTTGTTGAACCTTGTTAAGTATTAATATTTATAAAATAGTATTTATAAATACCCTGGTATATACTATTGTGTTAATCGTTGAAATGACATTCTGACCCTTGTTTTTATTGAAGGGAAATGCCAATTCGACTTGAATACATTTTTTGTTGATATAATATGCGCATAAACATTATGGTTATTTTTTATATAAAATAAGCTCCTGTAATATCAAGTGTTAATTCCTGTATATCATTAGTTAATGACTAACTCTATTCTTGTCGATTTATTGTACTGCTCAGCAAGTTCTGTGATTATTGTAGTAGTTAGAATAACTGATATCTATACCTGGTTATTTAATTTGATCTATATATGTCTGATTAATATTAAAATCTGCATAATGAATGGATTTGTCAAAAAGATTCATGATTAATTGGACTTCTGCATATTTTCTTTTTCAACGTTATGCATTTCCATTAGCGCTATCTATTAACACTGTATTTTACTAATTCATAATGTTCAACTGTAGGAAAGGGATCGTAAAACTCATGCAGTAATTTTTTCCATTCTTGATATTGGGTGGATTGTCGGAATCCAACGGTATGATCTTCTACTGTATGCCAGTTTACTAATAGTATATAGCGATTAGGTTTTTCAAGGCAGCGCTGCAATTGATGTCCTTGATATCCCTGTATACTGCTGATAATATTTTGTGCAATAGCGAAGTTCTTCTCAAAGTGTTCTTCTCGTCCAGCTATAACGTCTAATATGGCTACTTCTAAAATCATGGTTTGCGTTTCTGATATATGTTAAACATTCGAGGTCTAGTCCTAACACATCCCCTGCCTTCATTTGACCGTGCCGGTATGCCCTGGGTTCTAAATTAATCAAAATCCTTCAGGGCATTATTCATTCTTAACATCAAAAACTAATTTAAAATGGTTACGATCACGAATTACTTTCCACGCATAGATAAAGACAATAAACCTTTCATAGCCCTTGAACTTAGCGGTGAGGTAGAAATTATTCAATCTGCCTCATCTGGTAAGTTTTACGAAACGGCTAAACGTTGTTCTATTCCTTCCAGCTTTACGGAAAAAACAGCCAAAATGCTATTAGGAAAGCAAATATTTGGCAGAATCGAAAGAGTGCAATCAGAAGCTTATGAATACACGATAAAAGAGATTGGAGAGGTGATTTCATTAGCACATACTTATGTTTACGTCCCAGACGAAAAACAATCTAACGTATCACCGAAACTCGCATTAGGGGTTTCGGTGGTAGCCTGATAACGATTTAAATAAGTTGAGCAGAAATGTTCGCCTTTTTTATTTAAGTAAATGATTAATTTACACCGATATAAAAATTGGATAGCATCATCTAATATTATAAATCGCTGTGTTGGCGGTCATTGTATAAAAACCGACGAGAAACATCGAAATTAAATGACAATAAGCAAAGCGGAACTTCCTGACAAATCGCTTCTAAAAATTGCCGAAAAATCATATGACTATATAGACAGTTTTCAAGGAAGCTTTATTGACAGAAACGGAAATGTTGATTCAACTAAAATTGGAAAATCGTTTTTTGCAAGCGGACCGAAATGGATTGACAAATTATTTGACTTCAGAAATAAACTGGCTCGACTATTCGGGCTAAAAGCTCCGGCTAAAATTACTGATCGAACAAAAATGCTTGACGACTTTAAATGTGAAAAAGGCGAACAACTTGGGCTTTTTAAAGTATTCGACAAAACAGTTGACGAAGTTATTTTGGGAGAGGACGACAAACATTTGAGTTTTAGAGTTTCTTTGTTTCTCGACAAACAAAATGAAAGTAAAGTGGGCAAAACTTTAATCATTTCGACAACTGTAAAATTCAACAATTGGTTTGGACGACTTTATTTTCTTCCAGTTAGACCATTTCACAAATTAATAGTGCCGACAATGTTAAAAGGAATAATAAAAAATATTGAACAACAAAACTGACAAATTACAACGAGCCGCCAATAAGTTATTGCCAAAAGCGGGGAGGAATGGCTTCGTACCAACGGAAGTGCAAAATACAACATTCAACATTCGTTCTTCGATTGAACCTTAGTGCTAAAAATCCTCGCCTTCGGCAATACTCTGCTCGTTAATTGCCATTTTAGACAGACCATGCTAAATATTTTCAGCAACTATAATAAATCACTCGTTGACACAACAACAGTGCAACAAATTGTTGACGAAACACTTTCATCACGACTTGATAAAATTGGTTTAGCGAAGACGGCAAATTATTTGTGGAACGAACCAACATTAAAAGAAATCTGAAAAGGTTTTTCATACTCACTTTTAAAAGGTGCAGCAGGCACATTTACTTGGGGTATAAACCTTGACTTTCTGCCAATGGTTTCTAACGGAAAAATTGTTTATCATAAGTCAGCTAAAAAATATGTTCATCATCTTTTTGAATGGACAGACGAATATGCAAGTTCATTCTCTGGTGGACAACTTGTCAACGGTGTGACAACACATTTTGGCTTACAGGACACAAAAAAATCTATTGCGACACTCTTTGAACGATACGAGCAAAAAATTATAAACTGGTTTGACACTGCCATCACAGTTGAAAATCTTATTGACAAGGCGGAGCTACAAATAAGTGTTGGAAAGCATTATGAGATTCATAACCCTCCGCCAAAATATGTTTTAGCTTTTCTGTATGCAAAAGCAAAACAACTTGACAAAGCAACAAAACTATTTGAGAATTTAAGCGAATATCAGTTTGACAACAAAGAAGAAGTCAAAGAAAAACTGAAAACAAAGTTGATAATGTTGACAGAGGAGAAAAACAGCACTTAACAAACGGTTTGGCGGCAGTCGGGGGGCAAGAATATATTATCAACTTCGGTTCGCTAATAGGCTCCAGCTTGACGAAACGCCATTTGTTTTTAAAAAGATCACCAAATCGGTAACCGTCATCAACAATATTTTATAATTAATTGATAATCACAATCAAATGGTCCCTTGTTCAAGTTCAGCAGGGGAGCAAAGTAAGTAGATCCCGTCTTTCAGGTGGGATTTTGGATTTAAGTTTTGTGGTGATTGCGACCTGGTCGTGCAGCAAATTGTTAGTCTTCCATCAACGCTGATCTCACTGCTGGAATTTTCTCGGGACTTCTGCTTTCGACGGGCTAAAATTGCTCTTCACCAAATGATAACCTGAGGTTTTCAGCATTCACCGCACGTTCTAATTTTTTAGCATGGTATTTGTCTCGGGGCATCTGTTGATTATACGGACAAACTTGGAAGGTTTTTGCGCTTTTTTCAAATAAGCCTCCGCGATCCTTCATACTCAGCATTTTTCTGACTCTTTACATCATCACAATCAAAACGAATCTGTTATGAGAGCAATTACCGGATTATCAGGATTCATCGCTCTTTTTGTGGCGCTCCTTACTATGGGGTCTTGTCAAAAGACTGTAGAACCGGTCGCTGAATCCAATATCACGGGTCCCATTATATCCTCTAATGACGAGGTCGACGCTAAGGAAGTCATTAGTGACTTTGAAAAACAGCCTTGGGACCAGCAGTGGGACGAATTGGTCTGCAGGAACATTTCTCAACAATTCCTCATCGGCAACCGCTCACAGATCCCTGTACGTCAGGGCAATTATGCCGCGCGCTTTATTGTGCGGCCTGGTGATGCACAGCCTGGAACAACCGGCGAACGTTGTGAAGCAGGGCACTATAAAGATATCCAGCATGGATATACACAGGAAAAACCAAACGATGAATTTTATTACGGATGGTCTACTTACATTCCAAGCGACTGGCGAACTCCATCGGGCTGGTGCATCATCGCTCAGTGGCATGCCAGGGCGGCCACGCTGTCGCCAATTTCCATGTATATCGATGAGAACAACAACATCGGTATGAACTTTTTCAGCGGTTTGGTGACCATGCCAGCCAGCTGGTATAAAAACTATGCGTTCAGAGGCAGTTTTCCGATCGTCAAGAATTTTAGAAAAAATGCATGGCACGATTTCATTATTCGAATCAAATTCACTCCCAATAACACAGGTATTCTTCAAGTATGGCACAAGATGCAGTGGGAGAAAACCTGGGTGCAGGTGCTGTCTAAGGTCAACATTCCAACCATGCAGTTGATCAGAACCCAGGACTGGCCGTCGTTGGACACTGACAATCACCCACGAGCACCGGACAATCGTATTCCATGGGGATCAGCCTACGTTACCACGCAATCGTGGTGCAGAATCGGGTTGTATCGCGGACCCACATCGTTCACAAACGTGATCTATCACGACAACTGGGCTCGCGCAAGGTGGTGGAGTGCGATTACAAATAACTTTCTATAGATATCATTATTGGAGTTGAGATAATGGGGTTCTGCGATCGCTAAGTCGATTCGTTGAACCGGCATTAACATTTACAGACATGCTGGAAGCTCATCACGTAGACCATGTCTGGAGGGTCGCTGGCTTAAGTCCAGAATAGTGAATAAGTGATTTTTAATCAATTATTTATGTGTGTTTTTGTTTTAAAAAGCACCTGTTTTCTTCCTTCTAGGTACACAAATCGGTAACCATACTTTTATTTTCAGGTCACCTGTTTTTTAGCTGAAATCCACCGTCAGAGCGAGTTACCGAATTTCCCTGTTTCCCCTCTCTTTTAACACCTTTAAAAATCGCATTGTATCGAATCGAACAACTTCAAAGTGCTGTTTTGGCGCTATAAATCCAAAACTAATAAAAAGGGAATATCTGTAGGCTGTAAAATTACTTCTTATAAGTTTACCTGATAACTGGTGCTACGACCACCTGCTTTACCAGCAAGGACGAAAACACCTATCTCCAAAAGTTGTTGCATATCTCTTGTCGCTGTAGCCTTGGAGGTTTTGGTAATCCCAATATATTTTCTTGCGTTCATACCGCCCTCAAAACCTTTTGTCCCCTCCTCCAGCATTCTTTTGATAACAGTAAGCTGGCGGTCATTTAGCTTGTCTTTGAAGCGA
>CAZQIQ010000088.1:0-9579 GCA_964593835.1 uncultured Chitinophagaceae bacterium
TTCAATTAACCATCCAACCACAAAATAGCAAGAACCTGTTATTAAGCATGATAGAATACAGTACTCCCATATAGCCCTATACATTCTTTTTCGCCACAAACAATATATCACTACAGGAGCAAACAATACGTTAACCTGGTGAAACAACACCGCCAAACTATGAGTTACAGCAACCTTTCTGGCATCAGAAGACCTAAGCTCTTTACGCGTCAGAATGAACAACGAGAATAATATAAAAAACAATGGGGGCAGATATACTTCTATATTAATACTATAGAACCAGAAACCGTAAGAACATCCAATTACAGCTGTTCCTAACCAAGAAGTCATTCTACTTAAATAGAATCTTCTTCTAAAAAAAAGATAACAAATTGTAAGTGCAGAAGCTCCCCACAATGCGGTAAAAGACTCTATAATATAATGCGATTTGCAAAAAACCAATGCTCCATCCGGAGAAGTGTTAGAGCATTTAAAAAATCCTGATAATAATACCAGCCATTTATTTGCCAGAAAATGATATAATAAATGATGTTGATGAAACAGATTTTTTCCTCTTACTATATCATATAAATAATGAATAGAGTCGTGGGATGCAGAGAAATTATTGACCAGCGTCGAAATAAAGAACAGATACGATATTATCCAGACAGCCATTGCACCTTTCGATATGGATGATCCTGATTTTATCATAATCAAGTCTTATTTTTTCACTATAAACGCAAACCTATCTTTGAATTTAAGGAACCATTTTTCGAACAAATGATAGGATAACAAACTAATACTTATTGACAGAACCAGTGCGAGTAGCATCATAGCGAATGAAACCCAGCTATCTGATCCATTCAAATGTAAAGCATTCATCACTTTTATGGCGAAATAAAGACCTAAGAAATGTAAACAGTATAATCCGTATGTATATATTCCCAATCGGCTCATCAACTTAAACTGACTCATCTTGAATAGGGAGTTTTTAGCATAATTCTGCTCCAGAATAATCATTCCAAAAAGTGCTGCTATAACAATGCGTTCAAAAATAACTGGTACACCCGGAACAAATATTTTATCCTTAAAAAGTGTAACAATTAGCGTTGAAATATACAGTAACAGTATAGCTGATTTACTGATATTAGTGACAAAAGACTTGAATTTATTTTCATAAGAAACGTAATACGCAAACAGTCCACCAAGTGCCATATCTCCTATTACTGAAAAAGTATGAAAATATCTGACAGCAAATTCATGGTCGTTATCACCTGTATTAAATGAGCGGAAAATCAACGAAAACGCCATTATAGAAGGAAAAACATACCTGTAATACTTTAATGGTGTGAATTTTAAAATAATTGGCCAGGTTAGATAAAATTGTTCTTCTACTGCTACCGACCATAAAACAGATAACAAAAGTGCATCTGGTTTTTCAGGCCAGGTATGCATAATATCAAAATTGGCGGCAAAAAAGATATAATACCATGGATTAGCATTCTCCATAACTGGCTCTCCGGTCATCTTTTTCAAAAGAGCAAACCCTACAAAACCAACAATTACGCATAGGTAATATAGCGGCCATATTCTTAATATTCTTCTTACATAGAAATTAGGAATATGTATAGTTCCGGTAAATTCTTTCTCTTTAATGAGCAGATAAGTAATCAGAAATCCGCTTAGTACGAAAAAGAAGTTTACACCAAGATTACCATGTTGAGAAAGAAATTCTATGATCTTATAAGTGCCGGGCTGAGCATCTTTCAAATAGCTAAAAATAGATAAGCTTCCGTGATAAACGAATACAACAAAAAACGATATGAAACGTAGTCCGTCAAGATTAGGGAAAAATATCTTAGCCTTACCGGATGGTAATTTTTGCTCCATTACTGGTTTTAGTTTTTGTCAATCACCTGTGGATTGATAGCTGATATAGGCTCCTCAGGTGCAATTTTACCCGGATGGGTAGCCCACACTTTTGAATCATGTTTTTTACCCTGATTAGGATTCTTAAGTGTAAACAGCCACCACATTCCCAGCTTTTCGGTAACATTCGCTATTATAATCGGAACTCCTATGCCTAAAATTGTGCTGGTAATCAACAAAACGAAAAAATTATCATAATGAAGCACACTCCTAAAGAAAATACGTGTTCCAGCTGTGACAGCCAAATGAATAACGTAGATATGAAGGGAGTAATATCCTACAACACGAATAAATTTAAGTATGTTAACTTTTTGGAGCAGAAAAGAACAGTGAATAAGGAATGCTCCTCCGACTAATCCGACTATCAGGAATAATGCAGGCATCTGATTCTGGACATAATAATCTGGTTGCCTGTAACCCGAGCCAACGCCGTGAGCCAGATTAATATTGGTAAAATACAGTTCCAGTATAACAAATAATGGGGTAAAGATCAGGAATGTTTTGGTTGAGCTAAACACTTTAAAATTCTTAGGATCTAAAATCACTGACCCAAAATAATCACCCACTGCGAAAAATATGTAATAGAAAAACACATCAAGGATAAACAGATGTTCAAACAAATTATTGTATCGGCAGTAACCTGTTATAGAGTAAAGAATAATTCCCAGCATTATCTGGTGTACTATCGTAAACTTTGCCTTTACTTTCATAAGAGCATAAAAAGACCCGGTCAGAAAAAGAGTATGCAGATACCAAAACTGTTCAATTTCTCTTGGCCTGATTAGCAAATACAGGTAATCAATAGGTTCTCGGTCAGCATTTACACCATGATTCTTAAAAATTAATTGGAGAGTAATTTGAATACATCCCCATAACAGCAAGGGCCAGACTAGAGTTTGAAGGCGTCCGGCAATATAATCATTTACACTTTTCTTTCTAAGTGTGCCACCTAGGAAAACACCAGATATAATAAAGAATAGGGGCATTCGAAAACTAAAAAAGAACACGTCTGCAAATTTAAGAGCAGGATAGGCGTATTCAGTACCTGCAGGATGAAGTCCTTCCTGAACATGCCTAAATGTCACAAGGATAATACATATGCCTTTTGCATAATCTATCCACGCATAACGACTATCACCCAGAATGGCCGGTTTGTAAAGAAGTTCTTTCAGTTTCACTGATACATTTTTTTGGGAAGATATAAAATTTTGACGGCAAGAGTCAATTTCGCATCAGAACTTCATCCGAATAGATATCGGATGAAGTTCTGATGGAATTTAAATCATATTAAAACTATTCAGCTTATCAGAAGCAGATACTATTACTTATTTAAGAGTTTTTACTACTTTATTGGCCTGAACTGGTTTTCCATTCACACTCAAAGTCATAACATACACTCCGGTCTGCATAGATGCTTCTGCTGCATTTATTCTGATTGTATTTGAACCCTGTGGCATTTTGCCAAGCAGTTTACGATAATTTAATCTACCTGCCAGGTCGTAAACTTCAACACTTAAGTTGTTATTGGAAGATGTATTATTAAAGTCAAGGTTAATGATATCCGTAAATGGATTAGGATACAATTTGCTGTTCATCGCTGTAGCAAGACGTATATTTTCTGCATCTTCAACAACACTATTAGTATTTTCATCTGTTACACCACTAATCTGATCAACGAAACTGCTACTGGAAACCATTCCTGAGATACTTTCAGGATCTGTATAATCCTGAATGATAATACCTCCATGAAAACCATACATTGCTGCTTCAGTGGTAGAGAAATCAAGCATAACATTTCCACCTGCGTCAGGTATCACATTATCTATATATACCACTTTTGAGCTATTCATCCAGGAATTCAGATAAACTGTTCTTCCATTGATAGTATAAGTACCGGTATAATCCCCTTTAAACCAACCTGCGCTACTGGAGCTTCCAAAGAAACCAATGCGATAGCGTCTGCTATGATTCAAACCGGACAGCTTAAACTGAGCAAGCTGTGTTTTATCAATCCAGAAATCCGAAGCTAATACGTTGTCGGGAACCACTCCTGAGTTATTTCTTGTCACTACACCAGCAGTGAACTCACCGTTAAATACTCTTAACAGTTCTAGAGAGAGTCCGGATGGTGCTCCCGACTGGTTAGTTAATCCATCATAAGTACCTACTACGGTAGGAGATGCAAAAGTGTTATTCCATGGGAAAGCTGCATCAGGCATTGTATAGTTAAAGTTAACGTATACTATAGAAGCTGGAGTAATGGCTTTGGCTCTATTACTATAATCCGAAAATACACCACCATTTGTTTTAGCTCTTACGCGATACCAATATTTAGTATTTGGATCAAGACCTGTATTTCTGTAAACACTTGTATTACCTGGCAATGATATGGAAACAACATTAAGTGAGAATAAAGAATCAGTAGCTCTTTCCAAAACATAACCGTCCGCTATAGCTTCTATTGCTGTTCTGTCTGACCAGCTCAGATCAATACTACCACGGTCGTTAGGTTCTGCATACAAGTTGATAGGATTAAGTATGGTAATCGTGGGTTCATATTCCTCAATGATCAATGCATTCAGATAATTTACCACACTTCCACCAATTCTTGTTGATGTGAAGGCTATCTGGCCGCTACCATTAGGCGTCAATCCATTAAGGTTAGCCGTCAGTCTGGTATTATACCTAGCATTTAAAGTATCTCTTACAGTTCCGGAAACATATTCAACATTTGCCAAAGTACCTTCATTCATACTTCCCACAACAACTATATTATACCTTTTTGCGCTGTTTAGTCCACCGATAGTAATTGTTTTCGGCCCTGTCTGGTCTGTTAACCCACTGGCTAAAACCGAGTCTGGAACCACACCACTGTTATTGCCCGTCATATGGCCATTATCATTCATAACACCAGTCCATCCTGATGTTGTGGTTACAGTGAAAGGGGTAAGTATATTCTTTTCATCTCTGATTTCAGTTAATATATTTCCTGACCCCTTTGTGCCAAGCCAATTATTCCATGGAGACGGAGCTGTTTTTCCTACGCTTCCAAAATTTATAAATGCTGACCTTGTATTTTTATCAGAAACTGTTACAAAAACAGTTTTTATCACTTCTGCTCCTTTATTATCAGATGCTTTTAACTTAATATAGTACCAGCCGATATGATCAGTATTTGGATCGCAAGTAATTCTGTAGTTGGCACCTCCCAGACTTGTTAATGAGATAAAGTTTGGCTTCTCCAGTAAGGAAACAGTAACTATATCACCCGGATCATCTGTTGCAGTAAAATCAACATTCAATGGCATTCCGGTTTTCAGATAAATATTATCATCAAGAGTAACCAATGGACTATTATTTCCGGTAATAACCCTAACTGTATCACTGAAGATGCCCGTTCCATAACTGTTTATCCCTACTACATAATAGTAATAAACAGATTCAGGTGCTGCTGTATTATCATAGTATAAAGAACTGTCCATATTATTAGCTCCTGGATTGAGTAACGTATATGCACCTGTCTTTGAAGCAGCACGATAAATATGATAAGCATCTTCATTATATGCTTTATCTGTCCAGGTTAATTTCACACCAGCATTAGCTCCATGCTCACCAGCAAGACCAGTTGGTTTAGCAGGAGTAGTGTTATCTGCAAAATTTGTTTTAATACTAAAACCACTTAACGAAGCACCTCTATTAATATTAGCATCTCCAAAAATGGTTACAAATACCTCACCATTCGCATCTGCTTTAACGTTATTCAGTAAGATGCCATTAATATTGTTGAAATAATTAACACTGGCAGACAGAGAACCTATCTTGAATGTTATCTGACCATTTAAAGTATAATAAGAGTGGAATGTAAAATTATACGACTTTGAAGAATCCAGGCCAACAACTTTAAGAATAATTGTATCTGAGTTATTATTTCCAGCATTAAATCCCCACGTAAACATATCCTTAAACACGGCATCAGGAAATACACCACTATTATTGCCAGTCTGGATACCATTAGTAGCAATAGCATTTGTCGTTGCTGTTTTAATTAGTGAAACAGCAATATCACTCAAATTACCTTTTGTATTATAGGCTGGTGGATGAGTAAAATTAGGCAGACTCACATTATTCCATCCGGGCAACAATGGACTACTGCTTCTCATATCAAACTGAACAGTTTCATCCGGATCTTTATCTACTATTTCAAGGCTTACTTTTTTGCTTGTCCACGCACCATATCCATCATTAAGATAAATAGTTACTTCATATTCTCCTGCATCTGCATAGCCCGGTTTAAACTGGATATTACCTGTTCCATTATTATTGTTTGTGAATGTAGCAAATGATGGTAAACCATCAAAAGTCCATACCATTCTAGCTGTTCCGTTATTATCCGTCGCAGAAAGAGGCACGTTAAATATACCACCTTCGTTGATAGTGGTAGTTTCTACAATAGGAGCCAATACAGGAACATCATTTTCGTCAACAACCAATACAAAAGCTGTAGTATCTCTTCCTCCATTTCCATCTTGAACGAAAGCCCTTATTGGAAAAGCACCTCTTTGTCTTGCAGAAGGAGTAAATGTTATATTTACTAATCCATTTTCAGGGTATGAAGTAGTAGCAAAAGTCGGAAGAGACTGATAAGAAAAAGTCAAAATCTCACCATCAGCATCTATTGCACTTACCGGCAGTATGAAGCTAGTACCATACCTCATAGTAAAGTTTCTCACTTTTGTAATAACAGGTTTTGTATTAAGCGTTTTTCCGCTTACTTCAGCAGAAAAAGCAGAATTTGACACAATACCTGTAGCACGTACTTTATAGTAATAAGTGATATTTGCAAATAAAGCACTGTCCCTATAAGTTATTTGCGATCCATTACCTGCTGGCAATGTTGCTATTTTTCTTTCATTTGATTTATCTCCCGATGAACGCCAGATTTCAAAACCTGTTTCGTTAGCAGATGCATCATTAAATTTAATAGCTATAGTATTCGTAGACTCTACAGTAGCAGTTACACCGGTTGGAACAGTTGGTGCATTAGGGGCAGCCAGTGTTACAGCAGTTGATTGAGAAATGACATGATTAGTTCTCAATGAATCGATTTCCGATTTAGACAATGCACTTCTTATTATATACAGGTTATCCATTAGTCCTGTATAATTAGTGTAACTATTATCGTTAAACACGGAAGCTGTAGCGTTATTTGCACTAGGTTGACCTAGACGTGAAGGATTGTTAGAATTGCCTGCAACAGACACAAAAGACAGAGCATCATTAGAAGCTACCAATACTCCGTTCAAATATAATCTCAACGATTTAACTTCATACACAACAGCTACATGATTCCACTGTCCTGATCTCCAATTCGAATTACTAGCAAAATTACTTAGAGAAGCCGTTGCCCTTGTAGAGCCACTGGCAATACCAGCAATTAACGCATTACTATTAAAACGTAGTCCTAAACCGTTATCATTACCACCAATATCAAATATCATTCTCTTACTATTAGTGGCTGTGGGTTTAATCCATAATGCTACTGTACGCTGATCATAGCCCCCAATTGCAGGAAATTGATTACCGCTTCCTAAAACAACATTTCCTGAACTTCCAAAACTTACTGAGCGACTGCCTTCAACCACATCAGTACTAAAACTTGTTCCAGAACCTGACAATGCACTTCCGTTATTCTCTTCATTGAAGTTATTATTAAATCGATAGTTCCCTTCAACTACAGCCGAAATAAATGAAGAAGCTCCACCATTGACTAGTGCACGAACCTTATAATAGTATCTTGTGTTTGCACTCAATCCCGAATCTGAATAAGAAGTAATATTTGCTCCGGTAGTCATTACTTGAGAATATGTACCTGTCAAGGAAGTTGACCTTACCACTTCAAAACCTGTTTCATTATTACTATTATCATTCCAGGTTATTTTTATCTCGTTGAAAGACGTAGCGGTTGCTGAAACACTTGAAGGAGCGTCAACAGTAGGTGCTGTAAACTGATCATTTACAGAGAAAAAGTTTTTAGGAATCATTTCTCTAGAAAGTCCAATGTTATTAGACCAATATAAAGTCATCACCTCATCACCACTAATCTCTGAAAAAGAGATAGCAATACTATGATAGCCAGCAGTAAGATAGGTAGTACCTGTTCTCGACTGTGCACCATGTGCTCCGTCATTATTCACTAATGCTGTGGCGTTAAAAGAATAAGGAACATCAATATATAACTTACTGCCATCATCTGAATAGGTTTCAAATGTCCAGTTTCCTGATTCCGGAATATAAATCAGCCCCTCCCACAAAAACGCATAATTATCTGCACGTGTTCTAATATCAACTCCTGCATTCACAGTATCCGTAACTCCGGTTTTAACGGGAGTAAGATTATTAAAGTTTGGAAGATTATTATAAGTTCCATGGTAATACTTATAATTTAAACCCTGGCGATGTGTGTATCCAGATACCTGGTTACTATTCGCTGATTCATTTCCTGCTCTGTCAACAGCTTTAACATAAAAATCATACGTTGTTAAGCTATCTAGATTCGCTACAGTAAAATATAGTTTTTCAGTACTGTACAATTTTTGTCCATTTGCATAAATATCATAACGATCAATAGCTACATTATCGGTTGAAGCTTTCCACCTTAAAGCAACTGATGTGGATGTACTTCCTCTATATTCAAGACCATTAGGAGCCGATGGAGCCACATTGTCAATTTCAGTTTTTGCTGACGCTTCATTACTTGCCGCTGATGCACCTGTTTCAGCAATCGCTCTGACTAAATAATAATATTCAGTATTTGGAACTAGTGCTGTATCTGTATAAGTAACAACATCCGGATTGGTTAGTTTAATAAAAGTATAAGGTCCTCCAACTTTTGTTGCACGGTAAACTTCAAAACCAATTTCATTTGTTCCGGCATTTGGATTATCAGCCCAATCCAATTTCAAAGAAGATTGTGATAAAACGGTCACACTTAAATTTTTAGCGGCATCTGGTTTTGGAGTTCCTGCAGCGTTAATGACTCTGAACACGGGAGAGTATTCTGTTCCACAACCATAAAGTTCTGAGTATCTTGCTTTGTAAGTTCCTGCCGGAGCATCATAAAGAGGGGAGCTATTTACTACAATATTATCTGAAGTCCGTACCCATTGATAGTTAATAAAACCTGCCGGTAATTGTAACTGTACTCTGTTAGATCCATCAAGAGATGGAAGAGCACGGCTATAATCACCAACTATTTGTATAGGAGGAGTTTGAGTAACTGGTTTAGGGCTAATAACTGCTGGATTCATAGACCACTCTGACCATGGCCCACCTGGAACTCTTCTAAAACGCACACGGTATGTTCCAAAAGCTCGAAGTGTAATCTCATTGCCACCAATGCTCATATTAGATACAACAGCATTATTCAGAATAGTACTGTTTTTATTGTTATTTGCCGGATTACCTATACCAAAACTTGTTGCAATAGTAACCCCATCTTTCTGCCATTCATAATCGTAAAAACCTGGAGTAATACCGATTCGTGTATTCACAGCGGAATCAGGACAAAATTCAAAACGATTAAAAAATATATGAGGATTTGCTTTATGTGTGTTATTCATGTAAGAAACAAAATCTGCTTCGGCCCAATGCCTGTCCCAAGCAGAATGTCCT
>CAZQIQ010000089.1:0-350 GCA_964593835.1 uncultured Chitinophagaceae bacterium
GTAGGCGGTGCGATTATGTCTGGAACACCTCCTCAACAAGCTTTTGGTTTATTGGAAGAAGCTCAGTTTGATGAGTATAAAGCAGAAACATTAAAGTCTTATGAAATTGGTTATAAAGGACTCATTCAAAAGAAAATCCTTGTTGACGTATATGGGTATTACGGTAATTATGATAATTTTCTCGGCAGAACAGTAGTGCTGCAGGCAATGAATCCTAATAATCCGGCCGACCTCCTAAGTGGTAATACAAGAAGATCTTTTTCTATTGCTACGAACAGTAAAGGCAAAGTAACGACATATGGTGCCGGAGCAAGTGTTCGATAAACAAGCTGTTCAGGCTTTTGTCGGTT
>CAZQIQ010000089.1:360-9110 GCA_964593835.1 uncultured Chitinophagaceae bacterium
TTATTACCACGCAATTTTGTGGCTAATGCAAGTATCTCCACAGATAGAATTGATAATGTTGAACAAGGTTTCATAGCATTCTTTAACTCTCCTTCATACAGATTGATGCTGGGTTTTGGCAATACCGGATTTGGTACAGATCAACGATTTGGATTTAATATTAATCTTCGTAATCAGGACGGATTTTTTTATGAGAGTGATTTCAGACAGGGAGATATTGCAGGATTTACAACAATTGATGCTCAGGTAAGTTATAAGTTTCCACAAAGTCGATCATTGCTTAAAATTGGAGGCACTAATATTGGTAATAAATATTACAAAACGGCTTTCGGTAATCCGCAAATTGGCGGACTATATTATGTGAGTTTCGGTTACAATGTATTTTAATAATTATCCAAAGAATAGATAGGCAAGTGTAATGGCTGTTAGCACACCCACAAGGTCTGCTAACAGCATTGCACCAATAGCATAACGTGTGTTGCGAATAGAAACAGAACCAAAATAAACAGCCACTACATAAAATGTAGTATCGGAAGCCCCCTGAAAAATTCCTGATAATCTGCTGGCAAAAGAATCTGGTCCAAAAGTAGTCATAGTGCTGACCATCATACCTCTTGCTGCACCGCCGCTTAGAGGACGTATCAATGCGGTAGGTAGTCCATCTACAAATCTTGTATCTGTACCCAACAGCATGAAAAAGTTTTTTATACCATCAATAACCACATCGAATGTTCCGCTCGTTCGTAACATACTTATAGCTACCAGAATACCTACCAGGTATGGAATAATTCTGATAGCTGTTTCAAATCCATTTTTTGCTCCTTCAATAAAAGCATCAAATACATCTATCTTTTTATATATACCTCCCAGAATAATCAGGAAGAATACCAGTAATATCAATCCGTTACTTAATATTCCGGAAAAGGATTGAATCCCCGTAGCATCCAGACGAACAACATAAGCCACCAGCATTCCTATAACAACGGAAATACCCAGTATCCAGAAAATAATGACTGGCTGCAGAATATTTATTTTCTGTTTAAAAGATACAATTAGCATGGCTGCAATAGTTCCCACAAATGTTACAATCATACAGGGAATAAATATGTCGGTTGGATTGCTGGCATTTTGTGATGCTCTCACTGCTATAACACTTACGGGGATCAGGTTTAATCCTGCTGCATGCAGACAGAGAAACATGATTTGTGGGTTAGAAGCTCTTTCTTTATCAGGATTAATTTCCTGCAAACTTTGCATGGCTTTTAGTCCGAACGGTGTAGCTGCATTATCAAGACCGAGCAGGTTAGCGGAAAAATTCATAATCATATGTCCCATAGCTGGGTGACCTTTAGGGACTTCTGGAAATAACCTCGAAAAAAATGGACCGATAATTTTAGAAAGCAGTCTTATTCCTCCTGCTCTTTCTGCAATATTCATAAAACCGATAAACAGGGCAAGAATTCCAATGAGTTTGAGGCATATCTCTACGCCAGTCCAGCAGGTTTCGATAATACCATCTGTTTTTAAAGGGTTATTAGGATCGCTGGCTTTTCCAACAACCATCCAGTTAAAGATATCAGATTGCCCAAGAAAAAAACATTTAATGCCGGCCACTAATACTGCAACGATGATAAATGCTGACCAGATTCTGCTTAAAGCCATGTTATTGGATTAAGGTTTGAAGATAATAAAAGGGAAGGGTTCACACTTCTATTTGTAAATCTAATATTTCACCCAGCCATTATTTTGCCTAATTTCGCGGCCTGAAAAAATAATCAAACATGGCTTTACAGGCAGGTATCGTAGGGTTGCCCAATGTGGGAAAATCGACTTTGTTTAATGCAGTAAGTAATAGCGCCAAAGCTCAGGCCAGCAATTACAGATTCTGTACTATTGAACCAAATGTTGGTCTGGTAGATGTGCCGGATGACAGAATGAATAAACTTGCGGAACTCGTATTGCCTAACCGTACCGTACCTACCCAGATTGAGATAGTGGATATAGCCGGATTGGTAAAAGGCGCCAGTAAAGGCGAAGGGTTGGGAAATAAATTTTTGGCGAATATTCGAGAAGTTGATGCGATTATTCATGTGATCCGCTGTTTTGAGGACGAAAACATTTTACGTGATGAAGGAGCGGTGAACCCTGTTAGCGATAAAGAAATTATAGATACAGAATTACAATTAAAAGATCTGGATAGTGTAGAAAGAAAAATTTCCCGGACAGAAAAAATGGCACGCACAGATCCTAAGATGAAAATTGAATTGGAAGTGCTGCAGAGATGTAAACAACAGCTGGAGCAGGGAAAAAGTATTAGGGGACTAGACTTAACGAAAGAAGAAAAAGTGGCTGTTGCCGATTTGTTTTTACTTACAGAAAAACCTGTTTTGTATGTAGCGAATGTAGATGAAGCATCTATGCATACCGGCAATAAGTTTTCAGCCATGCTAATTGATGCTGTAAAAGAGGAAAATGCTGAAGTCATTATTATGAACAATTCGATAGAAGCGCAAATCGCAGAAATGGAAGATCCAGTTGACAGGCAATTGTTCATGGAAGAATATAAAATGAAAGAACCTGCATTAAACAGGTTGATTAATTCTACTTATAAGTTATTGAAATTATTTACTTATTTCACAGCAGGAGTTCAGGAAGTGCGTGCATGGACTATCGAGCAGGGATGGAAAGCTCCACAAGCTGCCAGTGTCATTCATACTGACTTTGAAAAAGGTTTTATTAAGGCAGAAGTAATAGCCTATGAAGACTTTATTCAGTATAAATCAGAAGCCGCCTGCCGTGAAAATGGTAAGCTGCGTATTGAAGGGAAAGAATATATAGTGAAAGATGGAGATATTATGCATTTCCGGTTTAACGTATAAGAAGGTTATTTTAAAGTAAATCTTACCGATAAGGCAAAAGCATCAGGCACAAAATTGCCTTTGGGCGTAATATCCAGTTCTGGTTTCCAATCCAGTGATAGGTTGATGGGGACTTCTTCAAATTTGTAATCAAGTCCCAGCATAGCTGTAGGGCCAAAAAAAGTTTTTCCCTCCTCAAATCCTATATACATACCACCGCCATATACCCATCTCAACCCTTCAAAATCAAGAGGGTTGTGTATTTCAATTAATCCACCGATTCCGAATCGGGAGCCGAAAGAAGCCATTCCTTCTACAGCAGTTTTATCTGTGATAAAATACTTACCGGTTATGGCATTATTTAACGTAGGTATTGCATTGCTTAATCTAACTCCTAAGCCCAGTCGATAAAACTCTTGCTGCGCAGAAGAACTGCTAATTAATAACAATGACACTATTAAAAATAAAAACAGTTCTTTTTTCATATATATAAGGCTCTTATAATGGATTACAAACAATTGACCTTAATCTCCAAATAATTCAAATTTTGATTTAGGTCTTTTTTCTTCGTGCCACTTGAAACTTTTTAATTGTTTGTCTTGCTCAGTAGCCTGCCGGATAGGTAGCATTGTGCCTTTTGCTTCATCTATGAATACAACTTTATACAGCTCTTTGTTTTTAAAGCGCATATCAATGATTGAAGAAGTGGCTTTGTTGATTCCCACCAATTTATCTTCACTGTCTTTTGCATAATACACGCTCTCTGCGTTACCCTTTGCCCGCACATTATCTATTTCCCCTTCTGTAAAATATGCATATATAATTTTACCCTTAATCTGATTGTACATATCCTTGCTTGTTTTATTGATCATAAAACCATTTTCAAAAACATGCATCTCCTCAGGTTTTTTATTTTTTGTATAAAGATGGATAGTATCACCTGTTATCTGACTATCACCTGAACCAGACCACACTATAGGATCACGAAACATTCTGAAAATTGAATCTTTGCCTGAGTAAAAAAGACTGTCACATACAGCCTGTAAAGAATCTGAAAATATTTTTACATTATGGTAGGCTCTGAAAAATCTGTCAGCGCTATCATTTTGTTGTTGAGGCAGTGTAAGTGAATCTTTTTTGAGCAGCGGGGTTTTCAACGAATCTGTTATTACAGAATCCGGTTGTTGTCCGGCAATTTTCTGTTGAAGTGAATCTTTATTTTCTGATGGATGATCTGTTGCTTCTTTATGTATAGATGATGCTGTTGCAGAATCTTTGGCATCATGTGTTTTATTCTGCAGAGAATCATTATTCACTAAAGAGTTTTCCTTTTGCTTTGCAAAAGAAGAATTCTTTGATTTTTTCTTTTGCCTTTGTTTTCGTGTTTTCTTTGCTGGGGGAGGATCATTCTCTTTAGTACTATCCCTTTTTTCTTCCATGTGTCTATCAGGAGGAGGCATTTCCATAGAAGCCGGATTGCTGACCGTATCTTTTTCTAATGTGTTGTTAGTAGTGTCTGTTAATGTTTTCTGCATAATCGCTGATGAATCTATTTCGGTGTTCAGCGTATCATGGAGCCCTAAAAAAACTTTCAGAGAATCATTGAGCGCGTTATCAGTGCCTATAGAATCGCGGAGTTTTGGGTTATCGTTGATAACCGTATCCGCAGCAATGGTGTCTTTTTCAAGTTCGCTCAATCTCCCCGAATAAAGGGTGTCTGCCGTAATAAATGTACTGTCTTTGTCCTGTTTAATAATCATTAAAGGCTTTTGTGTGGCCAGTAATGATCCCGTGGTTTTGTTGACAATAATGGAATTTGCCAAAACGGATAAGCCCTGTGCAGTATCTTTAAATACCGCATTTCCGGTTAATACACTGATACCTGTACTATCGTCGGTATCGATATTGTTAGCGATAGTGGTTGTAGCACCATCTTTAATAACAGGTCTCGCTCCAAAAGTGGCATTTTTGTTTTTCAGATCATAATATCCCTCTCGTGTAACAATAGTCCTTTTTGAACTATCCTCAATATAGGTTTTGGCGATAAATGTGGCTATTTCTGTTTCTGTATTATATAATAAAGAATCACTTTCTAAAGTGTATTGAGGGTCAACCAGTTTAACGTTTTGTTTAAAATAAATATCTTTAATATCAGCGTAATATGTTCCTTCATGGCTGGTTAATGTTGACGTACCATTAATAACTTTTCCTCCTTTTCTGTAAATCCCTATTTTATCTCTCATCTGATATTCCAGTTCCTCAGTGTGAAGATTACTTTTGCCATCTGTTAACAATACTTTCTCTTTAAGAAAAGCTACTTTAGTATCTGTGTGATAAAGTAAGTATTGGGAATATGTATCAATGCTGTCATTATCGTTGATATGAACATTTTTGAAAGCTTCAACAATCTTGTCACGACGATTATACACCACACTATCTCCAAAAAATAAAGTATTATCCTGTTTAAGAGAAACATTTCCTACCATCAATAGAAGTTCTGTCACAGAATCTATTTTCTTAAAAGCATACCGGTCGGCTCTTAAAATCTGTACAATTTTCATGGTATCGGCTCCGGGGGAAGCAGGCGCCGGAGGAACTACCTGTGAAGTTCCGAGTAATGAAAACAATAACATAATTATACCTAAGACTACCGGTAAAAATTTCATCCTTTACTTTCTGTTTTAAATAGTCGAAGTGACGGGTTTTAATATACCGATCGAAATAGGCTGCCTGTGGTAGCGTATATAATCCTTCCCATTAAACATACTGATCATCTTAATCATGTGGGAACGGATTTTATTTGTTGGGAATAGTATCGTAGATAATAGGTTGTAGAAGCGGGCCAGATTTGTTTTTTCTACCAAAAACTGAAACGTTGACATATCTTTTCGGATTAACGCGAAAATCATCCAGCAATGTAGTTAAACTTCGGTTGGTCATCCGCAGCTCATCATACAATTTGCGATCATTTAACAGCAGACCTATTGAACCATCTTTACTGCTCATTAGCTCCTGCAATTTGTTTACAGTATTGGTAACGGACGACATTGTCTGAGCAATATCGGCTTTAGCCAGATTATCGGATGTTTTAGTAAGATTTCCTATAGTGGTATCCAGTTTACCGCTGTTTTTGGCAAATGCTCCTGTAATAGCTTCTACATTACTGATTGTTTTACCCATAACAGCACTTTGGGCAGAGATCAGTTTTTCAAGTTCTTTAGAGGTGGCCGAGAGTGAAGCAATAGTACTCTGCAAATTGCCTTGTGTTTTATTGTCAAGCGTTGCACTGAGCTGATTGATTAACACATCAAGGGAGTGTAATGTGGTGTTGATGTTGGATAGGGCGGGATTGAGACTATTGGTAACCTGGGTCATGATGCCGAGTTTCTGCGAAGACTGCAACGTATCACCATTCGTTACATATTTACTATCGTCACCCATTTTAATTTCAAGAGTAGCGCTTCCCAGAAGATCACTGTCAATAATCGCTTGTGAATTAACCGGAATGTTTATATCCTTATTCAGTGTAATAGTCACAATTATCCCGGAAAGATTATTGTCTGTCTCATGCATTTCAGAGATTTTTCCTACCTGAAGTCCTTTAATGATCACAGCATTTGAAATCTGTAGCCCTTTAATATCAGGAAAAACACTATATAGTTTATAATTCCTTTCAGTTAGATTTCTTCCCTTCAGGAAGTTAAAGCCGAGAATAAGGACTGTAATAGCGATCGCCGTTAATGCACCTACTTTAGTTTCATTGGAAATCTTCATGAAAAGGATTTTACTGATAAAATTAACAGATTAACAGCTAAGTTCCGAATCGAAGGCCTCATTAAGAGAAGCTTTATTAAAGAATAGGGTAAAACGGCAAATAAACTGGTGTTTTACTTACCTTCTGTAGCTACCTTATATTTTTTGATGGCAGACAGAATATTTTCTGCGATCTCATTTTGCCCTTTTTCACTGTTGAGGTATTCTTCATCCGGCTTATAAGTGACAAATCCGATTTCAACGAGAATACTGGGCATAGAAGTAGCCTGTAATACCCAAATTCCTTTTTCATTACGTTGTTTAACGCCTCTGCTAAATCTTCCCTGACCAACAAATGCTTCTTCGACAAGCGTAGCCAGCATATAACTTTTATCAAAAAAACGTTTTGTCCATAATAAGGCTTTGGCTTTAAACTCAGGATCGTTGATATCCGGTATATACTCTGCCGTTGAATCGTAGATATGTTCACCTGTTACTACATCTTCGCCAATGAATTTTTCTTTCTCTTCTGTTCTGTCTGCGGCCCAGATAAAGGTTTCAGTGCCATGAGAAGGGTTGGGCGTGTAGTATACTGTGTATTTAGCAACTTTTTTAGTTTGTTTCTTTCTGTTTTTGCCTTTTCCCGTATAATAGGTTTGTGTTCTGTACCCGGCAAATTTACTATGACGTACCGGTGGAGCTGCATTTGCATGGATAGAAATAAATAAATCTCCTTTATTGGAGTTGGCAAAGTCGGCACGTGCTTTTATTTCAGGATATACATCCGTTGTTCTGGTATAAAGAATTTTTTTATCGGGGTATTCTTCTTCTAATTTTTTACCCAGCCTTAAAGCAATAGAGAGGCAAATATCCTTTTCAACTGAAAAGCTACCTCTGGCACCAACATCTTTTCCACCATGTCCCGCATCAATGATAATTGTTCTAAGGGGGGCTTTGGATTGTGCCGAAACTAGTGCTGGCAACGTTGCTAATAGTAAAAAGCAACAGCTATATAAAAAGGTAATTGGAAGTTTTTTAATCATCATAGTATGGTAATCATTTTCGAAGAAGCAATCTTCACATTATCTTAATCCATTTAATGTTTACTTTTGCCCCCTTACTACTTATGAGTAACGGACGCAAAAATAGTTTAAAATACAGTTATCCGTGGATTTTATGTGCGTTGCTCATAATATTAACGGCGTTTACACATTCATCTGATGTTTCAGCTAACAAGTTTTACAACTCTGTAACATCTTTAACAGATACTGTACCACCCCTGCGTGATACAATTCCTTTAATTGATTCACTAATCATTGATTCCCTTGCTACAGACTCTCTCATGAATGATTCATTGATTCTGCAACAAAAGGATAGTCTTACGCTGAATCTATCAAAAGACACACTGGATGAAGCTATAACATACGCTGCCAGCGACTCAATATTGTTTATAGTACCAGAAAAAAAAATCATCCTTTATAATAAAGGCTCGGTAAAGAAAGGTGAAATGGATCTTTCTGCTGACAGTATTGAAATAGATCAGGATTCAAAACTGGTGATTGCTAAAGCTACAAGAGATAGCTCCGGAAGGATTATTGTGAAACCTAAAATGATACAGGGTGAATCAACCATGAGTTCTGATTTTATTCGCTATAATACAGAAACTCAAAAAGGGCTTACTCAGGGTACTATTACCCAGCAGGGAGAAATGTATGTACAGGGGGAAAAAGTTAAAAAAGTGTCGGTATCCGATTTCTATGCTTTCAGAGGACAGTTTACGACCTGTAACCTCGACACTCCTCACTTTGCGTTTCGTACGAAAAAAATGAAAATGGTCAGTAAAAAGCTGGCAGTTACCGGACCGGTCCATCCCGAATTTGAAGGAGTTCCGGTTCCTGTATATCTTCCTTTCGGACTTTTCCCTATTTCACAAGGCAGACATTCGGGGCTTCTCCCTCCTCAGTTTTCTCAAAGTCCTCAGTTCGGTATGGGATTACAAGGGTTAGGATACTACAAAGTGCTAAATGATAATTTCGATGCTACAATCCGTAGTGATATATACACTTTTGGCGGATGGGCATTTTATTTTCAACCTCAATACAGGGTGAGGTACCGGTATAATGGTCGTATGTCATTTAC
>CAZQIQ010000090.1:0-8378 GCA_964593835.1 uncultured Chitinophagaceae bacterium
ATCCTTAATGGAACAGATACAGCTTCAGTGACCGCCGGTGCAGATGGAAAATGGAATTATACTTTTAGTCCTCAACTAAATGATGGAAACTATTCTGTTACAGTTACAGCAACTGATGCTGCCGGAAATATCAGCTTAACAAGTGAATCGTTATCACTAAAAGTAGATACTAATGCTCCTGACGCTCCGTCATCGGCTAATTTGCAGGGAAGCAACAACGGAAGCATTAGCAATAGCACACCAACTATCAATGGTGAAGCAGAACCAGGATCTACAGTCACTATTTATAAAGATGGACTTGCAGTAGCTACTGTAACTGCTGATGGCAGTGGAAAGTGGAATTATACTTTCAGTTCACCATTAAATGATGGCGAATACACTATTACCAGTACAGAAACTGATCTGGCAGGAAATACAAGCGCAATTTCAACTGCTCTGAAGATCACCGTAGACACTCAAAAACCAACCACTCCACAGCACACCTCATTAAAAAATGGAGTAAATGACCGGACAACAACAAATAGTCCTACGATTGAAGGAAAAGCCGAACCCGGATCAACTGTAACAATTTATAATAATGGAATTCCGGTAGGAGAGACAACAGTAGATCAAAATGGTAACTGGTCGTATACTATTACTGCTTTAAATGATGGCAGTCATAATATCTCAGTAAAAACTACAGACAAAGCTGGTAACGCAAGTGATATTTCACAACCAATCAGCTTCATAGTAGATACTCAATTACCCCTTGCATCAACCAGTATAACAGTTAAAGAAGTAAATAATGAAGGTTATGCAAAAAATAATAAACCTACAGTAAATGGAAAAGCAGAACCTGGATCAACTATAATATTGTACAATAAAGGAGTACCTGTTGGTACCGTTATTACTGATGAAAATGGCGACTGGTCCTATTCTTTCAACCCACCATTAACAGACGGCACTCATTCTTTACATACAACGGTAACTGACCTTGCCGGTAACGTAAGTAACCCTAGTGAGTTGTACAATTTTAATATTGATACCAGATCGCCACATGCAACTGTGTATGGTGATCAAAAAACAAAGAAAGGACCATTTACAGTAACTGTATTATTTGATGAACCTGTTGTTGGTTTTTCACCTGAAGCAATGTTATTTGAAAATGGTGTGGCAACTGAATTCACTAAAATAAGTGATACGGAATACACAATGGTTGTTACACCAATTGCTGATAAAGAAGTAGGCATACAATTAAAAGGATCATCAATTACAGACTTAAGTGGAAATCATAATGTTGCTTCAAATACACTTAAAGTAAAAACTACATTCAGCGGGTATGTGAAAGAAATATATCCCAACCCTGCAAGTAGTACTTTAAATATAAGATTTGAAGGCATTGTTCCTGAAAAATCAAGAGTGATGCTCGTGAAAATGTCCGGACAGGTAATGCTTGATCAGCAAGCAGCATTCCAAAACAATGTATTAAAACTGGACGTTAGCAGGTTTGCAGGTGGCATATATACACTTGTGATTCAGTCAAGGGATTATATGTACAGATCGCAAATACTAATTTCAAGATAATACAGATCAGTCAATGCCAATACAGTAGTGACAAAGCACAAAAGACTCTAGATAAACAAGAGAAATGATTTGTCCGAATTAATCAATGAAAAACCATTCAAATGCATTCTTATTATAAAATATTTTCATCGCTTTTACTCCTTGCTTTTTCAGCAGGAGTAAAAGCCCAAAACGAACCTATCAATGTAGTTTCCACTTCAGCTCCATTTCTACGCATATCACCAGATGCACGTGGTGGCGGAATGGGTGAAACAGGTTTAGCTACTCCGGTTGATGCTAATGCCGGATTTTGGAATCTTTCTAAAATTCCTTTCTCGACAAATAAATCAGCAATTGCTGCCACATACTCACCGTGGTTAAAAAAACTCGGATTAAATGATGTATATCTGGCTACGCTTGCAGGATATTATAAACTAGATGATGACCAGGCAATTTCTTCTTCATTACGATATTTTAGTCTGGGTAATATTGCGCTGACAGATAATAATGCTATCGAACATGGTTCTTCCCGTCCTCGCGAATTTGCAGTAGATGCCGGATATACCAGAAAACTATCCTCTCAATTTAGTTTAGGCCTGGCCGTGAGATATATAAGCTCAAATCTGGCAGGAGGAAAGAGTATTAATGGCATGGATTTTAAAACCGGACACTCTTTTGCCGGCGATCTCTCCTTGTTTTACGATGGAACAGTCAAAACCGGAGAAGGATGGAGTGCAGGACTTGCGCTCACCAATCTGGGCTCTAAAATAGGGTATACGTCTGATGCCAGCCAGAAAGAATATATACCTGCTAATTTTGGAATAGGCACTGCTTATACCAAAATGTTTGATGATGATAATAAACTTGTTTTTGCACTTGATCTTAACAAACTGATGGTACCCACAACTCCGCTGGCAAGCGATTCCATGGGGATTGTTAATTACAGAAACAAAGGAATTACCAATAGCTGGTTAAGCTCCTTCGGGGATGCTCCTGGCGGTTTACAAGAAGAATTAAAAGAAATCATGATCAGTACGGGAATAGAATACTCCTTCAAAGAACAGTTCTTCGCCCGCACAGGATATTTTTACGAAAACAAATTAAAAGGAAATAGAAAATATTTTACCGTTGGCTTAGGAATTAACTATAGTAAATTAGGAGTAAACTTCTCTTATATTATTCCTTCAGGCAGTGGAATTGATCAGAATCCTTTATCAAACACTTTAAGATTTTCAGTACTCATTAACGACCTTTAACATTATATTTTATCCTAAACAAAAGGGTGTATCAAAAACATGATACACCCTTTTGTTATTCGGGCGCCTAATGAATAAAATTTTATTTACATGTTTCCAACACTTCTCAAACACTTTTGATCGGAGGATATCAACCAAAACAGCTAATTCATACTTCTATACTAGAACTTTTTCTATTCTTTTTGCAAAAAACAATAAAAATCATACACTACTTAATCTGATTTTTATTAACAGTATTTACAATATCCGTATAATATTATTTCATTTCACAATACAATTTATATTTTATTACCACATAACAACATTGAAAATAAACTTTATGATTTATACAAATAAACATCTTACTAATAAAATTAATAGTCCATAAACAACACATATAGTTTACTCTTTTAATAAGGCATGATTTCACCTCAAATAATGACCATTTCTAAAGCATATTTTGGGGATTTCTGAAGTTGTCCAACAATCAAATATCCTTCCGATACCTGCAGAGTAGCCTACATAATATATTCTTCTCTCTGAACCTGTGAGAGTACTTCATCATTCACTTAATCTTTCACAATCGTTAAAAAGATCTGGCATTCAGATTTAGTCAGTAATTTCAACTGAAAATATTTTAAATGATAAAATATTTCCGCTGGCTGTTTATATGGTATTCCTTTATGTTAACGGGCTGTAGTAACAGTATTCCGTACGATCTAATGATCTCTCATGCAAATATTTTAGATGTTCAAACAGGATTGATCCTGGAAAATAAAAATATTCTTATCCGTAATGGAAAAATCACAGGTATACAAACGCGTAAAAATATCAGTGCAAAAAAAACAATAGACGCTCAGGGCAAACTCGTAACTCCAGGATTGATAGATACACATATACACCCAACAGATGTTTTTGGTGATTACACAGATGCTCCACTATTCATTCCGGATGATTCTATATCCGCATACAGAATCAGATTGACAAAAGAGTATCTTCCTTATGGCGTAACAACAGCTTTAATGATGGGGCATCCGGAAAATTGGCTTGAACCTATCCTTCAATGGAATGACAAACAACCACAGCATACTGATTTTTTAACTTGTGGAGGGGCATTAATCTCCAAAGAAGAAAGAAAACCCTATATAGGTCACCTTACGTTGCATAACGAGAAAGCTGCAGCGGAAAAAATTATTGAGTATTATCAAAAAGGTATCAGACATATAAAATTGTATTACCGACTTCGGGAGCCAGAGTTTTCTTCAGTCATTCATACAGCAGATAGTTTAGATATGAAGGTATTTGGTCACATAGGAGATTTTGATCCATCACGATTAAATATTCATCAGACTTTAAATAAAAATCTTTTACACTATGAACATATTGCCACGTTCCCTTATAGCCTTATAAAAAACGAAGAAGAATGGAATATATTTAATCACCAGTTTGAATCCTTATATGGCAAGGCCGACACGAAAGAAAAAATACTAATGATGTTTCTGGAAGCCTTTAGATATGTAAATGAAAACAAAAAGGAAGATGCTGATCTGCTAATCGCCAGGTTAGCAGAAAAAAAAGCAAGCTTTTCCACAACTATAGGGTATATATATCAGCATTTGCAATCTTCTCATTATTTCTCTTCTGTTCAATCGTCTTTATCAGAAGACTTATTAAAAAGAAGTAAACAGAATTTTTCAACGATGATGTTTTATTTAAAAAAAATGGCTGATTCAGGCATAAAACTACGTATAGCAACTGATACCGAACAAGGAGGTAAAGTGTTTTTGACCGAATTAAAGATATTAGCTGATTATGGATTTTCGATAGCTGACATCTTTAAAATAGCTACAATAAATGCAGCAGAATGCCTGGCCATTGAAAAAGAAACAGGTGTAATAGCACCTGATCAAACAGCCAACCTAATTATCTGGGATAGCTCTCCCTTTGATAATGCTGAAAATTTCTTCAGTTCCAGAACTATAATAAAAAATGGCGTTCAGTATGTTCCTCAATAGTGATGTTGTAAAAGCATACAGAGAAAATAATCCGTTTATTGATCATTCAATTCAACATTATAAAAAAACCCTGGTTGCTCAGATATTTATTCTATAATTTTTTTGTGCACTGCTTTCTTATCTGAAGAGTAAGCGTAACTGAATAATATTCATTTCTGAATTTTCATGCAGCAGATATCAGTGCCCTGACTTGTTTATATACAACTAATGATGATTAACACCCACTGCCAGATCAACTTTTATCTCATTTATTCAAAAGCGTTTGTCATGCAATCAGCAGATCAAACATTACATGCCTGAATATACTGTAAAGAAAAAGTCTGCCAGCGTCTACCCACTTAAAGCCTATAATAGAACAGGAGTAAATGATTCTTGATCAACAGTATAACATATAATCATATATTTTACATGAATAAACCATGACATGCCTACATTAGCACTGTCCTAAAAATGATAAGGATTCAGTCCCCACTTACTTCTGAATAAACAATCCCGATTCTTATTTTTTTTAAAGAATTAATCCCTAATTTTAACCCACCATCTTTCTATCTTACCGGAGCATATTTTTTAATCAAAAATCCGTATAACAATGTTTATACGGGAAAAAGAAAATTAACCGTAACGATGTTTCTCATTTGCCGTTCGATCTTACTGTTATTCATTTTATCTATTTATCAGTTTAGCAGTGCTCAAATCAATCATCAGCCATCAGTCCATTCAAAAAGTTCTTCTTTTTTAAAGAAAGAAGACCGGGTTGTTTTTCTGGGAAACTCCCTGTTTGAAAACGATTTACAGTATGGTTATCTGGAAACAATGCTGACTACAAGATGGCCCGATCAAAACATTACTTACAGAAATATCGGGTGGACAGGCGATATGGTTAAGGGTGAAGCGAGAGGTACTTTTACCAATCCCCCTACACCATATGAACATTTACTTGACCAGCTCACTAAAACTCAACCCACAGTAGTTTTTATTGCTTACGGAGGACTGGAAGCCATGAAAGGACAGGGCGGTCTTGGTTATTTTACAGATGGTCTTAAGGACCTCATTGACACCATTCATCAACTAGGAGCACGGTCAGTTTTGTTGTCTCCTTTGCCCATTATGCTTCCCGATTCTGTGGCATCAACTTCCTCACGTAATGAGCTTATTAAACTTTACTCAAAAACAATTGAGAAAGTAGCTTCTGCCCGAAACATATACTTTATAGATATTTTTAATCCGATAAAAGAGATTCAGCAAACAGTTAACATAACAGATAATGGCATTCATCTCAATGAGAAAGGGTATTATCACCTCGCTTTAATACTTGAAGATGCATTCGGATTACCCAGGAGAAACAATGATATAAAGATTGATATTGCTAAGGAAAATATTCAGATTGTACCAGCCGCGCAAATAACGGACAGGAAAAAAAACAATGAATCTTTCAGCTTTGTTCTTGACGAAAATCACCTTGTTTTGTCTTTACCTGCTACTGCTTCTACAGATGGTAGTCAGACTATCAGCATAAAAGGGTTGAAAAAAGGTTATTATACTCTCACTAACAATAATAGGCAGATAATAACCGCTTCTGCCAAACAATGGGCTGAAGGAGTAAACATCACCCGTGGAATTATTTTTGATCAGGCCGAGGAGTTAAGAGAACTCATTATTAAAAAAAACGAAGTCTTCTTTCAGCAGTATCGTCCCATCAACGAAACATATATTACTGGTTTCAGGTCCTATGAACAGGGCAGGCATGTAAAGGGATTAAATGATATGAATATTATCATCAAATGGCTGGAGGGGCAAATCGCTCAGCAACAACATCTCAAACCTGTTACTTATCAGCTCTCGAAACTAAATTAACTCATTCACCGCATACTGACTGGCCAAACAATTGGTTGTCTCAAAGAAAATATATACTGATGAAAGCATCTCAAAATTATAAACCCCGCTACTTTAGCGTTGCTGCTTTTTTATTAATCATTGTTTTTACTACTTCTCTGGTAAAGCTGAATTATGACAATGAAAATCCGGATCCGGATCCGCAAAAAGAATTAGCCTCATTTAGCATTGCCGATGGTTTTGAAATATCCTTATTTGCGGCAGATCCTTTGGTGGTAAAACCTATTCAGATGAATTGGGATGAAGAAGGAAGGTTGTGGGTAGTAACCAGTACCGCTTATCCGCATACTAAAACAGGAGAAAATGCCAATGATAAAATATATATCCTTGAAGATACTGATGGAGACGGAAAAGCAGATAAGTCGACCATTTTTGCAGAAGGCCTGCAAACACCCACAGGAATTTTACCAGGTGATGGTGGGGTGTATGTTGCCAATTCAACAGAAATTCTTCATTTGAAAGATACTGACGGTGATGGGAAAGCTGACGAAAAAAAGAAAGTCCTAACCGGTTTCGGCACAGGAGATACTCATCACCTGATCCACACTTTTCGCTGGGGTCCGGAAGGAGGTTTTTATTTTAATCAATCCATTTACATCTATAGCCATGTTGAAACACCCTCCGGTGTAAAACGTCTTGAAGGTGGTGGAGTATGGCAATTTGATCCGGTAGCGCTTGATCTTAATATTTACGCAAAAGGACTGATCAACCCATGGGGTTTGCAGTTTACACGCTGGGGCCAGTCACTCTTAACAGATGGAGCTGGCAGTGAAGGCATCAACTATGCATTTGACGGAGCAACATTTTTGACCTCCCCCGGAGCTGAAAGAATTATTAGAGGCCTGAATCCGGGACAACCAAAGTTCAGCGGCCTTGACATAGTTTCAGGAAGACATCTGCCGGCATCGTGGAACGGCAACCTGATCACCAATGATTTTCGCGCTAACAGAATATGCAGGTTTCAACTGGAAGAACAGGGTAGTGGGTTTGTTTCCAAACAACTCGAAGACCTGCTTTGGACTGATAATGTGGCTTTTCGTCCAGTAGATATTTCCGTTGGGCCTGACGGAGCTATTTATGTTGCTGACTGGTATAATCCTATCATTCAGCATGGCGAAGTAGACTTTTTTGATCCGCGCAGAGATCAGCAACACGGACGTATATGGCGTATTGTAGCTAAAAACAGTCCGCTGGTAAAAAAACCGTCATTAAAGAATGCTGGCATTCCTGAATTACTTGAGGCATTAAAATTACCAGAAGACTTAACACGCTTACAAGCTAAACAGGTACTAAAAGCAAGAGGTAAAGCAGCAGTTATTCCAGCATTAGAAAAATGGATCGCAGACCTGGACAAAAACGATAAAGACTATGAACATCATCTGCTCGAAGCGCTTTGGACATACCAAACGCTTGATGTAGTTAATGAATCTTTGCTGCTGCAGCTACTGGATGCAAAGAATCACCAGGCAAGGGCTGCAGGAGTAAGAACTCTCAGAAAATGGATTAACCAGATAGAAAATCTTCCTGTATTACTTTCTAAAGCAATGGCTGATGAACATCCGGTTGTACGTCTCGAAGCAGTTATCGCATTAAGACAACAACCAACAGCAGAAGCAGCAAGATTAGCATTAACAGCACTGGACAAACCAATGGATGGCTTCCTGGATTATGCATTATGGCAAACCATTCGCAC
>CAZQIQ010000091.1:0-8270 GCA_964593835.1 uncultured Chitinophagaceae bacterium
GCCAGTCCTACAGTTACTTCTGCGGCAGCCACAACCATGATAAAGAAAACAAATAACTGTCCGTCGATACCTGCTGTGGGATCACTTACGCCATTGTTCAGATGGTGCATTTTTGAAAATGCTACCAGCAAAAGATTGACAGCATTCAGCATTAACTCAATGCACATAAAAACAATAATGGCGTTGCGGCGAATCAGCACTCCTGCAATTCCTATACAGAATAATGCAACTGCCAGGAATATGTAACGTTCTATTGGCATAATATTCTAACTTCTAGCGTTTACCTAATACCATTGCTCCTACCATAGCACTCAAAAAGAGAATGCTACTTATTTCAAACGGTATAACGTAATCGGTAAATAATGTTTTTCCAAGATTTTCTATCAATCCGATACTACCCGAATTAATCTCTGCAGTCATACCTTTTACTTCGGTATCTTTTAATGCAGCCACAATAACCAGCATTAAACATCCACCCGCAACAACTCCTGCAAACCTTAGCCACTTATTTTTCTGCGGTTCCATATCAGCATTCAGGTTCATTAACATGATCACAAAAAGGAATAATACCATGATAGCACCTGCATACACTATAAGATTTACAATGCCCAGAAACTGCGCATTGAGCATAATATAATGACCCGATATAGCAAAAAAGGTTACTATTAACCATAACACACTAAATACGGGATTTTTACTTAGAATCACCAGCAATGCACTACCAATGGCAAGTGCGCTGAGAAAATAAAATAGTATATCTGAAATACTCATACGCTATCAGTTGGAAACCTTGTTTGATGCACGGTTACCTAATGCAATTTTATATGCTTCTGGATTTTCAATAGGATGCGGAATCAACAGATCCTGTTTTCCATATATAAATCCTTTTCTTTGATAATTTGATGGTGCAAAAGTTTCACTCAGGTAAACAGCATCCTTAGGACATGCTTCTTCACACAAACCACAGAATATGCATCTAAGCATATTTATCTCATATTTAGCAGCATATTTTTCTTCACGATATAAATGCTCCTCATCTTTTTTGCGCTCGGCGGCTTCCATGGTAATAGCTTCAGCGGGACAGGCAACAGCACATAAACCGCAGGCAGTGCATCTTTCTCTCCCTTCCTCATCGCGATTTAAAATCTGCAATCCTCTAAATACAGGACTGAATTCTCTCTTCTGCTCCGGATAGCTGATAGTAGCCTTACGTTTAAAAATATGTTTAAGCGTAATGAGCATACCTTTGGCAATATTCCAAACATATATACGCTCAAGCAGCGTCATCGGACTTCTATCTACAGGTTTTGCTCTGTTTGTTAATGACTGCATCTTCAAAATTAGTTAAAAACTCCAACCATTTTCTTTCAGTAATACAACGAATGCGGTGATAATCATATTAATTAATGATAGCGGAATTAATATTCTCCAGCCGAGATTCATTAATTGATCATATCTAAAACGTGGAATCGTCCACCGCACCCACATAAACAAGAAAATGAAAAGGGAAGTTTTAGCAAGAAACACACCAACCTGTATGATTGATGCCCAATTGCCTATATTATTAAATAATTCAGTATCACTCACGAAAGGAATGTCGTAACCACCCCAGAATAATGTGACCATTATTGCACTGCTCACAAACATATTGATATATTCCGCAAACAGGTAAAAACCAAGTTTCATGGATGAGTATTCCTGATGATAACCAAAATTCAACTCACTCTCTGCTTCAGGAAGGTCGAAGGGTGTACGATTACATTCAGCAAATGCACATACAAGAAATATAAAAAACCCTAATGGCTGGTACACTACATAATACAAACTATCAATCTGACCACCTACAATTGTGCTCATTTTCAAAGAACCTGTGAGCATAAGTAAGGCAATTAAAGAGAGACCCATCGGCAACTCATAAGAAATCACCTGCGAAGCTCCTCTTAATGCGGCCAGCAGCGAAAATTTATTATTGGAAGCCCAGCCACCAATCATAATTCCATATACACCCATACTTACTACGGCAAATACATACAGTATTCCAATATTAATATCTGTAATCTGCAAATTGACCCATCTGTCCTGACCGAACCATGTAAAATGAATCTGACCTCCCCATGGTATAACGGCAGAAGTCATCATTGCGGTAATCATAGCGAGACATGGACCCAGTATAAATAATAATTTATTAGAAGAATTAGGAATAATTTCTTCTTTCATAAACAACTTCAGCCCATCTGCCAGCGGTTGTAGTATTCCAAAGGGGCCAGCGCGGTTTGGACCGCGACGATCCTGCATAACAGCAGCAACCTTTCTTTCCGCATAGGTTTCATACATAGCAATCACCAGCGATATCGAAATAATTGATACAATCAGAATTAATTTCTCAATAATAAATGCCCAATCTAAAGCGAGTAATGTCATCATTTTTTATTTTCAAATATTTCTCCTGTTGACGGACCTTTTATTTTTGATAAATGAACGTCTGGTTTATTTACTTCACTAACAGTATGAATATCCATTAATAATCTCGGGTTACGGCCATCCATTAATTCACCAAATACTTCATTTCCCTTTTCCTTCTTAAGATAATGCCCCTGAGAAATCACAGAATGTCTGCTTACGTTTGTTGGCCCCTCTATTGTCCAGTCACTGGTTTGTTTTTTCTCGAATCTGCACTCATTACAGATCCATTCTTTTACTTCTCCCCATTCATCTTTACGAGCGGTAACACGATACACTTCATCACCACGATTCCAGAGTGTAACTTTTCCGCTGCATTTTGGACAATCGCGGTGAGCATCCACAGGCTTCAGGAACCATACTCTGTTTTTAAACCGGAAGGTTTTATCTGTTAATGCGCCTACAGGACAAACATCTATTACATTACCTATAAAATCATTATCAAGCGACTGTTGAATAAACGTAGCTATTTCAGCATGGTCTCCTCTATCCAACACACCATGACTACGTTTACCTGATATCTGATCAGCAGTATATACGCAGCGATAGCACAAAATACAGCGCGTCATGTGCAACTGTATAAAAGGACCTAGATCATGTTTTTCGAAAGTTCTTCTTTTAAATTCGTAGCGGGTACCTTCTCTTCCATGTTCATAACTCAGGTCCTGTAAATGGCATTCACCGGCCTGGTCACAAATAGGACAGTCAAGCGGATGATTGATCAGTAAAAATTCCACTACACCATTACGCGCGTCAATTACTCTTTCGCTCGTAATGTTCTTCACTACCATTCCATCCATCACATTAGTACGGCAACTGGCTACTAATTTTGGCATTGGTCGCGGATCGGCAGTTGAGCCTGCAGCAACTTCTACCAGGCAGGTACGGCATTTACCACCACTTCCTTTCAATTTTGAATAATAACACATGGCAGGAGGCGCCACATCACCGCCGATGCTACGGGCAGCCTGCAGAATACTCGTACCGGGTTCTACTTCTACCGTAATATTATCAATGGTTACCTTAAATAATTTTTTTTCTTCTGCCATTTCAAGTAGTTGACATTTTTTCTATTCTATACAGCCGCAGGCACTTCACGAGGGTCAGCGTAATGTGCCAATCCATAATTTCTTGTTTGTGATTCTTCAGGGTTTAAAACATGCCACTCAAACTCATCACGGAAATGCCTGATCGCAGCAGCTACCGGCCATGCAGCAGCATCACCTAACGGACAGATTGTATTCCCCTCAATCTTTCTTTGTATATCCCACAAAAGATCTATATCACTTATCTTACCCTTACCGTATTCAATATTCTTGAGAATTTTTTCCATCCATCCGGTGCCTTCCCTACATGGAGAGCACTGACCACAGCTTTCGTGACGATAAAATCTGGCCAATGTTAATGTATGTCGAACAACGCACTGATCCTCATCAAACACTATAAAACCACCGGAACCCATCATTGATCCGGTTGCAAAGCCGCCATCAGACAAACTTTCATAATTCATTATTCTGGTTTCTCCCTTTGCTGTTTTCAGCAAAAGATTTGCAGGAAGAATAGGCACTGATGAACCGCCTGGAATACAGGCTTTTAATTTTTTTCCATTGGCAATACCTCCGCAATACTCATCAGAATAAATAAATTCTTCAACGGAAATGGTCATATCTATTTCAAACACTCCCGGTTTATTAATATTTCCGCAAGCGCTGATTAGTTTTGTTCCTGTAGATCTTCCCACACCAATTTTTGCATATTCCTCTCCGCCCAAATTAAGTATAGGAACTACTGCTGCGAGAGTTTCAACATTATTTACAACAGTGGGACAATCGTATAAGCCTTTAACAGCTGGAAAAGGAGGTTTAATACGTGGATTTCCTCTTTTACCTTCCAGACTTTCCAGCAAAGCTGTTTCTTCTCCGCATATATATGCACCGGCTCCGCGCTGGACATGTATTTCACAGTCAAAACCAGTGTTCTGGATATTTTTCCCCAGCCAACCATTGTTTTTCGCTTCTGTGATAGCTTGTTCAAGAATATCTACGATCCATGCATATTCGCCCCTTATATAGATGTAAGTATTGTTAGAACCAAGCGCGTATGAAGACACGATTAATCCCTCAACCAATAAGTGGGGAATAAACTCCATCAGATACCTGTCTTTAAAAGTACCCGGTTCAGATTCATCAGCATTACAAACGAGATAACGGGGAACTCCTTCCGGCTTCGCCAGAAAGCTCCACTTCATCCCGGTTGGAAAACCTGCTCCGCCTCTCCCTCTAAGACCACTCTTCTTGACTTCCTCCACAATATCATTAGGCGCCATTTTAAACGCTTTTTCCACAGCAGCATAACCACCGTTTTTACGGTAGGTATCGTAATAACGTATACCCTCGATGTGTGCCTTGTCTAATAATACTTTTCTTCCCATGATTAATTATTTCGTGCCGCTTCAGCTCTGCATTCCTCAATGATCTTATCTACTTTTTCTTTTGTCAGATGTTCTCTGTATGTTTTTCCCAACTGCATCATTGGTGCATACCCGCATGCACCTAGGCATTCCACAGTTTTAAGTGTAAATAATCCGTCAGCAGTAGTCTCTCCCGCACCAATACCCAATTTCTCCCTGATATAGTCTATAATATTATCACTTCCATTAAGCATACATGGACCTGTCTGGCACACTTCAAAAACATATTTTCCTACAGGTTTCAGATTATACATCGTGTAAAATGTAGCTACTTCGTACACCTCTATTGGAGTAATATTTAGTAAAGAAGCTACATAATCCATTGCCGGAGCATCCAGCCATCCGCCAAACTCATCTTGTGCAAGATGAAGCAAGGGCAATAAGGCACTTTTTTCACGTCCTTTTGGATAGCGGGCGATTAACCGCTGTGCTTCCTTTAATCCATTTTCAGAAAACTGAACCATATCTTGCTTAATAAAATCTAAAAACTGCATAAAGACAGTCTCTAAACTTTCTTTTTTATTTTTTATGAATCCATTTCTCCAGCGATAAGATTCAAACTACTCATTACAATAATAGCATCACTAAGCATACCTCCCTTCACCAGCTCTTCATATGCCTGGTAATAAATGAAACAAGGCCTGCGAAAATGCAATCTGTAAGGAGCTCTTCCTCCGTCGCTGATCAGGTAAAAGCCCAACTCACCATTCCCTCCTTCAACACTATGATAAATCTCTCCAGGGGGAATATCAATCTCTCCCATCACAATTTTAAAATGCCAGATCAATGCTTCCATTTTGGTGTACACATCTTTTTTCTCCGGCAAATAATATTCAGGAACATCAGCATGATAAACTTCAGCTTCGGCTCCTTTAAAATCCTGTAACCTTTGATAAGCCTGTTTGATAATACTCAATGATTGTTTCATTTCCTGATCACGAACAAGAAACCTGTCATAACAATCACCAGTTGATCCTACCGGAACAGAAAAATCAAAATCCTCATAACTGGAATATGGAGTATGTACTCTTACATCATAATCAACACCTGCTGCACGTAAGTTTGGTCCGGTGAACCCATAATTAAGCGCACGTTCAGCGCTTATAGCCCCCACGCCCATGGTTCGTTCCATGAATATTCTGTTTCTTGTAAGCAGATTGTTGAACTCGTCAAGAACTGCAGGATATTCATTGAGGAATTTCTCTAATTTTTCAAACGCCTTAGGAGTAAAATTTCTCTCGAAACCACCTATTCTTCCTATGTTGGTCGTTAAGCGTGACCCGCATATCTCTTCATAAATTTCATAGATCAACTCACGATACTGCATCACATATAAAAAACCCGTAAAAGCTCCCGAGTCCACACCCATAATTGAATTACAGATAAGATGATCTGAAATTCTGGCCAGCTCCATGATAATTACGCGCAAATAATCTACTCGCTTAGGTGTTTTTATTCCTAATAGCTTTTCACATGTGAGATGCCAGCCAATATTATTTATAGGTGATGAGCAGTAATTTAAACGATCTGTAAGAGGTGTGATTTGATATAAAGGCCTTCTTTCTGCAATCTTCTCAAATGCTCTGTGAATATATCCAACTGTTTGTTTGGCAGAAATAATCCTTTCACCATCCAGTTCCAGTATATTCTGAAACACACCATGAGTAGCCGGGTGAGTTGGACCCAGATTAAGTGTAGTGGTTTGTTTCCCTATTGAACCTTCAGGCAGTATAATATGCTGATTAGCCATTTTTTTTATTTTCGTTCATCATCTTCCAAACATTTCATCATCCTTATCCACACGTGTACCTTCCTCGAGGGGATATTCTTTTCTCATAGGAAAATAATCCATTTCATCTACGTTGAGAATCCTTTTCAGATTCGGATGGCCTACAAAATTTACTCCGTAAAAATCATAGGTTTCTCTTTCCATCCAGTTAGCAGCTTCAAAAAGTTTTGTAGCCGTATAAACATCAGGTAAAGAAATATCTGTAAATACTTTGAACCTGATACGAATATTGTCTTCCAGATTATGAAGATGGTATACAACAGCCAGTTCCCTTCCTTTATCATCAGGATAATGAACCGCCTGCAGATCGGTGAGAAATCTGAATTTCAATTCCGGATCTTCGTATAAAAACTGCATTACTTTCAGATTCATCTCTTTGGGTGCCTCAAAAGTGAGCATACCAAAAGGTTCTGAAAAGTTGACCAGATGATCACCAAACTTATCAGTAAGCCGTTCTTTTATCGTTTCGTTATTCAAACTCATAAGTATAAAATCAGAAGTGAGCTGCTATTGACAGTATTCACTTATTAAATGCTGATTATTGTATTCCGTAACTACTCATCAATTCTTTGTATCTCTCTCCGTTTCTTCTTCTCAAACTTTCTTTGCCTACCAAATCCTGGATTTTCATAATTCCATCAAGAACAGCTTCAGGACGAGGTGGGCATCCGGGAACATATACGTCTACCGGAATCACCTGATCAATTCCCTGAAGCACACTATAAGAATCAAAAATACCGCCACTACATGCGCATGCTCCCATGGCTAACACCCAGCGGGGTTCCGCCATTTGGAGATATACCTGTTTAACTACCGGTGCCATTTTCTTGGCAATGGTTCCCATCACCATCAACAAATCGCACTGACGTGGTGAAAATCCTACACGTTCAGATCCAAAGCGTGCCAGATCGTAGTGAGCAGCCATAGTAGCCATGAATTCAATACCACAGCAGGAAGTAGCAAACGGTAAAGGCCAGATAGAGTTTTTGCGTGCCAACCCTACCACCTGATCAAGCGTAGTGGCAAAAAAACCTTCTCCCTGTAGCCCTTCTGGACCTTCTTTCACCAGCTTCAGATCATTCTCACCTGAATAGTTATATTGTACCGGACGTGACATAGTTTACACTTTTTAGTCTTCCCATTTAAGCGCGCCTTTCTTTATAATATAGATGAATCCGCATAGGAAGAACCCTATAAACATCATCACCGCCATAAATCCATCCCAACCCAGCGATTTAAAACTTACTGCGTAAGGATAGAAAAATATTACTTCTACGTCAAAAAGAACGAAAAGGATAGCCACCAGAAAATATTTAATGGCTATAGGCTGACGCGCATTACCTACTCCTTCGATTCCACTTTCAAAATTCTCAAGCTTATCAGCAGTTTTTCTCGCAGGTCCCAGCAGATGTGTTACCCCCATCATTACAGCTACAAGAAGTATAGCGAATAATAGTTGTAATCCTACCGGAATGTACCAGTAGGCATTATCTATGTGTTGTTGTGAGGCCTGTAACAGGTATACATCCATAATTTTTAACAGGTTTTCCA
>CAZQIQ010000092.1:0-8042 GCA_964593835.1 uncultured Chitinophagaceae bacterium
CAGGAAGGGTGATGGTTTTATTTCCTCCGGCATTAGCAATTGGCGCAACGTTAGGAACTTCAGGGGCAGGATTTACAGTGATAGTAAAAGTAGTTTCACTTTTCGCACCTTTATTATCGGTTACAACAAGTTTGAACTGATAATTACCTCTTTGCAGATTGTTAATAGTTGTGTTTTTGGCAGAAGGATTAACGATATTAGCTCCAGCAGGTCCGCTGACATAATTCCAGCTCCATGCGGTGATCTGTCCATCGCTATCTGTAGAAGCATCAGCGCTTACATTAATACTATTAACAGGAAGGGTGATGGTTTTATTTCCTCCGGCATTAGCAATTGGCGCAACGTTAGGTGGTGTTGGAGCAGGATTTACTTTCACTACAATTGTGTCGGTCCCTGATGCACCATTATTGTCTGTTACTTTTAAAGTGAATGAATAAGTTCCCGCTGCTAAATTGTTGATTTCTGTTAAACTTCCGAATTTATTTACAATATTGAATTGTTCTGGTCCGCTTACTTTTGTCCATAAAAAATATTCAATTCGTCCATCGGCGTCAGTGGAGTTACTTGCACTAACCGTAACTCTATTAGTAGGCAAAGTGATTGTAATATCTTCTCCTGCTCTGGCAATAGGACTTACATTAGGTATAGGTCCATTGCTGGCAATTACTGAAATAGTATCTCTTGTAAAACCTGCACGATCATCAACAACACTTAATTCGTATACGTAAGTACCGGGAATGCTGAGACCAGTTATTTCTGTTGATGAATTAGGGCCAAATGGATTTCTAATAACTCCGGCATTGGGTCCGGATATTTTACGCCATACATATCTCACAATTTTTCCGTCAGCATCAGTAGATGAAGCTCCGCTAAGAGTAGTAGTGCCGGATGCGATTGTAATATTTGTATTTCCTGTAGCTCGGGCTACCGGTAATTTATTTACAGGCAAACTTTTGTTTTGTCCCAAAAACCATTCATAAATATTCAAAGTGTAATCCCACTTGTAATTAGTATCTCTGTATACTCTATCCCATACCATATGTCCACCTGTTGGCCATATGGTTTTTAGAGGTTTTACTTCAGGATTTTCAGCGTTGATTCTATTTATCGCTCTTTCAGTACAGGAAGCTCCTGCAACGTCATCATCTGCAGCGTGGAATGCCCAGTAAGGAAGTTTAGCTTTGGCTACAAAGGAGCCCTGATCAAAAGTACAGGGTGTACATATTGTTGAAACAGCTGCTACTTTCTTTGGTGCCGCTTCGGAAGTAGATATAAACCTATTGGATCCACCACCACCCATTGACAAACCCGTAAGATAAATACGATTGGTGTCAATGCGTAAGTTGTTTTTTGCATAATTTATAAGATCATCTATAAATGCTTGAGGCCACATTCCATATTTTAAAGGGCACTGGGGAGAGAGAACAATGAATGTTTCTGTTTTCCCATTCCATGTTGTTTGAGTTGTGAATCCCTCTTTAAGCATCTTAGGTAAAGCATAATTGGCTACGTTCCTTAGTTCGGATGTGCCATTGCCTCTTTCTCCGATTCCATGAAGAAAGATGATCAGCGGATGTTTTATATTTCCCTCTGTGCTGTATTCTTTGGGTTTGTATTCAAGAAATCCCAGGTAATCGCCTGTGCTTGCTGTAATTCCCTTTTCAATCTGCTGAGAGTGCCCGGGAAGGATTCCGGTAAAAAAAACGAGTAGACACAAAATTGCCTTTAGTACAAGGGTACAAGTTCTCATGGGTTGGATTTTCGGATATTCGGATCATTACCGGCTAGCCGGTTGTCTTATCTAGAAAACGATTTATTATAGTTTTCCGTGTGTCAAAAGAACAAAAAAATGATTTTAATGTCAAGTAATTGAGCCTGACAAATATTAAATATTATGATTTGTAAGGGTTTATGCTTAGATTTTTATTTAAAGGATTTGGGTGTGTGGACGAATTCTTTGCGTTTGGGTTTGATTCCAATCAAAGCTCCTACATATATAAACATAATAACAGGCAATTGTGTTAGAGCTTTTATTGTTTTGCTGTTGTAGAACTGATGCGGAATAGCAATAATTAAGCTAATGATATAAATTATAAATAACAACAATCCCCATGTAGAAGAAATAATGATTCCAATAAAGAAAAGAAATAATAGTATAATCCTTGGAGGAATAAGATTGATAAATAGTTTGTTCCAGTAATTGCTGTTTTTTATACTTGTTCTTTCTGTAAAAAACATATTTAAATGTATCAACTGAGACTCCAGCCACCTTCTACGTTGATTTTTGAAGATTTTTTTTTGAGAAACTTTTTCGTCAAATACTAATGCTTTATCAATATACTCAATAGTGATATTCGCCTTGGTCAGTTCAAAATCAACTTCTCTATCGCATGCCGGATTATCCAGTATACCAGGCTTGTTATAAATTTTTTTTAATTGCTGAAATTGAAAAGCCATTCCGGATCCTATTAATGCGGATGAGAATCCCATTGCCCTTTGCGATTTTCTAAACAGATGATTATTAATTTCTTCACTTATTCCATCAAGTATAGCAACATTATTATTCTTGTTTTTTGCAGTCCGGTGACCCTGAATAGCTTTATAGCCATTATTAAAGGCCGTATTTATTTTTTCAAGGAACCCGGACTCCATAATATTATCTCCGTCCAATATCAATGCAATATCATATTCATCTTCTTGAATAGAGTTTAAAAGATAGTTAAGGGATCTGGCTTTGGAACTATGCGAAAAACGGAGAGGAAAAACTGTTAAGTTTTCCTGTTGAAGCTTTTCAATTGTGTTTTTATCTGTGTGGTCAGCGGCAATAAAAACATCAAAATATGCTGAAGGATAATCATGTGATACAGCTGCTTTCGCTGTAGTAAGAATTATATCGTCTTCTTTATAGGAAGGAATGCAAATAGCTATTTTGTTTTTCGGCAGGCTTGATGTATAGGGAGTCGTTTTAATCAATTTGCCTGCAATACTAAATAGTAAAAAATAGATAGCATGAATAGCCAGGTATACAAAATATACAACGATAAGAATATGAATTATCTGATCAGTCATACAGGTGAACTGCTTGTCGTACGAAGATTCCACAAAATCCCTTTCAGAAAATATTTTATTTTTTTAAATTCTTTTCTGAAGAAATACACTGTAAATGTTTTAGGAATAACAAAAAATATAAATACCAGAGAAAAAATAAACAATTGAAAAACTGTTGAATTCCTGCGCATATACAAAATGCGATTTCTAGTGTGATAATACACTTTAATAGGATTTGACTTTCCTACAGTAAGAGATTCCTTGTGATAAATTTCAGCATCAGCAGCGTACCATATTTTGTAATCGGCTTTTATGATTCGGGCCGACCAGTCCCATTCTTCATAATAAAGAAAAAACTTTTCAGCAAACATGCCTACTTTCTCTAATACTTCTTTCTTTACCATCATTGCACATCCATGCGCTCCCCATGTAGTTCTGGAAATATCATATTGCCCTCTGTCTTCTTCCATTAGTCCAATACTTGTCGTTCTCCCTGTATAAACGTTCATAGGATTAAATCCGGCGTATTGGATAGTGGTTGGGCGGTAATAATATTTGATTTTAGGACACGTAACGCCTATTGCTGAATCGTTTAGAAATGGCTCTATAAGTTTACGTATGAGCTGCGGAGTGACTTCTGTATCATTGTTAACGATAAAAATATATTCGCCTTTGGCCTGTCTCATTCCCCAATTGTTTCCACCGGCAAATCCAAGGTTTTTCTTGCTTTTTAAAAGTACAGTATGTGGATAATTACCAGGACTGATGAATGGTTCTGGATCTTCACAAGATCCCATATCGCATACGAGTATCTCGTAAGCTGGATAGTCAAGCTTTCTTGTTGATTCAAGAAAAGCGCATGTTACCTCTGCTTGATTATAATTCAGTGTAATAATAGAAACAAATGGAAGTTTTCCAACAGGCATAAGTCCCTCTTTTTACGCAATATAAGGGCAAAAATTGTTTTTATGCGTTGGTGCGCTGAATAACGGCAGTAGGTGTATGCATCATAATCCACAAGTCAAATAAAAAGTTGGATTTTTCCGCGTAATTAATATCCAGCTTGATTCTTTCTTCTGCAGACATTGTGAATTTTGTTTTTCTTCTTATTTGCCATAAACCAGTCATACCTGCCGGAGCAAGAAAACGTGTAGCCCATTCATCAGTAGTAAGGAGGGCCGCTTCATATAGTGGAAGAGGACGATTTCCGACAAGAGACATATCGCCTTTAAATACGTTTAACAATTGAGGTAATTCATCCAGACTGCATTTTCTTAAAAAAGCACCAAGTTTCGTAATGCGTGGGTCGTTATCTATTTTTACAAAGACAGGACCTATAGGATGAGCAGCAGAGTACATATTAAGATGGGAAACCTCGGAGATCTTTTTATTAGCTTCTACCTCCATAGTTCTGAATTTATAGAAGTTGAATATTCTATATCCTTTTCCAGCTCTTTGAGAAATATAGAATACAGGCCCCTTTGATTCAATTTTTAATGCAAGCACAATCAATAAGAAGATTGGACTTAATACTATCATTAACAGAGATGATACAATTATGTCAAATATTCTTTTGGCTATAGTCATTAGAGTTGGCAGCTGTGCTGTGTTTTCATCTATCTCAATATTCTTTTTTTCCTTAATTTTCTTCCAAAAACTGATTTTTGACATTAATCCGTTTTTGCCAAGCTCATTAACAGAGATAACATCATCAGCTATAGGTGTCTGATAAAGAGTTGATAGTTCGTTTTCTTTAATGCCTGAACCTTCTATAAAAAAGGGTACACTTTTCAAGTTTTCTTCTGCATTAACCAAAGATGACATGTTTTTTATGTCTTCGTATGGAAGAGATGAATCAATTAATATTACAGAAGGCGTAATTCCAGAGTGAGTAAACAACCTTTTTAGCATCGCCTTTGCCTTTTCTATGTTTTCAGCTGCATATCCACAATCAAAGGAATTTACCAGATTGGTAATAATCTCGTTATTTCTCCCAACATAAAAAAAGTCATTCTTTTTACTTTTTGTGAGCCCTGTTGAAGTTGCGGGGATAGAAAAGTGCCGGTAGGTACGTTTACTGGTCTTGTTATATTGTTGTAAAGTTGTCGGCATAATTCTTTTTCTTGTTGATGAGGTTGTTAATGCTTTCAGAAAGAGTAACCGGATTAAAGGGTTTGGTATAATGATCTGCTACACCAAGCGTCTCACATTTTATGTGAGTAATATTCTTATCTAATGAGGAAATCACTATAAGAGGAATATTTCTATAAATAATACTGTTGGATAATTCTTCTATCAGTTCCCAGTCCTTCATATCAGGCAACTGAGGATCGCAGATGATCAGATCTGGAATATTCTTATTGGATAACCAATACATTGCCGAACATCCATCAGGTGCTGTAATCACCTCATATTCTTTTCCTAATACTGTTTGGAGAAGAAAACGAATAGCCTTGCTGTCATCAATTGCGAGAATCTTTTTTTTCATCTGAACATTTTTGATCAGTTACCTGATCGTTTGAAAAAATCGCAATTTTTCAACAGGAAATAATAATGGACTGTTTAGTACTCAACAGGTATTGGAGAATGCAATTGTAAGAATTGCAATTATAATGCCTTTTTCATTGGTCGGAAATACAACTTGTGTGGTAGATTTTCCAGAAAGGATGTGGAGGAATGTTTTCGGAGTGTAAAATTAGTAACATTACTGGTATATGCAAGTAATTGCTTGTTTTTTCATTCATTCTGTCTATGGACTTTTTTCCAAATGGCCGATTGTTTTCGATTTATAAACCTGAAAAAACCAGCATATATACATAAGTTAATGAAAACGAAATAGAAAGATATATAAAATAATTTCCATTTAGATAAATAGCCTACTAAAGCAGCCAAGTAAAATAAGATTTGAAGTATTACTGCCCAGTAATACAAGGTAGAGTTGGTATATGTATATATATATATAGAACTTAAAAAGACGGCTGGAAGACTTAAAGGGCAAAGTGTCCATCTTAATACCCGATGAGATATGTACTGAAACGATAATGTTTTATATCTGAATACATTCAACAGAGGCTTAAGTATACCTATAGCTTGAAAACCACCTGCGCTAATTCTGATCTTTCGTTCCTGTTCATCTGCCAGACTTAAAGAAGCATGTTCTACAGCATAGGCTTCTGGTTCATATTTGACTACATAGCCCTTTTGAGTGATAATTAGTGATTGTACAAAATCATCTAATATAATATCCTCATTGAGTGGGACAAAAAGCGAGCTTCTCATCGCAAACAACTCACCAGCAGCACCTACGACTGAGTACAGGTCCGAATCCATTTGTTTGATTGCGGATTCATATCGCCAATAAGCACCTTCACCGTTGCCAGAGCTGCTATCATCCACAACTTTTTTCTCACCTGCTACGCCGCCAACCTTAGGATCAGTAAAATGCCTAACAATATTATATATAGATTCGGTATTAAGCATGGCATTAGCATCTGTAAAAACCACTATTTCTGTTTTTACATACAACATTGCCCTGTTTATTGCTGCAATCTTTCCCCTTCGTTCAGGAATATGTAATAGTTGAATGGATGGATATTTACTTATTATTTCGTTGCTTCCGTCGTCGGATCCGTCAGTTACAAACAATAAATGAATATCTTTTTGACAATAATCAATTGCCAGGCAATTGGCTATTTTTTGGGATAGGATTCTGGCTTCATTATATGCCGCTACAACTATGGTAACGGAAGGCTGACGTGTGGCATTTATATCATAATGTATTGATTTACAATTGATTTTTTTCTTTCTTGTAACTAAAACTAAAAATAAAGGATAGCCGATATATGTATAAAATAAAATGGCCACACCTGCCCAGAAAATTATAACTGCAGCTAGAAACATAGTTTACGTAGATAAGGAAAAGAATATTATCTGCCAAATATTTCACTTTATGAAAAATCTTTATAATTTTGAATGCTCTCTACAAAAGAGCCCCTCCAATTGATCCCCTGAAAATCCGTGATGTTTTAAGTCTGTTTCTTTATCAGTAGTACCCTTTCCAATATTCTTCTCTGATTGCTGGTGCAGATTCTATCCTCCAATGATACCCGTTTATAGCTTTTGCTGTAGATGCCCAAACCGTTAATAATTTTTTTATGCAGAGAATTTTATTTCTCATCCTTGTCTTAATTGGATTATCAGGAAAAACAGATGCTCAAAATGTATTTGATCCTAACGACCCTATTGTTCGTTATAGTTCTTCAGCCCCTTATGGTTCTGCCCAAAGACCAGATACCAACCTTGCCGGATTACAAAAGTTTGTTTCCGTAAGCACTAATGGGGTGAGTTCTGGATCTGGATCTTTTTCTGCACTGGCTTCTACATTTAAATCTTATTTATTTAAATATTGGGATATTAAACTTGCTTTCAGGGTAAGATTTCCTAAAAGCTATGTCCCTGGTGAAAACAAAAAATATCCAGTTGCTCTTTTTATGCATGGTGCTGGGGAAGTAGCTTGTGCGTCTAATGGAGGAATATATAATAATGAACAACAACTTATACATGGTGGTAGAGTATTTGCACAACGTGTGGATAATGAAGAGTTCGATGGTTTCCTTTTATATCCACAATTAAGATCACTTGATAACGGTTGCTGGGGCGCATGGGGATCTGGCCCAAATCCTAATTATAATACAATTTGGCCTTTCATAGATTCGCTTGCTAAATATGCTCAAGCAGATATAGATCGAGTACTTGTATTTGGATTGTCGGGTGGTGGAACAGGTACAATTGAACTTGCAGAAAATTACCCTTTACGTGTAGCAAAGATCGCTCCCACATCTGCAGGGGGTGCACCACTGGCATGGTATAATCTTGTTCATATACCAATATGGTTAGCTACAGGAGATAAGGATGGAAATCCGGATACTGCAATGGCGAAATATACAGTATCAAATATTGCTAATCTGGGTGGAAATATTAGACATACCAGATAT
>CAZQIQ010000093.1:0-7945 GCA_964593835.1 uncultured Chitinophagaceae bacterium
ATTGACTTATTGGCAAAAGAATATTTTGTATCATTCATGTCGAGAGGAATAGATTTCCCTTCCTGATGCACTTTCATCATATCAAAAACATGATAGGTTGGAGTAAGCAGCATTTTATCCTCCTCAGTTAAAATGATAGAATGGATAACATTCACTACCTGCGCCAGATTAGCCACCTTTACTCTCTCTGCATGATGATGAAAAATATTTAAAGTAACAGCGGCAATAAGCGCATCACGAAGTGAATTCTGCTGATATAAAAAAGCCGGATTGGTACCAGGCTCAGGCTTTACCCATATACCCCATTCGTCTACCAGTAATGCCACTTTTTTTTGCGGATCATATTTATCCATAATAGCAGAATGCTTACTGATAATGTCATCCATACGCAATGCATTTTTCAGCGCCTGAAAATATTCATCTTCACCAAACTTAGTTGCAGAACCCACCGGAGGCCAGTTCCCATTTACCAATGTATAATAATGCATAGATATTCCCCACATTAAACTGGATGGAATTTGTTTCATACATACTTCCGTCCAATTATAGTCGTCCGCATTTGCACCACTCACAATTTTTTTCAACTTAGGAGCTCCCGGATAGGTCTCACAAAAACTTGCATACTGTCTATACAAATTAGCATAGTGTTCAGGTTTCATATCCCCTCCACATCCCCAACTCTCGTTGCCCACTCCCCAAAAACTTACATTATAAGGATTGGGGTGCCCATTTTTTCTTCTTTCTTCAGCCAGAGTAGACTTACCGTTGGCATTGAGATATTCTATCCAGCTGGCCATTTCCTGAGGTGTTCCACTTCCTACATTTCCAGCGAAATACGGTTCGGCATCAATACGTTCACAAAGCTCCAGAAACTCATGTGTTCCGAAACTATTGTCCTCTTCCACCATACCCCAGGCTGTGTTAAATCGAACCGGACGATCCTTTTTAGGACCAATGCCATCTCTCCAGTGATATTCATCAGCAAAACAACCACCGGGCCAACGAAGATTGGGAATATTGATATCCTTCAAAGCTTTAATGATATCCTCGCGAATAGCACCATTCCTATAAATGCCATCATATACACATCTGCCGAGATGCTCTGCAAAATGTCCATATATATGCTTTGAAATTATTGGTGCATCGACACGTTCATCAAACTTAATCTCTACAGGTAATTGAGCTGTACTTCTGCTTGCAATAATTATAAAAACAAGAAAAATTATATAATAATACTTCCTTCTCATGGCCTTTATTTATTTATCAAATACTAGTTAAGAATCTTCGAAACAACTATCAGAGGATACAGGAAAGCAATAAAATAATTGTGTTTGATACACTAAATATACTGAATGGATATTACATGGAAAATTCTTATGACTTAAGTCATAAATATTCTGCAATAAGAACAATTAATTTTTGCTGAACAGCTAATCAAACTACTATGGTTTTGTTGTAAGAGCGACAAACTTCTATACAACCTATGATTAAAAACTTAACCTGTTTTTCTATTAGAATATTTAAATATATTAATCAGCCGACAGTCTATTGACTGAATTTATCAGGCAGATCATCTCTATTTCAGTACATACAGATTCATTGTAAACTGTACGGATTTATCATCTGTTCTATTATCCAGCTTGACAAACAGTATTTCCAACATAGAAAATTATGAAACACTAGCTGTCTGAGAAACGGGTGAATACTTACACCATCATGAAAAGAACTCTAAAGTTTTACTCTTATATGATGAACCGGCGTGGGCTATTTATAACCATCAAACAACCTATCATATAGCATTACACGCATTACTTATGAAGCTAAAATACCGATTTTCACATAGGAGAAATACGATCACTAAGTAATTGCCATTAGCGCATAAAGAGTAAATATTGATTTATAAAACGAACAGTAAAGAGCTTTTGGAAACTGATCATTTTTAAGGTCATATTTGTGGGGTCAAAACGATGACACCTAAACGAAAAACACGAAAAGAAAAAATTTAAAATCCGAATCCAACAACCAATATCCGTATACGCTAAACCAGTTAAAATCCGAATCCAAAGTTAAAATCCAAAGTCCCGAAAAACCGCAACAATCCAAACCTAAGAAAACCAGTACCCTAATCAGAAACGTCCGGAGCTATGAAAACGAAAAATCCGGTATCTCTTGCGCTGAAAATCAACTAACCCTGCATCAGTTACAAAAGAGATAAACATGGAGGGTGTCTCAAAAATAAGAGACACCCTCTTTTTCTTTAGATAAATGATAGAAACAGGTAGGCGATTAAGCGATTCTCAATGGCCTCGTTTATTTTTGGAACATGCTCTCTTTTATTCGGTTATACAGTGGAGGAAGTTTTCATTTGTGTGATTTTCTTGCCCTTCAAAACGTTTTGATACATCCTCTTTCTTATGCTCACCGCTTTCCGTAAGTGTTTCGTCACCAGGCTTGATACTATTCAGTGTAATTTGTCATCTTCGTATTCTATCACCTTTTGCCAGATCAAACCTGTTACATCTCTGAAGGTCGTGACTTATATTATTCACAACTCTTTAATATTTCCGTAACAATATGGTTAAATGGATTTTTTTATTTGCAGTTATTAGAACGCAACTACAAATAATATCAAAATGGAAGATTTGCAGTTTGAAGATACAATAGATTGGCTTTTACAGCACTTACACGTTGACAAAGGCTTTACGATAAGCTATATCAATCCTGTACAGCTTGACATTAGTGAGAAGATGAAATTTGACTGCCTGTTTGATCTGCCTTCAGATAACAACTCAGTATTTGGAGATATTTACTGAGTCTTACTCATTCTTTCCAATCTGTAACAACTTTGCTTCCAATGTGTTAATTTCTTCATTGGAAAAAACAGATAAATCCAGTATTCCTATCGCTATCTTCCTCAATTTCAATATTTGTTCGCTATTCAATACCGGCAAATATTTGTATAGCTTCATGTATTCAGAAATGGGTGAGGTGATTTTCATGAGCAATCCATTTTGTGCTGCTAAGTAACCAAAAAATGATGTTTTTTCATGTTAAGTTTTATCAACATTATTGACGTTGATTTACAGAAACTTATACAAATTATACCCAACAGAACAAACGATCGTTAGCTTTAGATGATCCGTTGGACACTAATTATCGCATAGCAATTTATTTTTATAAATAGTCAACTATTAAAGAAATAAACCATATATCACCCGGTTTATCTTCATCATTATACATATCTGTCACTCGCCTTTTATATAAACTCAAATGAGGATATCAGTCAAGTCCAAGTGACCGAAAAGTTTACTGGCAATGATTAATTCCTCCGGAATATCATCCAGTATTAACTGGGAAACAGACTTGTCGACGAGACAACTGAATTTACGCGCTCAGTAAAGAAAAATCATCTCTTGCCTTAAAACAGGAACTCAATAGATTGGGTTGAACAATAAATCAGCATCATCTCAGACCGGAATTTATCTTTCGCAAAAGAATCAACAGGATTTAAACATATTGTATGTAAAAAAAATTTCTGTTGGTTAATTCCTATTAGTGAATAGTTGATCCGTCAGTAATACAATTTAACTATCAACCTATCCAGAGTAATCGATATTATATCAAAAGAGTATTTTTTATTACCCTCCCAGCTTTTTCCATCCACTTCTATCTTAGTATTACTTATTTTTTTCCATTGACTTTCATAATCAGTATAGGTGATGGGTGGAGTACCGCAGAAACCAATATTGTCTCTGTCTATCATATCTCCGTTAGGTTTAAAAATCCAACCCTTCCTGTCTTTGCTCAGTTTAGCAGCTTTTATATATATAAACGATTTATTAGTTTCATCAAAACCATCATGTATCCAGGTGCCCACAATACCCACTTCATTATTAATGATTTCCGACGATTTATTATTCTTGCTACAGGAAGCAATGGCAAAAAGTATTATCAGACTGCTGAATAATACTATGGATTTAAGGGACAACATCATAATGAACACTTTCAATAAGTGACTATTTAAAATGCTCAAACGTAGCGTTCACGGACGAAGTTTTTTCTATCCCAGTTTATCGAACAGTTCTTTATGATTAAAATATCACCGGAATTTTTTAAACACCTACATTTGTCTACTAATTTGGTAGACAATATAAATTCAGCATTTACCTGAAATATTCGTGATACGATCAAACAACAATATAGTTTCCGTTAAAGAAATAGGGCGATATAATTTAAGCTTACAATTACTTATAACATCGCTATTATTAGTGTTTTGTTGTATAGCATATCCCCAAACCACTGATTCAACCGAGGGACGATTAACCATAAAATTGTCAATCCGACCAAGAGCCGAATACAGAAACAATTATGTATGGAATAATCAGGATACCGTGTTAAATGACCTCTTGTTTACGCAGAGAAACAGGATAACAATTACATATGAGAAAAAACATTTTAAGATACATGGATCACTACAGGAAATTCATATATGGGGAAAGAAAGAGAAGTTTTCCGCTATTGGTAGTATTAATATGTATGAATTATATGGCGAATCGATGATTGCAAAAAACACTACTGTTAGAATTGGCAGACAGGCATTATCGCTTGATAACGGCCGGCTTTTTTCTACTGCTCCGTGGGCACAACAAAGCAGGTCACACGAAGGAGTCAGAATTTTGTATAATAAAAAACTTGACACTGATCTCATGATTGGATTCACGAGAAACTATTCGTCATCGTTTGATGCAGCTTATTCTCCAACAGCTTTACATAAATACAAAATGTTGTTTGTACATCATCTTAAATATGCGATTGGCAACAACTATCATCTAACCACCATTAATGCAGCTGATTTTTTTGCCCCTATAAGCAGACTTAATAAATACAATACACGCATAACCAGCGGAGGAAGAATCACCTATACAAAAGACAATTTCTATTTTACACTCTCAGCATATTATCAATATGGAAAAAACGAAACGGATGAAAAGATAAGCGCTTATTATATGCAACCCGAATTTTCGTTAAACAGGAACAGAACAACCATACGGCTGGGAGCGGAAGTATTAAGTGGAGAAAAATCATTGAAACCCAAAAACACCGGATCTTTTGTTCCATTATATGGGGTTGCCTGGAAATTTATGGGAAACATGAATCTGTTCACAAAATTCCCTATTGATGTACAGAACAGGGGATTGATTAATCCTTATCTTTTTCTACTCTACAACTATAATACTAAAGTGACACTTAGAGCTGATGCTCATCTCTTTTATTCACAATATAATTTCACAAATTCCAATATAAACAGTCACTATTTAGGATTTGAAAGCGACCTGTCATTAAACTATATTCCTACAAAAAATATCGAAATTAATTTTGGTTTTTCTTTTCTTCTGCCTCAGAAAAACATAACATCCCTTCACAAAATCAAAAACACCGAACATATCCCGACCTGGACCTACCTTATGATTTCCTATCACCCAGTACTTTGGAAATATCAAAAGAAAAAAAGAAAATCACTTTGATATATTGATAAGCAATTATATTTATACTTTGCTTTCTTTTAATCTATTTTAAAAATTGTCGAGATGATCAGACGGCATTACCTCCGATAACATTCATAAAATTGGTTTTATAATAGGCAAAAAGAAGCTTATGCTATTATCCGTTAAATTTGGAAACATTACAACACACAATAACTAAAAGCTTAAAGATGAAAATACTTAGCAATCTCTTTGCTCTTCTGGTAGTCATGTTTTTACTATCATCCTGTAATTCTTCAAAAGAAACTACGGAAGAGAATTTCTTCAACGGCCAAGACCTTAAAGGGTGGTCATGTGAGGATATGCAGTATTGGTCCGTTAATGATGGTGCAATAGTCGGGCATCTAACAGACTCACTTGCCAATAATGTTTTTTTATGGTCAGATATACCGGTATCGGATTTTTATCTGGAGTTGGATGTAAAAATGACTCCTGAAGAAGCAAATGCAGGTATACAGATCCGTTCTTCGAAAGATAAGCACGGACAGGCAGTAGGATATCAGGCCGACATTGGTTTCAGCGACAATGTTAGCTTCTGGGGAGTGCTTTATGATGAGCACGGCCGTGGTTTACTGGACGGAACTGACGATGCCGGAAAAGTGGTAAAACACAACGACTGGAATCACTATCAGGTGCTGGCATCAGGGAATAAAATATGGATAGCTATAAATGGTGTAATTGGCGCTGCGGTAAATGATCCCGGAGGAGAAACTTCAGGAAAAATAGCCTTACAAATACATGCAGGCGGACCACAAACTATCATGTACAAAATCAAAAAACTTGTTCATCATCCTAAAATTGAATTAGCCGGCCTCGACGAAAAACAATTGAACGATATTTTACGGGCACCGTTAACACCAGCTAATAAGCAGGCAAAAATAGATTATCAAAACAATCAACTCGTAGCCTTTGCTGGCGGAACTAACGTAGGCGATATGCAGTATAATGCTTATCTGGAAACATTGATCCGCTCAACTTTTCCAAAAACAGATCTTACATTCAGAAATCTTGCCTGGGATGGTGATACAGTATTTGAACAATTTCGTGATATAGGTTTCGCCAATTGGGCAGAAAATATTGACAGCCTGCACACAAACGTACTTTTTTTACAATTTGGACAGATGGAATCTCTCAACGGAAAAGCAGGAATTGATAGTTTTATGATTGCTTATCAGGCATTGATAGATAAAGTCAAACAAAAAGACAGACAGATTATTATACTCTCTCCTACCCCTTTTGAGATGGAAAAAATCAACACTTTGTCCGCTTACGCCGTTAAACCCGATCTTGATAATACAATATTAACTCAATACGCACTGGCGGCTAAAAAACTGGCGCTCGTCAATAATTGCCAGTACGTTGATCTGTTTAACACTTTTCAGCAAGAAGCTGAATTTCCATTTACTACAAATGGTCTTCATTTAAATGAAGAAGGACACAAGTTAATGGCCAATACAGTAATGAAAGTGCTTGGTCATTCAAAAGAATACAATGATGATCTGGAACCACTGAGAAAAGAAATTATTGCTAAAAATGCTATCTGGTTCAATTACTGGAGGCCTGCTAACTGGGCTTTTTTAAAAGGAGACAGAAGCCAGGTGGAATTTAGCCGCGATTGGAAAAATTATGAAAAGAAAATTTTCCTGGATGGGATGGAAGAATTCAAACCAATTTTAGCGGATGCCGAAAACAAAATCAAAAAGGCGCTTAGTAACTATAACTAGTATCCTCAATTATTCTCAGTAACAAATTCAAGAGGGCATGAAGCTATTATATAACAATCGTTTTTGTTTAATAATACTGTTAATCGGTTTGCTATTTGTTTGTTGTAATAATATTTCTTCATCAATTGAAGAAAGCGACAATCAATCTGCAATTGAGAAAACCAATGCTGACGAAAAAGATTTTTCCGTTGAAGCGGAATTAGCCTCATTTCAAATTGAACAAGGATATAAAGTTGAACTATACGCATCCGAAGAAATAGGTCTCGTTAAACCAACTGCCATGCGATGGGATGAATCAGGACGACTGTGGGTACTGTCAATACCAACCTATCCTCAGTTAAAACCGGGTGAATTACCCTCAGATAAACTTATCATCCTGGAAGACACGGACCATGATGGCAAAGCAGACAAATCCACCGTATACGCCGATAACTTAAATATTCCTTTAGGATTTGAGTTGGGAAATGGTGGGGTATATCTGGGAGAGCAAACCAGACTATTTTTTTTAAAAGATACCAATAACGATATGAAAGCGGATACCAAAGAAGTTTTATTATCAGGCTTTGGTACAAACGATCTTCATCAAACTATTAATTCTTTTACATGGAGCCCTGGTGGTGATTTATTCTTCAACCAGGGATTAAGCATATACTCAAGAGTTGAAACACCCTGGGGTGT
>CAZQIQ010000094.1:0-7682 GCA_964593835.1 uncultured Chitinophagaceae bacterium
TTGATATGATGAAAGTGCATCAGGAAGGGAAATCTATTCCTCTCGACATGAATGCTCCAAAATATTCTTTTGCCAATCAGTCAATACCTACTGTACATGCTTCTGCCTCTATTGACAGTATTGGTCGTATACATATCACGTTAGTGAACCTGGATCCCACCAGGCATATTGAAGTATCACTAAATAAAATCGTGAAAAATGTTAAGGGAACATTATTAAGCTCAGCTAAATTTGATGATTATAACAGCTTTGAAATTCCTGATAAAGTGAAACCCACTGCATTCAGAGACTTTAACCAAAAGAAAGGAAAGCTGACAGTAAATCTGCCGGCAAAAAGTTTGGTGCAACTAGCATTATATTGATCTCTTTACCAGGATAATAATCACTACCATTTTTTATAGGGCAGAAATTTACCATTCAGCACGATTTTTACTCTGTCTCCTTTAGGGTCTTCTACTTTGTCAATATCCATGGTGAAATCGATGGCACTCATGATACCGTCTCCGAATTTTTCATGAATCACCTCTTTAATCGTTGGGCCGTACACAAAACAGATTTCAAAAAATCGATAGATTAGGGGATCGGTAGAAATGGTTTGACCCGGTCCTTTGCTGGGATACTCCTGCAGGGCTTTGGCTACTTCTTCAGGAAGTTCCAGGACATTGCAAAGCTTATTGGCTTTTGTTTCAGAAAGTGAGTTTTGACCCAGACAGGCGGATGTGATAAAAACTTCTGACAGACCAACGTTTTTTGAAAGTTCACTCCATTTAACATGCTTACTGGCTTTTGCCGCAAGGATGGTTTCAGTCATTTCGATTTTTGTCATTACAGTAGATTTGATTGAGTTGAATGTTTATCTGATCTATACAATATTGTCCGTGTTGCTCAGGATGAATATGGTCTACAAGACATTGTTACGATACTCATTCATGTTAAGATACTAATAAGATTGCTCAACTGTGTAGGGTGTTTTTTGCCTGTTGATCAACACACAGTATATTTATATAATAAGATATATATGTAAATAATACATAAGCTTCTCAAGCTTTATCGACGATTATTTTAATTATTTACATATTTTTAAAGCTTTCAGCGCATAAAAAATACTGGATAAATGTTGATTGCTGTAATAGCCGGGATCGTTCTTGCATTATTTTATATACCATTCGGAAAGTATCTGAAAGGGAAATTAACTGTATTGGCAGCATTGTTGCCTTTATCGTTATTTACTTATTTCTGCAGTTTTATCCCCCAAATTAGCGCAGGCAATACTGTTGACGAACATTATCCATGGGTTGCCTCAGCAGGTATCAACTTCGACTTTCATCTTGATGGTCTTTCTCTCTTATTTAGTTTGTTAATTACCGGCGTGGGAACTCTTGTCTATCTCTATGCTTCAGCATATATGAAAGGGCATCCATATGTTGATCGTTTTTATGCATATCTCAGTCTTTTTATGGCGGCCATGCTGGGATTGGTATTATCCGATAATGTTCTGTTACTATTTATATTCTGGGAGCTGACCAGCATCAGTTCTTTTTTTCTGATAGGATTTAATAATGAAAATGCTGATTCACGCAAAAGTTCATTAAAGGCGCTTGCAGTTACCGGAGGAGGAGGGTTTTTACTCATGGCGGGCTTCATCCTGATGGGATATTTGTCAGGTAGTTACTCTATACAGGAAATGATAACCTCGAATGAGTTGCTCAAGACGCATGATTTATACGGTGTAATATTATTATTAATATTCGCAGGAGCATTTACAAAATCAGCCCAGTTTCCCTTTCATTTTTGGTTGCCCGGTGCCATGAAAGCGCCTACACCAGTATCTGCATATCTCCATTCTGCTACAATGGTTAAAGCGGGTATCTATCTGCTAGCCAGGATGAGTCCTGTACTTGGTGGAACCAGTTACTGGACAATTCCCTTGGTAGTAGTTGGAGGCTTTACCATGTTGTACAGCGCTTTTCATGCTATATTTCGTACAGATCTCAAAGCGATACTGGCATACTCAACTATTTCAGCATTAGGTATACTGGTTTTTCTCATTGGTATTGGAACGAAAGAAGCGATTCTGGCCGCTTCGGTTTTTATATTAGTACATGCCTTATATAAAGCAGCGCTGTTTCTGATTACAGGAGTAATAGATCATGAAACCGGGACGCGTAACATTGCAGAATTGGGAGGTTTGCGCAAGGTTCTTTTTCCATTGGCGCTCAGCGGATTGCTGGCAGCACTATCTAGCGCGGGCCTGCCCTTTACATTTGGCTTTATTGGGAAAGACCTTATTTATGAGGCCACCCTGCATACTAAGGGTATATTGCCTGTGATATTTACTTCGGCGGCATTGCTGACGAATATATTGCTTCTCTATGCCGGTTTCCTGGCCGGGATAAAACCTTTTGCCGGATCTCTGCCTCAGCGTTTTGAAAAAGTGCATTTGCCGCATTGGTTAATGTGGATGCCTCCCGTACTACTGGCCATTATGGGCCTGATACTGGGGTTGTTTCCTGCCATTGCCGATACAGCTCTCCTCAATCCCGCTGCTCGTGCTATTTCGAATATGCCTATAAATGCACCATTAAAAATATGGCATGGGTTTAATATTGTTTTACTGCTCAGTTGTGTGACTCTTATAGCAGGTGCATTGTTCTATATCTTTAAAAAACCAAGTTCCGGCGCTTTAAAAAAGATTGAGCGTTTTAATAGTATTTCGCCTGAAAATATGGCAAAACGGCTGTCGCATCTTTTCAATTGGCTCGCTGTTACCTATACCAAAATATTGCATAATGGATTTTTGCGTTCTTATTTGTTGCGTATTATAATTTTTGCTATACTGCTGTTGTTCTACAGAGTTATAACAGGTGATACAGTTTACATTAGTCCGGATCAAATATCTGCTGTAAGTATTTACGAAATTGCTGTAGCCATTATTCTTGTGGGTGCGCTGTATCTAACAGTTACCACTTCCTCAAGACTTACAGCTATTGTAGGAGCGGGAGTGATTGGTTATTGTATTTGTCTAATGTTTGTGTTCTACAGTGCCCCGGATTTGGCAATGACACAATTTATCATTGACACGCTAACGGTTGTGTTATTTGTACTCGTGCTGTTCCGTCTACCACCGTTTCTGAATTTAGCAAACAATGCTATTAAGGTTCGCGATGGGATCGTTTCAGTAGCTTTCGGTACACTGATAGCGCTTATTGCTTTACAGGTGCTCAATGAACCAATAGACACTTCAGTAAGTAAGTTTTATGGCGATAATGCATACCAACTGGCTAAAGGAAAAAACGTTGTAAATGTGATACTGGTTGATTTCAGGGGGTTTGACACTATGTTTGAGATTGTGGTGTTAAGTATTGCTGCATTAGGCGTGGTTAGCTTGATTAAGTTGAGGCTTAAGGCATCAGAGAAGGAATAAAAATGAAAACTTTTGATGTGCTGATGGTGCAACAGGATTATGAGCATTTATGATCTTCTTCAAAAGTATACAGGCAATGAAAAACAGTTCATAGGTATGAGTGCCGGACTGTTCAAAAACGAAAAATAAAATGAAGAGTATATTTTTAAGGACAGCGTCTATTTACCTGCTGCCAATATTATTGTTGTTTTCTATATTCATTCTTCTTCGCGGGCATTATTATCCCGGAGGAGGTTTTGTAGGTGGTCTTATTGCTTCCATTGCATTTGTACTGCATAGCTTCACCAATGGAGTGGATAGTACTTTACGACTGATGCCTATACATCCGGGAGTGCTTATTCCTTTCGGTTTAGGCTTTGCAACGGTAAGTATGTTTATGCCTGTTTTTTTCGGTGAAGCTGTTATGACATCCCTGTGGTTGTCAACGCCTATTCCCGTTATAGGGATGATCGGTACTACATTGTTATTTGATATAGGAGTTTATTTTGTTGTAATAGGCGTAGTGCTAACAATATTGTTCAGTATTTCTCAGTATATCGAATAGCTTATGGAAATTTTATTAGTGATATTGATAGGTCTCCTCTACTCAGCTGGTATTTATATGCTGCTCAGAAGGAGTATGGTTAAGTTGTTACTTGGTTTGAGTTTACTGGGTAATGGTACTAACATCCTTATTTTTTTATTGGGCAGGATTACAAAAGGAAAGCCCCCAATTATTGAAGAGGGTGTAAAGGTATTCAGAGATATTTATGCAGACCCTCTGCCGCAGGCATTAATCTTAACTGCTATTGTGATCAGTTTCGGGTTGCAGGCATTTGCCATTGTTTTACTTAAAAGAGTATACGTTCTAATTGATTCTGATAATTTAGATGATTTGAATACACCGGAAGATGAAGATATATGATTGATAATTCCATTATATTACCCCTGATTGTAAACTTGTTTGCAGCTATTATACAGTTGTTTTTTTGGAGAAAAACTGTTGCTCAGCGAGTTATTAGTATTGCAGCTTGTTTTGTTGTGATGTTACTATCCGCACAATTGGTTAGTAAAGTATATAACGATGGCATACTGGTTATGGAAGCTGCCAACTGGAAAGCTCCCTTTGGTATTGTATTCGTAGCGGACCTGTTTAGTAGCATTTTGGTGCTCCTGGCATCCATTGCAGGTTTGGCTGTCTCGGCTTTTTCCTCGGTAAGTGTTGCACGTGCCCGTATGTTATATGGGTATTTTCCTATTTTTCATTTTTTAATGATGGGGCTTATCGGTGCTTTTCTTACTGGTGATATTTTTAACCTGTATGTATGGTTTGAAGTAATTATTATATCCTCTTTTGTATTAATGACACTTGGAGGCAGAAAGGCACAGATTGAGGGAGCGGTAAAGTATATGGCCATGAATATACTGGCATCCACTTTTTTTCTTACCGGTATTGCTGTTCTTTATGGAATTACCGGCACGCTGAATATGGCCGACCTGTCTATTAAAATAGCTGCATTTGACAATAGAAATCTGGCAAACATTGCAGCCATATTTTTTATTATAGGTTTTGGAATCAAGTCGGCGGTATTCCCTTTATACTTCTGGTTGCCATCATCCTATCACACTCCACCTTCTGCTGTAGTGGCGATTTTTGCAGGATTACTCACTAAGGTTGGTCTTTATGCGCTGTTTAGAGTATGTACACTTATTTTTATTCCTGATGAATTTCTTAAAAACTTACTGATAGGGATAGCCATTTTCACTATTATTACAGGTGCTTTTGGCGCATTTATTAAAAGAAACATCCGTAGAATGTTTTCTTATCTGATTGTATGTCATATAGGTTTTGTTCTTGCTGGATTAGGTATGTATACGGAGATTGCATTCGTTGGAGCTCTGTTATATCTGTTTCATGACATAATGGTTAAGACAAATATGTTCCTTATCGCAGGAGTTATTCGCCAATTGCGGGGCACCATGAATATGGATGAGTTGGGAGGATTATATACAGATTATCCTAAGATTTCTTTGCTTATGGCTATTGTGCTGTTTTCATTAGTCGGAATACCTCCTTTGTCAGGCTTCTGGCCTAAAATCTATTTGTTCGAAGCCGGATTCATGACTGGCAATTATGTAATGGTGGGCGCTATTATTATAGGTAGTTTTATCACACTATATGTAATTAGTAAAATGTGGGCCGATGTATTCTGGAAAAATTCTCCCAAAGAAGTAAATAGTGAAGGAAAATCGGTTGCTGATGCGTTTAAAACTTTGCCAGTTTTAAATAAAGTGCTGCTGATAAGTCCTGTTGTGATGCTGGCCATGATATCTTTATACATAGGAATATTTTCTGAACATATTACAATTGCAGCAAAACAGATTGCTGCAGAAATGATGGATACAACACCTTATATAGAAGCTGTTTTAAGAAATAATTAATACGACGTGTATGACTAGACAGTTTTTAATGAATCTTTTACTTGCTTTTATCTGGGTGGCCCTAACAGGAGAAGTGCTTTTTAATAACCTGTTTTTTGGGTTCATGCTGGGATTTTTTCTGTTATGGCTGATGAATAGAAACGATCCTGATCGGAAATATTTTTATCAGCTGCCTAAGATTATTGGTTTCATAGTGTATTTTTTTTATGAAATGATTAAGGCGAATTTACAGGTAGCTTATGATGTAATGACGCCCCGCTATTTCATGAAACCGGGTATAGTAAAATACCCAACAAACGCAAGGACTGATTTTGAGGTTACAATGTTGTCCACTGTGATTTCACTAACACCCGGAACGCTGATAATAGATATCAGCGATGACAAAAAAGTGCTTTACATACATGTTATGTATCTGAAAGATAAAGAGAGATTCATTCAACAGATTAAAAATGGTTTCGAACGCAGACTCCTGGAAATAATTAGGTAATAATATAAATTCACGTATATGTATCGATAACATATATGTCTTAAAAAGAAGTGAAATGGATTTAAGTAATTATATAAATTATGTGATTTTGCCTATTCTGGCAATTTCTGTTCTGCTGATATTTATTCGGCTTTTTAAGGGCCCAACTGTTGCTGACCGTGTTATTGCATTAGATCTGTTGATTACCACTGGAGTAGGGATGATTACAGTATATAGTATTAGTGTTGAACAATCTGTATTTATTGATGTTGCCATGATTCTGGCGCTTATCGCCTTCCTGGGTACTATTGCATTTTCATTTTATCTTAGAAAGAGGAGTAATAATGACTGATTTAATTATCATAATAATAAGTACAATAGGCGCCGTAATTATTTTAATTGCTGCTATTGGTATTTTAAGAATGCCCGATTTTTATCTGCGTCTATCTGTAACAGTGAAAGCTTCAACATTAGGCAGCGGACTTTTACTGTTGAGCTCTGCCATATTTTTCCCCCAGGCATCGGTAACGACTAAAAACCTGGCAATTATTTTTTTTCTGATTCTTACTGGTCCAGTAGGGGCACATATGATTGGCCGAGCGGCTTATTTTATAGGCGCCGCCAAATGGAAAGGTACTATAAGCGATGATCTGGAAGGTATGTATGATAAAGAAAAGGATATTCTTAAAAGCGAATTGGAAGAAGAAGAATCGTGAATCTACTGAAGATCATTTAGATAATATTTGTATTTATATGAGTGGAAAATATTGTGTAGTTGTCTTGATAGGTAACGAGAAATATGTCAACAATAATCCACAACATTTGTACGCATTTCAGCAAGTTCTATCTAATTCGCAAAGAGCTCTTTAGTAAAGGGGTAGAAAACGGTAACAACTTTCAGTTTATTAACTTCAGAAGCGGAAACAGAAATTCAAAGATTAAACATGCTTGAGTTTTTAATAGCACAATACGTATAAGCTAGTATTGTTTATTGACATATGAATAGATCTGGGTGTGGGCCATTTTCATTCATTGACTAAACAACAACATATAAATACTTAATTTTCTAACATGAGTTTGAACTGCTATATAGTTGAAGTTGATAAGTATCATAAAAAACGCTTTAGATAGGGCAATCGGAATGGCTTCTTATCTGCATTTTTTCGTGTCAAGTTGTTAATCTGTAAAACCACTTTCAGCTAAAATCCCTCAAATCTTATACCTAATCCCGTTTGTACGTAGTGTTGGTATATGCAGACAAAAAATGGGCTGCTTGAAATCAAACAGCCCACAATAATTCTTCTGAAACGTCATTAGTACCGGAGCGGGGAGTTGAACCCCGGACCTCAGGGTTATGAATCCTGCGCTCTA
>CAZQIQ010000095.1:0-1811 GCA_964593835.1 uncultured Chitinophagaceae bacterium
AAATGGTATGTATTGCGAGTGGTGAGTGGTAAAGAGCGTAAAGTAAAAGAATATCTTGATAAAGAAATATCCCGTGGTGGTTGGAGTGATGTGGTAAATCAGGTATTTCTTCCGGTAGAAAAAGTATACAAGGTGCAGAATGGTAAGAAGGTTGTGCGTGAGAGAAATTATTATCCCGGTTATGTGATGATTGAAGTAGTAGAAGGTAAGCTTTCTGATGATTTAAGAGATGCCATCAAAAATACAACAAATGTGATCCATTTTCTTGGTAAAGAAGACCCGATCGCTTTACGTAAGGCAGAAGTAAATAAAATGCTCGGCAAAATGGATGAGATGGCCGAAGCCGGTGGTGTCAGTATGGTAGAACCTTTTATTGTAGGTGAAACAATCAAAATCATTGAAGGACCATTTAACGATTTCAACGGAATTATTGAAGAAGTAAATGACGAAAAGAAAAAACTAAAAGTGACGGTAAAGATATTTGGTCGCTCGACTCCTGTTGAACTTAATTATATGCAGGTGGAAAAACTTGCGTAATAGGCTTTCAAGCCAATAAATATTTTATTTTTTTGTCTGCCCGGTTTTTCCGGGCTTTTTTTATACTGATCGAAATATCGATATTTTTAAAGACAACAATTGAGTATCAATCCAGCATACCACCCTTTTATGTCTCAAATAACGTCTTAAAATGCAATAGCCATAACTGCTGATCGCTGCAATAGAAAAGAAACTTCAAGGTGCTTTGAAGCCTTTAGCGTAAATAAAGTACTTCCTTCGATGATAAAGTGTAAAACATTCATAGAGGATCATCATACACCTTTTACATTCCTGTAAATGCTAAAAGTGTAAGTATACCTATATATTACAATACAAATACGTGTATCAAATAAAGAAGAGTTTCCAGAAATATTTTGGAGGACCTGATAATTGTAGTGAACTATTTTTTACCAGTAGGTATAAAAAAAAGAGGATGTATCAGATTGCTGATACATCCTCTTTTGAACAGTTTAAAATATTTTTTATCGCGATTATTCTGACTGTGATTCTGTTCCCTGATCTTCAACCGGAAAATCCAATACAGCAGGTTCCGCAACAGGAAGTGGGGCTTCTTCCATTTCTTCAATGGGCGCTGGAGGTACAACAGCTACCTGACGTTTTTTTGACGGAGATTTTTTAGTTGCCTTTTTACCTGATACCACTTTTTTAGCTGCTTTCTTCTTCGGGGCTGCCTTCTTTTTAGGAGCGGCTTTCTTTTTTACAGCTTTCTTGGTGCTTTTCTTCGCTGCTTTTTTCTTTGGGGCAGCCTTTTTTATTGATTTTTTGGCCGCTTTTTTAGGAGCCGCTTTTTTGGCTGCTTTCTTTTTAGCTCCTTTTTTCGGGGCCGCTTTTTTAGCTGCTTTCTTAGGAGCTACTTTTTTCTTAGGAGCAGCTTTTTTAGCCGACTTTTTTTTTGCTTTGGCCATAACAGGGAAGTGTTTTGTTATTAAAATTTAATTGTATTAGTAAGATGTAAACTTAAGCAAAAGCTACGTAGAATAATTTAAAAAATAAAAAACTCATAAATAATTTTTACTATCTTTGCGACCCCAAATAAGAAAATTCTTATTGAGATTGGGAGTCTCATTTAAAGTGAGACGCTAACACCAAAAAAATATAATTATGGCAAAAGAAATCAGTGGCTATGTAAAGCTACAGGTAAAAGGTGGCCAGGCAAATCCCGCACCTCCCGTAGGGCCTGCTCTTGGTTCCAAGGGTGTGAACATCATGGAGTTTTGCAAACAGTTCAATGCCCGTACACAGGATAAACCAGG
>CAZQIQ010000095.1:1821-7201 GCA_964593835.1 uncultured Chitinophagaceae bacterium
TTTCGATTTTATCATTAAAACTGCACCAGCCCCCGTTCAGTTACTGGAAGCTGCTAAACTGCAAAGTGGTTCTAAAGAACCTAACCGCAATAAAGTAGGTAAAGTAACCTGGCCACAGGTCGAAGCTATCGCTAAAGACAAAATGAGCGATCTTAACTGCTTTACTCTGGAAAGTGCCATGAAAATGGTAGCTGGTACAGCTCGTAGCATGGGTATCACCGTAGATGGCGATGCACCATGGAACAATAACTAAATTGTAAGTGATAAAATTGAATAACAATGGGAATTGCAAAAAAAAGAAAAGCAGCAGACACCAAAGTTGATAAAAACAAGGTGTATTCACTTAAAGATGCTTCTTCTCTTGTAAAAGAAGTGAACACTACTAAATTTGATGCTTCTGTTGACCTTCATATACGCCTTGGAGTAGATCCTAAAAAAGCTGATCAGGCTATCAGGGGAACAGTTAATCTTCCTCATGGTACAGGTAAAACGAAAAAAGTTCTAGTACTATGTACGCCAGATAAAGAAGCTGCAGCAAAGGAAGCTGGAGCTGATTTTGTAGGACTTGACGAATTTGTTCAGAAAATTGAAGGTGGGTGGACTGATATTGATGTAATCATTGCTACACCATCAGTGATGCCTAAAATAGGTAAACTGGGTAAGATATTAGGTCCACGTAATTTGATGCCTAACCCTAAAACTGGAACAGTTACAAATGATGTAGCTGCTGCAGTAAATGAGGTAAAAGGCGGTAAGATTGCTTTTAAAGTGGATAAAGCTGGTATTGTTCATGCTTCTATTGGAAGAGTGAGCTTTAGTCCGGAAAAAATCACAGAAAACAGCAGCGAACTGATTAACGCACTCATCAAGGCAAAACCCTCTTCGGCAAAAGGTACTTATCTGAAGAGCGTTTATATGGCCAGCACCATGAGTCCCGGAATCGCTGTTGACACTAAATCATTGTTGAACTGATCAAAATATAGTCATGACCAAACAAGAAAAAAATGAAGTGATTGGTGTACTGAAAGAAAAATTTGAGCAGTACAACAACTTTTACGTAACAAATACAGAATCGCTCTCTGTTGAGCAAATCAATAAATTACGCGGCATTTGTTTCAGCAAAAACGTTGAGATGAAAGTGGCAAAGAATACATTGATTAAAAAAGCACTTGAGTCAATCAATGTAGATCGTTTCACTGATGTTTATCCATCATTAAACGGCGTTACAGCATTATTGTTCTCTGAAAACGCAAAGGATCCTGCATTAATCATCAGCGATTTCCGTAAAGGGAGTGGTGAAAAACCAGCTTTAAAAGCTGCGTTTATTGATGGAGACGTATTTGCCGGTGACAATCAGTTACAGACACTTACGAATCTTAAAAGCAAACAGGATCTTATCGGAGAAATCATTGGATTACTTCAATCTCCTGCCAAGAATGTTATCAGCGGCTTGAATGCCGGTAATAAACTGGCTGGTCTTATTAAGGCTTTGGAAGATAGAGAACAGAACTAATTTCAATGTTTGCCTGTATTGAAAAGTATATTTTTACTGCTGGCGACTTGATAAGTTTTTAAATAACCGGGCCCACGGTAAAATTTAAGGGCAATTTTTTTAAACCATCCTCCGGAGTCGCTATAAATGGCTAAGAAGGAGGAAAAAATTCAAATTATGGCAGACTTAAAAGCATTTGCTGAGCAGTTAGTAGGACTAACTGTAAAAGAAGTAAACGAATTAGCTAAAATCCTGAAAGACGAATATGGTATCGAGCCTGCTGCTGCTGCAGTAGCCGTTGCTGGTCCTGCTGCCGGAGCTGCTCCTGCTGCAGAAGAAAAAACTTCCTTCAACGTTATCCTGAAAAGTGGTGGCGCTAACAAACTGAACGTTGTAAAGATTGTTAAAGATCTTACAGGTTTAGGATTAAAAGAAGCAAAAGACCTGGTTGACGGTGCGCCAAAACCAGTAAAAGAAGGTGTTAGCAAAGCTGATGCTGATGCATTAGTGGCTAAACTGAAAGAAGCTGGCGCTGATGTAGAAATCCAGTAATTCAGGAATATACAAGCTTAAGCCCCGGAATTTTCCGGGGTTTTTTGTTGGAACCCAACAATTCCTTACTTTTGCCGTCCGAATTTCACAAAAAAATTGTAGCCGTAAGTTATCAACGAATTAAATATCATAGCTTACTAAATTGTATTACAGGGAGTTAGGTTCTAGTTCCCCTGTGATATTTTTGTCTATATACTTTTGCGAAATAAGCAATAATTTAAACCGGGCTTAAAATATATGTCTTCTACAAAAATTCAAAACAGGATCAACTTCGGGAAAACCAAGAATTTGGCAGAAGCTCCCGATCTCCTAGAAGTGCAGATCCAATCTTTCAAAGAATTTTTCCAGCTGGAAACTACTCCCGATAAACGTAATATCGAGGGTCTGTTTAAGGTATTCAAGGAAAACTTTCCTATTACGGATACCAGAAACATATTTATGCTGGAATTCCTTGACTACTTTATCGATCCGCCACGTTATACTATCGAGGAGTGTATGGAACGCGGTCTTACTTATGCAGTGCCTCTGAAAGCTAAACTAAGACTTAGCTGTAATGATGAGGAACATGTAGACTTTCAGACAATTGTACAGGATGTTTTCTTAGGAAACATTCCATACATGACTCCGAGAGGTACATTCGTGATTAACGGAGCAGAAAGAGTGGTTGTATCGCAGCTTCATCGCTCACCGGGAGTATTCTTCGGGCAATCGATACATCCGAACGGAACTAAAATATATTCGGCTCGCGTTATTCCTTTTAAGGGAGCGTGGATGGAATTCGCTACAGATATTAACAATGTCATGTATGCGTATATTGATCGTAAGAAAAAATTCCCTGTTACTACATTACTTCGTTCTATAGGTTACGAAACGGATAAGGATATTCTGGAATTATTCGGAATGGCCGATGAAGTAAAGACAGATAAAAAATCTCTGCAGAAATTCCTTGGTAAAAGACTTGCAGCCCGTGTGTTAAGAACATGGGTAGAGGATTTTGTGGATGAAGATACTGGTGAAGTCGTTTCGATTGAACGTAACGAAATCGTTCTGGAGCGCGATACAGTGCTTGATGAAGAAGCTGTAGATATGATTTCTGAAATGGACGTCAAAAGCGTATTTATTCAGAAAGAAGATGTGGGTGGCGACTATGCGATTATCTACAATACCTTAAATAAAGATACCTCTAACTCTGAGCTTGAAGCGGTTCAGCATATTTACCGCCAGTTACGTGGTGCTGATGCTCCTGATAACGAAACGGCCAGGGGTATTATTGATAAATTGTTCTTTAGCGATAAACGTTATGATCTGGGTGAAGTAGGCCGTTATAAAATTAATCGCAAACTGAACCTCAATTATCCAATTGAGCAAAAAACATTAACTAAACAGGATATTATTGAAATAATCAAATATCTCGTTCGCCTTACTAATGGTAAAGCCGAGATAGATGATATTGATCACCTGAGCAATCGTCGTGTACGTACGGTAGGTGAACAATTATATGCACAGTTTGGTGTAGGTCTTGCCCGTATGGCAAGAACGATTCGTGAGCGAATGAACGTGAGAGATAATGAAGTGTTTACTCCTGTTGATCTCATCAACGCCAGAACACTTTCTTCTGTGATTAATTCCTTCTTTGGAACATCACAACTATCACAGTTCCTCGATCAGACAAATCCGTTGAGTGAAATCACCCACAAACGTCGTATTTCAGCGCTCGGACCCGGAGGTCTTAGTCGTGAGAGAGCAGGTTTTGAGGTGCGTGACGTTCACTATTCTCATTATGGTCGTCTGTGTACTATCGAAACGCCCGAAGGTCCAAACATTGGTTTGATATCTACACTTTGCGTGCATGCCAAGATCAATGAGATGGGCTTTATTGAAACGCCTTATCATAAAGTGAGTGAAGGAAAAGTAGAACTTAAAAAATTAACTTTCCTAAGTGCTGAAGAAGAGGATATTGCCAAGATTGCCCAGGCCAGTGTTCCTTTGAACGAAAATGGAGAGTTTGCGGAAGATAAAGTAAGCTCACGTCAAACGGGTGATTTCCCTATTCTTGAAAGGGATGAAGTAGAATTCATGGATGTTGCGCCAAACCAGATTGTGGGATTGAGTGCATCGCTGATTCCATTCCTTGAGCATGATGATGCCAACCGTGCGCTGATGGGATCAAACATGCAGCGTCAGGCTGTGCCATTGATCCGTCCTCAGCAACCAATAGTAGGAACAGGGCTGGAAGCAAAAGCTGCTCGTGATGCACGCGTACAAATATTGTCGGATGGAGAAGGTGTAGTGGAGTATGTGGATGGTAAGGAAATTCATGTTCGTTACGACAGAACAGAACAGGAAAGGTTAGTTTCTTTTGAAGATGACCTGATTGTATACAACCTTACTAAATTCATCAAAACAAACCAGGAAACATGCATTAATCATAGTCCTTCTGTTAAAAAGGGACAAAGAGTTCAGAAAGGAGATTTCCTTACTGAAGGATATGCTGTTCAAAATGGCGAGATCGCCCTCGGTAGAAACCTTCAGGTGGCATTTATGCCTTGGAAAGGATACAACTTTGAGGATGCGATTGTGATTAATGAAAAAGTAGTAAGCCAGGATCTTTTCACATCTGTTCATATATCAGAATATGAACTGGAAGTGAGAGATACTAAACTTGGAGAAGAGGAATTGACTCCGGATATTCCTAACGTATCAGAAGAGGCTACAAAAGACCTTGATGAGAATGGTATCATTCGTATGGGTGCTGCTATTAAGGAAGGAGATATCCTGATTGGTAAAATCACGCCAAAAGGTGAAAGTGATCCTACTCCGGAAGAAAAATTATTGCGTGCCATCTTTGGTGATAAAGCCGGTGATGCAAAAGATGCTTCTCTCAAAGCGCCTAATGGTGTTGAAGGAGTAGTGATCGGTAAGAAATTATTCCAGAGAGCTAAGAAAGATAAGAATGCAAAACTTCGTGAAAAAGCTTCCCTCGAAAAGTTGGAGAAAATTCATGAAAGGAATGTTGAAGAACTGAAAGAATTATTGCTGAATAAGCTGCAAACCCTGCTGAAGGATAAATCTTCTACCGGTATTACCAATAATTTTGGTGAAATGCTGATTGGCAAGGGTGCCAAATTCAACGCAAAAAATCTTTCAACTATCGATTACCAGAACGTAAATCCATTAGGATGGACAGGTGATGAAAAAATCGATGGTCAGATTAATACATTGTTGCACAACTTCAATATTAAGTTCAACGAAGAATTAGGACGTTATAAGAGAGAAAAATTCAATATCTCAATCGGTGATGAATTACCTGCTGGTGTACTTAAGCTGGCTAAAGTG
>CAZQIQ010000096.1:0-6344 GCA_964593835.1 uncultured Chitinophagaceae bacterium
TCATATTCTAATTAGATACTGATGATAGTGATCTGGGCACCGCTACAATCAATGGTCTTTTATACCTTAAAACGATATTGCTAATGTCAGACAGTACTAGCTTTATTTACTTTTACCCATTTATCTTTCTTGAAAAAATCTTCATATTCTAATTAGATACTGATGATAGTGATCTGGGCACCGCTACAATCAATGGCTCTTTTATACCTTCATACTTTAAACTCTATTAATTTCGTCCATCCGAGTTCTTTTTCAATAGCATAGGGGTCGAATGTTTCGGCTTGCTGCATTTCGAATTGATTGATGTTGTTCTGCTTACACTATCTGTTAGAAAACTATTTAGCTTTCTTCTTCTTGTAAGATTTTTTAGGTGGATTAGCTTTAGCCTCTTCTATGAGTTTTTTTACCTCTTCCAATTCCAGATCAGCAGCTTTTTCCTGTTGTTCCTTAGGGATTTTATAATTACGCAAACCTTGCTTAATATAAGGACCATAAGGACCTTTCAGTAATTGTATCTTTTCTTTTTCGAAAACTTTAATAGTACGTTCTTCTTTTGCTGTTCTTTTTTCAACAATAATAGGAGCTGCTTCATCAAGTGCTATTGTATAGGGATCAAAGTCCTTACTCAATGAATAGAATTTTTTATCATGAGCAATATAAGGACCAAACCTGCCAATATTAATTACAACATCCTGATCTTCAAATTGACCAATAGTTCGTGGAAGCTTGAAGAGCTCCATAGCCTCCTCATAAGAGATGGTTTCAATACTTTGTGTGTTTTTGAGCTTGGCAAACTTGGGCTTTTCTTCATCATTCACATCTCCTATTTGTACCATCGGGCCATACCTACCCATACGCGCCACAACTTTTTTGCCTGTTACAGCATCAACACCTAACTCTCTTTCTCCTTTTATACGTTCTGCATTTTCAATAGTGTTTTCTACATCCTTTTTAAAAGGGTTGTAAAAATCATCTATCATTTTGTTCCATTTCAATTTTCCAGCTGCTACTTCATCAAAATCTTCTTCTATACGTGCTGTGAAATCATAATCCATGATTCCATCAAAATATTGCTTGAGAAAATCCGTCACTACTAATCCCAGGTCTGTTGGAAATAGCTTTGACTTTTCCGCTCCTGTATTTTCTTCTTCAGGAGTGCTGGTAATTTTATTTTCTTTAAGCTTTAATATTCTGTATGTTCTTTTAACACCTTCTTTGTCGCGTTTTTCTACATATCCTCTCTTTAATATGGTAGCAATGGTAGGAGCATAGGTAGAAGGTCTTCCTATACCCAATTCTTCCAGTTTTTTTACCAGCGATGCTTCGGTATATCTTGGCTGAGGTCTGGAGAATCTTTCGGTGGCGCGCATTTCTTTTAAGGGAAGATTTTGCCCTTTTGTTAAAGGAGGTAACATGCCATCACTCTCGTCCTCATTAATATCCTCTTCATCTTTATCTTCCATGTACACTTTAAGAAATCCGTCAAATTTTAATACTTCACCCTGAGCAGAAAGCTCTTCTTTATTGGTAGAAATATTGATTTTAGCTGTTGTTCGTTCCAGTTCAGCGTCAGCCATCTGACTGGCCATAGTTCTTTTCCAGATCAGCTCATAAAGTCTTTTCGAATCAGCATCTTCTACACTGGTATTTTCCATGTATGTCGGACGTATAGCTTCATGTGCTTCCTGTGCTGACTCATTTTTGTTTTTGAACTTTCTGTTCTGCACATATTTGGCTCCGTACTGACTTTTAATATTACCGGCAATATCTTCCATTGCTGTTTCGCTCAGGTTGACGCTATCGGTACGCATGTAGGTAATCTTACCACTTTCGTATAGCTTCTGTGCAAGAATCATAGTACGGGCTACAGAATAACCCAATTTTCGACTGGCTTCCTGCTGAAGGGTAGAAGTAGTAAAAGGAGGAGAAGGCGTTTTCTTTCCCGGTTTTACTTGTATATCAGTAACGGTATATTCAGCATTTACACAACTTTTTAAAAAGTTTTCAGCTGTTTCAACGTTCTGATGTTTTTTTCCTTCAGCAGAAAATACTACTGATTTTCCGGCAATATCTTTTGCAGAGAATAATGCTTCAATTCTGAAAGTACTCGTTGGTGTAAAGGCATTAATTTCTCTTTCTCTTTCCGCAATAATGCGTACTGCTACACTTTGAACCCTTCCTGCACTGAGATTGTTTTTCATGCTCATCTTTCTCCATAAAACAGGAGAAAGCTCAAAGCCTACAATACGATCCAGTATACGTCTGGCCTGTTGAGCGTTGACCAGATTCATGTCAACAGTTCTCGGTTTATCGACCGCGGCCTTTATGGCAGGCTTGGTAATTTCATGGAAGACAATTCTTTTTGTTTTTTCCGGATCAAGACCAAGCACTTCGCAAAGATGCCAGCTAATGGCTTCCCCTTCACGGTCCTCATCCGTTGCCAACCATATTTCATCCGACTTTTTTGCTATCTGCCTTAATTCTTTTACAACTTTTTCTTTGTCCTCCGGAACTATATATGTTGGCTCATAATTATTACCGATATCAATACCCATTTCCTCTTTTTTGAGGTCACGGATATGGCCGTAACAACTTTTTACCTCGAAATCATCTCCTAGTATTTTTTCGATGGTTTTGGCTTTTGCCGGAGACTCCACAATCAAAAGATTCTTCGCCATAATCTGTAAAAAACGGTTTAAAGTAAGCCCGTTGGCGTGCAAGTTTAGTGTATAACTGGCACACAAAAAAATCCCTATAGTTTTATATAAGTTATTTTATTACTGAAATAACCTTGTCTGTCAACAGTTTAGACCATCTTTTATAAGCTTTTGCAGATGGGTGTAAACCATCGCCAGCAAAATATTCAGGATGGTCGGCCACTTCGGGTGAAGCATTAGTTATATCTACGTAATGTACGCCCGATTGACGACTTATTTGCAAGTTCATTTCATTAAAAAGAGCAATTTCTTTGGTTATCAGACTGCTATCCTGTTTTTGAGCGAAGGGTGTCAGACCCCAATCAGGAATGGATAGTACAAAAACATTGTTCACCTGATCCCCTGCTTTCTGAACAGCCAGATGAAGCAGTTGCTGAAATTCATCTCCATATTGTTCAACGGAAAGTTGCCGGTATTGATTGTTTACACCTATTAATAATGACACAACATCATAGGCGTTATTCAGCATAATACCTTCAAGATGGTTAAGCAGTTCTGTTGTAGTCCAGCCGGTTCTGGCGACTATTTCAGGAGGATGCGTGGCAAATCCGTTGGATCTTAACAACTGAACAGTCTGGTAGGGAAAACTTTCATGCAGTGCACATCCTTCAGCTATAGTATATGAATCGCCCAAAGCAAGGTATGATAGCATACCGAATAGTTTATTTTCAGAGAACAATATAGGAATAACTATTATTCTGTCTTATTCCATTCCCTGACCCATTGAATCGGTTTCGTTACGTGAATTTTTTCTTTTGAAGAGGTTGGCATCAAACTTTCCAAAGCGGTAACTAAAAGTAAGACGCGCCACCTGAGGATCTCTTCTTCTCCATTCCTCCTGAACAAATAAAGAGGATTCTGAGTATACAATATATTTTTTAGTCCTGAAAATATCATTCATGTTAAAGGATAGGGAAGCCTGATTGTTTTTGATCTTAAAATCTTTTTTAACACCAATATCAAAACTATAATTAGCTCCTATATATCCTTGTGTTGTATTGGGAGGGCCTCCCCACTGACCACCTCTTTGTCTGCTGCCACCATTACTGGTAGAAACAGGCAGTGCGCTTTTAGACTGATATTCACCACTGAATTGTACACTAAGTGTAGGTGTTATTTTGAAAGTATTATTCAGTTTTGTAAATGAACTTGTTCTTTCATTTTTTAATCCTTCTACCGCATCGCTTCCGTCAATTTTGGAATAATACAGATTAGTATTAAGGTTCATTTCCCACCACGAAGTGAGATTATTTCTGAATATCAATTCCAGCCCTGTCGCATAAGCATTATTAGCATTAATATATGAAGCTACAAGTGCTGATGTATCTCCGAACTTTTGTTCTGTCTGATAACGTGCAATTAATCCTGAAGTGTGTTTGCCAAATAAAGTAGCCAGAAATGTATTATTTCTTTCGCCGTAATTTTTCTGGTAGGACAATTCAAGGGAATTGGTGAACTCAGGTTTTAAATCAGGATTTCCTGTTTGCAGATTTAAGGTGTCCGAAAAATCGGTATTAGGCATTAACTGGAAAAAATTGGGTCGATTGATTTTTCTCGAATAATTCAATTGCAAGTCCTGTCTGTTGCCTAGTTCTTTTGTAAAAAATATGCTGGGGAAAAAACTCAAGGGAAAACTATTCTCGAAATTTTGTTTGCCTATTTGCTCACCTTCATATGTTGAGCTTTCCACACGTAACCCTAACTGGTAATTAAATACATCTTCTAATTTATGTGAAAATGTTCCATACGCTGCATGAACATAATCGGTAAACTTAAATTCATTATTTAAATTTGTTTGGGCTACATCGTTAAAATAATTAAACTGGAAACTTTCATACACTCTTGCCTGAGTTCTTAATCCTGCTTCCCATTTCATATTAGTATTTATAGGACTAACATAATCTACCTGTCCGATTATAAAAAGGTTTTTACCACCTGATTCAATACGTTGTAGTTGCTCGGGAAATTTGGGATTTTGTTGTGCTGCATCATTAAAGGATCTAATAGAAATATTATTGTTTCCGTTAGATGGACCATGATTATAATTAAAATCTGCTGTCAGCTCACGTCCTTTTTCAGCAAACAAATGTTTATAACCGATAGTGGTGGTGTAATTTCTCCATTTATTTAATCCAACAGTGTTTCTGTACTGCGATTCAAAATTACTGCCATCAGCACCCTGATAATAAAGGTTGTTTTTATTATCCATATTAAAATTTCCGCCAACAATATTTTGTGAGATGGAAATGGTATTTCTGTTATCGAGGAAATAATCAAGACCAAATCTTGTAAAGAAAAAAGTGTTATTGCCTATACCCTGATTATCCTGAATGGTAAGAATATCTACCGGATCAGAGAAGGTTGTTCTTTCTATTCCTCCCCAATTTTTGGATTTCCGGCTGTTAACAAAGAAACTTCCAAACAGGTTTATTTTTTCCTGTCTTATGTTAATATCTCCGCCTGCATTAGGTTTTCCCCTGGAGTCTATTCCCGCTCTGATTCCACCATTATAACCTGTTTTTTTCTGTTTTTTTAATACAATATTGAGAATACCTGACTGACCACCACTCGCGTCAAATTTTGCAGAAGGGTTAGTAATCATTTCGACACTTTCAATAGCGTCTGAGGGTATCTGCTCCAATGTTAATGTCGTCGGACGTCCGTCAATAAATATCTGAGGCGCCGAATTACGCATTGTAACGTTGCCGTCAATATCAACACTAATAGCAGGAATATTACGCATGACGTCTACAGCAGTTCCGCCGGTAGAATTAATATTTCTATCTACATTAAATATTTTTCTGTCAATGCCCATTTGCATCATGGGCTTCTGGGCTGAAACTACAACAGAAGCCAGCATTTGTGTGTCAATACCCAATTTTATATTACCCAGATCTCTGTCAAGAGCAGCCATGAGTTGAGAAGGGTCGCCCGGTTTTCCGGGTTCAATGTCAAAGCGTATTTCTTTTTCAATAGTTTTATAACCAATGGCACTAATACTCAGAAGAAATTTACCTCTGACAGGCAGATTTTCCAGCGTAAAATCACCGCTTTTTTTGGTGAGCATACCTGCCAGAATGGAATCGGTCCCCGGTGATCTGAATAACTGAACTGATGCCGCTTCTATACCTTTTTCTGATACCTCATCTACTACTTTACCATAAAACCTTCCTCCACTCACTCCGGATGGTCCTCCACCGTGAACAGGTGGTTGTGCAGCGATAGTAAGGGTAGCAAAAAGAATGGTGAGGAGAGCCGTTATTCGTTTCATCAGTTATTTTCAATTTTTCAATTTGCGGCATGTCAATCTGTGAGTAGTCGTTCGAGGTTCTGCACGGAATATGGCTGTAAAACTATCCGTACCGGAACATTTTACAAACCAATTTTCTATAATCAGCATAACCAGAAAAAGAACTCGCCTTATAAGAAGCCGAATGAGCGGACAAACTTGCGCGAATGATTAAATTATTTGCAATTAGTTGGAAAGATGAAAGAATTGGTTGCACATAGAATGTTTTTATTAAATTACTTTGGGAGCAATTAAGAATTGCTGTAGTTTTGCACTCCCCAAACGGTGGTTGTAGCTCAGTTGGTTAGAGCATCAGATTGTGGTTCTGAGGGTCGTGG
>CAZQIQ010000097.1:0-6285 GCA_964593835.1 uncultured Chitinophagaceae bacterium
TATGAGCGTCTTCATAGATTGTTCTATCCTGAATAACAGTTTCAGTGCCGCGGATAATTTCCAATAGTTGATTAAGCCGACTATTTAAAAAGTATATCTGGAGATTAAAGCTCCATCTTGGCATGTCTTCGTAGAAGTCGAAAAGATATGGATTGTGATCCACGTCTTCAAACTGTGGTATCCATTTATAATGTTTACTGAGCAGTTCTGTAAGCGTTGTTTTTCCAGCGCCGATATTTCCTGCAACAGCGATATGCTTTGGTTTTTTCAGTTTTGCCATTGGGTCCCAATATAAGTCGTTCTTTAAAAGTAATCTAATCCCATCGATCTTTTCACTGTGTGCAGAGTTTTTGCTGCACTTTCTCTTGCTTTTGCTGCTCCCTCTGCCATTATCTGCTTGAGATAATCTTCGTCGTTAAAAATTGATTTTGCCCGTTCTCTTATCGGAGATATAAAGCTGATCATATCTGTCGCCAGTTGTTCCTTCAAATCACCATACCTGATAGTAAGGTTATTATAATCGTCATCAAATTTTTTAATAATATCATCACTGCTGACTAACTGAAGAAGAGAAAAGAGGTTCTGAATATTGGGTGTTTTAGGAGAATTTTTTTCAGTAGGAATATTATCTGTAACCGCTTTTTTTATTTTTTTTCTTATCAGCTCATCATCATCCGACAAATAAATGGTCGCATACTGATTTTCACTCTTGCTCATTTTTCCTGATCCGTCTAAAGACGGAACTTTAATCAATTCTTCTCCGAAATTAAAGGCATAAGGCTCGGGGAAAATATCACCATAACGATGATTAAATCTATTGGCAAAATTTCGTGACATTTCCAGATGTTGTTCCTGATCTTTCCCGACAGGCACAAGATTAGCCCGATGTAATAATATATCTGCCGCCTGTAAAACCGGATAAGTGAGTAAGCCGGCATTGATGTTTTGAGGATGTAATCTTGCTTTATCTTTAAAAGTGGTGGTTTTTTCCAATTCACCTTTATAAGCCATCATATTAAGAAACAGATAAAGTTCACTCGTTTCAGGAACATGGCTCTGGCAATAAAGAACAGCTTTGTTCGGATCAAGTCCGCATGCAATATTTTCTGCCAGTACTCTGTAAACATTTGATTTAAGTTCTTTGGTGTCCGGATGGGTGGTTAAAGAATGAAGATCTGCCACCATAAAGAAGCATTGGTATTGCTCCTGCATTTTAACGTAATTCTTGATTGCACCAAAATAATTGCCCAGGTGGAGGAAGCCGGTGCTTCTGATGCCACTCATCACTACTTTACTGGTATTTTCCATAAGGAGGCGAAGATAAGGAGTTGGTGGTTTATCTTGCGTAACATGGCCAGGTTACAATTCGAACTTCAACATAAAGATGAACATTCAGCCGCAAGAGCAGGAAAAATGCGTACAGATCATGGAGAAATAAATACTCCTATTTTTATGCCGGTAGGTACGGCCGGAAGTGTTAAAGCTGTCAGTCAGCAACAATTGCGCGACGATGTAAAAGCCCAGATCATCCTCGGAAATACTTACCATTTATATCTCAGACCATCACTTGAAGTGTTAGAGGGGGCCGGTGGGCTTCACCGGTTTAACGGCTGGGATTTACCTATACTTACTGATAGCGGAGGATATCAGGTTTTTTCGTTGGCAGGATCAAGAAAAATAAGTGAGGAAGGTGTCGTATTTCAATCTCATATTGACGGATCAAGACATTTATTTACACCCGAATCTGTCATGGATATTCAGCGGATAATTGGTGCTGACATCATTATGGCCTTTGATGAATGCCCACCTTATCCGAGTGATTATTCATATGCAAAAAACTCGATGGACTTAACCCACCGATGGTTGAAGCGTTGTTTTAATCACTTTAATGCAACGGATAATAAGTATGGGTATGATCAGAATCTTTTTCCTATTGTTCAGGGCAGTACATATAAAGATCTGAGAATTGAATCTTGCAGAGCGGTTGCAGAGATGGATGCTGTGGGCAATGCAATAGGAGGTTTAAGTGTTGGAGAGCCAGAAGAAATGATGTATGAGTTTACAGCTTTATGTTGTGAGCATTTGCCGGCCAATAAACCCCGTTATCTGATGGGAGTAGGTACTCCATGGAATATCCTGGAGTGTATAGCTTTGGGAATAGATATGTTCGATTGTGTAATGCCTACACGTAACGGACGTAACGCTATGTTGTTTACCAGTAAAGGCGTTATTAATATAGATAATAAAAAATGGGAAAAAGATTATAGTCCTATTGATGACGGATTTGAAAGTAATATCAGTAATTTTTATTCTAAAGCTTATCTCAGGCATTTGATTAAATCGAAAGAGATTCTCGGATTAACAATTGCCAGTGTTCATAATCTTGCTTTTTATATGTATTTAGTGGGAGAAGCAAGAAAAAGAATTATTGACGGAAGTTTTACTTCCTGGAAAAATGAAACTGTTGAAATACTAAAAACAAGATTATAATTTTTCCTGATTCAGTAGCCATTCAAGTAAGCCCGGCTCTGCAAAAGCATTATCCCAGCTATTGTGATTAACTCCGGTGTATTCACTGTATTTTACTTTTGCACCAGATTCTTTGAGGGCATTAACCATTCTGCGGGAATGGCTTACAGGAACTACGGCATCTTTGTCACCATGAAAAACCCATATAGGAAAGTTTTGGGCATATAGCTTCACTTTTTGAGGGTCACCTCCTCCGCATATAGGAAAAGCTGCAGCAAAAAAATCTGGTTTACGCCACAACATTTCGAAAGTGCCCATTCCACCCATCGATAGACCGCCAATATATATTTTTTTTGTATTGATCTGTGGTGTTGCAGCAAGCGAGTCAATCAGTTTGCTCACTAGTCCGAGAGCTGGTTTAAATTGTCCGGTAGAAATAAATGAAAATCCTCCCAGACTATCGGTAGCTGTAGTATGGTTTGTTCTATCGATTTTCGCCCAAAAATCATTCGCCGGGCATTGAGGGAATACAACAAATGCCGGAAACTTTACACGATTGGTAGAATCCAGGAATAAATTTCCTCCATGAGTAAGTTGCGAAATATTATCATCGCCTCTTTCACCTGCACCATGAAGAACAATGATTAACGGATATTTTTTATTGATGTCATAATCTGAGGGATAAAGAACACGGTATTGCAGTGTTTCTTTTCCTACAGCAAATTGTTTAGGGATATAAAGGTCATATTTATCAGCAGACTGGGCTAAAGCAGTGCTCACAATTAACAGAGTTATAATGACAGAGAATATTCTCATATAAGAAAGGTACAAAGTTTTAAATTACTTTCGTGTGATTACAAAGGCATGCTAAAAAAAATAGATTGGTATATAATTAAGAAGCTGCTTTCGACTACAGTGTTCATGTTAATCATATTTTCTGTGATAGCAGGAGTTGTCGATGCAAGTGAAAAAGCAGATGATTTTGTTAAATCGGGACAGTCGGCTTTTTATATTATCACACATTATTTTGCAGGTTTTATACCTTTTATCATTTCTATGATCTTTCCGCTGATGGTTTTTCTGGCGGTAATTCTGTTTACTTCTAAAATGGCAGGCAGATCAGAGATTGTGGCTATGCTGGCAGGAGGAATAAAGTTCAACCGTATACTGTTGCCTTATTTTATTGGAGCAGTACTGGTGGGAGGCGTATTCTGGTATTCCACACAACATCTTATTCCAAAGGCCAATGTGCTGATGGCTAATTTTAAATCAACTTTTATTGATTCGAAGAGCTCTTACGAAATCGGTCAATATCTGGCGAAAGGTACCAATGTGTATTTAAGGGTTGATTCAAACACTTATGCAGGAATGAGAAATTATGATACCACCAGTAAAACAGCTTATGGCGGTTTTTTTCTTGATAGATTGGAGGGAACGGACGTCATATATAATGTAAGGGCTAACACCATGCGCTGGGATACAGCTTCCAAAAAATGGAAACTGGAGCGCGTTACAGAAAGAAATATTGACGGGCTGCAGGAACAGGTAAATTCTAGCGCCGAAATGCTTATTGATCTTAATGTTAAGCCTCAGGAAATACGTTTTGATAAATATCTGAAGGATAAAATGACTACCCCTGAACTAAAAAAATATATAGAGCAGGAAGAGATTCGGGGTACTGAAGGACTGAATGATTATAAAGTTGAAAGATATAAAAGAGATGCTACCCCTGCTTCTGTCTTGTTATTAACATTAATGGGAGCTATAGTGGGTTCGCGTAAAACACGTGGTGGAAGTGGGCTTCATATGGCTTTAGGTATCGTATTAGCTGCCACATTTGTGATAATGGATAAATTTTCACTGACTTTCTCTACCAAGGGTAATTTACATCCGTTTATTGCGGCCTGGTTGCCTAATATGATATTTTGTTTGGTGGCTATTTATCTTTACCGCAAAGCGCCTAAATAGCATTAGGGTATCAGATTTTATACTGTGTGAGGTAAGGAGCATTGGCTAATCCAGATTTAGGATGTCAGTGATTGGTTGTTTGGAAGACTAAAATATTGTTCATATATGATTTTGTAAAATATAATAGTCGTTTGACTAAATGATTATTAATCAGTTTTAATTTAATATTCAGGCGCTGAATATTTATTTTCGCACAATAAATTACGTATAATGGGAATCATGAAAGACAGGTTCAAGGAAAAGGCAGACGCGGCAGCTATTGAGATTAAAGACATCTTAAAAGAGCACGGAACCAGGAAAATCGGGGAAGTTCAGCTTTCTCAGATATATCAGGGTATGCGCGGGATGACAGGCCTTGTTTCTGAAACTTCTTTATTGGATTCACATGAAGGGATAAGATTCAGAGGATATTCAATCCCCGAATTACAGGATAAGCTTCCCAAAGCTGCAGGTGGTACGGAACCTCTTCCCGAGGGATTGTTTTATCTGATGCTTCTTAATGAACTTCCCACTGATGAGGATGTTACTCATCTCAGTTCGTTATTACAGAGGAGGTCACATGTGCCTAATCATGTTTTTGATGTCATAGATGCATTTCCTATTACCAGTCATCCTATGACGATGTTCATAGCTGGTATTATGGCCCTGCAAACCGAGAGCAATTTTGCTAAACGTTATGCAGAGGGCATGGGTAAAAAAGATTACTGGGATGCTGCTTTTGACGATGCTCTCGATCTCATTGCCCGCCTTCCCAGAGTGGCGGCTTATATCTATCGCAGAAAATATAAAAACAACGAACATATTCAGCCTAATGGTCTGCTCGACTGGGCAGGAAATTTAGCGCATATGCTGGGTTATCCTGATAATAGTTTTAAAGAGTTGATGCGTTTATATATGACTATTCATGCTGACCATGAAGGTGGTAACGTTTCAGCTCACACCACACATCTTGTCGGATCTGCTTTGAGTGATCCTTATATGTGCCTCGCAGCAGGTATGAATGGTCTCGCTGGCCCATTGCATGGACTTGCCAACCAGGAAGTGATCAAGTGGATATTCGAAATGCAAAAAGGTCTTAATACGACATCTCCTTCAAAAGAGCAAATTGCGGAATATGTTCAGAAGACACTTAGTGAAGGGAAAGTGGTTCCGGGTTATGGACATGCAGTATTAAGAAAAACTGATCCACGATTTACTGCTCAGATGGAGTTTGGTAAAAAACATATGTCTGACGATCCGCTGGTACAAACCGTATGGAATATATATGAAGTGGTTCCACCTATTTTGCAGTCATTGGGAAAAGTAAAAAATCCATGGCCAAATGTCGATGCGCATAGCGGCGCATTACTTGTACATTATGGTTTAAAAGAATATGAATTTTATACCGTTTTATTTGGTGTAAGTCGTGCATTAGGAGTACTGGCTAGTTTAATATGGGACAGAGCACTTGGTCTGCCTATTGAGCGTCCAAAATCAGTCACTACCGAACTGGTGAAGGGTTGGTTAAAGGGAGATTCAGAAATATGGGGTGAATAAAAAACTCCTATACAGATCATTTTATTCCAGCAATTCAATTGCCTCTTTAAATAAGTGTTTCTTTATTAAGTAGCTCTGTAAGGAGTAGGATATACAGGTCCGTGAGGGTTCTGATTATAAAAACTAACATTACCTCCGGTTACCGGTGTATAAAACTTTCTGCAAGTAGCTATAAATAATGCGTACACATATATATGGTTATACTTGTCAAATGTGTTTCTCAGAATTTTCAACACTATCCCTTATATTTGCCGCCCGATGGGGGATTAGCTCAGTTGGCTAGAGCGCTTGCATGGCATGCAAGAGGCCACC
>CAZQIQ010000098.1:0-6237 GCA_964593835.1 uncultured Chitinophagaceae bacterium
TGCATTTAAACCTGCTAAGGAATTTGTTGCTGATGTTAAAAAATTACAATTCGTTAAGGAAGATCAGCCAAACCCCGATGATGAAGCGTAGATTTGCAGCTAAACTTCCGGATTGAAAAAGCAGCAGATTATTTTAGTAGCAGGAGGAGTAGTACTCCTCTGCGTAATTTATTTTTTTGGCAACACTGTTCCTTCCAGTAAAACGTCAGACAAATCTGTAGCAACAGCTGTTACAGATTCCTCTTTTAATGTCAAAAACATTCTCGAAGGATCTAAAAACAGGCTAAACCCTGAACAAAAAGAAAGACTTTCTGTACTAGAAAATACTATCCCACAAAACAACGACAGCGCACTGAGCGCAATGATTTACAGGCAAATTGCAACCTTCTATAAAGACACTGCTCATTTGCTGTTACCATTTGCTTATTATAGTGCCGAAGCCGCAAAGTTGGAAAATTCTGAAAAAAGCCTCACCTTTGCAGCCCGTTTCTTTTTAGATAACGCCAGAACACAGCACGATAATGGTCTAAAAAACTGGATGGCCAGGCAGTCAAAAGAGCTATTTGAAAAGGCTCTGATACTGAATCCGGACAATGACTCGTTAAAAGTTGGATTGGGAAGTTGTTACTTCTACGGCAATATTGCTGACAATCCAATGCAGGGAATTCTGATGATAAGAGAAGTGGCCGAAAAAGATCCGTCCAATATGTATGCACAATATATGTTAGGATTGGGTGGGTTAATGTCAGGGCAGTTAGACAGAGCCATTGAAAGATTCAAAATTGTTGCTGAAAAACAACCCGACAATATTGAGGTAAGCATAATGCTTGCCGAAGCCTACGAAAGAAAAGGTGATAAACCCAGTGCAGTGAAGTGGTATGAAGAAGTGAAGCAAAGGGTAAACAACCCAGACATTGTTCAGGAACTGGATCAACGGATTCAGAGCCTTAAAAAATGAATTATAAATTAAGATTATTGTTTAACTAAATCATTGGTGAAATTATGCCTTGTGGTAAAAAAAGAAAGCGTCATAAAATTGCGACGCACAAGCGTAAAAAAAGACTAAGAAAAAATCGTCATAAGAAGAAGAGTCGTTAACCCTTCTTTCATGTACGGGCTCTAAGGAGCCCTCTATTCTTCTTGTCGCTGAATCTATTATTTATTATTTATCTGCAAAGATTGCTTACTTGATTATACCAGATATCTAATAAATAATTCTACTTCAGCCAACCTATTTGTGATGATGGTTAGACGTTAAAGCAATTACGTTTGAACAAGGAACTAATCATAAACGCAGCTCCTCAAGGTGTAGAAATCGCCTTGCTGGAAGACAAAAAGTTAGTGGAATTGCATCATGAGAAAACAGATGCTAATTTCGCTGTGGGCGACCTTTATCTTGGAAAAGTAAAAAAACTTATTCCCGGCCTTAATGCCGCCTTTGTAGATGTTGGGTTTGAAAAAGATGCTTTCCTGCACTATACTGACCTGAGCCCGTATGCCCGTTCGTTATTAAAATTTAGCCAGCTGGCTATAAATGATAATAGCGAAAAAGGATTTGACTTTTCAGGTTTTGAAGTTGAGCCGGAAATTATTAAAACAGGAAAAATAAACGAAGTGTTGAGCGGCAAGCCCAACATTCTTGTTCAGATATTAAAAGAGCCTATCGCCGCTAAAGGTCCTCGGTTAAGCTGTGAGATTTCCCTACCCGGGAGATTTGTAGTCATTACTCCATTTAATGATATCGTTGCGGTTTCACGCAAAATACATTCCGCAGAAGAAAGAAAAAGACTTCAGAAAATTGTTGAATCTATTAAGTCTAAAAATTTTGGAGTAATTGTAAGAACTGCTGCTGAAGGTAAAAATACGGCCGAACTACATGAGGATCTGGCAATGCTGGAAGATACCTGGCGGTTAATCCAGAAAAATTTGCAGGGAGCTGTGGCTCCCTCAAAAGTGCTGAGTGAGCAGACCAAAACGACCAGTATGTTAAGGGATCTTCTTAATGAAGATTTTAACAAGATTGTACTGAATGATAAAAGTCTTTATAACGATACCAGAAATTATATCCAGCGTATAGCTCCTGAAAAAACAGAAATAGTTTCTTACTATAATAATGGCCTTCCTCTATTTGATCAGTTTGGCATTACCAAACAGGTAAAAGCCGCTTTTGGAAAAACAGTTAATCTTCCGAGCGGAGCTTATCTTATCATAGAACATACAGAAGCGCTCCACGTAATTGATGTTAACAGCGGATATAAAAGCGTAAGTAATAACCAGGAACAGAATGCTCTTGAAACAAATCTTGAAGCAGCAGCAGAAATAGCCAGGCAATTAAGGTTACGCGATCTTGGAGGCATTATTGTTGTTGATTTCATAGATATGAAACTTCCGGACAACAAACGGAAATTGATGGAAGCTATGGAAGAATTTATGGTGACCGACAGAGCAAAACACGCGGTGTTACCAATATCCAAGTTTGGGTTGATGCAAATCACCAGACAACGAATGAAACCTGAGATGAATATCAACACTCAGGAAGTATGTCCGACTTGTAACGGAACTGGTAAAATATCTTCAACACTTCTATTAGAAGATGAAATAGAAAAAAACCTTAGTTATCTTATCACTCATCGACATAAAAATCTGTCACTCGTAGTTCATCCTATATTATATTCTTATTTTACGAAAGGCGGTTTATTCAGATCAAAAGTGTGGAAATGGCGATGGAAGTACGGCCAAAAAGTAAGTGTTAAGGAAAATACTAGCTACCATCTCACAGAATATCACTTCTTTGATAAGCACGAAGAAGAAATTAAAATATAGATTAAAGCATACACTCTCCTCAACGATTACACCAAGTATCTCTTATACGGATTACACCTAGAATCCTAAAGGTTTCTATAATAGTAGAGTAATCTAATTGTCTATCCGCAAAAGGTGAAAGCTGATCACACAATAAGATAAACATCCATTTTATTTGTAATTCGATTGCAGAAAAAGAAATTATGTCAAGAATCTAATGCTTGTATAGACAGTGAAAAGCAAAAGATCTTTGATTTAATTGAACAGGATATGCTCTGACAGTTTTGGACTGTTTATTATATTGACAAATCAAAACCACTCCAACTGTCATATACAATACTGACAATCTCAGATTAAACAATAACTATCTCCTGTGATTAATTTAAAATGAGGCCCTGTTTTCTTCTATTATCAGACAATATTCTATTCAGAACAAATCAGATAATATTGGCTATCGCTAATACAAAAACTACAAGCTGTTATTTTAGCTTAGCAGTAATTTCTTCATCCAGTGGTTTTACCTTACTATCATAAACACCTAACAATTTTCCTTCTTCATCAATCAAAAACTTTGTAAAGTTCCACCTTATTACAGGATCATTAACGCCCATTTTTTTCGCTTCTGCATTGAGGTATTTAAATAACGGATGAATGTTTTTGCCTTTTACTGATACTTTTTCTGCCATAAGAAACGTAACACCATAATTTTTTTGGCAAAAATTCTTGATTTCCTCGTTGGAGCCGGGTTCCTGCCCACCAAAATTATTTGCAGGAAATCCTATTATGACCAGTTCAGGGTATTTAACGTGTAATTGCTGGAGATCTGCATACTGAGGCGTATATCCGCATTCAGAAGCCGTGTTGACCACTAATATTTTTTTCCCTTTGAAAGAAGCAAAGTCAATTTCTTTGCCTTCAAGAGAAGACACTTTAAAATCATAAATAGAAGAAGTGGCAAATAACATAATAGAAGTTAATATTAAAAGCTTATACATTTTAACTGTAATTTACTTATAGCATATCAAATATTGTACTAGAATTCGGTTTCATAAGCGCCTATATCGGGATTATTTACTTTCCTATCCTTCCCATTCAAATCTTTTATTATACCAATATTGGATCCGGCTCCTATTGCTAGTGATCCTTCCTGAAGTTGAAAATCATAAATTCTTGACCTGGTGTCCAGGACTGAAAACAGAGGATCCTCATTTTCAATTATTCCGACAGTTGTTACACTTTGGGGTGAATTGTTTACTTTCCATAAACAATTAGTAAAGTTTGCCTCAAAAGACTGGTTTCCTTCACGTACAGTAATCACTTCATCTTCAACAGATCCGTAAGCTCCCCATATTATACTATTAATAAAAGATGCTTTTAATGGAGAGGTAATAATATCATTTCCGTCCTTTATAAAATCGGTAATAACAAGAGAAGGATCTTTGTGCTGAATAAAATTATTTGAAATAGCAGCGCTTGTACAATGAATGAACTCATAATTTCCTCCACCAATCAGCATAATATTTTTTCCGCAATTACTAATCAGGCAATTGACAGCTTTGAGATTTGCCCGGGAGCCAATCAAGCCAGCGTCATAACAATTATCAATGATACACTCTTCTAAAGTCAAATCATCTGTTCCTTCAGCAACAATACCCTGATATCCATTTTTGACTATCACATGTTTAAGTATACTCCCTGTGGAGGTATTATTAAAATAAATTCCGGGCCACGCCCCCGGATAATCTTTATAACCTGCATCCAATCTGTCACCCTGAAAAATTATCTTAGTACTATCATAATGCTCTCCTATAGCTAATATTTTCCCTTTAACAATTAAGGGAGCATCGGCATGCATATATATACTTGTTCCTTTTTGAATAGTCAGAACAACATTTTCTTCAATAATTAACCCTCCCAATACCACATAGGGCTTAGTATTTGTCCATAATGTATTGCGGTCAAGTACTACTGAACGTAAGAAATTAGCATTTTGCCCCCATGCCGATAATCTCACTTTCTTTACATTTCCATTCCAGGTAATAAAGATGCTATCCTGAACAATAAAAGGGAGGTTGCCGGTATTAGGATCAATCTTTGCAGTTACGAAAACATATAAACTATCATTAGCTTCAATTTCAAGATCACGCACTTCAGGACCCACTGCACCATCTGCATTTATATTAAAGAAGGATTCTTCTTTCCCACTCAAAGCAATACTGCTGATTCTTAATTTTCTATTATTTTGATTAAATATTTTAAAGTAATGCGTAATAGAACCAGTCGTTGTAAACAACGTATCAAAACTTAAGCTATCTTCTGAGAGCAGCAATTGAGCATCGGAGGAAGTAGTAAAAGACTCTTTGCTACAAGAAATCAGATAAACAGTAATCAGTAATGTAAAAGAAAATATTTTACTCATATGGTAGTATACGCCAGCGTGGCAATGCTTAAAGTTAAGTTTTCCACTTCTAATAATGATGAACCGCACGATTCAAGAGTAGCACCTGTTGTTAAAACATCATCCACCAACAGAATGTGTTTGTTTTTTAGTACATTTTTATCTTTTACTTCAAACTGTCCTTTAATATTTTCCCACCTGTCGGCTCTGTTCTTGTTCGTTTGCGTAAGTGTATTACTCTTTCTTTCTACAACATTATGAGCAATGGGCCAATGCAGCACGCTTGATAATCCTTCACAAAGCATGGCAGATTGATTATATCCCCTGATTTTTTCTCTTTTAAAATGCAAAGGCAGAGGTACTAATACATCTATATCCGTCAAAACGTTTTCTTTTTGAAATACTTCTCCCATTCTACTCCCTAAATACAGACCTACTTCTTTTTTGCCTTTGTACTTTAATTGATGTAAAAGGCGTTGGATCACAGATTGTTTATTAAAATACATAAAAGAAGTTGCCCAATCAACAGCCATTCTTCCTGCCAGAATTTTGTATACCGGATTATTCCTGAACCTATGAAAATGGGTTAAAGGCAGGGACATTGAACAATACAAACAAATCGTATGTTCATCTCTCAGCAACTCATCTCCGCATCCCATGCATATCCTTGGATAAAAGAGATCAACCAGGCTATTAAAAAAGGTATTTATATAGTTCATCAACTCTTGACATTTCAATTACTTCGATACCAAATTGTTTAGCGCTTATTTTGCCCTGGCCTTTTCTTCCGCTTCCCAGATTATAACTGGATATGATAATTTTTTCGAACCCAAGTTTTTCTGCTTCAGCTATCCTTTGTTCTATTCTGTTTACCGCTCTTATTTCACCGCTTAACCCAATTTCACCGGCAAAACATATTTGTTGCGGTAAAGAAATATCTTCAAATGAACTCAGCAAAGCACATAATACAGCCAGATCAATTGCCGGATCTTCTACTTTCAACCCACCGGCTATGTTGAGAAAAACATCTTTCATTC
>CAZQIQ010000099.1:0-6167 GCA_964593835.1 uncultured Chitinophagaceae bacterium
GGAATGGGCCGTTCAGCAATTAAAATATGCCGCTCAGGCTTCTAAAAACCTGGGATTAAAAGCTGCTGCAACCTTTAGTGGTGCGTTGTTATGGCCTACTGTATACCCATGGCCACAACGTCCAGCCGGACTTGTAGAAACAGGGTTTAATGAATTGGCAAAAAGATGGAAACCGATTTTGGATGTATATGATGAAAATGGTATCGATCTTTGTTATGAAATCCACCCCGGAGAAGATTTACATGATGGTATCACTTATGAGACATTCCTGAAACATGTAAACAATCATTCACGGGCATGCTTATTGTACGATCCCAGTCATTATGTTTTACAGGGATTAAAATATCTTGATTTTATAGATTTTTATCATGAAAGAATCAGGATGTTCCACGTAAAAGATGCAGAATTTAATCCAACCGGAAAACAAGGTGTATATGGAGGTTATCAGGGTTGGGTAGATAGAGCAGGACGTTTCCGTTCTTTAGGTGATGGCCAGGTTGACTTTAAAGCTGTATTCAGCAAACTGGCAGCATACGATTATGACGGATGGGCCGTTATGGAGTGGGAGTGCGCTATCAAACATCCTGAACAGGGAGCAAAAGAAGGAGCTCCATTCATTGCTGAGCATATCATTAAAGTAACAGAACACGCTTTTGATGATTTTGCTAATACCGGAAGTGATGAGAACTTCAACAAGAGTGTACTAGGCTTGAAATAAAAATTAAACAATGAAGAAACTACTAGCAATTCTCTTTGCATGTGCTGTGATCTATTCATGCGGAGACAATGGAGGTGAAACAAACAACGACAAACCAGCAGAAACAACTACACCAACAACCACAACAGAGTCAGATGCTTCTGCATCGAATCATGAAAGAGGTTTGGAGCTAATCGGTGGCAGCGACTGTATGGCATGTCATTCAATCGACAACAAATTAGTTGGACCTTCTTATAAGGAAGTGGCAGCTAAATACGAAAACAATGATGCTTCTATCGACACACTGGTTCATAAGATCCAAAAAGGCGGTATGGGTAATTGGGGAAATATCCCAATGACGCCACATCCAGATCTTTCAGATGCTGATGCCAGAGATATGGTGAAGTATATTCTTTCGTTAAAGAACTAATATTTATATAATTTCTTACAGATAAGAAAAGAGGCTGTATCAAGGTTGATACAGCCTCTTTTAATTCGGGTAACTGATGCAGAGAGGTTACGTTTAAGCGATTCTAAGGTTGTTCAAAATACTTTTGAGACCTCCTCTTTTTATTCATATACCTACAGGAGAAGGTGTTGTTATACTTTTTAAAAAGTCTCTTAATATTAAGTAACTGCTTGTAAAAATTTAATCACCTGTAAACATTACTATAAATAATTTATGGGCAGACTCTTTAAAAACATAGTCATAATCAATAAATACCTGCAACAGTAATCACCCGTAAATATTATTATAAATAATTTAGGACTTGCCTGTTCAGCAAATTATCCTGTAAAAAATTAATCACTGTTATAGAATAAAGATTTTATAGCATTTGTTTAATATAAATTCATTCCACATAAGACCGTTTAAACATTCGTAATATCTTTTAAATTTGTCAGTATATTATGAAGAAAATATATCATCTGGCAACCTGCTCTACCAATCAGAGAATATTAAAAGAATTAGCAGCAGCGGAAAATGGTTTTTCATTTCAGGAAATTAAAACTGAAAAGATCACTCCAGTTCAATTGGATGAGATGAAAAAACTTTCAGGAAGTTATGAATCGTTATTTAGTCGCCGCTCTCTTAAATACAAATCCATGAATTTAAAAGATAAGCAGCTGACAGAAAAAGATTATCGTGATCTTATATTGCAGGAATACACATTTCTGAAAAGGCCTGTAGCAATAGTTGGAGAACAGATATTTATTGGTAGCGATAAAAAAACTATCGAGGCTTTAAAGTCCGTCGTTTAATTTTTGCTTCATTAATAAGGTGCTGAAGATTAGGCTGATAAAATCTTGAGCTTTTCCATGAATTATAAGGATAAGGAACGGGCCTGTTCATCAACTCCACTTGTGCTTCTTCGGTAGTTGCTTCATAACATGAAGCATCAATATCACCAAGATATTGATATAAGGTTTTTAATGCAGTTTTATCAGTAACATCTCCATGCCCGGGTAAATATGTATGATATATTGTATCCTCATAAAATACTTTAAGAGACTCTCGCCATCCTTCAATATTGCCATCGCTGATCCACGGGTGACGATTATTTGTTAATAAATCACCCATAAATGCTATTCCTAATGAAGGAATAAGAAGAACAACATCACTTAAAGTATGGCCATTCTTACGTTCAACAAGTTTTATGGCAAGTTTGCTCCCTTCTATCCATAAAGAGTCTTCAAAAGTTTCGTCAGCCAGTGATATATATAAATCGCCTGATGATTCTACCAACCCTTCATAATATCCGATCCAAAAAGGGATATCCTCGTTATTTTGTTCCCCTGTATGACCACGTCTCTTTTTGAGTGCCTGTAATAATGTTGGTGCATGCGCTTTTTCCCACTCCTGCTCTTCCAATTCGTTATTATCTATGGCTTCACGTGTTGCAGGTGTTGTTATAACTGTGGCAGTAGGTAAAAAAGCTTGATTCCCGCGAATATGATCACTATGATAGTGGCTATTTATAACAAGCGTAACATTTTTCCCTGTGAGTTTTTTAGCCACTTCTTTTAATTCATAAGCAGCTTCCGGATTCATGAACGGATCAAAAACAATTGTTTTGTTTCCTATGTCAACAATGCCTGCGTTACAGATCGCCTTGCCATAAAAGTCATTATTAATAGCCGCCCATACTCCCGGAGCCAATTGCTGAATATTAAAATTAGCAGATAGTTTATCCTTTTTTTTTCTAAATAACTGTGCTGAGGCAGAGACAGAAAAAATTATTGTAGTCAGTTGAATAAATATAACAGTTGAAAGAATTTTCATGCCTTGTTATAAACTCACTAAACTACGATAAGTTAAGCTGATTGAACAGAATAAAAGAAAAAGCAGTAGAAGAAGACTGGTTAAACAATCAGGTTACCTACCAGCTACTGACACCTAAACTTATAATATTCTCAGTTTCGCATAATTAAGCATAATTTTTTTCTCTCCGTTATGTTCAAACTTAACCGTGGCAATAGGATTGTGAGCTGAGCCTTCCAGTTTGAGCACTTCTCCAAAACCAAACTTCTGATGCTCCACTCGTTGACCAGGTTGCAAGCCAGAAGTATCACTGGCCGCAAAATCGGGTGAGGGTATGTGTTCAACAGTTTTATTTGTGGGCTTTGGAGGCAGGTAAGCAGGTTTCTGCGGTGGGCCATATTTTTTCTCAGCCTGTGATGTAGTATTATAGCCACTGCCCCGATGCATTCTCTCAAAAGCCGAACCTCCTGATCCAAATCCTCCATGAGTATTACGGGGACCACCACCTGCAAAACTTCTATCAAGAAATTCGTCAGGGAGCTCATTAATAAATCTGCTGGGCTCATTTTGTACCAGCTGTCCGAATTTATATCTTGTATTAGCGTACGTAATCCACAAGTGCTTTTTTGCTCTGGTGATCACTACATAAAATAAACGTCTTTCTTCTTCAAGCTCTTCTCTGGAATTAATGGACAATCCGCTGGGAAACAACATCTCTTCCAAACCACAGGCAAATACACAGCTAAACTCCAGTCCTTTAGCGGCATGAATTGTCATTAGTTTTACAGTATCAGCGTTAGGATCTTTTTGATCACTGTCCGTCAAAAGAGTGATTTCCTGTAAATAACTCCCCAATCCTTTATCACCCACTTCACCATCTTCATTACCTGGTGTTTCAGTAAATTCCTTTATAGAGTTCAATAACTCCTGTACATTCTCATATCGGGCTAAACCTTCTGTGCTTTTATCATTAAACAAATCTTTTACAATATTTGTTTGTTTTCCTACATGCATAGCCACTTCATACGCATTTTTATCATTTAACATGCTGGTAAATGATTTCATCATCAACACAAAATTATCTATAGCCTCAAGCGTAGCTCCTTTAAACCCAAACTGCTGCGCATTTTCCAGTACCTCCCACATAGAGATATTGTTTGTGTTAGCAGCTAATATAGCTCTGTCCACCGAAGTTTTGCCAATCCCTCTTACAGGATAATTGATAACTCTTTTAAGCCCCTCTTCATCTTTTGTATTCACCAGGAGACGCAGATATGCGATGAAATCTTTTATCTCCTTTCTCTGATAAAAGCTGATGCCTCCATAAATAGTATAAGGAATATTCATTTTCCTCAGGCTTTCTTCAAAAGCACGGCTTTGAGCATTCGTACGATAAAGAATAGCAAAATCGTTATTGCGAAAATGGTTACGCAGTTTCTGTTCCTGTATTGTATCAGCAACATATTTACCCTCATCATTATCTGTCATGGATCTTACCAATCTTATCTTATCTCCCTGCTGATTTTCTGTCCAAAGGTTTTTAGGAATTTGTCCTTTATTGTTTTTTATGACTTCGTTAGCTACTTTTATAATGTTCTGAGAACTCCGATAGTTCTGTTCCAGTTTAATCACTTTTACATCATCATAGTCCTGTTGAAATTGCAGAATATTCTGAATGGTAGCTCCTCTGAAGCTGTAAATACTTTGAGCGTCATCTCCAACTACACAAACATTTTCATGCGCAGCTCCTAATAGTTTAATGATTTCATACTGAGCCGGATTGGTATCCTGATATTCATCTATCATGATGTAGCGGAACTTATGCTGGTATTTATGGAGGGAGTCCGGAAAAAATTTTAACAGCTCATAAAACTTAATTAGAAGATCATCAAAGTCCATTGCGCCATTTTTGAAACAACGCTTTGCGTAAGCATCATAAATCTGGCTGATTGCCGGCCTGTTACTTCTGTTATCCTCCTGCTGAATATGATAATCGGCTGCATATTCCGCAGGACCTACTAACGCATTTTTTGCTGCAGATATCCGATTATAAACAGTAGCTGGTTTATAATGTTTATCATCAAGATTTAATTCATTAATCACCGCTTTAACGACACTCTTTGCATCATCAGTATCATAAATAGTAAAATTGGAAGGATAGCCCAACCTTGGCGCTTCTGCTCTCAGTAGACGGGCAAACACACTATGGAAAGTGCCTATATAAAGATTGCGGGCATCTGTATTACCCAGCAACTTCTCAATACGCTCTTTCATTTCTTTCGCAGCCTTATTGGTAAAAGTCAGTGATAGAATATTAAAAGCATCGACATGATAATAGGACATCAGATGGGCTATTCTTGTAGTAAGCACTTTAGTTTTTCCACTACCAGCACCCGCCACAATCATTATTGGTCCATCCTTGTGCGTCACAGCTTCCAGCTGCATCTCATTCAATCCGGAAAGATAATCTTGCATCGGGCAAAAATACGGAAAGGCTTTGCAGCTTTTCAGGTAGAATCAGGTTAATGAAGAATACTTTACATTTTTACAGATGTATAAAAAAGAATCTATATACAAACTGTATGTTTCTTTATATGATCACGCCGGATAAACATTCGGAATGGTTTTCTCAATTGTTGCCGCAGTTCTTTTGTCTTAGCAGCTGTTACAGAACAACTGATCTCCATATTGTTTTCGGTGAGGATTTATTTCTTCATTTCCCCCTTTATCCTCTTTTTAATTGCTTAATAATTAAACCCAATATTTCAGTAATCTTTTTTTAGATAACATTATAAAGGAATTGATCTGGAAATGTTTTTCTTCATATAGCGTGGTAAAGGAATTGCTTCTGTATTGTTTATCATAAGATAGCATTCCAAGAATTCGCCTTAGGGCCGTATTTTTTCATCAGATAAGACTATAAAGCAATTTTTTTCCTGTTTTCATCAGACCGTATTGCAATGGTGTCATATTATAAAAAAAGCGACTGAAGTAGATTGAAATGCCAATAGGATTTCTGTGAAGTTTTTCAATAGTATGGAAAAGCTTATCGGTAGCTAGAAAATGAGGAGATGATCAAAAATATAATAGGAATTATAGGTACCATGATAGAGAATACTTAAAAGCAAACAGCCCCGGGACTAGCGGGGCTGTTTAATGACTTTGTACAACCTTAACAACATTACTTGGCCATCAATAGGTACAAATTTT
>CAZQIQ010000100.1:0-6124 GCA_964593835.1 uncultured Chitinophagaceae bacterium
AATTTCTAAAACTAACGATAATGGCAAGCGGAGGTCTTTATTCTTCTTCCTTTGAACGTGATGCATGCGGTATTGGTTTCGTAGCTAATATCAAAGGAAATAAGTCGCACCAGATTATAGGTGATACGCTTACTGTGTTGGAAAACATGGAACACCGTGGTGCGTGTGGATGTGAGAGTAATACGGGAGATGGCGCTGGTATCATGATCCAGGTTCCTCACGAATTTTTCTTTGATGAATGTATTAAGTTAGGTATTCATTTGCCTTCTTATGGAAGGTATGGTGTTGGGGTGCTTTTCTTTCCACAGGATATCAGATTGCGTGAAGAATGTCGCGATATTTTTAACCGCACTGCTGATAAGCTGGGCCTGGAAGTACTCGCCTATCGAAAAGTGCCTGTTAATACTGAGGGGATAGGACCAACAGCTTTATCTGTTGAGCCTGAAATGGAACATGTTTTTATTACCTGCCCCGACCATATTAATAATAGTGAAGAGTTTGAAAGAAAGCTCTTCGTTCTGCGTAATCATGCCTCACATACTATAAATAATACTGTTAAGAAGGATGCCATTGGTTTTTATATTGCATCCCTTTCTTACAAAACTGTAGTATATAAGGGACAACTTACTAGTAAACAGGTAAGACACTATTTTAGTGATCTTACCAACAAAAGAGTAGTTTCTGCTTTTGGTCTGGTGCATTCTCGTTTTGCGACGAACACATTTCCTTCATGGAAGTTAGCGCAGCCATTCCGTTTTATCGCCCATAATGGTGAAATCAATACTCTCCAGGGAAATATAAACTGGCTGAAGACCAGCGAGAGAACATTTGCGTCTCCCTATTTTACAAAAGAGGAAATGGAAATGATTCTCCCTGTTGTAACAGAAGGACAATCAGATAGTGCCTGTCTTGATAATATGATAGAACTGTTGGCGATGACTGGCCGGTCACTTCCTCACGTTATGATGATGCTGGTTCCTGAAGCCTGGGATGGTAACGAACATATGGACCCTGTTAAAAAAGCCTTTTATGAGTTTCATGCTTCATTGATGGAGCCCTGGGATGGTCCTGCTTCTATATCCTTTACCGATGGGAAAATCATCGGTGCTACATTGGATAGAAATGGACTTCGTCCTTCCCGTTACTGTGTTACAACAGATGATAGGGTGATTATGGCTTCTGAATCGGGGGCACTACCTGTTGACCCTTCGATTATTAAAGAAAAAGGAAGACTTCAGCCTGGAAAAATGTTTGTTGTGGATATGGAACAGGGCCGAATTATTAGTGATGATGAATTAAAACAAACTATTTGCTCTCAGAAACCTTATGGAGAGTGGCTGAATAAATACAAAATTCGTCTTGAAGAATTGCCTGAACCAAGGGTAATGTTTACTCACCTGGAAAGTGAGCAGGTGTTTAAATATCAGAAAGCATTTGGATATTCAACCGAAGATCTGGATACGATCATAGCTACTATGGCTATTGAAGGGAAAGAACCTATAGGATCAATGGCGGCAGATATTCCTTTAGCCGTTTTAAGTGATCAGCCTCAGCATTTAAGTAGTTATTTTAAACAATTATTTGCTCAGGTCACTAATCCGCCTATTGATCCGATTCGGGAAAAGATGGTCATGTCTCTGGCCACATTTGTGGGTAATAATGGTGATCTTTTAAATGAAGATCCTCTTGATTGTCATACGGTGGCGCTAAAACATCCGGTATTAAATAATCATGAGGTAGAAAAGATACGCAGTATTGACACCGGAATATTTCAGGCAAAAACTCTTCAGTGTTATTTCAGGGCAGATGGAAAACCCGGTTCATTAAAAAAAGGACTGGACAGACTTTGTCGTTACGCTATTGATGCTGTCGATGATGGATTTGAGGTAATTGTATTGACGGATAGATCAATTGATTCTGAACATGCACCGATTCCTTCTTTACTTGCCATGTCAGCTGTTCATCATCATCTTATAAGAAAAGGTTATCGTGGACGCGTGGGTATCGTAATAGAAGCCGGTGATGTATGGGAAGTGCATCATTATGCCTGTTTACTGGCGTTTGGGGCCACTGCTATCAATCCATATCTAGCTTTGTCTACCATAAGGGATATGAAAATCAACAACAGGATTGAAACGTCCCTAAGTGTTGAGGAGCTAAAGAAAAATTATATTAAAGCTGTATGCGACGGATTGTTGAAAGTATTCTCTAAAATGGGTATTTCAACATTACAGTCCTATCAGGGTGCTCAAATATTCGAAATTATTGGTTTGAACAGTGCTGTGGTTCAAACTTATTTTACAGGAGCGGTTTCACGTATTGAAGGGATGGGTCTCGATGAAATAGCACGTGAATCTATTGCTAAACACTATTTTGCTTTCAGCAAAAAGGGTATTCCTGTAGATCGTTTACCTGTTGGTGGTGTATATCAATGGAAGAGAAAAGGTGAAGTGCATCTTTTTAATCCTCAAACTATTCATAATCTTCAGCACGCGACAAAAACAAATGATCTGAATGTTTTCAAAAAATATTCTAAACTGGTAAATGATCAGGAAGAAAAAGCGTGCACATTAAGGAGTCAGTTCCGGTTTAAACATAACCGTCCAGCTATTTCTATTGATGAAGTGGAGCCGGCTGAAAATATTTATAAAAGATTTGCTACAGGGGCAATGTCTTTCGGTTCTATTTCCTGGGAAGCACACACTACTCTGGCCATAGCAATGAATCGCATAGGTGCAAAAAGCAATACAGGAGAGGGTGGTGAGGATGAAACCAGATATAATCTTTTGCCAAATGGGGATTCGATGCGAAGTGCTATCAAGCAGGTGGCTTCTGCACGTTTTGGTGTAACAAGTTATTATCTTACTGAAGCGGAGGAAATACAGATAAAAATGGCTCAGGGAGCTAAGCCTGGTGAAGGCGGACAGCTACCGGGATACAAAGTGGATGACTGGATTGGTAAAACCCGTCATTCTACGCCTGGTGTTGGATTGATTTCTCCTCCTCCACACCACGATATTTATTCTATTGAAGATCTTGCTCAATTAATATTTGATCTGAAGAATGCCAACAGGGCAGCCAGAATAAATGTGAAATTGGTATCAAAAGCAGGAGTAGGCACTATCGCAGCAGGTGTGGCAAAAGCAAAAGCTGATGTTATTCTTATTGCTGGTTACGATGGAGGTACAGGAGCTTCTCCAATCAGTTCTATAAGACATGCAGGTTTGCCTTGGGAACTCGGATTAGCCGAAGCGCATCAGACACTTGTAAAAAATAAACTGAGAAGCAGAGTAGTATTACAAGCTGATGGTCAGCTGAAAACTGCAAAGGATATAGCTATTGCTACTTTGTTAGGTGCCGAAGAGTGGGGTATAGCCACAGCGGCCTTGATTGTAGAAGGCTGTATTATGATGCGTAAATGTCATATGAATACTTGTCCGGTTGGGGTAGCTACACAAGATTCTGAGTTAAGAAAAAGATTTACCGGAGATCCTGATCATGTGGTTAACTTCTTTAAGCTCATTACACAGGAATTAAGAGAAATTATGGCTCAGCTCGGTTTTAGAACCATTAATGAGATGGTTGGTCAGGCTGATTACCTTGAAGTAAGGGATGATATTAAACACTGGAAGTATAAAAACCTCGATTTATCTCCAATTCTATATAAAGAACCAGCTTCTTTATACACTGGATTATATAATACAGAGCTTCAGGATCATGGATTGGATGCAGTGTTAGACTGGAAGTTGCTGGAAGCAGCAAAACCAGCTCTGGAAAACGGACAAAAGGTGAAAGCTTCCTTTAATATTATTAATACTGATAGAACTGCAGGCACCATATTATCCAACGAAATCAGTAAAAAATATAAAGCTGCAGGTCTGCCTGACGATACGCTGCATTTTACATTCACAGGAACTGCAGGACAAAGTTTTGGAGCTTTTAATACCAAGGGAATTACACTTGAGTTAGAAGGAGATGCTAATGACTATTTTGGTAAAGGCTTAAGTGGTGCCAGGCTAATAGCTTATCCGCCTAAACAGTCTTTGTTCATTCCTGAAGAAAATATCATTATAGGAAATACATCTTTTTACGGAGCTACATCTGGTGATGCTTATGTAAGAGGTAAAGCAGGAGAAAGATTTTGTGTGCGTAATTCAGGTGCAAAAGTAGTGGTAGAGGGAGTGGGAGATCATGGTTGTGAGTATATGACAGGTGGACTAGTGGTGATTTTGGGAAGTACCGGAAGAAACTTTGCAGCTGGCATGAGCGGTGGTATCGCTTATGTATACGATGTAAATGGTGAGTTTGAATCTTTATGTAATAAAGAAATGGTGGATCTGGATGCATTGGATGCAGAAGACGTAGCTGTGCTGCAGGGGTTAGTGTCTAATCATTATCAGTTTACTAAGAGTACAGTGGCAAAATTCGTTCTTGATGATTTGGAAAATCAGGTAAGGAATTTTATCAAAGTATTTCCGAAAGATTACAAAAAAGTGTTGCAGGCTAATAAACAAAAAGTATCAGTTAAATAATTATGGGTAAGCCAACAGGATTTTTGGAGTTTTCAAGAGAGATGCCCGCAAAACGCCCTGTAAAGGAGCGTATAGATGACTATCGCGAGTTTATTGAAAAATATCCAGCGCAGAAATTAAATCAACAGAGTGCAAGATGCATGAACTGCGGTGTTCCCTTTTGTCATAGTGGATGTCCGTTAGGTAATGTAATTCCGGAATTTAATGATGCTGTATATCGCCAGAACTGGCAAGAGGCATATGATATCTTAACGTCCACTAATAATTTCCCAGAGTTTACCGGACGTATTTGTCCTGCACCATGTGAAAGTGCATGTGTTTTAGGAATAAATCAACCGCCGGTAGCTATTGAAGAAATTGAAAGACATATTATTGAAATTGCCTTTGAAAAAGGCTTCGTGAAAGCTAGAAAACCTAATCTGCGATCCGGTAAAAAAATTGCAGTTGTAGGGTCTGGTCCGGCTGGTATGGCCGCTGCCGCTCAGCTAAATACTGCTGGTCATTCTGTAACAGTATATGAACGCGACGATGCTCCGGGAGGATTACTCCGCTATGGGATACCGGATTTTAAACTCGAAAAATGGGTAATCGACAGACGTATTAGTTTACTTGAAGAAGAAGGTGTAGTGTTTATTAATAATACGGAAGTTGGAAAAGATATTAGTGTTAGTGATCTCCTCCGTCAGTATAATGCAATTGTATTAACAGGAGGTTCTACAATTCCAAGAGATTTACCCATTCCTGGTCGTGAGTTAAAAGGAGTGCATTTTGCAATGGACTTCCTTAAACAGCAAAATAAAAGAGTAAGCGGATTGTATGATAGCAAGCAGGAAGCTATTCTCGCAACGGAAAAAAATGTAGTTGTGATTGGTGGGGGTGACACTGGTTCCGACTGTGTAGGTACTTCTAACCGCCAGGATGCAAAATCTATCACGCAATTTGAGTTGCTACCTAAGCCTTCTGAAACAAGGACCGCAGCAATGCCCTGGCCTACATATCCAATGGTATTAAAGGTGACCTCTTCTCATGAAGAGGGTTGTGAAAGGCAGTGGGCTGTTGCTACTAAAGAGTTTGTAGGAGATGGAAAGGGAAATCTTAAAGCATTAAAAATCGTTGATCTGGAATGGACTGTAGGTGAGAATGGTAGGGCTTCTTTTACCGAAATAAAGAATTCTGAAAGAGAGATACCATGCGAACTGGCATTATTAGCAATGGGATTTGTTCATCCTCAACATGAAGGATTAGTGAACGAACTAGGCGTTGAATTGGATGAGCGTGGAAATGTCAGGGCTGGAGAAAAGGTATTTCAGACCAACATTGCAAAGATTTTCGCAGCAGGAGATATGCGTCGTGGCCAGTCATTAGTGGTTTGGGCTATAAGTGAAGGAAGAGAATGTGCCAGAAAAGTGGATGAATTTTTAATGGGACATTCAGTTTTAGAAACGAAAGATTCAAATTTGATGGCAATCTAATATTTAGATAAATTAAAAATTTGAAGCCTGATTATAAAATAATCAGGCTTTTTTTATATCATTTTTAATACTAATGTTCTTTTTTTTAAGAATATCTAACAATCTCAGTATTTGTTTGAA
>CAZQIQ010000101.1:0-5675 GCA_964593835.1 uncultured Chitinophagaceae bacterium
AACAGAAGGTGCGAACTTATCAAGCTCCTGCTTCCAGTTATATATCAATGATGAAGGGCAAATAATCAGATGTTTACCATAGGGTCTGGCTTCAATGTGACTGGCTATACAACAAATTGTTTGTAGTGTTTTACCCAAACCCATATCATCGGCCAGGCAACCACCCATATTGTATTCTGAAAGTAGCATCAGCCATTCATATCCTTTTTGCTGATAGGGTCGCAGATTTTCAATTTGTAATGTTTGGGGAAGAGGATATAATATTGTTCCATCTGTTTGCTGCCACTTTTCCCATTTATCCCACCATTCTTTTTTAATGACAGTTTTATCGGAGATTAACTCTCCGTTCAATACCATCCATTTGCCTATTAATAAAGTTTTTTTATCAACTTTTCCATGTTTAATAAGCATTCCATATGTAGTTATCCATTCATCGGATAGCGCTCCCATACTACCATCTTTAAGAAGAACTGCTTTTTGTCCGGCAAATAACATTTTCTGAATATCAGCCAGCGCAACTTCTTCTTCTCCAAACGTTGTCACAATGTGTACACGCAACAATCCATTCTTTTCTTCCTGATATGATGTTACACTTGATACTTTGTGGGAGGAATAACGGAAATGTTTTAACATATCCATTCCGATAATTTCTATACCGGCATCGAGTAACTTATGATATGCTTTTGCAAACCACTGTTTTTTTTGTGCGTCTCCAAAGGACAGATAAAAATATCCGTTCATTTGCCGCGCAAAATTCGGATGTAATGATACCAGTAAATCCACTAGCTTTTGCTCTTCTTCTTTGTTTCGGATGATGTTGTAGGTCTTTCCCTCTTTAATGATTTCTGTGTTTTCTTTCCACGGACCTTCCTGTAAAAAACCATCATATGTCCATTGCGGAGTGAGAACAAGAAATGAACCACTGATCTCGCTTAACATTACCTTGTTAACAGGTTTATCATTTATCGATATAGCATCAAACAGATTTTTTCTGTTTATTGGATAGTCAGATTCTAATTGTGCTAATATTTCTCGAACAAAAAGATCGCGTGAAAAGGCGCCTGATGCATTTCCTTTTAACCATTCTAATGTTTGATAATCCCTGTAAGAAAGCAGAAAATATTCTCCTTTACTTTCCAGCAGATAATGGTGTCTGTTAAAAGAACTTATCGGGTATTTTTCTCCGTTAACTTCAATGAAAGAGTCTAATAAATAATTCTCATTTTCTTTTCTTACCTCAAAAGATAATAGCGGACGATAACTACTGAACAGACATGGTGAAGTTTTAAAATGTTTATTATCTGACTTGATTTTTTGATACCATTTTACACTTCCTGCAAAAGGCTTGAGCCGGAGCAACAACTCATGAATTCTTCGAAGTAATGCTGTTTGCCGACGTAGGTCATTGTCCTCTTGTTTATTTGTTGTTGTGAGGGTTTTGTTTATCTGTTCCTTCGTAAAATAAATTCCATCTTTATTAAACCAGTTAAGAATGTCTTTGAACTCTTTATGCAGGTCGGGATAGTGCTTGCGAAGATTTGTATTATTTAATTCTACACTCTCTAAAAATATACCTTTAGGCGTTTTGGTTACAGAGAGTAGTTCGATGATGATATGATCTGTTAATAATCGATACGGAGATAACAATAAGGGCATAATGCAAATATAGAAGTATGCCTGTTTTCCTGATGAAAATGGCTTGTTTTAATCTTTATTAAATTCTTTTATGTGCAACATTTTTATTGACCTCTTTAAAAGTTAATTATAGAGGCGTAATTAGTGAAGTGTCTATTTGTTATTAGTTCTATTGCCTAAATAAATAAAAATTGTTTATATAAAACTTATATATGATTGATGAGTAATAAATGGAGGTACAATAATACTTATGATAAAATAACTGAGTTCCTGCTAGCATAATTCCTACTGGCCGGTGATAATTCTGGATAGGTTCTCATTAGTATAGCAGGGTGATTGATAAAGTAAATGGGTCAACTTAAAAAAATTATACCTGCTATTTTTCAGATTAAGAAAATACTTTTTAGTAAGTGAATGTTTCTAATGAGAAATGATTTGTTCAATTATTCCTGTCGTACAAAACCTAGACTAAACTAGTTTCTGTTGAATAAAAGAGGACGTATTATAAATTATTTGAAGGTGTCCGGTGGTGTATAGTAGCTCTTTTGCATATTTGTTACAGCTATAGGAAAATAAAAGAGGATGTATCGGACTGATACACCCTCTTCAAGTATTATAAATTCTTTGAAATTATGCCGTAGCTAATGCGTTTACTCTGCGAGCGAGTTTGCTCTTAATATTTGAGGCTTTATTTTTATGAATAATGCCTCTTTTAGCGAGTTTGTCTACTTGTGAAAGCACCTTTGGCAGTTGCTCAGCAGCAGATTTGTTATCCTTGATCTCTTTAAGATCACGAATAGCATTACGGGTAGTTTTACCGTAGTATTTATTTCTGTCTCTGCGCTTTGCAGCCTGACGAACGTCTTTCTTGGTAGCCTGGTGATTTGCCATTGTCGCTCAAAAATTTTAAGACGGCAAAGGTAAGGGTATTCTTATCAAAAAGAAAGAAAAAGTATAAAAATTTCCCGGCGGCTTCTGTAAAGCCATTTTCGGTATCGGGGTAACCGAACATTCTGAAAATCACTTAAAACTTATTATAACATACTTATACTAATCGCGTTAAAACACCGATATTTGTAACCCATTATTTTAAGATGAAGGACTTCAGCTATATTACCAATTCCCACCCCTCGTTTATAGAAGGTTTGTATCAGGATTTTATAAAAGATCCTGCATCAATTGACCCTGAACTGCGTAAGTTTTTTGAAGGTTTTGATTTTGCTGTGAGCACTGGCAAATCTGCCTCAAACGGTGTTTCTGCTGCTGTTCCATCCCAGCAGTCGGCCAAAACGCCGGAAGGGGTTGATTGGAAAAAGGAGGTGGGTGCCTACCGACTGATTTTAGGATACCGCAACAAAGGACATCTTATTGCTACAACTAACCCTATACGCAAAAGAAAGGATAGGGGAGCCAACCTTGACCTGGGTTTTTACGGGTTAACAGAAGAGGATCTGGATAAGCGTTTCTATGCTGGAAATATGATTGGCATGGGAACCACCACTTTACGTGAAATCCACGATCATCTTAAGCGTACTTATGCCCACAATGTAGGGATAGAGTTCAAGTATATATCTGACCAGAAAAAGGTGGACTGGCTTACTACGGAAATGGAAAAAAATTTCAACAAACCTGTTCCGTTGGAGAAAAAGCGTCGTATACTGGAAAAGCTGAATGCCGGAGTAATGTTTGAAAAGTTTCTTCATACTAAGTATGTGGGGCAAAAACGTTTTTCTCTTGAAGGCGGTGAAACCACCATTGCTGCATTGGATGCTATTATAAATATAGCAGCCGACAACGATGTTCAGGAAGTGGTTTTGGGAATGGCACACAGGGGACGCTTAAATATACTGGCCAATACCATTGGCAAAACTTACGAGCAGATATTTAGTGAATTTGAAGGCACGGCAAAAATGGACCAGACTATGGGTACAGGTGACGTTAAGTATCATCTGGGCTACGGTAGTGAGGTCAAAACGCCAAATGGGAAATCCGTCTATCTTAAATTATGTCCCAATCCTTCTCATCTTGAAGCTGTAGATCCGGTAGTGATAGGTTTTGCCCGTGCAAAAGCAGATGTTGTTTACGAAAGCGATTATGATAAAATATTACCTATCCTGATTCATGGAGATGCTTCTATAGCCGGTCAGGGTGTGGTATATGAAATCGTGCAGATGAGTAAACTTGGTGGTTATTATACTGGTGGGACAATCCACTTTGTAATTAACAATCAGATAGGATTTACTACGGATTTTGATGATGCCAGAAGTGCGGACTATTGTACTTCCATCGCAGCAATGATACAATCCCCGGTATTGCATGTAAACGGTGATGATGCTGAAGCTGTAGTAAAGTGTGCAGAAATTGCTACGCTCTACAGACAGGAATTCAACAGTGATATTTTTATTGATATGGTGTGCTACAGAAAGCACGGTCATAATGAGGGTGATGATCCCAAATTCACTCAGCCTGCTTTGTATGGTTTGATTGACAAACACCCAAATCCACGGGAAGTGTATTCTAACTTTCTGATGGAAAATGGTGAGCCTGCTGCTAAAGAACTGGCTAAGGAAATGGAAGATAAATTCTGGAATGATCTGCAGGAAAGATTGGATGAGGTAAAACAGAATCCCTTACCATACTCCTATCAGCAACCGGAATTGTGGTGGAAGAGTCTTAAAAAAGCAACTTCGGAGGATTTTGAATCATCGCCTGTAACAGCTATATCAGAAGAAGACTTTACTAAAATCTTTGATAACCTGATGAAGTGGCCCGAAGGCTTTACTCCATTGAGAAAGGTAGAAAAGATCATTAATGATAAGATAAAACTTTTTAACACAGAGGGGAAAATAGATTGGGCTACGGGTGAGTTACTGGCTTACGGTAGCTTATTACTGGAAGGGAAGAATGTGAGAATGAGTGGTCAGGATGTTCGTAGGGGAACTTTTTCTCATCGTCATGCTATTATCCGCGACGAAAAAACTGATCAGGCCCACAGCCGCTTAAGAGATATCCCTGACGCAACCGGCAAATTCAGAATTTATAATTCATTCCTTAGTGAATATGCCGTAGTAGGTTTTGAGTATGGGTATGCTATGGCTACCCCTAATACACTTGTATTATGGGAAGCACAATTTGGAGATTTTGCTAACGGAGCTCAAATCATCATAGATCAGTTTATCAGTAGTACTGAACAAAAATGGAATCGCATGAATGGTTTGGTCATGTTGCTACCTCATGGGTATGAAGGGCAGGGTCCCGAACATTCAAGTGCACGGATGGAGCGATTTTTACAAATGTGTGCTGAATTAAATATGGTCGTGACCAACATTACAACCGCTGCTAACTTTTTCCATGCACTAAGAAGACAGCTTACATGGTCCTTTAGAAAACCTTTAATTAATTTTTCACCTAAGGCTAATCTTCGTCACCCGGGTAGTTATTCTACCATGAAAGATTTTACCACCGGTCAGTTTGAAGAAGTAATAGACGATCAATATGTGGAGGATGCTTCAAAAGTGAAAAAAGTATTGTTCTGTTCCGGTAAAATATATTTTGATCTTGCCGAATTTCAGCAGAAGAATAATAAAAAAGATACAGCCATCATCAGAGTCGAGCAGTTGTATCCTTTACCGGTAAAGCGATTGGAGGAGTTATACAATAAGTATAGCAGTGCTACCTGGTTTTGGGTACAGGAAGAACCTCTTAACATGGGTGCGGCATCTTTTTTACAAATGAATTTGAAGAGTATTAATTACGGAGTGATTAGTCGTCAACCCAGTGCTTCACCTGCAACAGGTTATGTTAAGGTGCATGCGCAGGAGCAGAAGGAAATTATTGAAACAGCATTCGGTATATAATAAACTGTGTAGCACCGCGAAAACAAAAGAATAATTAGTATATGATTGATATAAAAGTTCCGGCAGTAGGAGAATCAATAAGCGAAGTAACATTATTAAAATGGGTGAAGCAGGATGGTGAATATGTGGAGCGTGATGAAGTGATTGCTGAACTCGAAAGTGAAAAAGCTACTTTTGAAGTAA
>CAZQIQ010000102.1:0-4503 GCA_964593835.1 uncultured Chitinophagaceae bacterium
TTGTTGTTACTTTAAAATTAATCCCAAACTGTCAGATCATATCGTAGCTATTTCAGTGTATCATATCCGATACGCTTTCTTTTATGATTTAAATTTGCATAACATATTTCGTTTATACGACACTTACGAACTCAAAACATTTTTTAAATCTTCTCAAGACAGGTTTCATCTACATATCATTTCCAAGGTAAAACCCTTTATTATAAATTCTAACAGAGTGTATTTCGTTTATACGACACTTACGAGCACAAACATTTTTTAAACCTTCTCAGGACATATGTTATTTACATAACAGTTTCAAGCTAAAACCCTTTCTTTTTAATCTCCCCGAACGGATCTACTTTAAGATGCTAAGGAGTGAAATCCTTTATGGTTAATCTATCCTGAACAACTTCGTTTACACGACTACTTACGTAATAAATTTTCCCGACATTTTATCTGGTTTAAATTCCTTTTTAATCTTGTATGATCGGATATACTGAACTCCTGCAACCATCCTCCTCATATTTTAGAATCGCGACTTGTATGCATCAGCATTATTCTATGTATTAAAACATACATAGTAATACTTAGTTAACTATAAAATTCTATTCTTCGTTTATGCGTGACTGGTCCTTTTATCTCCAATAAAACGTTTATCAATACACGTTTTATGCTTTATGTTTTTTGATCAGATTTTACCTCTTGATATAGATCAACCGTATTATCTGACAATTGTCAATTATCATGATTGATATTTATCAAATAAAAAATGATCGATAAACAAAATACAATAATGCAATTGTATTCATTGTTTATGGTCTCACGAATTGATCGCATTTAAAAATTCAAACATCCATTATGAAGAACAGACATGATCTGAAAAGGATCATCATGCTACTGCTTTTGATCACCTTTTTTATTACAACCCATGCCCAATCGGTAGAAACCGAACAGACAACTGCAAAAGAATACCGTTGGAAAAAAACAAAGCTTCATCCTATCTCCACAACCGAAGAACAGGAATACAAAAACCTTCCGGTTGTAGATTACACACCAGCTTATAACATTGAAGAATGGTCTACAGCCGTACAACTCCGGGCTTTCGCGGAAGCGCAGACAGGAGAAAAGGTGTTTATCAGAACGATACTCAAGGTTGATGAGAAAGGAGTAATAAAAAGCGTTAAAGTATTAACTACAACAAACACCGTTACCGCTAATAATCTCGCAAAAATTCTTGTCAATACTAAACTAGGCGCCCCATCCTATATAAATAACCGTGCGGTAAGCGCTCACGTTCCCTGTTTTTTTACCATTAGCAACAAACAAATCGAAGCGCTATGAGAACAAATTTATATACAACCCTTTCGTTGTTTTTTTTCATACTGATCACATCTCCTATGTATGCTCAGGTATTAAGCCACAACGGTTTTTTTAAGGGCACTTTTGTAGAAGCAGGTATCCAGCCTTCAGGAGCCTTTGGTTCATTAGTTTCGGCTCCGTCTGATTATGTATCAGCAACCGTATCTAAATATGAAGGAAGAGTAGGATTTATTGCTGACGTAGGTAAAGATGGATGGAATAATGGTACGCCTAAATTCATAGGGGACTTCTTCGTTCCGGGTACTCCTTATGAAGCATTTTCCGTAAAAGTAAATGGAACGCTATATGAAAATGCAGGCAGTAGCGATCCGGAGATTACAGGAAACGTTACCAGCTACTTTTCTGATGGAACAACCAGTGGAGTTGAATGGATAGGAAATATTGGCAACCTGCAAATCAAACAAATTACATCTGTTGGTAAAAACAGTTCTTATATATTAATAAGAGTCTTCCTAAAGAATACTGGCGCCAGCACCATTAATAATATATACTACACTCGCTCGGTTGACCCGGATAATGAAGTAGATCAAGCAGGATTTGGTGAATATACTACCATCAATACCATCGAAGATCAGAATCCAAACATCACCAGCACGGCTTTAGTTTCTGGCAAAGGAAGAGTACATGGATCCTACCTTGGTTTAGGTTCACGCGATTGCCGTGCACGTGTTGCCATTATGAGTTCTTTTTCTTCTGATGGAGAAACTATTTATGCCGGAAGTGGCGGACAGGTAAGGTTAAGTGCTAAAGGATCCACCGTAACTGCAGATAATGCTATTGCAGTTGCTTTCAAAATAGGTGACCTGGCAGCAGGTGATTCTACAGCATTGGCAATGGCTTATGTATTAAATGCTGTTGATCTGCCTCCGGCGATGGATGAAACCGATCCTTTATTTAATGTTAAAGCCGATTCTTATGCGTCAGGATCTGTTATTAATGTATGTAGCGGCAGCACGGCGCAATTAAATATTGTTAACGGAGATGGTTACAACTGGACCTGGAGTCCTTCGACTAACCTGAGCTCAACAACCGGCCGGGTAGTTTACGCTGCACTAACAAGCGATATTACTTATACCGCTACAGGTGTGAATGTTTGTGGAACAACAAGAAGCATTAACCTGAACTTACATCCCGTTGTTAGTGATGATCCGGGTGATGCAGCAAGTATCACAGGACCATCAACCATATATTCGGGATGGAATGCAACATACAGTGTCCCTGAAATTCCGCATGCAACATCCTATAAATGGACTATTCCTTCCGGAGCAAGTTTTATTTCCGGATTCGGCACCAATAATATTGTTATCAGATTTGGAACCGGAGCCACTTCAGGAACGGTATCTGTGTATGGTGAAAATAGTTGTGGTACCGGCGCTGCTTCTTCAAAAGCAGTAACACTGGCATCGGGAAGTTCTTTATCTATAACATCTACTAATAACAATATTCCGGGAAGTTTAGCTTTTCCTATTGCCTCTGTAATAGATGATAAGATCACAATCAGTGGATCAGAAACGATTACTAACCCAAGAGTATATATTGATAATGGTTTCCGCACAGGTGATGTATTATCCTATACTGGCACACTACCCGATGGAGTAACCTCTAGTTATAATACAGCAACCGGTTCATTAAGTTTCTTTGGTTCAGCTTCTCCAGCACAATGGCAGGAAGTGTTCAGACAAATAAAATACAACAGCACTTCATCCAATATGGATGATAGAACAATAAAGTATGTACTGGGAGACATGATTAGTTTAATGGTAGGGGGAAAGCCTCATTACTATGAATATATACGTCCTTCATCACCGATATCCTGGCAGCAGGCACATGATGCTGCTGCGTCAAGAACATTCTTTGGTCTAGCAGGATATCTTGCCACAATTACTTCCTCACAGGAAAATGAATTCATCAGAGCTAAACTAAAAAGTGATGGATGGATTGGCGGTTCTGATGATTATCAGAAAATTAATCTGGCCAGAGGAACGAGTCATACTCAACAATCTCAGACAGAAGGTAAATGGTATTGGGTAACAGGACCTGAAACAGGTATTGCTATATCAACAGGAAATGGAACACCTACAGCTGTTGCTGGTGCATATATGAACTGGGGAGCCGGTGAACCAAATAATTCAGGCAATGAAAATTATATTCAGCTATATGCAACAAGTGAAGGTCAATGGAATGATCTTTCTGGTATTGCTACCGGATCCGTACCAGGTTATGTTGTAGAATATGGTGGATATGATTCAGATCCTACTGTGAATGTTACTTATTCAAGAACAATCAAAAATAAACCCACACCACCAGCTATCGCTTCTATCTCTTCAGATAATGGAGAAAGCAGTACTGATTTTATTACATCAGATAAAACTATCATCATTTCAGGATCCTCAGCACCTAACAGTACTATTACCGTAAATAGAATCGGTTCTGGTGTTATAGGAACAACTACTGCAAATGCTTCTGGTCAGTGGTCTTTCGATTATACTTCTACGTCATTAAACGACGGAACATATAAATTCACGGCCACTTCACAATCAGGTAGTTTGACGAGTGATCCAAGTGCAGAAATAACTGTTATTATTGATGCTACGGCACCAGTTAAACCAGGCACTCCGGCATTGGCATCAGGCCCAGGTAATACTACTTCAGAAAATAAACCAACATTTACAGGCACTGCTGAACCTAATGCAAAAATTGATTTGTATGACGGATCTACTTTAATAGGTTCTGTTAAGGCAGACTCCACTGGTAACTGGTCAATTACCAGCAACATCGATCTTGAAGAGGGAACACATTCTATAACTACTACCGCCACAGATATTGCGGGTAACAAGAGTGTATCCAGTAATGCATTTACGTTAACGGCTGACCGTACAGCTCCTAATAAACCGGGAACTCCTTTATTAACAACGGACTTTACCGGATTTACTAATACAGGTACTCCGCATATTAGCGGTATGGCTGAACCCAACACAACTGTTGCAATTATCCTTAATGGAACGGATACGGCTTCTGCGATCACCGATGCAGATGGAAAATGGAATTATACTTTTAGTCCTCAACTAAATGATGGAGACTACACAGTTATGGTTACGGCAACAGATGCTGCTGGCAATGTCAGCGGATCCAGCGATGCGT
>CAZQIQ010000103.1:0-4413 GCA_964593835.1 uncultured Chitinophagaceae bacterium
AACCAAGACAAGCAGAACCAGAATCTGCGGTACTACCGTTATACTATCGGGCAATGAACAGGCGGCAAATATACATTATTTGTGGTTTTATTCATTTTCTTAACTATCCTGATTAAGTGTGCTCCCACTCTGTCTGACATTTCATCATTTAAAACTTGCGATATTAGTGGAACATCAAATATGCTTGTATTTCAAGTTGCTGTCAATTCACTTGGTATCAATTATAATTTTTTCAATGAATTCTGAAACTTCTACTTGTTATGAAGCCGGAAATGAATAAATAAAAGAAACAAATGACTTCAATAGTATGCTATCCAATGACTATAGATTACTATCGTTTGATGAATGAATGTTTAATGCTTCGATGAGTTTTGACACACCCAGACCGGCAGGAAGCTCTATCTTTTCTATGGCCAATGATGGTTGAACATAAGGTATTTTTGTATCGATAATAAACTTTCGACTTGTTAAGGGAGAGTATTCCAGTAAACCGGCAGCAGGGTATACCTGTAATGACGTGCCTACAACCACAAAAATATCAGCAGTTGATACTATGTCGATCGCTTTGGGAATCATAGGTACTGATTCTTCGAACCACACAATATAAGGTCTGTACTGATGACCTCTTTCAGTAAGATCGCCTAATCGTATGTCTCCTGTGACTTGTTTTATTTCGTCTTTGTCCAGCTCGCTGCACATTTTAAATATTTCTCCATGGAGATGCAATACATTTTCTGACCCGGCACGTTCATGAAGATCATCAATGTTTTGAGTGATAATCTGTACATCATACGCACGCTGTAATTTGGCCAGCCCATAGTGTGCCTGATTGGGCTGCGATTTTTTTACTTCTCTTCTACGATAATTATAAAAGTCTAGTACCAGCTCCGGATTTTTTTTCCATGCACGAGGTGTGGCTACGTCTTCTATATTATATCCTTCCCATAACCCATCACTATCTCTGAATGTTCTTAAACCACTTTCTGCACTGATGCCAGCACCGGTTAATACTACTAATCTTTTCTTCATCTGCATTAGCTTTAGTTGTGAGAGCTTTTTTGTTGGTTTATTATCAATGACTGATGCAAGTTTCAATATTTATAAGTCAGATTAATAATAATTGTTTGATACAATTATTATCATTGGTAGAATCTAGTTGTTGTTAAGAGTATTGCATACCTAATATTAAAACGCCAAAATTAATGTTTAAATCGGTTTGTGAATATTTAGTATATATAAAGACTCTTTCTTTTGTTTGATTTCCTATTAGCCAGGTTATATTTAATGCCTCAGTCTGATGATGAACTAAACTTAATCATCTTTCCTATTTAACTAAGTGTTACCGTAGAATTCAATATACTTCATACAGATTCACTTGTTCTAAAAAGTTGATATGTAGTACCTGATTCGTCTAGTCTATTATGCTTAATAAAAAAGATGTCTGATCTGAGAGATTCGTCTTACCGATAAATATCGCTCCATTACCTAATAGCTATCTCTGCAAGATCCAATAGGCGATTAATTGGATCTCGTCAGAAATATTATGCTGAATAGGCAACAAGAGAGGGTATCAAAAGTTTGATATCTCCTTTTGTATTAAGATGCCTGACGGAGAAGATTTGTTAATACTCAATTCTCATTTAGCCCAAAATATTTTTATACCTCCTCTTGTTTATTATACCTCCTCTTGTTTATATTGTAGTCTTACACTACAATGCTGCACTGTTTAACGGATAATTTTAATTAAGAATTTTTTCTGTAACAAAAGAATATCTTGTTTGAGTGGTCATTATAGTAACATGATAATTGATTATTTACTACAGTCAATGATTCATTATCCGCGTTCCATATAATTATAATACAGAAGATATTTAAAAGATACTTAAATGAAATCCTCAAAATATGAGTTCTTATCAAAAGTATTTTGAAGGACCCGATAGTTACATAAACGAAAAAATCATCCATCAGTTGCCAATATGCGACAAATTGTATTAGACTACTTATCGTCTATTGTTAGATTCAACGACTCGCGGGATCTCAGTGTGCGATAAACTTGTATTAGATCCTTTCCCTTCCTCTATCATTGAATAATTCAACTACTGGCATGCTGCACTGTACCACAAATTGTATTATAGCACTGCTCACTTATTGTTAATTCAATGAGCAGGTAACCATTATACAACAAATTCTGCGTATCACATTACTTACTCTATCAGACATAACTGATAAATCATTTATTCGACAGATTGCTTTATGTATCCAGTATTGCTAAATGAATATTAATATATGTTTTATATAGTGAATGTGTCTTGCAACAGCGCTTATTTCCAGACTGATGGATAAATGGTTTATTTATATAGTAGGTGTACCTCCTGTTACCTGCACGGTGGAGCCTGACATATAACTCGAATCCTCTGAAGCTAATAGCACAAATGCTGCGGCCAATTCTGCTGGTTGTCCTGCTCTTTTCATAGGCGTTTGTTTGCCAAAATTAGCCACATCTTCTGCTGGAAACGTAGAAGGAATAAGTGGGGTCCAAATAGGACCAGGTGCTACACAATTTACCCTTATTCCTTTTTCTGCCCATAATTGGGCTAACCCAGCTGTAAAGTTTTGAATGGCGCCTTTGGTTGTTGCATAATGTAATAAAACAGGATTTGGTTTATATGCATTAACAGAGGAAACATTTACAACGGTACTGCCTGGCTTCATATGTTTCTCTGCTGCCTGACAGAGATAAAACATGGAATAAATGTTTGTCTTGAAAGTGTAATCCAGTTCTGCGGCAGTGATATCCTGCAATGATTCCCGCGACATTTGATAAGCGGCGTTGTTGACGAGAATATCAATTTGCCCAAACTCTTCTACAGCTTTACTAATGATTCTTTTACAATGTTGCTGACTGGATATATCCCCTGGTATGAGTAACGCTTTTTGTCCGGCTTCTTTAACCCATTTTGCTGTGGTTTTTGCATCTTCGTCCTCTTTGAGATAAGATATCAGCACATCTGCTCCTTCACGAGCAAATGCTATAGCTACAGCCCTCCCTATACCTGAATCACCCCCGGTAATAATTGCTTTTTTCCCTTTAAGCTTTCCCGAACCTTTATAACTATGCTCTCCGTGATCGGCTAAAGGTCTCATGTCTTTCTCATAACCGGGTAATTCCTGCTCCTGCTTTGGAAATGGTGGCTGAGGATATTTTGTTGTTGGATCCTGCATCTGATTGTTTTCAATAACTGTATTGTTTGCCATAAGATTAAATTTTAATTGAAAAGGATACTTTAACGATTCATAAAAGCTGTGCCATGACTTTAGTACGGGATTTGCTATAGATATATTTAATAATAAAAAACTGTCATCATGAAACAACATCTTTTTCTCACAATGGGCCTGGTGATGTCCATTTTCGGAAGCACATATGCGCAGGATAATATTAAATCAATTGCAATAGGTACTGCTCTGCCAGCAGAAAACATTCAATTAAAAGATTTAAAAGGCAATACAGTAACACTGAAAGAGGTGAAAAAAGATAAGGGTATGTTAGTGATGTTTACCTGTAATACATGCCCTTATGTGATAAAAAATCAATCACGAACCAACGAAATATGTAATTATGCAAAAATTAACGGACTAGGCGTAATTCTGATTAACTCAAATATTGGGCAAAGGGATGGAGATGACTCTTATGACGCAATGAAAAAATATGCTAACGATCAGGGTTATAATTGGGATTATGTAATGGATGATGGAAGCAAGGTGGCTGATGCTTTTGGCGCTGCGCGAACTCCGGAAGTATATGTTTTTGATAATAACAATAAACTCGTTTATAAAGGTGCTATTGATGATAATCCCGGTGATGCCTCCGCGGTGAAAAAACATCATTTAAAATCTGCAATTGATGCGGTGGTGAATGGCCAGCCTATTGAGGTGAAAGAAAGTAAGTCAGTTGGATGTGGTATCAAAAGAATATAAACTGATGAGATAAGTAGTAATACTGTTTAATTAAAGAGAACAAGTTTGTAACGTATAAAAGGATTAAAACACTGATAACGTTCAGACTGCTCGGGTTAAAAGTAAGTCAATAGGTATGCTATATAAATAATATAATTGACGAACTACAAATCAACAAATGCTATAATGTTAAGCAATAAATATTATAGCATTTGTTATTCCATGTAATCAAATAGACCAGTTTTTCAATTTTTGGCGATTAAAAAAATTGTATGTATTGTAAATTCAGAACTAGTAGTTTTCGGGTAATATATTGGCTTATCTTATTTCTGTTAAATATTTCAACAGCCGGGATATCTCAGACAATACGCTCCGTTAAAATGGATGAAGTTGTAAAGATTATTGATACCAGTACAGGGCCGCTTATTGTGAATTTCTGGCCAACCGGGTTTAAACCAT
>CAZQIQ010000104.1:0-3776 GCA_964593835.1 uncultured Chitinophagaceae bacterium
TATCTCCATCAGGTATCCAAATAAAAAGAGGGTGTCTCTTACTTTTGAGACACCCTCTTTTTATAGGAAATAGCAATGATTATCGAACAATATTAATCTTCTTCACTTCAATGCCATTGTCTTTGATAATTCTTAGGAACATTGTGCCTGCTGCTTTATCAGGAACGCTGATTTTTTCCAGATGTGTACCATTGCCTGTAACAGTTTTACTCAACAATGTTCTTCCCTGAATATCAGTAAGTACCATGGTAGCTTTTTTTCCTCTTTCCAGGTAGAAGGAAGTTTCAAAAGTTCCATTACTTGGATTGGGAAATATGCGCAGATTCTTTTTAGTCGACATATTATTATCGACACTTTCATCTATAACGGCTGGCATTCCGGCACATGAAAGTGTTTTCGGCGCAGTAGGGATCATATCGTTGCAGCCAGCTAGTTTTACAACTACTGAATGCGTGTTCCCATCTCTGAATATAGTGTTTTCCGTAACAAACAAAAATCCATGATAACCGTTTCCTTTACCAGCATCAAGCAGATCTTGTCTGAAAATACCAGCAGGGTGGTTGGCTGCCACGAGCGTTGTGCCGTCATAAATATCTATATATAGTACTTCGTTAGGGTTGTTAGGATCATACACCCATCCTTCTATATGGTAACAATGTGCTCCCATATTTGCTTCTACTGAAGGACAACTTGCACCGTTAATTACTGTAATAGTATGGGTAGCTGTTTTATGAGTACAACCTGATTTGGAAGCTGTAACTGTATATGTATATGTTCCCGGTGAGGATGGTGCATTAAAGGTTACATTGTTACCACTGCCGGTTATACCATTACCACTCCATGAATAAGTTACACCGCTACATTCTCCACCGCAGGAAGCATTGAGCGTAGCAGAACTATTGGTTGTTACATTTCCTGAAGGACCTGAAGAGCTGACCGTAAAATTACATGGATCGACAGCAGCCTGTTCAAAGTATACTGCACCATCAGGCATCGTACCTTGAACGTAACCGTTAGGTACGGTTACACCGCTTGGAAATGATAAACCACCCCATCCTGTTTCACCTGCACCCAGGCATGATTTCTGGATTGCTCCATTTGTCCACGTAATATCATTACGATCCACAAAATTATCACCTCTTAGATAGTGACGATCCACATTCGGTGTCGTTGGGGTTACTATTACTACAGCCCATTTCGACTGACCACCAATCGTAAACTGACGTGTTTGCACATCAAAACCATTCCAAGTGCCTACTACTCCTTTTTCGGTGAAACTGCATGCTCCGCCGTTTACTACTGTAACAGTATGCGTTGCAGTCTTGTTAGAGCAACTGGATTTGGAAGCTGTAACAGTGTATGTGTAAGTGCCAGGAGTTGCCGGAGCATTAAATGTAACAGAATTGTTACTGCCACTTATGCCATTACCACTCCATGCGTAGGTTACACCGCTACATTCTCCAGCGCAGGAAGTATTGAGTGTAACAGAACTATTCGTTGTTACATTTCCTGAAGGACCTGAAGTGCTAACCGTAAAATTACATGTATCAACAGCAGCCTGTTCAAAATATACTGCACCGTCAGGCATTGTGCCTTGAACGTAACCGGAAGGTACTGTTACATTACTTGGAAATCCTAAACCACCCCATCCTGTTTCACCTGCTCCCAGGCAAGATTTCAGGATTGCACCACTTGTCCATGTAATATCATTGCGATCTACAAAATTATCACCTCTTAAAAAGTGGCGATCTACATTCGGTGTTGTTGGCATTAGTAGCACTACAGCCCATTTCGACTGACCGTTAATGGTAAACTGACGTGTTTGCACATCTAAACCATTCCAGGAGCCTACCACTCCTTTTTCGGTGAAACTGCATGCACCGCTGCTAACCACTGTAACTGTATGTGTAGCTGTTTTATTGGAGCAACCTGATTTGGAAGCTGTAACAGTGTATGTATAAGTGCCAGGAGTTGCCGAAGCATTAAAGGTTACTGAAGTACCCGATCCGCTAATACCATTACCACTCCATGCATAAGTTACCCCACTGCATTCGCCTGAGCAGGAAGAGTTAAGCGTAACAGAACTACTTGCCGTTACATTTCCTGAAGGGCCGGAAGCACTGACCGTAAAGGAGCAAGGATCTGAAGGATTGATTACTGTAATAGTATGTGTAGTTGTTTTGTTGGAGCAACCTGATTTGGAAGCTGTAACAGTGTATGTATAAGTGCCAGGAGTTGCCGGAGCATTAAAGGTTACATTGTTACCACTGCCGGTTATACCATTACCGCTCCATGAATAAGTTACACCGCTGCACTGGCTACCTGAGCATGAAGCATTCAGGGTTACGGAAGAATTTATATTTACATTGCCTGTCGGACCTGAAGCTCCTACTGTAAAGGTGCAGGGATCCGAAGGCGTACAGCTCCATATATTTTCCCAATAACCATTATCTATAATATTGACAGATGCAGGATTGTTATCGGTAACTGACCAGTTATTGCCACCTGCGCCGAGCCAGGTCGGTAGAAAAAGATGACCGCCTTGAAATATTGTAGGTTGTATATTTACTGTTGTGGCTGATTGTCTGGAGGGTGGTTGATAAGAGCCATTTACATAATTAGCTCTCACTAGAGCTAGTGCGGGAGCAAGCGTGGAAATAGCCTGATCCTGATAAGCCATAGCAAGATGTACATAATCTGCTCCATGTTTGTAGGCCCTGGCAAACCACTCTTCTGCTACACCAGGAAGAATATGATCGTTGCCTGCGTATGAAGTTCCCAGATCCCAGGGGTCAAATTCAATAGCGGCTATTTTATTAGGGTTGGTCCCTTTGATGATGTCTATAGCCATAATTTTTTCGAAGTTATTGTCGATATCGGAAACGGATGTATAAATACCATCAAATTCATTGAGCGCCATAGGGAGCGATGCGTTATGTAAATGGTGATAGTTGCCCTGCGATGATCCGAAATCAGATACGAAATAAAGTACTTTAAAATTGCTGCTACGGTTTTTTACAACGTCTCTGAATCCTTTGTAAAATCTGGTTAAACCCCATGATGCAAACCGGTGAAACTCCCGGCCATGATCAGTATTCCATGATGGCCATTGTCCCTGACCGGCAAGAGGAGCGTTGGATATATTATGTGTATTACCATCCCAGGTAACAGTTGACTGGCCAGGGTAACGACAAGGTAAATATTGTGTTCTCCACATGGCGGTAGCTGCTTCGTCATGCATACCCGGATAGATATATCCACCATCATTTCGCCAAGGCATACCGAACTCCTCTGCCTGGGTATTGCCCATTTCTATATATATAATCTTATTGTAAAAACTGCCCAGTTGTGCAAGCACATCATCAACAAAAGCATAAAACCGCTCACGTGCCCATTCCGAATAAATGGATGGTTGGGTATATGCAACATTATCCCCCACTTTTGTGCCATTATATATTTTGGCTATAGTAGTGTCTGGCAAATAGCTGTCGTTCCAGACTCCTGGCCGCGAGTAAGGAAAGTGAAGGGCCAATTTTAATGTGCCACCTTTGAGATTAGCCAGCTGTTGAATGGCCTGAACAAGTTCAGTACGTTTGTAATTTCCCAGAGTAGGTTCATATTGACCCCAGTCAATATAAAATCTAACAGCTGTAGGGCTGGCATCCTGGCCATTGTGTGTGAGATTCATGAACTTCTGAATATAATCCCATTGACCATTATAATAGGGGGCATAGCCTGGCCATGCAACAAAACCATGTCCCGTAGTGTTCAGAATA
>CAZQIQ010000105.1:0-1841 GCA_964593835.1 uncultured Chitinophagaceae bacterium
TTCCCGTTCAGATTGCCGACGCTGACATATTGGCGGTTGCCGCGGAAATCGGCGAAGCCGAGTGTGCGGTCGTCCAGACATTTCAGGAAGCCCGGCGGGCCGCCGCGATGCTGGACATAGGGCCAGCCGGTTTCCGAGACGCTGGCGAGATAGAAAGAGTCGCGCGCGGCGATGAAGGCGCGCTCCGCCTCACCCAGCGTATCGCGCGGATCGGCCTCCGCCGCCTCCAGCCGCTCATAGGCACGGCGCGAGCCTTGCGCCTCCTGCACCGCCCGCACGGCCGGCGTGAACATGAGGGCGGAGAAGCGGTGGGTCATGGGGTGGCCTTGGCGGAGGTGCGGCACCGAGGCGCGGCGACCTCGCCGCGCAGTGTGGTTCAATAGGTTCAGCCAAACTGAGTTGGGGATTAAATTGGCAAAGTACGACCCGCTTAATGAATATCTGAAGTCGCGCACGCAGGAATACTGGCGACCCTCGATGACCGAGCTCGAGAAAGTGCTCGGCTTCCCCCTTCCCGCGAGCGCCAAACGCTACCCAGCTTGGTGGGCCAACCAACGAGGCGCAGCCGTTCAAGCAAACTCATGGTTGGATGCAGGCTGGGAAACGTCGGACGTCGTGCCCGGCGGCAAGGTGACGTTCAAGCGCGTCAACTCCGGCGTAGTCGTCGCGAAATCAACGACCGGCATGAAGCCCGCGCCGAAGGCGCCTACGTCGCCCGAATGGGCGAAATCCGCAGAGCCTGCGCCGTCTACAGTTTCCGTTGAGCCAGACGAAGAGGACGCCAGAGAGGTTGATACGCCGAGTGATTGGTTCTGGGAGGGCCATGTCGTCGATGCCGTCGAGCGCCATCTGCTGGAAACGGGTTGGCAAATTCTGAACAAGGCAGATACGGCGTCCAGACAGCAGGGCGTCGACCTCCATGCGGAACGACATGGCGTGCAGTTGCTTGTCGAAGCCAAGGGCTATCCCTCAAAAGGGTATCGCGATCCGGTTCGAGCGCATGAGACCAAACCGACCACGCAAACCAACCAGGCCCAGCATTGGTTTTCCCACGCGTTGCTAAAGGCGATGCGACTGCAAACAAAATACCCGACTTCGAAGGTCGCCCTCGCCTTCCCAGATTTCCCCCGCTACCGGACTTTGCTGCGCGAAACGGAGGGCGGACTGAGAAAGCTGGGCATCGCTGTCTTGTTCACGTTCGAAAGCGGTGGCGTGGAAGCGATCGGGATATGAGTCTTCACGACGCTAATCAGCGGGAGCCTCCGCCGCGCCCAGCCGCTCATAGGCCCTGCACGTCCTGCACCGCCCGCACGGCAGTCGTGAACATGAGTTGGGAAAAGCGGTGGGTCATGGGGTATCAAGAGCGAATAAAGAACGCAGAGGCCGCGCAATCGCGATCTCACCAACTACACATTCTCCCTTTCAAGCTTAAACACCTTATGCAGCCCTCTGTGCACCATCAGCTTACGATCTGGAAGCACATCAACGTCGCCTTTATGGGCCCACGCCTGCTTTATCTTTTTCACACCTCCAGAAACATTGGACGTATATTCATTGCCAAGAATCCCTACTCGATAGAGTGACCGCACTAGCTCACGGTCCGTAAGGCCTTGCAGCACATCCGCCGCAGCGCCCTCTTTTCGCCTGATTTCTTCTATTCGACCCACTAGCTCACCAATAGAGAAATGAGTTTTAAACCCAGTAAATACCTCCTTGAGCAATCTAACGCCACTTGCTGAAAATTGTGCGCGCAACTCCTCTCCGATTTCTCGCCACGACTCCCTACTATACTGAGCCATCCCTTTCGTTAAATCGCCGACCACAAATACTTCTGCACCATC
>CAZQIQ010000105.1:1851-3769 GCA_964593835.1 uncultured Chitinophagaceae bacterium
GAAGAATCTCACCAGATCTCGTGGACGGTACCAGGTGCGATGGAGAATAAAATCCCACGACTCAACCCCAAAAATCTTTCTCGGAAGCACAGAGGACAAGAATTGAGTAGGAGTCGGCTCAACCGACAAGCCGTTCACCTTGGCACTAATCATAGTAAAAAGAGGATGCTCAAACCGCCGGTCGCGAACATTCCAGCGAACGTCGAACCCGAAATCAGATACCAGCTTGTTTGTTTCCTTACCGAACTGCTCGACGGCCCCAAGAACCTCGGATCGCAACGCACAAACCAGCCGACACTTGAGGCCATACCTCCAAAATATCATATTCATATTATTTATAGAGATAACAAGATCCCTAACTATTAGGCAGCCTCTCTTAAAAACCGATGAATTACTTACAGATATTTCGACCTCATCTATAAATATAGACAAGCTTTTTTCTTTTGATCTCAATCTTCCGAGAAGATTATTTGATGTACTAACAACCCTTGAAAGAGGTATGATATGCACATTCTTATCTAAATTCAACTCCCCGCCAAATTCTGCCTTCAAAATTGGTACATCAAGAGATATTTTGAATCCTCCGGATTTTAGCTTCGGGAACAATGAAGTTACCCACCCCTTTTTTTCATCATCCTCACCTGAAAAGGCGGCCACAAAATCTCTATACTCTTTTAACCCCTCTAAATGAAAACAATCTGCGCCCGATTTTTCTGAAATGAGCGCGCATATTTCTCTATGAAAAAACCATGCCCATACATCTTCAAAATCTTGATCATAGTCAAAAGCCTTAGGCGTATTTAGCGCAACCTTGTATTTAACAGCTTCGGAAAGCAGCCCCCTGTCCTGCTCTGTCAAAGATCGACGAAACATCACAAAATGTTGAATTGAATCTACTTTTTACCTCTCGTGAATAGCTATATATCTTAGAAGCGCTGTCTTACCGGTGCCCTTGAGACCTGTTACGTATCTTATTCTATTTAGATTATTCAACCGAGCAGAAAACCTCGGCGGAGATACAAAGGTGCTTTGGAATTTTTTGTCCCCGCCTGCACCATGATTTATAATCTCGTTCTGGGCATCCAAACTTCCGAAGTCCATTTCAGATATTTTCATAATCAACACTCCAGAAATTCGTCTGAAGAGAATCTCAGATCAGCTAACGGAAAGAACGCTAAACTGGTGCCGCGCTTATCTCAACTGGTGCTTCAATCTTCTAGGTCAACTCCGACGCCTCGGTGATGGCGGCTCAATGCTTAGCTCGATCGTTGGGCGTATATCGCCCAAGCTTGTTGTTCGTATGAAGCAATAGTAATATCCAATCCTTACATTAGCTATGCCGGCTTAAGAGCATTTTTTGCGAGCTGATGTGCGAGCCGATCATTCTGAGTGTTTCTAGTAGATGCCACAAGATTAGACTTCCTTGGCAACTTGTGCGTTCGCTATTCGGTCTCCGGAGAGAGCGCCCCTCAAAATCTTCTCCATCGGCCTGCCCTTGGCGAGTTCGTCGACGAGTTTGTCGAGGATGCGGATTTCGCGCATGGTGGGTTCTTCGATCTCCTCGACGCGGACGCCGCAGATGAGGCCGGTGACGAGGGCGCGGTTGGGGTTCAGCCTGGGGGCGTTCTCGAAGAAGTCTACGAAGATGGTCTTCTTGGCGATCTCCTTCTCCAGCGATTTCTGCGTGTGGCCGGTGTGCCAGCGGATCACCTGGTGGAGCTCGTCGGCGGTGCGGCCCTTTTTCGTGACCTTCGCGACATAATGCGGATAGACGCTGGCGAAGGACATGAAGCAGGCGCGGTGCTTTTGCGGGGCGGCGTCTGAGGGTTTGGGTTGCTTCATGGGCGAGCCTCTTTCTGACGGGCTAGGGCGAATCCACATTCATTGCATCCAGATCATGGAAGCGGCGATGTGGATG
>CAZQIQ010000106.1:0-3765 GCA_964593835.1 uncultured Chitinophagaceae bacterium
CGTTCGGTTGCAAATATACGTGCAGCCGAACGGCTTCTCAAATTCTTTTTTACGGGAAGTTTGTCAGGTAATTTTATTCACTGCCAGAAGTTACTGGCAAAAACAAAAAGGCCGCCTAAGCGACCTTATAAATGATTGATTACTCGCTCCCCCTGCTGGACTTGAACCAGCGACCCTCTGATTATGATTATCAATTAGTTATGAAATATTGTTAGTGGCGGTTACCGATTTAGTGACCTTTCTTGATTTACCTCATTCTTTCTTATCTTTTGACATTCAAGATTACTGACACTTTTTCTTTGAACTCTACAGGGCATTTTTCTAAAAGTTTATTTTTTGTATCGTCATCTATATCATTTGCAGAGAGCATAGTTTCTTTGTTAGGTTGATAGATGCTTTGATCATAAAAATGCTTAATAGTACCATCAGTATAAAAGATGTAATCGTTATCAAGTACACCTTTAGGTAGAGATATGGTGCAAATTTCATTTTTCATATTGACTGTTAGAGATTTTAAGGAGCGTCTATTTTATTTTAATTCCTTTAATTTTTTGATATAAATTAACAGCATATGTATCCGTCATTCCGGAAACATAACTAGCTATTTTTAGATAACGAGTGTAACATTCCTCATCTTCTATGTGTTGATATTCTTTAGGCAACAAATCGAATATTTTACTAGCATGTTTACTTCTAACTGAAGGCGGGCATGTTAAACATATATCAGAGGCCTCAATATATTTCTCTATTAGTCCTCCTAATATTTCAAATCCTGCTGCTTCTAGACCTAAAACATCCTGCCATTTATAAATATACTTTTCGACAATTCTTTTGAGTTCTGATAAACTTTTTTGCAAACCTATATCTGGTATGCTTTTCAATAGTTCAATGTCGAAAGAACCTTCGATTATACGTTCATAATTCTCAACAAAAGAATCAAAAACCTTATAAATGAGAATGTTAATACTTTTTGATCTTAGATATGAGAATTTTTCATTTTCTCCATCAATTCTTTGATAATAGCTATTATCGAAACTTGAATCTAAGCTAGCAATAGAAATTAAAGCTTTTTGAGCTTCATCAAATGGTATTCGCTGTACTCTAAATCCGTCTTCAAGATCGATTATTCTGTAGCAAATATCATCTGCTGCTTCCATTAGAAATGATAATGGATGCCTAAGCCAAGCATAATTACCTCCAGATGTAAGCAATGGTTTTAATCCCACTTCTTTTGCAACAATCTTGAACTCTTCAAGCTCTTCCTGAAAAAAACCGTACTTTTTCTGACTAACGCCATCACTCCATCGATCTTCCATTAGCGATTCGCCTGTTATGTAAGATTGACGAGGATATTTTGTAAAAGTAGCTAGGGTAGCACAAGTTAAATTTAAGGAACTTTGATTGCTTTTTGTTAGCAGCCTAAAACCCATTGCATTTCCTTCAAAACATTTTAGATCTCTAACTTTGCATTCTTCTTCAACACTTTTTATCCGAAATGTACTATCGTCTATAATTGGTTCTTGATAAACTCGACCTAAACTTGTATAACCCTTACCCATATGGAAGTATTCTGATATAGAACTTTCACCCGCATGACCGAACGGAGGGTTGCCAATATCATGAGCTAGACATGCTGCTGTTACAATTGAAGGAATATGACCTGAGGAACTCTTTTTTAATGCGCCTTTCCTAGTGAGAAAATCCTCAACCATAGTCCCCAAAGATCTACCAACTGTCGCTACTTCTAAACTGTGGGTTAACCTCGTGTGAACGAAGTCAAGAACAGGTAGGGGTATAACTTGGGTTTTATCTTGCAATCTGCGAAAAGGATAGGAATATGTTATCCTGTCGCAGTCTCTCTGAAAATGATTACGCGGATCATCTGCGCAATGCCTACCTTCAATATTCTCTTTTATGTCGTTGACTCTTCTGCACGATAAGAATTTTTCCCATAGGTATTGTTCACTAGAAGTTGGCATATTTGTTAGTCCTTGTAATTTAATTAAACACTTCGTTGCAACTCAATCTCTGGCATTTCATCATATGTTCTTCCATTCAGAAGTCTACCATTAGCTTTTTTGTTCTTTCCGCCCCACTGCTTAAAGAAAAAAGCGACATTGTTTTTTTTACATTGCTCCTGAATATCTATTACCCACATAGGATCCATGGGTCTAGGCTTGTGACCACTTTCGCCCCCTACGATAACCCAGTCAATTTTATTTAGATTCATTTTTGGTAGGGGGCCAATTAGAGGTTCAAGCGACAGGAATTTTACTCTTGCTTTTGTTTTTCTTAAATAATCGATTCTGTGTTTCACTTTGTCGTTCTCAACGGATACTCCCATCCAAATATTATGAGTCCATTTTAATTGTTTGTGAAGTTCAAACAAGCGTTCAGCTCTTTTTGTCAAAACTTGAAAAACGTGCTGAGGATTTTCATTCATTACTGCAAATACCCTTTTTATAAATTCAAGAGGGATGTCTTTATGAAACAAGTCACTCATTGAATTTACAAAAACTACTTTTGAGTTTTTCCACGTATAGGGTATGTTCAAAGCGGATTCGTGTGTTCTGACTTCAAAATTATCTTTGTATTTGTCGACTCCCATTGCTTGAAGTCGCTTTGACATAATTTCAGCATAACAATATTTACAACCTGCCGAAATTTTGTCACAACCAGTTGTTGGATTCCAAGTCATTTCAGTCCATTCTATGCTTGATTGTGCCATTTCAGTTTAGTTTATTGTATTTCTTTATTATTTCGTTTGCGATTTTTACAGCTGACTTATTATTGGATGCCATAAAAAAGTGGAACATTATCGAATTAGACTTGTTCTTTAATATGTAAGGTTCCGACACAAAGCTAAATAATTTAGCTAATCTTTCTTTGTAAAGAACAGCAGATTTTTCAATTGCTTTATCTTCTTTTGATGTTGTGGTTTCTTCGCCAAATAGGGTGTGGGATACCTTTTCCTTGTAGAAATATTTTAAAATTTCTTCTTTATCCATCCCCAAAAAAGTTTCAAGTTTTGAAACCCAAGCATTCGATATGTTAAAATCATTTTTTAATAATCTGTTTACGCCCATTCCAGTTGGCACTAAAATCCAAACGTCAACTGATAACCTCTGTAATGTTTCCAAAGAATTCCAGTTGAGTTGCATACCACAAGGGTCTATATACGCAAGTACCTTATATTTTTTACCCTTCGGACTGGCAAGAAACTCGCTCATTGACTTTATTTTCTCATTGCAGTCAGTATTAACAATATGAATGTTCTTCTCAGGGAATTTTAGTTCTGTATTTTCTCGAAGATTGTTTGCATTTTCAATGTCTTTTTCAACGAAGTAAAAAAGGTCAAAAGGTCGTGGTTCTTCTATTTCAAGAATCCTTTTTGCAGCACCAACAATTAATTTTTGATTTTCCTTCTTTCCCTTTTTTATGTAACCGGAACCTGCAAATCCGTCAAAATACAAGAGTTTCCAACTGTGTTTTGTCGCATAAATATTCATAATGTTTAAATATGCTTTTGCATACTCAACGATTATTTCAATTTTGTTTTCTGTCCAGTCTCCTCCGAATGAATTCATATAGTATAAGGTTGATGGGGGGGGGTGAAGATGAGCCACAAACATATGTAATTATTTTTCATAAAAGGAATTGTTTTCGTTTGTACTTCCCCCACCACTTCTCAAACCAAAACTTATAATAAGCCTCTCTCCAATGAACATGAGTACTTTGAAGTTCCTGTTCTGAGTTATAGGGATA
>CAZQIQ010000107.1:0-3689 GCA_964593835.1 uncultured Chitinophagaceae bacterium
CCGTTGGCATATTGCCCGATGGTCACCGCAGCATACTGGCAGTCAGTTGCTCGCTCAGCGAAGCGGAAGTTCATTGGCGAGCGTTCCTCGAAAGCCTCTTGGTGCGCGGTATGACAGGCGTCAAGTTCGTCGTTAGCGATGACCATTCCGGTCTAAAAGCTGCTCGCAAAGCCGTAATGCCTTCTGTGCCGTGGCAACGTTGTCAGTTCCATCTCATGCAGAACGCCATGAATTACGTGCCCAAAGTTGGCATGCGCAAGGAAGCGGCTGAGGAGCTGCGAGCCGTCTTCAACGCGAAAGACGCCACGGTTGCTCATGAGGAATTGAAACGGGGCGTTGCGAAGTATCAAAGCGTTGCACCGCAGTTCGCTGCATGGGCCGAAACCAACATACTTGAGGGTTTAACGTGTCCGGTTCGCGAAGTGCATCTTTTCGGATTGAATCGGTTTTGTCAAACTTGGGTCATCCAGCAGAAGGAGCCCGAAGATGGCGAAATCGGAACGGCGGGATGCGTCGAAAGAAGCGTTTTGGCGAGGCATGGTGCAGCAGCACGCCGCCAGCCGGCAGAGCGTGCGGGCGTTTTGTCGCGAGCGGCGCTTGAGCGAAGCGTCGTTCTATGCCTGGCGGCGCGAACTTGCGCTTCGCGACGATCCACGGCGCGCCAGGCAGGCGCCGGCGTTCGTGTTGGCGACGTTGCAGCCCGCCGCGGCGACGGCGTTGCAACCTGCGTCGGTTGCCGGCGCGACGACGCAGGGCTGTGCAATCGAACTGCGCGGCGGACGCGTGCTGCGCCTGCCGGCGGCGTACAGCGCGCAGCAAGTCGCCGCGTTGGCCGCCGCGTTCGAAACGTTCGACGCTGCGCAGGAGAGGCAGGCATGATCGACGCGTCTCTGGCGCCGCGGCGCGTTTGGCTGGCGACGCTGCCGGTCGATTTTCGAAAAGGTTTCGACGGACTCGCCGAGTGCGTGCGGACGTTTCTCGGCTGCGAGCCGCACGGCGGCGATCTGTTCGTCTTTCGCAACAAGTCGGGCGGACGCGTGAAGATTCTTTGGCACGACGGCACAGGCGTCACGCTCTATTACAAACGCCTGGACCGCGGCGGCTTTCGCTTTCCCGCTGCACACGCAACGTCGATCGCGATCACGCCGGACGAACTGTTGCAACTGCTCTCAGGCGCCGAGTTGGCGCGGCGAGAATTTTACTGATTTTTCGCGTCTGCGTCTTGCGCGGACGGCCCGCATCGACTAGAACAAGCGGCATGACGCCGCTCCATCATCTTCCCGACGATCCGCTCGCATTGAAACTGCTCGTGCAGCAATTGCAAGGCGAAACGGCGGCCGCCATCGCTGCATTAGAGCGTGGTTTCGCTGAGCGACAACAACAACAAGCCGCGGCGCATGCAGCGCAGCTCGCGCAGTTGAAGACGGACTACGAGGCGCGAATCGCCGCGATTTTGCGTCGTTATTATGGCCCGCGCAGCGAACGATTCGATCCGCGTCAGTTGCTGCTGTTCGCCGACTTGCTCGACGCCGCGCCGCTCGATGCGCCAGCGATCGAAGAAGAGTCGGGCGAGAAACTGCAAGAACGCCGCATTCGCAACCGGCACAAGCATGGCCGCCGTCCGTTGCCGGAACGTCTGGAGCGCGTGCCGATCGAACACGACCTGACCGACGCCGAAAAGGCGTGTCCTTGCTGCGGCGAACGACGCGCGCACGTCGGCGTCGACGTCAGCGAACAGCTCGAATACTTCCCGGCGAACTTCAAAGTGCTCGAGCATCGTCGGCACAAGTACGCCTGCGCGCAGTGCGAGCGCCACGGCGACTCGGCGCAGATGACGCGCGCCGCGCGGCCGCGTCAAGCGATTCAAAAAGGGCTGCCCGGCCCGAGCCTGTTGGCGTACATCGCCACGAGCAAGCTGGCCGACCATTTGCCGCTGTATCGATTGGAAAAAGTTTTCGCGCGGCAGCAGATCGACATCGCGCGCAGCACGATGTGCGCCTGGCTGCAAGCGGTCGGCAACCTCGCGGCGCCGCTGGTCGCAACGATGGCCGCGCGCGTGCGGCAGTCGCGCGCGCTGCACACCGACGACACGCCCGTGCCGATTCAATCGCCGGGACAGAAGAAGTGTCGCGAAGGACGCATCTGGTGTTATGTCGGCGACGCGTCGCATCCGTACATCGTTTACGACTACACGCCGAATCGTCAGCGCGCCGGCCCGCAAGCTTGGCTGCGCGATTTTCGAGGTTGGCTGCAAGCGGACGCGTACAGCGGCTACGACGGAATTTACGCGGCGAACGAGGTGATCGAAGTCGCCTGTTGGGCGCACGCGCGCCGGAAGTTTTACGACGCGCAAGATTCCGACGCACAGCGCTGCGCGCAGATGTTGGCGCGCATCGGCAAACTGTACGACGTCGAACGCGAAGCGAAGGCGCTCGACGACGCCGGCCGCTGCGCGTTGCGTCGACAGCGCAGCGCGCCGTTGCTGCAAGAAATCAAATCCTGGCTCGACACCGAACAGCCGCACGCCGCGCCGCATAGTCCGCTGAGCAAAGCGATCCAGTACGCGTTGAATCAATGGACGGCGCTCAATGTCTATCTGACCGACGGCTGCCTGGCGATCGACAACAACGCGGCCGAGCGGGCGCTCAAGCGCGTCGCGCTGGGACGCAAGAACTGGCTCTTCGCAGGCAACGACCGCGCGGCCCGTACGGCGGCGACGCTCTGGTCGCTGATCGCCAGCGCCGAACGCCACGGCGCCGACCCGCAGGCGTATTTAACGAGCCTCTTCGCCAAACTCCCGATCACGCCCGAGAGCGACTGGGAGCAATTCCTGCCCGACGTCTGGGCCAAAGAAGAACGCGCCGAACCGCGGCTGAAAGCCTAGCGCGGCGCTTCCGCCTTCGCGACAGCAACCGCCTGCGTTTCTACAGTGAAAGTTAAGCGGCCTGCGCTTCGCCATCTTCCAGCTCCTGCCAAAGAAAACCCGAAGTTTGACAAAAACGATTTATACCGAAAAGATGCGCTTCGCGAACCGGACACCTTCCTGGGCGGTCTTGACCGCTTCCTGGGCGCGGGCGAGTTCCTTCTCGCGCTCGGCAATAGCTGATTCCTTCCGGCGAATCTCCGCCTCGAACTCCTTCTGCAATTGCACGCGAAGCTGCGCCGAGAGCACCTCGGCCACCTCAATGCTGAAATCGCAATTCGGGCAAATTATCGTGTCGGACATAGGGTATAATTATACGCTTTTTGTCGCGGACGGTCGAGCTATTGAAGCAGAATTCGCAGCCGCAGCAATGCACCTACGCCGCCCAATCCGCACAAAGTAGCTCGGCCTGCTTCAGCACCGTCTCGGTCGCCTGGGTCTGCTTGTCCGGTGGGTAGCCGTGTTTCTTGAGGATCTTCTTCACCATCACGCGGAGCTTCGCCCGCACACTGTCCTTCACCGTCCAGTCGATCGTCACGTTGCGGCGAACGGTATCGACTAGCTCTCGAACAATCGCGCACAGCGCCTTGTCGCCGAGCACGGCGACGGCGCTGTCGTTCACTACCAGTGCCTCGGAGAAAGCCTCCTCGTCTTCGGTCAGCCCCAGCGATTCACCCCGTTTGCGCGCCTCGCGCATCTCCTTGGCCAGTTCGACGAGTTCGTTGATGACCTCGGCCGCGTCGATCGAGCGGTTCTGGTACTTCTT
>CAZQIQ010000108.1:0-3607 GCA_964593835.1 uncultured Chitinophagaceae bacterium
CCAATATCCTATGAAAAACCGTTGTAAAAGTAGTAAATAGGTTGAATAAAACAATACCTCATTTGCGGTATTTTCAACATTTATAATATTCCCATTTCGGGATAGGCATTATTTGACAAATGACAAATGGAAAGCGGAAGGGTATTTAAATAAGACGAGATTTTACGGGGAAGTGTATATTATTATTCTATGCAAAAGGCACTTCTGTTTAACTTGTTTATCTTCTAATCAAACCGGCACTTAACCTTTGTTCTTCATTAGAACAATGCATAATATATCCTGGTATCTAACAAAAAAGACACCTCAGTGAAATGTAATAATTGTGGTAAAGCAAATTTTCTCAGTTAGGTTGCATCCGAGAAAAAAATATTACAGAAGGTAATATCAATTAAAAAAGCAACGTAATAGGTTTAGAGTCCTCTTTACACTCAACCACTTTATATTATTCACAGGATCAAATACTTAATATCATAAACCCTTTCCACCCTGTCAGTTTTTCTGAAGCTTGGACTACCGTTCTTTATAGTCAACAGAGGTGAATTTTATTTCTGTAAAAGAAGCTCAGCATGTTTTACAATTGTACCCTACTTTTTAAAATTCAGCAACAAACTTCTAAAAAACCCTAATCAATAAACCTCATTTTTACTGGTTAAACTTTAAAGCATTATCTCTATTTAATATTTAACCCATCATTTGTAAATAAAAAAATGGCTAAATATTAAAAGCATTCTTAAATACTCAAAAATATCTATACACAGGACTGCTCATCCGATTAGCTATTGGATAAGAAACGGAAAGATTAAACCTGCTTTAGAACCTTTTAGAATGACATAAAGGAGCTTTTCTCTATTTAAGGGTTGATTATAGGCCACAGATGCATGCTTACAAAATAAAGGTAGTCTGCTGATTTTGGCATTTTTCGCATTGGTAATGCTCAAGTATTTATAAGGTCGATTTCACCAGTATATCAGTACAAGCACATATCAAAAAAGAGGGTGTATCTGATTTGATACACCCTCTTTTTTTAAAAATCTTTATCCAATCTTAATAAGACCAGAGATCTTGTTCATAATTGAATATATTCTCTTTAATATTTTCTCCTTCCAGTAGCGCAAGAATAGGATCCTTGACGTAGTTGGAAATATAAATATCATTGGGATTATTAATAGTTGATTTAATCACCCTACTAGCGAACATTCTGCTTTCGAAGAGTTCTTCCCAACTCATTTTAGCCCCATAGTTCTTACCGTTGTAAACATCATACTTGGCAAGCATTGGTCTGAGGTCAGGATAATAAACCCAGAATATAGGAGTCACTGCTCTAAACGAGCCATCTTCATTAACGATAGTCTGAATAGGAGCTATACCAAGAATTCGGGTATACATTCTGGAAGATTCTTTATCGAAAATCACGTCTTCTTTAATCCAGTATCTCTCGATCAGATCAGGATTAAACTCTGCATTGATAACAGTATCCTTCATCAGACCTTTGGAACCATCGGGGTCATTAGTCCAGTCGGGGATTTGTGAAAACTTAGGCTTCCCTACCAGCAATTCACTGATTTGTCCAAAAGTGAGCGGTGTTGTAAACCTGTCATCACCACCTGCAGCGCTGAAAGCTGTCAATTCACCTTTCTTGATGGCCTGCAGAAGAATCATGATAAAACGCTGATTACCATTATCATTTTCGGCTTTATGAACAAAAGGAAGATTTAATTTTTCATGTACATCTATTTCTCTCCATACACGCTGCATATATGTGGCATCATCTTCGCGAATATGCTCATAATCAAGAGGAGTTCTGTCCTTCACCAGATTCCGCTGAATAGCGTTGTCATTCCTTAATGATGGCCTTGGCTCATCTATTTTAAGTTCAGCTACTGGTGGGGGAACCACTGTATCTTTAGCAGGAGCTTGTAACCCGGCGTTGGCTGAATTATCACTTCTGTTAGTAGTTTTTGTGTTGACTGTAGTTTTCTTTTTAACAGGGCGAGCTGTTTTTTTCTGCTGCGCTTCAGCAGATACCCACATCACACCCAACAAAACTGTTAGTAAACTCAGCCTGGTAATGCTCTTCTTTATCATTTCGTTCCCTATTTAAATTTCAATTATTTCAGGTTAAAAGACATCTGAGGAAGATCTCTTGTTCTTCCATCGGGTCCTATTACTTTAATCTGATCAAAAAACAAGCTGGTTCCTGGTGTAGCTTTGTTAATAATAGACGCTGCGCCACCATTCCATCTGTTTCCTTCATTTGGTGAGGTCTGGTAAACAGGATAGCTGCCACCTACTGCACCAACATTATAACTAACAACTTTAAAAGCTGCTTCAAAATCAGAATCCAATAGTCGGGCTATCAAACCACCCTGGGCTTTAAGATCGCTGGCCGGAATCGGACCACCTCTTTTATTGGCTATAAAAGCAGCAGGATCGGGAAGATATTTAACACGATATTTTACAGGAGTTGATTTTCCATCAACAATCACATTTACATTATGTTCACCCGGAGTTTTAGGCTTTGCCACCCATCTTGGTCCGCTTACTCTTTCTATAGTACCACCAGAGAATGAAGCATTTACTTTTTCAGCACCCACACCGGCTGTAATAGTCAGAGGGTTTTCAACACCGATATATAATACGTTCATTTTATCAGCAGATACTGCTACGCCAGAAGGCTGACCAACAGTATAAGGTAATTTTTTGGGGATCATCTGATCAATACCATCCTGATCCTTATAGCGAATCACCACATCAACAGTGCCTGAGCCACTAACCGGAAACTCAGCTTCGGCTATACCATCACTATTTAATTCTACCAGTTTGCCGTTAATTGTTATGTTCGGAGCAGAGCCTGATGAGGTTGCGCCCAGCGCCGCATAAACCTGCAGTTTCTCACCCGGCATCAGGTAGCTGGAACTCAATCCGCCTACAAAACCTAATTTATCAAATCTTACAGCCACCTCACCTATTTTATTATGGCAATAGGTCACAATCTGGTTCTCAGAATTTTTGATATCATTCTGGAACTTATTCAGGATCGTGATCGCTGCAATAGCGGGGGTCATATGAAAATAATTACTTGTCCAGTCATTATATTTACTTCCTGTCTGTGAGGGAGGTGTTGAAAGATCAATGGGTAATCTATTTTTAAATTCCTCGTTGATTTCCGGATCAATATCCAATAAATCTTTCTTCAATTTAGTAAGCTCGGCATGTAATTTTGGTCCCTCGCCCAGCTTAGACATTACTCGAGTAGGGCCATCAAGATTAGATTCATATCCAAGGCTGTCTTTACTGCCTGGTTTTAAACCAGATGCTTCTCTTATTTGTTGTTTTAGGTCTTCTATTCTTGCTACTGCAATTCTGGATAACTCTGCAGCTCTATCAGCTTTGGGTTTCCACTCTGCAGCTTTTTTTGCACTTTCAGCCTCAGTTAATTTTTTAGCAAATGAATTATAGATGAGCTTATTATTACCATCTAATACTGCATTAGCATTATCAATACTTTTATTTACTGTTTTAAAGGCATTCAGGATTTCTGCAGATACATTTAGTGCCAGTAATGCTGTAAGCACTAAATACATCATGTTGATCATCTTCTGCCGGG
>CAZQIQ010000109.1:0-3443 GCA_964593835.1 uncultured Chitinophagaceae bacterium
CCACTAAACATCATCAACACTCCCCAGATGGCCGAAAGTACAATTGCGTTCATAATTTAATTATGGATGTTTTGTTATCATCCTTGATAATATAGAATCTACAGTATCGCTGGTCAAATCTAACATTGGCTGAGGATAAACACCAAATACCAATATCAATACTACTATTACACCTAAAATGAGTTTTTCATTTAACTCCAGATCGGTGGCGTTAGCAGTAAGCGCGCTGGTTTCGCCAAACAAAACTTTCTGCAGCATATTTAATGTATACACTGCTGAAAGGATTATGGTAATACCTGCAGCAACAGCAAAAACTATATTGAATTTTGAAACATTAGAAGTAAATACCCCGGTAAACATCATAAACTCACCAATAAATGCATTCGTTAGTGGTAACGCTACATTAGCCAGGGCAATAACAACAAACATAATAGCCAATGTAGGTGCCTTTTGTGCAAGACCTCCTAACTCTGACATTTTACGGGTGTGAAATCTGCGTTCTATCCATTCTACAACTATCCATAAGCCAATAACATTAATACCATGACTGAACATTTGTATCATTACACCTTGCAGACCAATATCAGTGGTAGAGAAAATGGCCAGACACATCAGTCCCATGTGTGCAATAGAAGAATAGGCTACCAATCTTTTCAGATCATCCTGTTTCATGGCAATTAAGGAAGCGTATATCATTCCTATTACTGCAAGAGCTGACACTGTATCTCCCCAGGCCCAGGAACCTACAGATATTATAGGTACCAACCAACGTAATACACCGAAAACACCCATTTTCACCATGATGCCACTTAATACCATCGTAGTTGCAGTAGGTGATTGCTCATATGTATCAGGCTGCCATGTGTGTAATGGAAATATTGGCATTTTGACTGCGAATGCAACAAACATCATCCAGAATAACCATATCTGGTCAGCATTTGATAAATTCAATTTATAAAATACGTCAAGCGAAAACGATTTTTCAGGAGTCTTTAAATAAATAAAGATCAGGCTTAACAGCATAAATAAAGAGCCTATAAAAGTGTATATAAAAAACTTAAACGTTACTGCCAGTCTTTTTTCACCTCCCCATAAGCTACATAGGAAATATGCAGGAATTAAAGCAAGCTCCCAGAAGAAATAAAACAATAGTGCATCAAATGCAACAAACACACCCATTAATCCTGCACCTGATAACAACATAAGTGCATAGAAATTATTTGCACGGGTATATTGATGATGCCATGTTGCTATAAATATCATCGGATATGCAATACCGGTAAGTAATACCAATAGTTTTCCCATTCCATCAACACCAACATAAAAATTACTGCCTATCAGTGGCATCCATTCAACATTAGTGAAAAGTATTGTCTGATCATTGACCGCTATTGCAGTCAATGATATACCGAGTACAAGAAATGATACTAAAAGAGAGAACAGTTTAGCAGTTTTCTCATTCTTTAGAAAAAACGTAGCGACACCACCTAATAATGGAATCAGTATGAGTAAAACAGGTATCATCAATTATTTTTTAATAAAGAATTGTATAACAAAAAACACGAGCACACCCAGCACCATCAGTAGAACATAACTACCTACCTGACCGCTTTGCATCCATCTCATCTGCCGGCTGCCATATTGCACAAGTTTTCCTACTCCATTTACCATCCAGTCAATAAGTCCTTTTTCCACCCGTTGATTAAAAAACTGGCCAATGGAATAAAGAGGTTTCACAATTATAGTGTTGTACAATTCATCAACATACCATTTATTTTCCAGCACCCTTCCGATTCCTGTAACAGTCTGTAGATCGGGTTTGCGGCTGTACCGGGCAATAGCAATAATTGCGGCAATAGCAGCTCCTGTTACCGAAACACCCACCAATATCCATTCAGTTGTATGATCAGGGTGGTGTATTGTTTTTATCTGGTTGGATTTGGCAAAAATCGGTTCAAGGAAATGCTCCAGCTGATGTGCATTATGAGCAAATAATTCAGGAATACCTATAAACCCACCGATAATTGACAGTACAGCCAGCACAACCAGTGCAATGGTCATTGCAAAAGGACTTTCATGTAAGTGATGTTTTTGCTCATCTGTTCCTCTGAACTTACCGAGAAATGTAGTAGCATATAATCTAAACATATACCATGCCGTCATAAATGCACCAATCACTCCAATTATCCAATATATTTTATTAGCAGAAAACGCTGCTGCAAGAATTTCATCTTTAGAGAAAAAACCGGAAAGAGGCGGAATACCTGCAATGGCAATACAACCGATAAGGAAAGTAATATGTGTAACGGGAAGTTTTTTACTTAAGCCCCCCATATTTCGGATATCCTGTTCGTGATGCATGGCATGTATTACAGATCCGGCACCGAGAAAAAGTAGAGCTTTGAAAAAAGCATGCGTCATTACATGAAACACCGCACCGGTATAAGCGCCAACACCTAAACCGATAAACATATATCCCAGTTGACTAACTGTTGAATACGCCAGTACTTTTTTAATATCATTTTGTTTGAGTGCGATAGTGGCTGCAAAAATAGCTGTCGCTAATCCAACAATAACTACTACAGTTTGGGAAACAGGAGCAAGTGTGTACATGACATTACTCCTCGCGATCATATAGATACCTGCTGTTACCATCGTTGCAGCATGTATAAGCGCCGAAACAGGTGTAGGACCAGCCATCGCATCGGGTAACCAGGTATATAATGGCAATTGAGCTGATTTACCCGTAGCGCCAACAAAGAGTAATAATGTGATGGCTGTAAGTACTACAGAACCCATTGGCAGATCACCGGCTTTTGCAAAAACATCAGTAAATACTACTGACTGAAAATGAGTGATCATCATGAATATTGCGAGTAAAAAACCAAGATCACCGATACGATTCATAATGAATGCTTTTTTTGCAGCATTCCCGTAAGAAATATTTTTGAACCAGTATCCTATTAATAGATAAGAACATAATCCAACACCTTCCCAACCGATAAACATAATCACAAAATTGGATCCCATTACCAGCAACAGCATCGAGAAAACAAAAAGATTCAGATAAGCAAAGTATCGTGCAAAATGTGCAGGTTTTTCTTCATGCATATATGCTGTTGAATACACATGAATAAAAAAACCGATGCCTGTTATGATTAATAAAAAGATAGAAGAAAGCTGATCAACCTGAAATCCAAAAGGAATTTTTAATTCACCAACTGAAATGAAATTAAAAAGTGTTGTATTAAATATTGTACCGCTCTTAACATCCAGGAATAATAATACTGAAACTATAAAAGAAGAAAGTATAGCTCCGCTTCCCACAACACCAGCAACAGATTTAGGAAGAAAATTCCTGAACAATCCGTTCACTAAAAATCCAATTAAGGGAAACAAAGGAACCAGGTAAACTAATTGGGTCATAATTTATTAATGTTTCA
>CAZQIQ010000110.1:0-2799 GCA_964593835.1 uncultured Chitinophagaceae bacterium
TGTTATTAATAAGACCCTTACCTTCGCATCCCCATTCGAAAAAATGGGAATTGGCATATGTCTCAGAGAATCAGGATAAAATTACAGTCATACGATCACAATTTGGTAGATAAGTCTGCTGAGAAGATCGTGAAAACAGTTCGCAGTACAGGTGCAGTAGTAACTGGTCCAATTCCGTTACCTACTCGAAAGAAAATATTCACCGTTTTGCGTTCTCCTCACGTTAACAAAAAAAGTCGTGAGCAGTTTCAACTGGCTACGCATAAGCGTTTGCTGGATATTTATACTTCTTCATCACGTACTGTTGATGCATTAAGTAAATTGGATCTGCCTAGCGGCGTTGACGTAGAAATTAAAGCGTAGAAGTTCTTATATCTATCTGCGAAGGCCGTTTGTTTGTATAACTAAACAAACAAATAGGAAATAAGCAGCGCTGGATTTTTAAAAGTATAAAAATATGAACTAGCCGTTCCGGGTTAGTTTACTGTAGGTACTTCTTTCATCTGTCTAATTAAACTAATGGCAGACACCACTGAAAAGTGGTACCAGGGTTAACAGAATGTTTGTACATCTAAAACCTTGGCGAGTAAATAGAAAAGGTCTACAGCGAACGGGGATTGAAGGATTATAGAGTGGTAATAATAGCGCTCTGTTCTCATGTCTCTTCAACTTGGAAGGCACAAATTGTCAAATGATGAAAGGTATTATTGGTAAGAAAATCGGCATGACAAGTGTCTTCACTACAGATGGTAAGCAAACAGCTTGCACTATCATTGAAGCGGGTCCATGCACTGTGACCCAGGTAAAGACCCAGTCTACTGACGGGTATAATGCTCTCCAAATTGCTTTTGGCGAAAGAAAAGAAAAACACTCCAATTCAGCGCTAGACAATCACTTTGCAAAAGCAAACACCGGCGCAAAAAAATTCGTAAAAGAATTCCGCGATTACACTCTCGAAAAAAACTTAGGTGATTCTATAACTGTTGATATTTTCTCTGAAGGAGAAAAAGTGGATATAGTAGGTACTACCAAAGGAAAAGGTTTCCAGGGTGTTGTTAAACGTCATGGATTTAGCGGTGTTGGTGAACAATCTCACGGTCAACACGACAGGCAAAGAGCTCCGGGTTCAATAGGTAACTCATCAGATGCTTCCAGAGTATTTAAAGGAATGCGTATGGCTGGTCGTATGGGAACTGAAAGAGTGAAGATTAAAGGTCTTAAAGTGATCAAAATATTCCCTGAAAAAAACTATATACTAGTGAATGGTTCCATTCCTGGTCATAATGGATCAATCGTATTGATACAGAAGTAATCACAATAACCCGAAGTAAGATGCAAGTAGATATAATTAATAGCAAAGGTGAAAAAACAGGTCGCACGGTAGATTTACCTGATGAGATCTTCGGCGTTGAGCCTAATAACCACGTGATCTATCTCGCGGTTAAACAATACCTCGCTGCGCAAAGACAGGGAACAGCTAAGGTAAAAACTCGTCTTGAAGTGAAAGGTTCTAGTAAGAAACTTCACCGTCAGAAGGGTACAGGCGGATCACGTAAAGGAAATATCAGAAACCCTTTGTACAAAGGCGGTGGATCTATTTTTGGTCCTAAACCACGTGATTACGATTTCAAATTGAACTACAAAGTCAAAGGTTTGGCAAAAGTGTCTGCCCTTTCTCATAAAGTAAAAGAAAATAACCTGTTGGTACTTGAGGATGTAAAGTTGGAAGCTCCTAAAACAAAAACAGTAGCTACTATTCTGAATACGCTGAAAGGTACTAATAGAAAGGTACTGGTTCTTACAAGCGAGCAGGAAGATAATTTCCGTCTTTCTTTCCGTAATCTGCCAAATGTAACAGGGTATCAGTTTAACGATATGAATACTTATGATATCGTTAATTCAAACGTAGTTGTTCTTACAGAAAGTGCAGCTAATAAGATTGTTGAAGACGTGAAACAGTTCAGTGCTAATTAAGCGCTGGTTTGTTTTCAGATTATTAATTGAAAATAGAGAGATGTAATAAAGTGAAGGTTTACTTAAAAGTAAAACAACCACCGAGTTCCATCTACGATTGAAAAGATAAAAAAAATACGCATGAAACTCTCTGCAGTATTGATAAAACCGCTGGTAACCGAAAAAAGTAATAAACTGACAGATTCGGCCAGAACTTATGCTTTTAAGGTAGACCGTAAAGCTAATAAGCTTGAGGTTAAAAAAGCGGTAGAAGATTTTTACGGTGTAACCGTAACGGAAGTGAATACTATTGTTGTGCCAGGTAAGGCTAAAACAAAATTTACTAAAGCGGGTTTTATATCAGGTAGAAAACCTGCTTATAAAAAAGCTTATGTGAAAGTTGCGGAAGGAGATGCAATAGATTTATATTCTAATATTTAATTAATCGTAAATGAATGGCTGTCAATGGCCGCAAACATTGATAAAAAGTACCGATCATGGCATTAAGAAAATTTAAACCGATCACTGCAGGAACCCGTTGGAGAATTGGGAACGCATATGCAGAAATAACAACTGATACTCCTGAGAAAACTTTGTTGGAGAAGAAATCTTCAACAGGTGGCAGAAATTTTCAGGGAAGAAGAGCAATGAGATACAGAGGTGGTGGTAATAAGAACATGTACCGTATCGTTGATTTCAAAAGGAATAAAAAAGAAATTCCCGCAACTGTTGCTTCTATAGAGTATGATCCTAACCGTACAGCTTTCATCGCTTTGTTGAATTACGCTGATGGTGAGAAAAGATATATCATCGCTCCTCAAGGACTTCAGGTAGGTACTACCATTA
>CAZQIQ010000110.1:2809-3272 GCA_964593835.1 uncultured Chitinophagaceae bacterium
ACATTGAAATGCAACCTGGTCAAGGTGGTAAATTGGTACGTAGTGCAGGAGCTTCTGCTCAGTTGACCAACAAAGAAGAGAAATACGCGATATTAAAAATGCCTAGTGGCGAGTTGAGAAAAGTATTGATCAACTGTTATGCTACTGTGGGTGTAGTAAGTAACAGTGATCATAGTCTTGAAACAGCAGGTAAGGCCGGCCGCAATAGATGGAAAGGTATACGTCCAAGAAACCGTGGTGTAGCGATGAACCCTGTTGATCACCCAATGGGTGGTGGTGAAGGTAAAGCTTCAGGTGGTCACCCACGTTCAAGAACTGGTAAATATGCAAAAGGTCTGAAGACGCGTAAGAAAGGAAAAGGCAGTGATAAGCTGATCATCCAAACTAAAAAAGGTAAGAAACTGGCCAAGTAAGCCTCTTAGATAAACTGAAAAATTAATAAACAGATATGGCTCGTTCAATT
>CAZQIQ010000111.1:0-3254 GCA_964593835.1 uncultured Chitinophagaceae bacterium
GGCTATTTTTTTCTTTTGGCGAAGCGGGCCTGTCGGGTGCGTTTTCTTTCTTGTTGGCGGAGTTGGTCGATTTTCCAGGCGTGTTCGGGATGCGCCGCCAGCCAGCGGTCCGGCAAGAATTTTTGCAGCGCCGCGTCGTCCGAGGCGTCGAGCAGCGGCAAGGTTTTGAAGAGGTCGGTCAGGTAGGCCAGCGGCTCGACGCCGTTCGCTTTGCAACTGGCGACCAGGCTGCACAGAATGGCCGCCCGCTCGCCGCCGAGACGGCTTCCGACAAACAACCAATTTTTTCGGCCAATTGCGGCGATTTTCACCGTGCGTTCACTCAAGTTGTTGTCGATCGCCAGGCAGCCCTCCTCGGTATAGCGGCGCAGCGCCTTCCATTGATGGATTGTATAGTTGCGCGCCGCGCCAATCGGGCTTTTCGGCAAAACGCGGTTTTGCTCCGGCGCGGCGAGCCATTGCTCCAACGCGTCGAGAATCGGGTCGGCATGTTTCTTACGCGCGTCGCGCAGCGCGTCGGCCATCAGATTCGCTTCGCGAAACTGTTCCTCCAGCTTGTACAAGCGGCCGATGTACGACAACGCTTCGAGCGCGCGGCGCGGATCGGTTCGCTGCGCGTCGAGCCAATAACGGCGCGCATGCGCCCAACAGGCGACCTCGTGCACCTGGCCCCCCGCGCAGATGCCGCCGTAGGCGTCCGCTTGCAAATAGCCCTTGAAATCAGCCATAAATCGCGACGGGCCATCGCGATTGCGGCTTTCGGTGAAGTCGTACACCGAATGCGGATGCGCCGCGTCGCCGATGTACGCCCACAACCGCGCGGTCCGCGTCTTGTCGGGCGCGAGCATTCGCACCGTCGTGTCGTCGGTGTGAATCACGCGCGACAGCAGCACTTCGCGCCGCATCAGCAGCCACAACGGCCGAGCAAGCTCCGCCGCCGCGGCGATCCAGTCGCAGAGCGTGCTGCGGCGAAGAACGACCCCGTGGCGCGCCAGAATGTCTTCTTGACGATATAAAGGAAGATGGTCGCCGTATTTGCTTAATACCGTGTGGGCCAGCAGCCCCGGGCCGGGCAGCCCCTTTTCGATCGGCTGCGGCGCCTTGGCGGCGATCGTCACTTGCTCGCCGCAACGGCGGCAGGCGTATTTTTTACGAATGTGCTCGATCACCCGCAATTGCGACGGGATGAACTCCAACTGCTCGCTCGCAGCGCTGCCGATCTCGGCGCGCGACTCGCCGCAGCAAGGGCACGGCCGTTCTTCCGGCTTCAGTTCGTACACGACCTGCTCGCGCGGCAGCGACGCCGGCAACGGACGACGCCCGCCGCGGCGGCGTTTCTTGCGCGGCGGTTCGGCGTCGATATCTTGCGTATTTTCGTTCGTTTCCTCGGAATCTTGCTGCAACTCGTTCGCCAGTTGATCGAGCTCTTCCTGCGTGAACAGCAACAGTTGATCGGGGGTGATCCGCTCGCGCCGCGGGCCGTACTGCCGCTTGAGCAACTGCGCGAGGCGATGCTCCATTCGATCGAGCGCCTGCTGCTGCTGGGCGATTGCGGCGTGCTGCTGCGCGATCAGTTCCGCTTGCTGCGCCAGTTGCTCTTGCTGTTCGGCCAGCGCGGAACGCTGCTGTTGTAATAGCGTCTGCAACGCGCCGACGTCGCTCGGAAGTGAATGGTCTTGGTGACTCATAAAGCGATAGTTGATGAGGCGTACTGTTTCTTTCTTTTGAAATCATACTGGTTTAAAAGAAAGACGCAACAACCGTCGAGATGTTATGCCGACTGCCGCTCGTACCGCGGGCGGCGCCGCACCGAGTTCAGATCGACGCCAGCCAACAGCATGGCGAATTCGTCGTAGCGTACTTCGCAACGCGCCGGCGCGTCCTGCAGCAGGTCGGTCGGATATTGAAAGCTGCCGCGCTCCAGGCGTTTATACCAGATCGCCAGTCCGTCGCGGTCCCACCACAAGATTTTCAACCGATCGCGCCGCCGATTGCGGAACACGAACAGATGCCCCGAGAACGGGTCTTGTTCGATCACGCTTTCGACCAGCGCGAACAGCCCGTCGAACCCCTTGCGGAAGTCGATCGGCTCGACCGCCAGAAAAATTCGAGTCTGCGCCGGAAAGCTCAGCACGCCGGCCTCCGCGCAAACGCAGCCAGCACGGCGCCGAGTTGGTTGGCGTTTTGCAGGCGGATTGTGAACCCGTCCGGCGTGGCGACTTCAATCGGCGCGGCCGCGCCGCCCTGCGGAACCAACTCGATCAACTGCGGGACGACGGCAGTTTGCGGCATCGCTTTCGGCGGCGCGCTGCGCTGAGGTTGTTTCGCCGACTTCGACGGAGCGCCGCGCGGGTCTTCGGCGCGGGCCGCGCCGGACGCGGCATCCGCATCGCGCCGGGCGATCTCTCGCCGCCAGGCGTAAAACGAAGGCTCGCTCAAACCCTCCCGCGCGCAAAACGCCCGTACGTTCAGTCCGCTGGCGGCGAACTCGGCCAAAGCCAACCGCCAAAACCGCTCCCGATCCACATCCCGATTCCTCTGCGCCATGATCGACTCCAAAAAACTTGAGGTGCAAAAACCTCCAGCCTACAGGAGACGTCAAGGTGTCTTTTATCGGACGCTAACGATTAATCGGCGGGCTGCACCAGCCCGAAGCGCGTCTGATCGTGCTGCTAACCTGCGGGCGCACTCTGTTTTCTTACACGATCTGGCGCAGGCTTCGGGCGGCTGCGGTTTTTCGGATCTTTTGCTCGTTGTTCAGCGCGGGGCCGAGCGTGCGGTGCGCGAAGTTGGCGGAATTTTATATTTTTCAATTAAACGATATAGGCTGCGGCGGTTGACTCCCAGCGTGCGTGCAGCGCGGGCTTTATTGCCTCCTTCGCGTTGCAGCACTTCGACAATGTGCGCTCGTTGAATCGACGACAGGGCGTCGCCGACCGGGCCCACGGCGCTGGCCAGGCCGAGGTCGCGGCCATGAATCTCGGCCGGCAAATCACGCAGGCGAATCGCACGATCATCGGCCAGAATTTTCGCGCGGTCGAGTGCGTTGATGAGCTGCCGCACATTGCCGGGCCAATCGTAGCGCTGCAACGCATGGAGCGCTTCGCCTGCCACGGTCCAGTCGGCTCCGAGGTGCTTGCGCAGCAACAGTGGCAAATCGCCTTCGCGCGCTCGCAACGGCGGCACATGCAGCGAGAGGATGTTGATGCGATAGTACAGGTCTTCGCGGAAACGCCCGCTTCCTACTTCCTCGG
>CAZQIQ010000112.1:0-3116 GCA_964593835.1 uncultured Chitinophagaceae bacterium
TGATTCAACTACACGAAACCGTGACCTGGCGCGCGAAGCATTTCGGGATATGGTGGCACCTCACCAGCCGCATCACGCAGATGGACTCACCAAATAGCTTTACCGATGAGATCGTTCGAGGACCCTTCGCACGAATGCACCATAAACATAGTTTCCAAGAAAAAAACGAACAAACACTGATGATCGATAGATTCGATTATTCTTCTCCGTTAGGAATACTGGGAAAAATAGCGGATCATCTCTTTGTCGAAAAATATATGTACAACCTCCTCTCGGAGCGCAATGAATGGATAAAGTTGTATGCGCAGCGCCTGGCTCGCACTCCCTCACCTCCCTATGAGGATCACCCCTGAGCAACACAGTTTTCTTTCACCACTGAAACGCAAAGTTTCATATGAAGTGTCCGACTGAAAAGATCAGGAAACACAAATCAAAATTGAGACAAAGTCTCCCATCACGGGAACAACACGACTCCCTCCAACACCCTAAAACCGCTACAGCACTGCGTTTCAACAATTGGCACGGCATTGGAATATATCATTTCGGTTTTTCATAGGATATTGGATTTAAAACACGGGCGGCGTTTCTACGCGGCCTTTTTCTTTTGAGTGCAGATACCACTCTTTTTCTGATCTTAATATTCACTTCTTCTTCAATAACCTTGATCATCGTCTCCAAGCCTAAAACATTCAGTTTTGCGTATTCAAGCGACTTTAATAATTGCTGAATTTTACTTTTATTATCCTGTTCTTTAATCGCGTCTTCTTTACTGGAGGTCATCAACTTATTACTCTTATCGACCAAAATATAAATACCTAATCGGGTCAGCTATAACTTAAGCTTATTCTGTTTAATTCATACTTCAGGTATACTCTTTTTATAGCAATAGGACCAGCTAAAACTTGAGCGATAATCTAACGCACATTTTACTCATTCCTACGTCTATAAGGTGTTTCATTTAAAGGAATTTGGAAACATTTCTTTTCGTATTTTCCTGTATTTGAATAGTTTGAAGGAAAAGCGATTTCAGGACGAGACAAGCCATACCAGATTGTATTACCAACCAACAATCTCATATAATCTGTGTAGTTTATCCAAAAACTAAGCTTTTCAGATAACAGGTCAGCCCCACTCTCCTTTTTCGATAAAATACTGGTACTGTTGATATAATACACATTGAAAGTTGATTACTACTACATAATCATTACTTGTCTGGGATTAAGGGTGCTATTTTGTGTAAAAATTTCAATACTGTTACAAACGATAAATTACTTATTCCTTTAAACAAAAAATATATTTGTAGGGAATATGAATGCACTGAATTACAGGCTATACCCTGTACATCCTTCACTCAGCAGGTGGATACGCTACTTTTGGAGCTATGATGTACACACTTCAGAGATTCGGACTTTACATATACGCTCTTTTGCAGACCGCTACCCCAGATTGGTTTTTCAGGATATAAACTCAGCTTCATTCATTAAAGAAAGTGACGGAAACACAAAGCCCATTTGTTACCTAAGTGGCATTGATACCATTCCTACGGATACTTTTTGGGATAGTCGATTTTCCCATTTTGGGGTCAGTTTTTATCCTCATGCATTAAATGTATTCTTTGGTCTTGACGCTTCTATATTAACTGATAAAACTCCGGATATTCAATTATTAGATAAAAAAGAACTAACGGATTTACTAGTAAAAGCTAAAAATCACGGAGAACGTGTAATTATCCTTCAACATTACTTTTATGAAAAAATTTCTAATTGTAAATCAGACTTTATTATAGAAAATCTTTTTCAAGAAAACTGGTTTGAGCACCTGGATAATGAAATTAGTTTATCATCTGTGGCAAGCTATTTTAAAATATCCGATCGTCAGTTCCAGCGTAGATTTAAAAAATGTGTTGGCATTTCAGCCAGTAAATTCTCAAGACTGGTAAAGTTTGAAAAATCATTGCAAGCTCTTTCATCAGCTCAATACGGAAATCTTACCAAAGTTGGATATGAAGTAGGTTATGCCGATCAATCTCATTTTATTCATGATTTTAAATTGTTTGCTGGTATTTCTCCTTACGATTTTGTGAGGAACAAAGCACTAGGAGCAGAAAGTTCATCATTTATTTATTGGGAATAGGTACGGCAGAATGTCGTTTTGATACAATTCTGATATAAACCTGAAGGATAATTTTATCCTCGTTGTATTAAAACGTAATTATCATGAAAGTATTACAAAACAAATTTTTAGCTCTAATCTTGACAAGCATTATTATGCTCTCTGCTACTGGTTGTTCAAAGAACGATGATAACCCCGTTAACAATTTCCAAAAAGTTGTCTTTAAAGTAGAAGCTTCATCGGATGCTCTAATAAATATGGTTGTTTACGGTTTTGATGCTGAACTTACATCAGCAACAAGTATCAGCAGTCAATCCTGGACTAGTCCGGAGATAAAAATTCCCTCAAATGCTAATGTAGCCAGTATCACATCGAATGCGAGAGGTACGCTTAGCTCTTCCAGTTTAACTGTAAGGATTTATATAGATGGTGTACTGAAAAAAGAAGGAAAAAGTACGGGTACTGCATTATCATCAATGGTACAATATAATTTAAAATAAGTTTTATGTCACTCAAGGATATTCATGCAATATCAGGATTGTGTGTTGGTATTTTTATTGCGCTACATTTATTTAATCATATTTTGGGTGCTTTCGGACCAGAAGAGCATATAAAAACAATGAATTCTCTACGCGTGTATTATCGCAATGCTTTTACAGAGATACTCCTAATGACAGGTATAATTATCCAGATAACTTCCGGCATAAAACTTTTCATTAGTAAAAAAACAAAAGCAAAGAAGGGATTTGAAAAACTACAATTTTGGACAGGACTTTATCTAATGATTTTTCTGGTCATTCATTTAGCAGCAGTATTTGGCACAAGAATGTTCTTAAATATAGATACGAATTTTTATTTTGGCGTAGCAGGGATCAATATCTTTCCGATGAATATTTTTTTTATTCCTTATTATGCAATGGCGATCATTTCTTTATTTTGTCATATTGCAGCAGCTTATGCACAAATAATGCAACATAAAGTATTCGGATTATCCCCCAAACAAC
>CAZQIQ010000113.1:0-3029 GCA_964593835.1 uncultured Chitinophagaceae bacterium
AGCTGGGCGGCAAGGTCGCGCTCGCGCATCTTCGGGTTCTCGGCGCGCGCCTGTCGGATGGCTGGCGCGGAAGGCTTGATGTCGGCACTCATTCCGTCTCTTTCTATCGGGCTACTTGTTGAGGATGAGCTTGCCCTGCCGCGTGATCTTGAGCCGGTACATCGAGCCTTCGTGCTCGATGCCGATCTCGTGGGTGCCGCGGAAGAGCGATTCGCTCGTTACCACCCGCACGACCCGCTCGAACGGACGCGGAGCGGGATCGCGCCGGTCGTCGCCGGCGCGGGCCTGGCGGAAGGAAGGATGATTCAGGGGAGTGAAGCTGTTCACGATACCGTTCCTCTCATGATCCTCTATGCCCCGGCTCGCGGGTGGCTGGCTCGGCAAAGTTGCGAAACGCGCTTTCAATTCTTGACACTAATTATCAGGTTTATTAGGGAGCGCAATACCGGAGTCATAAACTCATCATTTTGACGGCCCGGAGAAATCGACCACGCAAGCGAGCCTAGGCCAGCCAGCGGGATCCCAGGATTCAGGAGCAGGGACAAATGGGGCTGGTAGCTCGCAAGACGACCGTTCTTCTAGGCGGAGCGGCGCTCGTCGTGGTGACGGGTGTGTTTCATGCGGCGGCGCAGGATGCCGCCGGCGGGGCGACGGTGCTCCAAAACATCGAGGTGAACGCGCGCAGGGCGGCGACGGGCTCCGTCTCCGACAGCCCGACAGCGACCCAGACGACGGCGGAGGAAATCCGCGACAGGCAGATCACCAACATCCAGGATTTGAACCAGACGACGGAGCCCGGCGTCAACTTCAGCGCGGCGACCAAGAGCATCAACGTCCGCGGCCTCGAGGACGACCGGGTGCTGACGCTGATCGACGGCATCCGCATCCCCTTCATGCCCGACTACGCCCGCACGGCGTTCGGCGGCATCAACACCTTCGACTTCACCTCGCTCGCAACGCTCGACGCGTGGCGGCTCCGGCATGCTGGGCGGCGCCGTGGTGCTGCGCACGCTCGAGCCGGAAGACCTGATCACCGGCGACAAGGACTGGGGCGCGTTCGTGCAGACGACCTACGACAGCATGGACAATTCGATCCTCGGCTCGGCCGCGTTCGCCAAACGCTTCGGCGGCACCTCGGTGCTGTTCCAGGGCTCCTACCGCAAGGGCGAGGAGCGCAAGAGCGCCGGCGACATCGGCGGGATCGGCCTTACCCGCACCGAGGCCAACCCGCTCGACTTCGACCAGACCAACCTGATGTTCAAGCTGCGCCACGAGCTCGAAGGCGGCCATACGATCGGCATTTCCGCCGAGCGCTTCGCCTTCGACAGCACCAGCCAGCTGATGACGTCGTTCGGCCGCGACTATGCGATCGGCGCGAACACCGGCATCGAGGACACGCGGCGCGAGCGCGTCTCGCTCGACTACCGCTACGAATCGCCGGGCGACGGCTGGGTCGACGCGGCCAAGGCGACGCTGTACTGGCAGCGGCTGACCCGCGAGGACGGCAATGAAGGCGTCAGGCGCACGGCGCCGATCGGCGATTTCTTCCGCCTGAGCGACAACCGCAACACCACGATCGGCTTCAACGGCGCGCTGGAGAAGCGCTTCGAGACCGGCAATTTCGGCCACGAGCTGGTGGCGGGCCTCGATCTCGCCTTTGCCGAGACCACCCAGTTCGCGTTCGGCAGGGACAGCTGCGCCACCAACTATGTGACGATGTGCGATTTCCACCACGTCAACCAGGCCGACATGCCCGATGTCGACGGCAAGACGGTCGGCTTCTTCATCGACGACAAGATCAGCTTCGGCGATTCCGGCTTCTCGCTGACGCCGGGCGTGCGTTTCGACTGGTTCGAGTACGAGCCCAAGGCGAGCGCCGCATGGGGGGACAACAGCGGCTACCGCGGCCTGCCGCCGTCGCGCAGCGGCAACCGCGTCTCGCCGAAGCTGCGCGCCGCCTACCAGATGACGCCGACCGCCGAGGTCTATGCGCAATGGTCGATGGGCTTCAAGGCACCCAACGTGTCCGAGCTCTACCACCATTACGCCAAGACCAGCGGCCGCCCGACCTACGAGGTGCTGGGCAATCCGGACTTGAAGCCGGAAACCAGCAACGGCGTCGAGCTCGGCTTCAATTTCGGCGACGAGCGCTTCGGCGGCGGCATCGGCGGCTTCTACAACCGCTACAGGGACTTCATCGACACCGTCAACATCCTCCCGCCGAACCCCGGCTTGGGAACCACCCAGCAGGCGGTGAACATCGACCGCGTCGAGATTTCCGGCATCGAGGGACGGGTGCATAAGTACTTCGACAACGGCTTCCACGTGCGCGGCGCCTTCGCCTACGCACGCGGCAGGAACCTCGTCACCGGCAGGCAGCTCGACTCGGTCGCGCCGCTCAAGGGCATCGCCGCCTTCGGCTATTCGGCCGAGACCTGGGGCGTCGAGGTCGCCGGCATCGCGGTCGCGGCCGTTTCCCAGGATTCGGAGGCGGTGTTCAAGGCGCCCGGCTACGGCATCGTCAACCTGTCGGGATATTGGGAGCCCAAGCAGATCGAGGGCCTGCGCATCCAGGGCAGCGTCCACAACCTGTTCGACAAGACCTACTTCGACGCCCTCGCGACGCGCGACATCAACTTCGCAAGCGTCGCGTCGCCGACACAGCCGCCCGCGTTCTATTCGGAACCCGGACGCACGTTCAAGCTGTCCATGACGAAGCGGTTCTAAGCCCTTGTCCGGCCTCGTCGCGCTTCACATCCTCGCCGCCGCGCGCGGCGAGGGGCTGCATCCGGGCCTGCTCGCGCTCCTGAACGAGCGGGCCGCGCTCGACGCTGCGCCCGGCGTCGCCGTGCTGGATACGGCGCGGGGTGGAAATTTCACGCAGGCGGGGCCTTGCCCCCGCCCGCCTCTTCCTGATTTCCTGCCCGGCAACGTGGTCGCGATTCATCCGCCCACGCGACGGCGGGCGGAAACTGCCCGGCTCCAGAATATCGAGAAAGGAAGGACGTCATGTACATCGCCATGAACCG
>CAZQIQ010000114.1:0-2997 GCA_964593835.1 uncultured Chitinophagaceae bacterium
GCCGATCTGGCTGCGCAATTTGGTAGTCAGTGTGTAGTATTGGCCATTGACACTAAAAAAGAAGAAGATGGAGAATGGTATGTGTATCTTAACGGAGGAAGATTAAAAACTGATACAAAATGTTTTGATTGGGCAAAAAAAGCGGTTGAACTTGGAGCCGGTGAAATATTACTCACTTCTATGAATAATGATGGCACAAAAAAAGGGTTTGCCATTGATATTACGCGTCAGCTTGCCGAAAATCTTCCTGTTCCTATTATTGCTTCCGGGGGTGGTGGTACAATGCAACATTTTTCTGATATATTTATAGATGGAAAGGCCGATGCTGCATTGGCAGCTAGTATTTTCCATTTTAAAGAAATCAGCATAAAAGAATTAAAAGAATATTTATTATCTGAGCAGATAGAAGTCAGAGTGTAAATATTTAAAAGCAAAAATGCTTTACAAAAAACACGAGAATGATTATTGATTATAAAAAATATGCGGATGGACTTGTTCCTGCTATAGTGCAGGACATAAATACCGGCGTAGTACTAATGCTTGGGTTTATGAATGAGGAAGCCGTAACTAAAACCATTAGCGAAAATAAAGTCACATTTTATAGCCGGACAAAAAAACGCTTATGGACAAAAGGAGAGGAAAGTGGCAATTTTCTTTTACTCAAAGACATTAAGAGCGATTGTGATAATGATACTCTTCTTATTAAAGCTGAACCTGTAGGTCCGGTATGTCATACAGGAACTGATACCTGCTGGGATGAATCGAATACTGAACGCGGATTCTTAACCTTTCTGGAAAGTATAATAGTTTCCAGGAAAGAAGGGGACGACGAAAACTCTTATGTGAGGAAGATGTTTGGTAAAGGATTGAATAAGATTGCCCAAAAAGTTGGAGAAGAAGCAGTTGAGCTGGTAATTGAGGCTAAGGATGATAACGAAGAACTGTTTCTTGGAGAGGCTGCAGATTTGTTGTTTCATTATTTGCTTTTGCTTAACGCCAAAGGCTATAAATTGCAGGACGTGATCAACGTGTTAAAGTTGCGTCACACTAAATAGTTGATATTAAAGCTAACCGATTAAGTATTGCTGTGAAATTGATAAGATGCCAGAGCTGAATAGCTGATTGATCACAGTTAGTCCGTAAAACGAAAAAACATACAGATGAGAAAGATTTTTTTATTACTGTTATTAGTTCCACTGATGACTATTGCACAGGATAAATTTGTCATATCCGGAAACATTCAGGGACTACCAGAAGGGTCAGCAATAACAGTAGTAGATGTGAATGCGCCTAATGATGTACTTGCTAAAGGCACAGCGAAAAACGGATCGTTTGAACTAAAAGGATCGGTAAAAGAACCCAATCTGCTACAAGTTAATTTTGATGGACTTCAAAAAAAATCTGTAATATTTATTGGTAATGATAAAGTGAAGATAAACGGTACTGCTGAGGCTTTGCAGGAAGCCTCTGTAAAAGGTTCAGCTGTTCATGACGATTTTGAATATTTTAAGTCTGTTTTTAATCCATTGTTTGCACATTTGGGTGAATTAGGTCAGCGCATTAATAGTGCTGCTACCAGAAATGATTCTCTGGCGAATGCTTATGCAAATCAGATCGAAAACATAGAAACGCAGATAGATGCTTTTATAGAAAAATATTCAGCATCTCCTGTTGCTCCTTTTTTGTTAATGGTCACCAAAGGATTGGATCAGGATATTTCTGTGCTCGAACGCAGATATTCTTTGCTTAACAAAAAAGTACAAAATGGTTTTTATGGAAAATTGATTAATGATGAACTAATGACTAGTAAAGCTGGTGCTGTTGGTACTGAAGCTATAGATTTTAGTCAGGCTGATACAGAAGGTAAAATGGTTTCATTAAGCTCTTTTCGTGGAAAGTATGTCCTGGTTGATTTTTGGGCAAGCTGGTGCAGGCCCTGCAGAGATGAAAACCCTAATTTGGTAAAAGCTTTTGATAAGTACAAGGATAAAAATTTTACTGTATTAGGTGTATCGTTAGATAGGGACAAAGATGCATGGCTGCGAGCCATTAAAGCTGATCATCTTCAGTGGACGCAGGTTAGTGATCTTAAATTCTGGAATAATGAAGTAGCTGTCAAGTATAAAATTCAATCTATCCCTCAGAATATTCTTATTGATCCAAATGGAAAAATAATAGCAAAAAATCTCAGAGGCTTTGAATTACATGATACACTGGGTAAATTATTAAAGTAATACATGACAAAACTTTCGGTTAACATCAACAAATTTGCCACATTACGCAATAGCAGAGGTGGAAATCATCCGGATGTATTGAAGGCGGCTATAGATGCTGAAAGATTTGGAGCAGATGGTGTAACTGTGCATCCACGTCCCGATGAACGTCATATCAGGTATGCAGATGTTCGCGAGATCAAAAAAAATATCACTACTGAATTTAATATTGAAGGAAACTGCAGAGAACAAAAGTTTATTGATCTGGTGCTTGAGGTAAAACCTCACCAGGTGACACTTGTGCCTGACGAGCTTGGTCAAATCACTTCCAATCACGGGTGGAATACTATTGAGCATCGTGATTATCTGAAAGAAATGATAAGTGTGTTTCATAAAGCTGGTATACGCACTTCTATTTTTGTTGACCCTGTTCCGGAAATGGTAATTGGTGCAGCGGCTACAGGCACAGATCGTATTGAATTATATACACAGGCTTACGCAGAAGAATATTCCGCTGATCGTCATCAGGCAATTGCTCCCTATATAGCTGCAGCAGAATCAGCTCTTTCCAATGGTTTGGGCATTAATGCCGGACATGATCTTGATCTGGAAAATCTTGCTTTTTTTGCTCAGCATATTCCCGGACTTCTGGAAGTATCTATTGGGCATGCACTTATCGCTGATGCGTTGTATTTGGGTTATGAGAACACTATCCAGCTCTATAAAAGACAACTGATTCTTCGTTAGTATATTTTACAAATTGTTGATTGCTGGTTTGTTTTAA
>CAZQIQ010000115.1:0-2988 GCA_964593835.1 uncultured Chitinophagaceae bacterium
TGGGTGGGCGGCCGCTACTCCGTGTGCTCCGCCGTCGGCATGCTGCCGCTGTCGGAGTCGCTGCAGCCCTCGAAGACGCTGCGCACGCCCACGTACGTGCGCCCCGATCTCTTCTCTGCACATCCGCTCGGCACCGACGCGCAGGGACTCGACATCCTGGGCCAGCTGCTGTACGGCGCCCGGGTGTCGCTCGTGATCGGCGTGGGCGCCACCATCGTCGGGGCAGCGATCGGTGGCCTGCTCGGCGCGGTGTCCGCGTACTACCGAGGCGCCCTCGACGTGGCGCTGAACCTCGTCATCAACACGATCCTCGCCTTCCCGGCGCTGATCTTCCTCCTCGCGATGGCATCCGTGCTGGAGCCGAGCGTGCGGAACATGACGCTCGCCCTCGCCGTGCTGTCGATCCCGCTCTACGCACGGATCGCCCGGGCCAACACGTTGGCCACCGTCGGCAAGGACTACGTCGTCGCGGCGCGGGCCCTCGGCGAGAGCTCGCCACGGATCATCTGGTCGGAGATCGTTCCGAACATCATCCTCCCGCTGCTGTCGTACGGATTCGTCGTGATCGCCAACCTGATCGTGGCCGAGGCGTCGCTCAGCTTCCTCGGGCTGGGCATCCAGCGGCCCGATCCCTCGTGGGGGAACATGATCGCCGCCGGCCAGCGCAACTACCGCGAGGTGCCACACGTGGTGCTCGCTCCCGGGCTCGCGCTGTTCATGACGGTGTACTCGCTCAGCCGAATCGGTGACCGCGCCCGCCGGCGCTGGGACCCGAAGGACAACCAGCTGTAGCGCCGCGTCCACCTCGTCCACCCCCTCTGCACAAGGAGAGTCCCCATGCCCGCAGGATTTGGCCACGCGTTCGGTGCCCCCGGCTACCGACTGATCGACGCCGACACCCACATCAACGAACCGCCCGACCTCTGGACGTCTCGCGTGCCTTCGAAGTTCAAGGACGCGGTGCCGCGCCAGCAGTCGTTCGAGCGTGGCGACGCCTGGGTGATGGAGGGCGCGCCGGACCCGATCAACTTCGGGCTGAACGCCGCGGCCGGCCTGCCGTTCGAGCAGCGCAAGCCGTGGGTGCGCTGGGAGGACCTGCGCCCCGGTGGTCACGATCCGAAGGCCCGTCTCGACGAGATGGACGTGGACAAGGTCGACGCCGCGATCGTCTACCCCACGCCGCGCATCTCGCAGCTGATGTTCGCCACCAAGGACCCCGAGCTGCACCTCGCGATGGTGCAGGCCTACAACGACTGGCTCAGCGAGTTCTGCAGCGTGGACCCGACCCGCCTCGGCGGCGCGTTCATCATCCCCAACCGTGGCGTCGACCAGGCGCTCGCCGAGATCGAGCGCGTCGCCGGTCGCCCCGGGATGATCGCCCCGATGTTCGGGTGCTACCCGACCGGCAGCCTCGACCTCACCGAGGAGTGCGAGCCCGTGTGGCGCGCCGTCACCGAGCGCGGCCTGGCGCTCCACATCCACGTGGCCCTGGGGCAGACGATGCCGCGCGACATCCACGTCGGTCCTGCCACCGAGCAGGCCGCGCGATCCGCGCTGCGCTTCAGCGACGCCGCGGTGCGGATGCAGCAGTTCATGGCGAGCGGCACGTTGCAGCGCATCCCCGACCTGCGCCTCGTGTTCGTCGAGGTCGACGCCGGCTGGGTGCCGTACATCAAGGAGCAGCTCGACAACCGGTTCCTGCGCAAGACGGCCGGACGGGAGCTGCGGACGCAGGAGCTGCCCTCGGCGATCATCGAGCGGCACTTCTACTACACGTACATCACCGACCACTTCGCGATCGCCAACCGCCATGCGGTCGGCCTGGAGCGCATCATGTGGTCCAGCGACTTCCCGCACTCGGGCAGCGATTGGCCGAACTCGGCGACGAACATCCACGCCGTCTTCTCCCAGATCCCGGCGGCGGAGCGCGACCTGATCTTGAGTGGCAACGCCAAGCGGCTGTACCCCTTCGAGGAGCAGTCGTCGTGAGCGCGAGCACTGCCGAGAAGGTCAGCTTCCTGTCGATCGGCGCCCTCGGCACCGGCTTCCTCGAGGCCTCGCTGCGGCGCGGCCTGGAGGGCCCGGTGGACTTCATCGGCGCCGACGCCGGCTCCACCGACGGTGGTCCGATCTCGCTGGCCAGCGGGCGCCCGCGGAACCGTGACGGCGCGTATCGCCACGAGCTCGGCCTGCTGGTGCCCGCGGCGAAGGAGCACGGCGTGCCGCTGCTCATCGGCTCGTGCGGGATCTCGGGCTCGGACGACAACGTGGACTACATGGCCGAGCTCGTCGAGGAGATCGCCGTGGAACGCGGGTTGTCGCTGAAGGTCGCCAAGATCTACAGCGAGCTCGATCCCGAGATCGTGGTCGAGCACATCGAAGCCGGCCGGCTCCGCGCCCTGCATCCGGCGCCCGCGTATGACGCCGACGTGGCCCGGCGCAGCATCCGCATCGTGGGGGTGCTCGGCGCCGAGTTGTTCCAGGCGGCCGTGGCTGCCGGTGCCGATGTGGTGCTCGCGGGCCGTTCGACGGACACCGCCATCTTCGCCGCGATCCCGTTGATGCGCGGGATCGATCCGGGCCTTGCCTGGCATGCCGGCAAGATCGCCGAGTGCGGCACGTCGGCGGCCGAGCCGCGCACGCGCCTCGACGTGCTGCGTGTCGAGGTGTCGAACGACGGCATCGAATGCGAGCCGCTGCGCGACGAGGTGCGGTGCACCCCGTTCAGCGTCAGCTCGGTGCAGTTGCACGAGGTCGCCGACCCCTTCACGATGGTGGAGCCCGGTGTGGTCATCGACCTCACGAACGCCAAGTACGAGGCGCTCACCGACCGCCGCGTGCGGGTGACGGGCGGGAAGGCAACCCCGTCCGAGTACTCGGTGAAGCTCGAAGGCGTCGAGCAGGCGGGCCACCGCCGCGCGTTCATGTTCGCCGTGAACGACCCGACGATCCTGGACGACCTCGACGGGTGGCAGCACTCGATCGACG
>CAZQIQ010000116.1:0-2871 GCA_964593835.1 uncultured Chitinophagaceae bacterium
CGCAATCGCCGGAGAGGAGCGCCGAGGCCGGGCCGCGTTAACGTCTTTTTCGCGCGTTTCCGTCAAGCTGCCCGCCAGCAACGGGACCCTCCATGAGCGGCGCGGCATTCATCCTCATCATCACACTCCTGGTGGCGGGCCTGTTCGGCGCCACCTTCCTGATGATCGCGGTCTACGACCGCCGCCATGCCTGCGCGCGCTGGTTCGCCCTCTCCTACGCGACCGGCATGGTCTACGCGCTGCTCGAATTCGCCCTGCCCGCCTTCCACGATCTGCGGCTGGGCATCTTCCTCGGCCACGCCGCCTTCCTCGTCACGCTTCTTTTCCTGAATATCGGCATCGCCAGGCGCTACGGCGTCGCGGCGCCGCACGCGCTTCTCGGCGCCGCCTTCTGCGTTTCGCTGCTCGTCAGCGCCCTGATCAGGGACATGGAGCGCGACGATTTCGTGCGGATGGCGCTCTACCAGGCGCCGTTCTTCGTCATGCTGGCGATCGGCGCGTGGATCGTGCTGAAGGCCCGCCACAGGCGCGCGGTCGACAATGTGCTTGCCGGCTTCCTCGGCCTGAACGCGCTGCACTTCCTGATGAAGCCGGTGCTGGCGGTGCTGACGGGAGGGTCCGGGGCCGGCCCGCAGGACTACCTCCTGACCACCTATGCGATGATCTCGCAGTCGATGGGCGTGGTGCTCGCGGTGGCGACCGGGCTGCTGCTGCTTGCGCTGGTGACGGCCGACATCGTCAGGGACATCACGGCGCGGTCGGAGACCGACATCCTGTCGGGGCTGCTCAACCGGCGCGGCTTCGAGGAGCGCCTGGGCGAGATCGTCCGCCAGCGCGCCCGCAGTGGATTGCCGGTGTCGCTGGTCATCTGCGACCTCGACAACTTCAAGACGGTCAACGACAACTGGGGCCACGCGGGCGGCGACCGGCTCATCGCCCTGTTCGCGGCCACCCTGCGTGAGCGCGCGGCAGGCCATCACGTGCTGGGACGCATCGGCGGCGAGGAATTCGCCGCGGTGCTGCCGGGCTGCGACCTCGCCACCGCCCGGCTGTTCGCCGAAAGCGTGCGCGCCGCCTTCTCGGGCGCGCGGCTGGCCGACATTCCGGCCGGCACGCGCTTCACCGCCAGCTTCGGCGTCGCCGAGATGAACGCCGACGAACGGCCGGCGGCGCTGATGGCCCGCGCCGACGCGGCGCTCTACGAGGCCAAGCGCGACGGCCGCGACCGCGTGCGCGTGAGCCGTCTCCACCACGTCATCGACGACGGCCGCGCCGTCGCGGCGAAATAGCAGCCCGGTCGTCTATTCGCAGACGAGCGGCGCCTGCGGCACCACGCCCTGCGGCAGGCCGTACATGTGGCTGCGGCCGTGCCAGACATGCGGCGGGCGCCAGCAGCGGCGGGCCTCGGCCTGCCTCGCCGGCCGTTCGGCATAGACGACGTCCGGGCCTTCGGGCTCGTAGTAGGAGCCGGTCACGTTGTAGGCTTCGGCGGTATGGCCCATGCCGACGATGATGCGCTTGTAGCCGGCCGGGCTGTGGATCACCAGATTGCCGAACGAATCGGCGTGCACGCTATCCTTGATCACGACGCTGCCGGCGTTCGCGGAACCGGCGGCGAGCACTGAAGCGGCCGCCAGGCTGAGAACGGCGATGAGACTGCGCATGTGGTTCGCTCCTGTGGCGATGAGGGATCGTGGCCTCGCTCTTGCCGACATTAACCGCTTATTAACCTTTGTTAAGGCCCGGCGTTCCGTGGAGGCAGCCAACCGGCGATTATGGTTAACGGCGCGATTGACAGGCGGCCGCCGAACCGCCGATAGAACGCGCGTCAATGAGGAGCGGTCCATGGCTTCCCACCACCAGATCGACATCGCGCTCTTGCGGCTCAGGGAAGCGCGCGACCTCGCGCCGCTGCTCGCCGCCTATGCGCAGGCGCTCAAGCGCGGCGCGCCGCGCCGGCCCGACGCGTTCTACGCCGAGACGCTGCTGCAGGACCGCACGGCCGAGGTGATGGGCGCGCGGCTCGACGGGACGCTGGTGGGCTTCGCGGTCTTCACCGACCTGCCCGACCCCGTCACCGGCCTGCGCTGCGGACAGGTGGACCATCTCTACGTCCACCACGAGCACCGCAACAAGGGCATCGCCAAGGCGCTGGTCGACCTCCTGGCCGAGCAGGCGGAGGAGCGCGGCTGGTCGCGGCTCGCGCTCAACGCCCCGCGCCAGCCGGAAGACGGCAGGCGCCTCTACGAGCAGATCGCCGCCCCGGCCGACTGGACCAGCTTCGTCATCCGCTACGACGTTCCCTGAATCGCATCGTCGTTGATCTTTCGCCGGAATTGGGGATAAGTCTGCCGCCCATGATGACGATTCCTCCCGCGGGCCGCCGCCTCTCGCGGTCCGCGCCGCTCGCCGGGCTCGCCCTTCTGCTCGCGGCCTGCGTCGCCGACGGCCAGCAGCCGCAGGGGCGGCAGACCATCGCCGAAACGGCGGCCGCCCAACCGCGCCAGGCCACCTACGACTGCGGCGCGGCCGGCAGGATCACGGTCGAGAACATGCGCACGGCGGTACGGCTGGTGGAGGCGGAAGGCGACAGCTACGACCTGCCCGCCTCGCCGCCGACCCAGACCAGCCGCTACGGCGAGGGCGGCCTCGCGCTGGTGGTCGAGGACCGCGAGGCGCTGTGGATGAAGGCCGGCAAGGAACCAATGACCTGCCGGCGCTGATAAGGCTTCGCCCTTCAATCGATTGAAGGGCGAAGCCGGCCTAAGCGGGCGCCGCATCATGGTTTTCCGGCTTTGACGCGGTGCAAAAACCGCATTAGAAGACCGGCAGCTACTGGTCGCGACCCGAGCCGGCGACGCCGCACATGGC
>CAZQIQ010000117.1:0-2788 GCA_964593835.1 uncultured Chitinophagaceae bacterium
CTCATCGCTCTCCTCGAGCCTCAGCGATAATGGCAATGCGCCAGCCATTTGATGCCCGTCATTCCCAGGGACAGCCTGCTCCGAATCCTCTGCCGCAGTTGGAGCATTGGCACTGCAACCAATCAGAGTAGCTCCCGCCCCACTGCAAATGAAGAGCATCAATACCACAAATAGATAAGAACATGATTCTCTCGGCATAACATGAGACTCCATGAACGCAAGAAACCTCATCTCTTGTGAAGTACTACGGTTATCCCTGAAAATCGCTCTATGATCGTCGGGATTTCCCCCTTAGCTGCCTCGGCAGCGAGTTGAAGCTGTCTTTCGCTGGAAAGCTTCAATGTCGACTCACTAAACGAAATTTGTCGATATCGGCTCTTCGTCGCCTCAATAACTATGACATCATGCCTTACTCTATCTCGATTTGAGAACTCAATTAATAACTCAAATCTTCCGTCCACTGAAAGGAAGTGGCGAGCATCTTCGCTTATCTCAGTACTATCCGACGGGTACCATTGACGTCGAATTACAATACTTACATCTCGAACAAGATCGCCGTTTTCATCAACAATAGGAGCTATTGTCAAATCTTGTGTACAGGCCTGTTGCATCAGGCGGCGGCTTGGTCTTGTTTTAATCCGTCGACGAAGACGGTTCCTTGAATTACTTCAGGCAACAGTTGACTGCCGTTGAGCAAACGCCAACCACGGCTGGCGCTCTCGGCCAGTTTGAACATCATCGTCAGCGAAGCGATGCGGCTGCCGCTTCCTTTCGTACGGCGATGACGCAAACGAATCGTGGCGAATGTCGACTCGATTGGGTTCGTCGTGCGTAGGTGACGCCAATGTTCGGCCGGAAAATCGTAGAACGTCAGCAGCACGTCGCGATCTTTGCGCAAGCAGTCGGTCGCCTTGGGGTATTTCGCCTCGTAGGTTTCTAGGAAGGCGTCGAACGCCTGGTTCGCTTCGTTGCGTGTTTCGGCCATCCAGATTTCATGGATCATGCTTTTGGCCTTCGGCTGCTTTCCCTTCGGAAGTTTGTCGAGCACGTTCGCCGTTTTATGCACCCAACAACGTTGCTCCTGCGTGGTCGGAAACACCTCGGCCAACGCTTTCCAAAAGCCGAGCGCCCCGTCGCCGACCGCCAGCTTCGGCGCCGTCGTCAGCCCGCGACGCTTTACGTCCAGCAACAACTCGCGCCACGATTGGGCGCTTTCGCGATGCCCGTCGGTCATGGCGATTAGCTCTTTTTTGCCGTCTTTTGTGGCGCCCATCAGCACCAGCATGCATTGCCGGTCTTCTTCGAGACGGATGTTCGTGTGAATGCCGTCGGCCCAGACGTAGACGTACTCGCATTCTTTCAACGAACGTTGCGACCACGCGGCGTACTCCTGCTCCCAGACGCTTTTCAAGCGTGTAATCGTCGTCGCCGACAACCCGGGGCAGTCGGGGCCGAGCAACGCCGCAAGGGCTTCTTGAAAGCCGCCCGTGCTGATGCCTTTGAGGTAGAGAAAGGGAATCAATTCCTCCATGCTCTTTGTCTTCCGCAGATACGGCGGCAGCAGCTTCGACGAAAAATGTTCGCGTTGTTCGTCGGAGCGACGGTCGCGCACGCGCGGCTGTTGCACGGCGATTTCGCCCAACGCGGTGACAATCTTCCGCTCAGGCAGATGTCCGTTGCGGACCACCTGACGTCGTCCTTGGTCGTCGACGCACGCGCATCGCGCGTCGAGCCAGTCGTCCACTTCGGCTTGGATCGCTTGGGCGAGCATGCGTTGGGCGCCTTCGCGGAGAATTTCAGATAAAGCATCCTGCGACGCTGGAAACGCAACGGTCGATGCGGTACGCTCGGACATAGCGGCGTGCTCCTGGGGAAAATGGGGCGTGATAAACACATTTCTCTCCAAGCACGCCGCCCTTTGCAACGCCTGCCCGTACACAAAATTCGGTTATAGCTCCAACAATAGTTCCAGAAGCAAAATATCGCCTATGTGCTTTTAAATATCGAGAAATGCACACATGCCGCATTTTTATGAGCCGCTCTTCAAGAGACCTTACATGCAGCCATTCAGGCTCCTGCATAATCCGTCTTTCGACAGCATCTTCCATTTCTTTGGTAGGATGACTTAAGCCATTTAATAGCCTTTGAAGCATTGGTTCCGTCTTGTCTTCTGCTTCAGCAGAAGCGGCAGCAACCATTCCTGGCAAAGAGTGCAACTCAAAGGAGATATCGCCATAGATTGCGGTGTCAGAAATAAGCGGATTTCCAGTAGTCTCCTTAAACTCAACTGTTTCAATCTGTGATGATTCTTTGCCCTCAACGTCCTCACTCAATTTTTCGACAACACTAGTAGCAGAAAGAGGCTCAGTGACGATGGACGACATTTCCTTCGCAACAGTCTTGCCTTGCTGTTTAACCAGCGACGCAGTAGGTGACTCGGAGCATCCCGACCAAGTAACTAAAATCATGCACCCGAGCATTTGAAGAGAAAGCCTGAAATGTAACGCCATTATGTTTCTCCAAAAGATAGCACTCTCTAACGAACTCCGATACTCATCTGAGGTCGCAGAAACGCCTTGTACCAGTTTTTTATGTCCTGCCAAGGCCGCACCCAGCCATCGCTATGCTCCGCAAACCTCCACCCGCTGGGAAACGTTTGGGTGTCGTACTCTTGCCAGTTTGCAGGAAACCCGGCCGTGAGCGTCCGGTCAACTACACGCCCCGGGCTATTTTTTTCTTTTGGCGAAGCGGGCCTGTCGGGCGCGTTTTCTTTCTTGTTGGCGGAGTT
>CAZQIQ010000118.1:0-2782 GCA_964593835.1 uncultured Chitinophagaceae bacterium
CTGATCGAGCCCTTCGCCATAACCTGCATGATGGACGTCTATTTCAGGACCATCGAGGGACAGCAGCCCGATCCCGAATGGGACGCCAAACTGTCGGGCGTCTCAAAGCAATTCAACAAGATCAAGGACAAGGCCATGGGCGGGCGCGGTGCGCCCGATCTTGGCTTTGCCGTTCCCGGTTCGTGAGGAGGGATCGACATCGTGACATCGCACCACAAGAGGAAAACCGGCCCACTGGCTGGTTTGAGGCGCATCGGACATCTGGCCGCTTTCAGCGCCTTGGTCGGGTTCGCGCTTCCCGTGGCGGCCCAACAGGCCGACAGCGCCTCGATCTTGATCTACGACGCATCAGGGTCGATGTGGGGGCAACTCGATGGTGGGATCACCAAGGTCGAGGTCGCACGTGACGTGATCGGGGACTTTTTTGTCAGCCGTGACAATTCCGTCCCGCTCGGCGTCATCGCCTATGGCCACAACCGGCGCGGTGATTGCTCGGACATTGAGGTGATCGCCAATGTCGGGGTCAACAGCCCTTCTGACCTGTCCGCCCGGCTCAACCGCCTCAATCCGCGCGGCATGACGCCGATCACGGACTCGCTCTCGCTTGCCGCCTCGATGATCCCGCCCACGGCGGAATCAGCCGATATCATCCTCGTGACCGATGGGCTTGAAACCTGCGACGCCGATCCTTGCGCGCTGGCCGCGCAACTGGCGCAGGAAGGCATCGCCATCCGCGCGCATGTGGTGGGGTTCGGGCTGACTTCGCAAGAGGCCGCAGCGATGAGTTGCGTGGCCGACGCCACGGGTGGTCTGCTGCTTACACCCCAGACCGGGCAGGAACTGGCCGACGCGCTCAACCAGATCGCGCGGGCCGAACCCGCTCGCGAGCCTGAGCCGGTTGTCGAGGAAGCGTTTTTCGACATTGGCCCGAAGGCCGAGGCCGGGCACACCTATTCCATTTCGTATCAGGGTAGCGCGCGCCCTGACTACTACGCCGGTTTCACTCTGCGCGGAGAAGGCATGCCTTCGGTTGGCCCATCCTTCGGCGTTATCGGTGGCGCTGGCGAACTGGGCAACAATCCGTTTTCCAAGGCAGCGCCGACCGAGCCAGGCGAGTACGATCTGGTCATGATCGCGCATGACGGCACGGTCATCGCGCGCCAGCCGATTGAGGTGGTTTCGCCATCCAACGGCTTTGACGCCATCGGTTCGGTCGAGCCCGACAGACGGTTCGAGTTCACGTGGCGCGGCCCCAATCAGGTCGGTCAGCGCATCGTGATCGCCCGGCCCGGCGCAGCGCCCAATGACTATCAAGGCGACTGGGGCCAGCCCTACAGCAACCGGCAGACCCAGCGCATGGGCCTGCGGGCACCGGCGGAGTCCGGCATCTACGAACTCCGTTACATCTCGGGTAACCAGCAGGAGATATTGTTCTTCCGTGAATTCGGCGTAGGCGTGCCCTTCGAGGACACCGGCCTCACCAATACCGCCGACCTCGCCGCGCAGGCCGCTGCCGCAACGCAAGCCGTGCCCGGTCAGGACGCCATGCCAATGGTGCGGGCGACGTTCCGTATCCCGGACAATTTCCCACAAGTCCCGCTCTGGTGGTCTGCGGTCCCGCTCGATCCGGACATGAGCCCGGAAGCCTGGTCTCCCATCTCCGAAATGGTCGTTGGCGAAGGCGAGTTCGAGCCGGGCCGCTATCGCGTTTCGACCACGGGACCGGGTGAGGTGGAGTTCAGCGCCGAGGTGGAAATCTATCCCGGCCAGAACAACGACTTCATCATCCCGCCCGTCGATTCATCCGACGATGAGGCTTCGGCGACGACGCTTGGCGGTCCGTGGCAAATTATCGGTGTGCCGCCTTATCAAGTGCAGGCGGGAGCAGATCAGTTGCTGACGCTTGCTCTCGAACAGGCTCAGCCCAATGGCCCGATTGGCGGAGGCTGGACGGCCGGGGAACGACTTGCCGGGCCACAAGCCGCCGGACGGGAAGGCACATTCACGACTGCAACGCTGGAAGGTAACGTGCTGCGCATGACCTTCACGGTGGGCGAGCCGATCCCCGCACTCATGACTCTCTATCTCACGCCCTACGGCCTCGGTTATGCAGGCACACTGTCATCGGGTGGGCAAGGCATGAGCGTTGTCATGTGGCCGGGCGACTATGAGCCACCCTCGCTGGCCGAAATGCGCGAAGCCGTGCATGGTCCCGCACCTTCCGATTTTGTCGTTATGAGCGGCACCGCCCCCTTGCCATCCGATAGACCCTCGCAGGATGCCCAAACGGTTTCGGTCCGCCTGCTCACCCCCTTCGAAATTGGCGGCAAGCGGGTTCAGTGGTCGGCTATCCGCACCGACACACCTGTCTCCGATGTCGCTTTCGCCCTGAACGACTTCGAACACATGCTGATAATCGATCTTGAGCCGGGAACATATGCAGTGGAAGGGATCAACGAAGCCGAAGGCATCTTCCTCGCCGACACCATCACCGTGACCGCCGGGGGAGAAAACAGCTTTGAAATTCCGGTGGCAGAGGACGGTGATCGCAGCAATGCTGAAACCGGCCACGACGAGGACGTTGCCTTTACCTGCACCAACGCGCCGGGAGGCTGTGAGGTCCGGCATGAGCCAAGCGGTATCTCCCTGACGCTTCCCAACAACTGGAACATGAGCGAGCCCTATTTCTACGAAACGGCTGGCGGCGCACGCGCCGATCTGCCGACTGCCACCTTCTTCGCGGAAGACTTCGGCAATGTCATCAGCGTGGAACTCAACCCGC
>CAZQIQ010000119.1:0-2520 GCA_964593835.1 uncultured Chitinophagaceae bacterium
CGCCGCGACCGTGGGGCTCAACGCCATGCTGCGCGGCGGAGAGATGGATGCGCGGAACCGACACATAGAAACCTTCCGTCGGCTCGCCATGAAACCTGATGACTCCGGGAACCTCGCCGGGATCGGCATAGACAAGGCCGGATTTCAGTTCGGTGCGCTCGCCGCCCCGCTGTTCGATGGAACAGCTTCCCGAAAGCGGAATGTGGAACATCACATTGTCGTCGGTCTCGGCGGCGTGGCCGGATGTGCGAAACGCCGTTGACGCGGAGTGCCGCCCATAACCGACGATCAGATTTTGCAGAACGCCGATTGACGTCTCGGAGGTAAACAAATCCTCATCGTCCGGAACGAAGTTCACCTTTGTAATCGCAGCAACAACGTTCTGAAATTCTTCGACGCGGCGGGAAATCTCGAAGTCTTGCGAGCGAATGGATAATATCGTCATGCGCCCCCAAGAAAGGCTTGTTTGCCCGAATGTTTCTTCCCTGCGAAGACCACATTGAGGCACGGATATGTTATTTTGTCGAGTATGCCGTTCGCCTGCATGGTGGAGGCTCCTGCCGATGTGCCGGATGTGCATCCCAACATCGCCAACGCCTATCGCCGGAACGTGGAGCGGTTCACTGAAGCTCTCAACGATCCTTATGACGGCCGCGAGGCGGCCGAAGCGTTGCGCTCGCTCATAGGTGAGATCGTTCTGCCTCCCTCCGGCTGGAAACGCGACAAGGTCCATGCCGAACTATGCAGCGAGCTTATAGTCATCCTCGATCGTTAGCATCGTTGACGTTCACGCAGGTTAACATCTTCGGTTCACGATGTTCACGTTTCTGAACGTCGCGTTCTGCCGCCGCGGGGCAGATCGGAAGCTACTCTTTCAAAATCAATGAGATAACGAGATCATTCCGGCGTCAGCGAAACTGGCATGAAACTTTCTATGAGGTTCTCCACAACGGAAGCCTCGCACGATGATCCTTCTCGCCCTTATCGCCTTCGCCTTCGTGTTCGCGCCGCTCGTCGGGTGGGCTGGCGGGCGATCCTCGCCCTTTGTGGCGGTGATACCTTTTCTCCTCTTCGCCAGCTTCTGCGTGCTGCTGCCGCAGGTCGCGGGGGGCGGGATCGTCCTGGAGGCGCATCGCTGGATACCGAGTCTCGGCATCGAGGCCGCCTTCCGGCTCGACGGGCTGTCGCTCACCTTCGCGCTGCTGATCTCCGGCATCGGCGGCGCGGTCTTCCTCTACGCGTCCGCCTATCTGCGGGGAGCGCCGCGCCTCGCGCGGTTCTATGCGGTGCTGACGCTGTTCATGGCCTCCATGCTCGGCGCGGTGCTGGCCGACGACCTCGTGCTGCTGGTCGTGTTCTGGGAATTGACCAGCCTTACCTCATTCCTGTTGATCGGCTATTCGCCGGAAGAGGCGGCGTCGCGACGCTCGGCCCAGCAAGGGTTCCTCGTCACGGTCGCGGGTGGCCTTGCGATGCTGGCCGGCGTCATCCTGCTCGGTTCGGTCGCGGGCACTTTTTCCATCACGGAGATCCTCGACCGGGGCGAGGTGATCGCCGCGCATCCTCTCAGCTCCACGATCATCGTGCTGCTCGCGGCTGGCGCGTTCGCGAAGTCCGCGCAGGCCCCGCTTCATTCCTGGCTCGCCAATGCGATGGTCGCGCCGACGCCGGTGTCCGCCTATCTGCACTCGGCGACCATGGTGAAGCTCGGCGTTTATCTGCTCGCGCGCTTCGATCCGGTCTTCTCGGACCATGCGCTATGGATTGCGTTGCTGACCGGGTTCGGCGCCGCGACCATGCTGACGGGCTCGGTGCTGGCGATGCGCGAGACCGACCTGAAGCGCGTGCTCGCCTATTCGACCATCGTCTCGCTCGGCACGCTGACCATGCTGATCGGCATTCCGGGCGAACTGGCGGCGGTCGCCGTCGTCGCCTTCCTGATCGTGCATGCGCTCTACAAGGCGTGCCTGTTTCTCGTCGCGGGCATCATCGACCATGAAACGGGCACGCGGGATTCTTCCGCGCTCGGGGGCATGCGCCACTTCATGCCGGTGACGGCGACCGTGGCGCTTCTGGGTGGATTGTCGATGGCAGGGCTGCCGCCCTTCATCGGCTTCGCCGCCAAGGAACTCGTCTATGAGACCGGGCTGGCGGCGTCGGCCGGATGGGTGCTGGTGGCGGCAGCACTTGTCGCAAACGCGGCGATGGTCGTGGTGGCGGGCGTCGTCGCGGTGCGCTGCTTTTCCGGCGACCTGACTGCGACACCAAAGACGCCGCACGATCCCGGCTTCGCCATGCTGGCCGGGCCGATAGTGCTGGCGATCCTCGGCCTTCTGTTCGGCCTCGCGCCGTGGCTGGTCGGCGACGGCCTGATCGTGCCGGCCGCAAGCGCCATCGCCGGACAGCCGATCGCCTATTCGCTGTCCCTTTGGCACGGCTTCACGCCGATGCTTGCCTTGAGCGTGCTGACTCTGGCGCTCGGCATCTTCGCCTATCTGCGCTGGGATGGGTTGCGTTCCA
>CAZQIQ010000120.1:0-2513 GCA_964593835.1 uncultured Chitinophagaceae bacterium
TAAGGAAATAAGCATGTAGAAAGCTTTCGGCGAATATGTTTGGACGCGGGTTCGACTCCCGCCGGCTCCACTTGACGGGACTTAGGTCCCGTTTTTGTTTTCATCCATTATTAACACTCCACTTTCTTTCATTTTCAGCACGTCTTGAGCACCGCCGGAATCTTACGCATCTTCGATACGAATAGTTCCATAATCACTAACGTCACCACCGGAAATAAAATCGGATGACCCTTGATATTTTCCAGCTCGAAAACAATGACTTTGGACCCGTCTGGTAAGCGGTGATAAAAGAATCACTTCGCTCATCGACTGGATTAAAACATTTCAGCCTGGGATAAATATAGAGATCTGACTATTTGATATCAACGTTAGCAGGATGAGTGAATTTTCCTCCGATATTATCCAGAAAATACCTTCCATCGAACGATGCACATGCACATCACTAATTATTATGATACATTTATTGAAGTCGCGGAGAATTGCAAAATCAATGAACATACGGAGTAAGCATGGAAGGTGACCGGATAAAAACACAGGCGCCGCAGTAATAAGCACAACGACTACAAAATAGTTATCTTCAGTCATTAGTCACATCATCAATTTACGTATGAAACGGTATGGTCTGGTAATAATGGTGCTTGCGATAGCCTGTACAAATTCTCCAAGAAATCCTCCTGTTGCAGCCGATACACCAAAGGCGCTCCAGGAAAATAATACCAGTTCCTCACTCATCTACAAGCGTGGCCAGCAGGATCTCGTTGAAATCCTTTATGCGGAATGGGTACAAAAAGATTCAGCCTTGAATACCCTGGAAAAAATGATGGATGCACTGCCAGGTGCCAAAGATGATTCATTGCGTGCCTACACTGTTTTCACGGGGAAAAACAACGAATATTACGAGAATGCCAGATCCGTGGTTGCATCGATGACGGATTCCTCATGGCGTAGGCTCGCCGATTCGCTGGTGAAAAGGAGTGAGTTAAATTACCAAAAACAAATCGCCCGTCACCAGTCGGTAAAAGAAAAAATGGAACAACGTATGACCGAACTACAAAATTTTCATGCGTTGTGCAAACTGGCTTATACCATTCCAATAATAGAAAAATATCAGGAAAATTTACCAGCGCTAAGTGCAATGAACGGTTACAAAAAACAACTGGATAGTGCAACTGAAAAAACAAAACGAGTGGCAATGGATAAATTAAAATAAATACCGCTGCGTTAAGTATGCCCTCAAGGATATCTATGTATTTCTCAACCTGGAAGATAGTGGCAAACTGCCGCGTACGGATACCGGAATTAACCGCCGCATAAATGACCTTCTTACCGATGGGATATTATTATTAACTGAACTCTTATTATTTCGTTATTAATAATCGCCGTTTGGACATACAGAAATTAAAAAATAATTGCCACATTTTGGATAATCGAATAATTTGTTGTTTGTTTGTGTTGAAATGACACAAACAAAACGCTATAACAATCCTGCCCTCGCAGTGGACTTGGTAGTATTTGGATACTACGTGGAAGAATTGTCTGTATTACTACTGAATCGAAAAGATGCCCCGTTTAAGAATGAATGGACATTACCGGGAGGATTTGTGCATTTTGCCGACACGTTTCAGGAGACCTGTTCACGTATCCTGCAAACCAAACTAGGAATCAATGATGTCTATCTGGAACAATTATATTCCTTCGATGAACCCTCGCGTGATCCGCGTGGCAGGGTAATATCAGTCGCCTATTACGCACTGGTCAATCCTACGAAATTTCAACTCTCCGCAGGAGCAATGACCAATGACGTACAATGGTTCCCTGTTGACAAAATACCCGTGCTGGGATTCGATCATAACGGTATTTGTACAGCTGCGCTCGCAAGGCTACAGGCGAAGATTCAATATCATCCTGCAGGATTTGAACTACTGGATGAATTATTTACGATGAGTGAATTGCACCGGCTCTATGAAACTATTACCGGCCTTTCAATTGACAGAAGAAATTTCGCACGTAAGATACTCGCAGCAGAATATGTGCTCAATACGGGACTGAAAAGAGAAGGCTCTCAGAACCGGCACCCCGAATTATTTCGGTTCAACAAAAAAATAAAACCCCATCAATTTCATATCAATCTATAATCATTCACTCCTAAATTAAATAACATGTTTGGTATTCAACACATTCGTTTCGATTCCATGACCTATGTACTGCATTATAAACGGGGAAGGATAATTAATGAGGGAAGAGGATTATCGTTTTTTTATTTTGCCCCCAACAGTTCGATCGTCGCTATTCCGCTCGGCAGTAATGATCTTCCGTTCATCTTTACGGAAACTACCCGTGATTATCAGTCGGTAACGATCCAGGGACAGATTAGCTATAAAATTGCTGCTCCGAAGGTAGTAGCGGATGTCCTGGATTTTACGGTGAACGATCGCGGCCTCTACAAAAAAAATGATATTGAAAAACTCAATCAGCGTATTATTAATGAAGCGCAGACCAGCATTTCTGCTTAC